>NZ_JAQWXX010000134.1 GCF_029254265.1 Algoriphagus sp. | reverse complement strand
TTACCTAGACGAGTTTTGTTACAAGCTCAACAGAAGATACTTCGGTCAAAAACTCTTTGACAGACTCATCATTGCTTCGATTTAATCATACTGGCAAGATTGCGGATATACATATTTTTCTAACGAAGCAGTAAAATGTTTTGGTGTGTAAATATAAAAAAAGCCTCCCGAATAGGAGGCTTTCATATAAAATTCAATTTGAGATTACTTTCCGTCTTCAGCTTTCTCAGCAGATTCTTTGGCTTTTTGAGCCTCAATCATTGCATCAAGCTTTGCTTTAAGTGCAGGATCTTCCTTGATTGCACCATTTACTTTATTATAAGTACCAGCGCCAAGAATCGTATCATCCATGATTAGCTCAGTTTTATATTCTTTGACACTTTCCTGAAGGGAATTCTGAAAATCCTGTACTGCTTGATATGCAGCTTTTTCAGCGTCAGTAATATTTGCTTCGGTCATTTTTGCTTCATCTCCCCAAGCAGCTTTGATCTCATTATATCGAGCGCCTCCATCAATATTTTCATTATTAAGGATCATATTTCTTAATTCCTCTGTTTTTGCATCCACATAATTAGATGTCATGACTTCCACGTTCGCAAACTTTGCAAGTTCTTCATCCGTTACCGCTTCATCTTGCGCATAAGCTGCCAATCCCATCATGGAAAAAAACATTCCCAAAAGCATCAATTTTTTCATATTCTTCTGTTAATAGTTGATTATCAATTTGCAATAAAAAAATCAAACCCCGAAAAATCAAGGATTCTTCGGGGTTATTAAGTTAATTTATGATAAATGGCAACAGATATTAGTCTTTTATCCTGATTGCCTTCAGATCTGCAATTGTTTTAATAGGATCATCTGAATTAAAAACAAAGCTGCCAGCTACTAAAATATCTGCTCCTCGTTCGATCAATTTTGGGGCGTTTTGAGCATTCACTCCACCATCGATTTCGATTTGTGCTTTCGAATTTTTTGAAAGTATCAATTCCTTAAGACGATCGATTTTAGAATATGTATTTTCTATAAATTTTTGTCCCCCAAATCCAGGGTTTACCGACATCACACAAACCACGTCGATATTTGAAATTACTTCGCTGAGCAATTCAATAGGCGTGTGGGGATTGATTGCTACACCAGCCTTTGCACCAAGTTGATGGATAGCTTGAAGGGTACGATGTAGATGTGGACAAGCCTCATAATGAACTGAGATCACTTCTGCTCCTGCATTTCGAAATGCCTCCAAATACTTATCCGGGTCCACAATCATCAAGTGAACGTCCAATAGCTTTTGTGCATGTTTGTAAATTGCCTCAGTGACTGGAATTCCAAAAGAAATATTTGGCACAAATACTCCGTCCATGATATCCACATGAATAAAGTCTGCTTTGGAGTCATTTAGCATTTTTACTTCAGACTGTAAATTGGCAAAATCGGCAGCTAAAATAGAAGGAGCAATCGATGGATACATGGTGAATTATGGATTAAATAAAATTAGGTAATTAAATTACTGACGAAAAAGCTTGGCATGTTTGATTTGCTGACCATCCTGCATTTGAATCAAATAAATTCCTTGCTTAATACCTTCAAGTGTAATTTGATAAGGATCCTTTACACTGTATCGGTTTAAATTAGACTTTATCAATGGACGACCATTCATATCAAGCAGAGTGAATTCACTGGATGTACTTGTACCAAAGAAAATCTGAAGCTGATTACTTACCAATGGATTTGGATAGACTTTCCAGAGAATTTCTTCTCGATTTTCTTCGACTGAAAGGATTTCTCCATATAGTGCATCCCGAAAATTTGGAATCCCAAAACCGATTAAATTATCTGGATTATCAGCTTGGGTTCCACTCTCCAATAATCTCTCAATCAATTCGTCTTTAGTCCACTCAGGTTCAGCCTGCCAAAGTCCGGCTGCTAATGCTGTAATTTGAGGGGCTGAAAACGAAGTTCCGTTTGCAAAGCCTACACTTCCGTTGAAACGGACTAATGCCACCCCATTTCCAAAGGTTACCAAATCAGGCTTGATTCTCCCATCCCCCGTAGGTCCTCGAGAGCTGAAAGCTGAAACAGAAAGATCCTTATTTACGGCTCCAATAGCTAATATTCCTCGAGCATCCGCAGGAGCTACTAATGAAGATTCTCCGGATCCATAATTCCCAGAACTGTTTATTACCAATATTCCTTTTGAAGCAGCGATTGTAGCACCCTTGGTTATCACAGTAGTTTCACCATCCAAATCTGCTACAGTATAATTCATAGAAGCATCGTCAAAATCCCAATAACCTACAGAACTGGAAATTATATCTACTCCAAGACTGTCAGCAAACTCGGCACCTCTTACCCAATTATATTCCTCCACACGATATTCTGTTGCTACTTCTTCGGTCATGACCAGAATATAATCTGCATCCGGAGCACCTGCTATAAGTACGTTCGGATCCTTGGAGGCAATAAGAGAAAGTACATTAGTCCCGTGTTGGTTGTCCTGATATACGTTAGTATTCCAAGGTCTTACGAAATCTCTCTTAGCAAGAATCTGATTATTGGTCTCCAAATGTGTCAATGCTGAGGAAGTATTGGCACCAGGAAAACCAGCATCAAAAACAGCTATTGTTATTCCTTCGCCGCTGTAGCCTTCTTCCAGCATTTGATTGATTCCCAAAAGTTCATTCTGAAAATCATAGGGATTTTCCTGTGAAGCAAGACTACGCTTATTCTCTCCACTTGGTGGATAAAACTTATTACGGACCGAGATAGAAGGTTTTTTTTCAATCCGAGCATTTGGACTTGGAATGAAACCTCTTCCCACTAGCTCTACTTTTTCCACAAATGGCAAACTTGCCATCTCGATCGCTCCAGTCTCATCAGTGACTGCAATAGTCGCATTAAACCATTTGCTGGAGTATAATATGTAATTTGAGAGCTCCGATATCTGATCCTCGTATTTTTTAGCTACAGGTAAATCCAAACTATCTGCCTGCACTCCCTCTTTAGCTCTTCTCGTTAATGCTTTTTGAGACAAAAACTCATCGGGTCTTTCCAAGGAAAGACTTGTCTGCGGTTTAAATTTGTAAAATACAGCATACCTATCCTGAGCAAATAAATTAAGCCCAAGACTACAAAAAAACAGTAAAAATAATGCTCGCTTAATCATTGCCATATTCAATCAGATTCATCTGGATTTTAGATCCAGAATCAATTATTTCATCTCCAAGACAATCATTTCTGGAGCAATATGTTAAAACTTCAGCGAAATATTCTGTCATGCCAATTCCTTTTCCATAGTACTCATAGCGTATATCTCTGAATGTGATTTTATCATCACTTTTTTCCTGCAGAACCCTATATCCAATTTCAAAATCTATCCCATTAGCGGGTCCATTTTGCACTGAATCTATCTCAAAGTCATCTCTAATATCATTTCTGTAAATATTACCATTCCAAACTCTCCCAATTTTGGGTGGAAAAACAAAGGATACCAGCGGTTGATTATCCACAGTCTTGATTAGCGTAAAATCCCTTAGAATAAGGGTATACTCTTTTTCTAACACCCAAGTTTGTTTATCACTGGATTTTAAACGCTCCACTATAAAAACCTGCTCCTTTGCCTCATTCAGGTAAAAAGTTCTGATATGATCGCGGTAAAAGAAAAGTTCCTGCTCAGAATCATTCTCCCCAAAATAAGTTGTCTGATCTACTTCATAGATCCAAAAATTACCAACTCCCAAGGGTTGAAAATCAAATCCAATCTCAATAATGGATTCTTCTACTTCTCGTTCACAAGAAGAAAAAAAGATAAGAGCAACCAATGAAATAAAGCCCAAATGCTTTCTCATAAATCTATAATATGCCCAAAAATACTAGTTTTTGATTAATAAATCTTTTGACTGATAATTGATATAGTGCTTTCACTTTTTTCTATTAAATCATCTTGGCTACCTTCGTATCTCTAAAAATTAAGAACCCATGGCTTTAAGTACTTTTGTAAAAATCAGCGGAATTACCAATCTCAGTGATGCAAGATATTGTGCAGGGATGTATGTAGACTTATTAGGTTTTTCCTTAGAGAAAGATGCCGATCGATATGTAAGTCCTACCCAATTCAAGGAAATAACAGGCTGGATTTCAGGAGTTGAATTTGTTGGAGAATTTGAAACCTATACTGAATCTCAGATTCTTGAAACACTCAAAGAATATCCGGAAATCAAATGGATAGAACGTGATAGATTAGACCCTTTGATTTCCTTCGAAGGAAAAGGATTTAGATTAATCTACAAAATGAATTTGGAAGAAGTCTATCGAATGGAAGAGGATGTTGCGGAGAAGCTTTCTGAATCAGGAATTATTTTTCATGTCACTTCAAAAGATCTTCATTTGAGCCAAGATGATCTAGAAGCTGTGAAAAAATTAAGCACTTACTGCAAAGTCATTTTAGGAACTGACATTTCTGCAAAAAATGTCAATAAGCTAGTAAAAGAATTGAATCTAAAAGGAATAGCTTTAACTGGAGGAGATGAAATAAAACCTGGCCTAAAGGATTTCAACGAATTGGCTGATATCTTGGAAGCTTTAGAAGTCGAGGAATAAAAAAATTGCTGTCGGAGCATTCCGACAGCAATTTTTTTAACTATCCCAAAGATCAGATAATTTGTAGGGACTGTTCGTGCCGGTAAAAAATGTACCGTCTACAAATCGATGGCTCACGCCTATATCCCGAAGTTCCATCATATCATGATCATCAAGCTGAATTTTTGACGCTTCAAAATTTTCCTTAATTCTTCCTTCATTGGTCGACTTTGGAATTACAGCTATATCTCTGGCAATAGACCAGGCGATGAGGACTTGACCTTCAGATATTCCGTGCTTGGAAGCGACTTCCTTCACGATGGGGTTAGTCAAAAGTTTTGGGTCTTCGACATGCTTTTCGTTTCGAGAGTCCGGTGATCCCAATGGAGAATAAGCCGTCATCAATATCCCATGCTCCAAACAAAAATTAACCAATCCTTCTTGTGGTAAAAATGGATGCATTTCCACTTGGTTCATTTCCGGATGCTGCCCTCCTATTCCCATAATTTCTTTCAACTTACTTTGATTGAAATTAGAGACTCCGATATGCTTTGCTAAACCTTTAACTTTAAGATCCTGCATTGCTTCCCAAGTTTGGCTTAGAGGCACATCATGGTAGGTGTAGAATTCCTCTATTTTTTGGGCAAAGGAAACTCCTGATTTAAATGCCAAAGGCCAATGAATTAAATAAAGATCAAGGTAATCCAATCTCAAATCTGAAAGCGTTTTTTGAATTGCGGGCAAAACATCTTCATGACGGTGGGCACTGTTCCAAAGTTTGGAAGTCACAAAAAGATCTTTTCGCTTCACAAGACCTGCTTCAATTGCATCCGCGATCCCTTGACCAACTTCTTTTTCATTTTGATAGATTGCTGCACAATCAATATGTCTATATCCAGCCTCAATAGCCCAAAATATCGCTTTTCTAACTTCTCCAGGGTTACTTTTCCAAGTTCCCAATCCGAGGATTGGAATCTGATCTCCGTTTTTAAATGTTAAATGTTTCATTTTGGTAAAGTTTATTTAGGTAAAGCTTCAAAACATAAGTATGTATCAATCATTTCTTTTTTAAATAAGAATTGAACCGATTCATTACCCAAAGATGCAACCTAGCTTGCGTATTGACATAAATAAACCAAGGTAATCTCGGAACAAATTCATGAATGGCAGAAATCATGTATCGATTGTTCAATACTCCTCTGAACTCTAGCCAACCGTAGTCAAACCGTCGAACCAACCAGCCTCCTGTGATATAAAATAGCTGACGATCCTCATCACTTCGATCAGGTATCATGGTAAGCTGGAGCATTGGTTTTTTTCCGTTCAAAAGGTGGAACCCGATATCTCCGTTTTCATTCCTTTTACCATTGATTAGGAATTTGAAAAAACTGGGCAACCAAAGGTTGTATCTATTGGCAACCCAAATAGCTGAATTCCCATTTTGATTCCGCATTCGTTGAATACTTCTGACCGTATTTTTTACACCCTTTTTCTCATAGAATGTAGGCATTTGGGGACTCTCCTTGGAATTCAGAGCTTCATCAACCGATTCTTCATAACTCAGATAGCTAATTTCTTTTTCTTTAAAAGCCAATTCGGGTGATACAGTCAGTGTATGTTTTAAACTTTCGACCAAAGGCGAAACCAGCTGTGGCGGACTGTCTCCAAATAAACCCACCCAAAATTTTGATAGTCCCAATGAAAAAACCGGCACAGAAAAAACCAATCGCTTTTTCCCCATCACTTCGGCGGTTCGCTCCAGCATTTTTCGATAAGACATCACCTCTGGACTTCCGATTTCAATGGGTTTATTATAAACAGAGGGATTCCCGATACAGGTATCCATTATATCCAAAGTGTCCTTGAGAGAAATAGGCTGAGTAAGGGATTCAGTCCATTTGGGACACATTAACACTGGAAGTCTCCTTACCAGATTTTTGATCATATCAAAGGAGGATCCTCCCGGTCCTACAATAATTGATGCTCTAAGTGCCGTTAGTTTTGCACTTCTGGAACCTAAGGTCATTTCCACTTCCAATCTACTCTTCAAATGTCTTGAGAGTTTTTCTTCGGGTTCCTTAGGCAAAAGTCCGCCTAAGTAAATAATTTGTTTGACACCGTTGATAGCAGCTGCCCGGCTAAAGTTATCTGCCAAAAGCAAATCAGTATCCTCAAAACTCCCTTGATTTAAACGGGTAGAAGCATTCATTGAATGCACCAAATAAATCGCCACGTCGACTCCTCTTAATGCTTCAATCGTGCTTGAGATTGAGTATAACTCTACCTGCCTCCACTCTACTTGAGGGTTGGGATTGGACTTTAACTTCTTTCTGCTAAGTGCAACAATGTTATACTTATCCTTAAATCGATGAATAAACCAGCGACCGATATACCCTCCCGCACCAGCTATTGCGATTGTGAGTTTTTTTGGAGTTACTGTGGCTTGTTGGTTCATAAAAAGTATTTCCCTATTCAACCGATTTAAGTAGGGTAAGTTCAATAAAGCCGATTATTTCTCCATAGCTTTCTCCAGCGCTTGTGTGGTCGTAAAATATTTAACGATCATATTCGGCACTTCCCAATCGGGCATTTTACCTGCATTCATGTATTCCAAGAATCGCTCAGTTACTTGAGCAAAATGAGCCTCATGACCAACATGATAGCTTTCAGGAATATTTATCAAATATTCCCCACTACTTTGTTTAGTAATTGTAAGTCCAGGGAATTTACTTTGAAGTGTTTGCTGAATAGCTTTTTCCAAGCTTTCAAATTGGGCTTCATGAAGTCTGACATAAAGACTCGGTTTGTAATTTTCCTCCTTCCCTTGACGAATAATCAAATCGGCTTTTGTACCTCGCATCATGCTGTAATGAGTATCTCCTGTTCCTTCAGGAGCCTGATAGTTCCAGATAACACTTATTTTCGCATGTTTACCTTTCAAGGTGTAATTCATTTCTCCATTTGAAAACACCTGCAACTTGTCATTTTTTAAATCTTTTTGAAGAAAATCCGGAAACTCGCTTTTACCCGTTACTTCTTTGAATTGATTCAAATCCAATTCTGTTGTCCATCTTTTAGCTGAAAGCATTTGAACTTGAGTGGTATCAAGAATTTCTCCTGGAAAAACTTCCCATTGAATCAAATCAACCAAATGAGTGGTCACATCGACGATTCCGTCCCCCTCTTGTTCCACATCAAAAAACCAATCTGGACGGATCAAAGCTTGCCCGGAAACATATTTAAAAAAATGGTGCACTGATTCTTTGGTAATTGCAGGGTTTTCCAGAGTGCCATCTTCCAGCGTGCCAAATACTTCTGGGATCAGAGATAACTCCCGCTGCAAAATCGTACTAATCTCGTATCGCTCAGTCATGATGTCGTAGAGCATCAGATTTTTTTCTTCAGCTGATTCAAAAGCATTTATAAGTTTCTTAAAACCTTGCGAATTGATCACCAAAGGTTTATCAGCATAGACATTAATCCCGTTTTCTATAGCTGCAGTGATATAGTCAATCTTCAAATCATTCTTTCCTGCTACCACCATCACATTCCCAGGCTTTGATCTGATCATCTTATCCAGGTAATCTGGCCCTATTTCAAGATTGATATTCCATGCAGTCGGATTTTCATTCCGCTCATTGTAACCTGCAATACGATTGAGGTAATCTTTCAATTCGGGACCCTCAGGTGCGAATACATAAATGGTAGAATCGATTTCCGGATACATGGTCTTATGAATCAGGCCGGCATGAAAATGTCCCGGATCCAAAGCCATGATTTTTATCTTGGATTCTGAAGGTGGTGTTGAGTTTTCCAAATTTTTCGTTTCACATCCAAAGATTGAACTCATCAATAGAATTCCCAGGATTGGTTTTAATAATTTCATTTTCAGTTTAGACTTTTATATTATTCGTGCCGTAAGGTGCACGTTGTGGCCGACTCAAATGTGAATTTGCTTCCGAATCATTAACAAATGTTTCCGATTTAGCATCCCATTCCAGCTTTCTTCCAAGTTTCATCGCGATATGGCTCACTAAGCAAACTGAGCAAGAACGATGACCAATCTCAGCTGGAGAAAGCAATTCATTCTGGCCTTGAATTGCGCCCAACCAATTTCCATGATGCTCAGTACTTCGCAACAGTTGAATCTCATCTGGCCCGATAACTGAATCCAAAATCTTAGGATCAGATGCATCAAGTGCTTTGCTACTTGCTTCTTTGGAAACTGGATCTGAAGCAGAGGCGGTATAACTTCCTCGAGAAACCCATATCCATCCCTCAGTTCCCTCATATCGAATTCCATTTGGATAGCCTCCACTGGTAAACATGTTTATTCCATTTTCATATTCTGCTTTCACCATAAAGTCACCATGAACATTCCAAAGACCTGATCGAGGGAATTCTGCAACTGCCTCAATGAATCGTGGACCGGTTAATTCAGTATCCATTCCCCAAGCTGCTGAGTCAAAATGATGCTGCCCCCAACCGGTAATCATTCCTGCACCGTATTGCTCTAATCTCAACCAACCCGGACGATCATATCCAACTTGCGGATGAACCCCAATCTCCGTATAAGGGACCTCAGGAGTTGAGCCTAGCCACATATCGTAATTCAAATTTTTGGGAATTGGCATCGCTGGCGCATCTGGACCTGATGGATCACCCGGAAGTCCAATTCGTACCGTATGAAGCTTACCAATTCTTCCATTTCTCACCAATTCGGCAGCTTTTCTAAATTGCTCACTGGAGCGTTGCTGTGTGCCCAACTGAAGTACAATTCCGGTTTTATTAACCATTTCCACGAGTTGTCTTCCCTCTTTAATAGTTAGTGAAGTAGGCTTCTGTACATACACATGCTTTCCTGCCAAAGCAGCTTCCATAGCAGGCTGAGAATGCCAATGATCCGGTGTACTGATCACTACAGCATCGATATCTTTATCAGCAAGCATATCATGGTAATCTGCATATTGCTTCACGTCCAAATAGGGAGATCCCATCTTTTTTGTATAGTAGTTCTCTACATGTTTTTTACCATCTGCCATTCGGTTGGAATCCAGATCAGAAACAGCTACTATTCGAGCTACATCATGCTGCCAGACTCCCGGCATATCGTGATCTCTGGCGATGCGTCCGCAGCCGATTTGACCAATATTAATCTTATTACTAGGTGCATTTTTTCCAAAAACGGAAGACGGAACGATCGTTGGAAATCCAATGGCAGCACTGGCTAATGCTGTGTTTTTGATAAAGTTTCTTCGTTTCATGATTTTTGGGTTATTGTTATTTTACAAATGCCTTCCAGTAGGCCTCAGCCTCCTGAGGGCTGAGTTCACCATCGAAGACAATCATTCTATATTTCAAGGTATAATTATGATTTTTTTGCATTGCCCAAGACTCGTGGCGAATAGGACAAAACTCGATGAATACATTTCCCTGACCATCGTATTGCCCTTCAGGCCAAACCCGCAATGGTTCAGGGTGAGCTTTATTTGTGTTGTGACTTAAAAAAAGAATTCCACTTTTTCCAGACTTATCTTTTGTTTCTCCTTGTACGATTATCCACTTGGCAGCGGTACCGTCGGCAGTTTTACGATCATTTCCTTCGGAAGTAAGAATAGTACTATTTGCATCACCCCATACTTCAGTCGCACGAAAACCAATACCTCCACCATACCGGTAATCATCTAATAAAATCCCACCTTCTAATGGAGTACTTATGGTCGTTGTATAATCTACACTGTATCGTCCCTGATCAGCAGGCTTTACTTTGATTCGAAGATCTTCTTTGATTGCCAATCGCTCCCTTTCTGGAGCTGTAAGGTCTAGATGATTTTGCCTCACATTTAGTTCAGCCGCTCCTCCTGCTTCTTTCATCGAAAGAATTTCCCCAAAATCAACTCTGCCTTTTCCGTCACCCAAATTCCAAAAATCGACCTCTCTCCCACCAATGGTAGCACGGGTCCAAGGTCCCCAAATCCCATAATGATGGTAATGATCTTTAGGCTGGATCCTACT
Source organism: Algoriphagus sp. (assembly GCF_029254265.1). Classification (GTDB taxonomy): domain Bacteria; phylum Bacteroidota; class Bacteroidia; order Cytophagales; family Cyclobacteriaceae; genus Algoriphagus. Next base: position 30,094 of record NZ_JAQWXX010000134.1, on the reverse strand, counting down.
CAATACCTGACCGGATGGGGAAGTAATTGGATGGATAAATCCAGACTTTTCATAGTCTTTTTTTACGCCATCAGGGACTTTAGCAGTCGCGGTTTGATAGGTTAGAACCACTCGGTCTCCAAGCTTAAAATCTACCCCATTTTCATTTTGAGTCAAACTGACTGATTGCGCGAACGATTCCGTAGAAAGTAAAAGCAAAATGCCAATGAGACCAAGGTATGTTTTGCGAATCATAGAAAAATCAGGTTATTGGGTGTTGACTTTTAAAGTTATTGAAATTCTAAAAAGATTACAGACTATTCAACAATCAAACCCAATGAAGACCCTAGTTTTCTACGCAATCGTTTTCTTTGCTTTTTCTGGAATAGCCTTAGGCCAAAATTTAAGTGAAGTCCCTTTAGATGAAAATTGGAAAGGAAAAATCAAATCACTGGCACCAGAAGAAACTTCTTTTGAATTTAAGAAAAAGAAAAAAATCCTGGTCTTTTCCCTTCATACAGGATTCAATCATTGGGTAATTCCTCATACTGAAGAGATGCTCAAAATAATCAGTGAGAAAGCTGAAGTATTTGATGTCACTGGCAGCAAAGACATCGCTTGGTTTGAGCCAGAGAATTTAGCTCAGTTCGACGCGGTTGTTTTGAATAATACCTGCTCTAAGTCAGACCATCGTAATTTGTTTTGGGATAAACTCCGAGAAACTTCAGATGCGGATTCAACCGTTTTGATGGCAAAAGCATTAGAATTGGAAGGGAATATTAGTAGATATGTTAAAAACGGTGGAGGATTACTTCTTATTCACGGAGCCATCACCACCCAAAACAATTCCGATGAATTCAGTCGATTAGTTGGAGGAAGTTTTGATTACCATCCAAAGCAACAAAAATTTCAGGTACGTCTTGAAGATTCATCTCATCCATTGGTTCAGGCATTTCCTGTAGAAGGTTTTAGCCATATAGACGAACCTTATTTCTACAAAAACGCTTACGCAAATCTTGATTTCACCCCGCTGCTTTATTTCAACAATGCTGAAATTGAAGGTCAACGAGAAGGTCAAGAGTTGAAAGAGGGAAAGACCTATGTATCCTGGATCAGATCAGAGGAAAAAGGTAGGGTAATGTACATTTCCCCATCTCACAATGCCCAAAGCTTTGATAACCCTAGATTACTCCGATTTTATTTGGATGGTTTACAATACGTTGCCGGAGATGTTCCCTTAAAATAATTTTAAGTTTCCGTTCAGTGGGTAGTCATAAAACTATGGCTAACGGCTTCAGCAGCGAGTCTTCCTGAAGTCATTGCTGCATTGATCGAACCATTGAGAAGGTAATCTCCTGCTAAGAATACATTTTCGGTAATCTTGGTCTCGGTAAAAGCAATTTCATATTTCAAATCATCCAAAGTAGGTAATGCATATGGAATCTCGTAAGTTTTCAGATGCTTGAAATATTCTCCTTTAATCCCTGAGATCCTTTCCAGCTCAGCCTGTACTGCTTTGATCAACTCTTTTTCAGAAAAGGAGTGATCCAGCACGGTTACTGACAATAGTGAACGATTTTCTGCACTATACTCCTCAGATACATCATCCATAAAAACAATATTGCTTACCAAATGACCATCACCCGGAATTAATCCAATCATAGGGCGAGCCATAAATGACTTCTGGGTTGTGAAATACAGATTAGTCACATGCTTAGGTTTAGCGAATTGACCTTGCATTTGAGGCAATACGCTATCCGGCTGAGTAGCTATAATGATTCGATCAGCAGCTAGTATCTCCCCATTCTCAAGATGAATCTCCTGGCTTTTTATTTGTTTAACGGGGGTTTCAAAATAGATTTGAGTTTTGCTCAACTGACGACGAAGCATCTGTGGTATTTCCCCCATTCCTTTTGCCGGGACAGCTGCATTTCCTATGGAAAACATCTTAAAAACAAACTCAAACATTCGGGAAGAGGTATTCAAATGGGGTTCAAGAAAGATCCCTCTGAAGAATGGCTTGAAGAAATAGGAAATAATTTGATCAGAAAAACCATATTCCTTTAAGTACTGAAGTGTAGGTCTTGATTCCGAACTGAAGATCTCATCCACAGTTTTCTTTTTGAGGCTTTGAGTAAGGCTGAACATTTTCACTTTATCCAAAAATGAACCCACTTTGGAAAAAGCCATTCCAACAATTTGGAGTGGATTTCGCAGCGGATCGGTAATAATAAAAGATTCATGCTCATCAAAAATCACTGCGCCAGGTTCAAAGCTTTTTAGATTCAAAGCCTGATAGTCCAAATATTTCTTAGCCTCAGGGTAGGCCGTAAGTAAAACCTGAAACCCCTGATCCAGTCGAAAACCATCTATCAAATCAGTCTTGACTCTTCCTCCAATCGAATTACTTCCTTCTAAGATAACAGGAGAAAATCCACTTTTCTCCAGCTCAATTGCCGCCACAAGGCCTGAAATTCCAGCTCCGATGATGTAGATTTTAGGGTCAAGTTTTGCTTCGGTCATAACTTTGATATGAATAGGTTTGATTTTCTTTCCAAAGAATAACTCCGCTAAGGAGGAAGGGTTTGAAATGCAACCACAAAGAAAACCAGAATTATTGACTTCTGATGAAAGAGCTTTTGATGAATGGCAGATTATGAATGATAAAAAATAGTAAACTCGCAACAAAGTTCAAATCCATGAAAATCTTTATCAACACACTTCTGGCCTTCCTGTTTTTAAGTCAAACCACTGTTGCACAGCAGTATTTCCCTCCGAAAGGAGACTGGAAAAAAGTGAAACCTAGCGAACTCGGCATAAACGAATCAAAACTGAATGAGGCTCTTGAATTTGCAAAAACTCATGAGAGTAACGAAAACCCAAATCTTAAAATAGCACATTATGAAAGTGCTTTTGGTCGGGAGCCTTTTGGATATCCTGTGGGTCCGATGAAAATCAGAGGTTCGGCAGCCGGTCTGATTATTTACAAAGGTATGGTCGTAGGTGAGTGGGGTGATCCAAGTCGGGTAGATTTGACATTTAGTGTTGCAAAAAGCTTTCTATCCACTACTGCAGGACTCGCTGTAGAGGCAGGTTTGATTAAAGATGAAATGGATTTGGTCTATCCCTATATGGCTCCTATTTACCCTTATGACCCAGTGAAAGCAATGATGAACAAATCCGATCATTTGTTCGAAGAAGATGTTTTTGAGCTATTTGACACAGAGCACAATAGACAAATCCGATGGGATGACTTGCTCCGCCAGACTTCAGATTGGGAAGGAACGCTCTGGGGAAAACCTGACTGGGGCGATCGTCCATCTGAGGGTGTGAAAGAAAAACGAGCAAGACCACAAAATGCCCCGGGATCAGTCTATGAATACAATGACACACGAGTAAACGTACTTGCGCTGGCTCTATTGAACGTGTGGAGAAAACCACTTCCTCAAGTATTAAAATCTGAAATAATGGATCCAATAGGCGCAAGTGATACGTGGAGATGGACTGGGTATGAAAACTCTTTTGTGATCCTGGACGGGCAGATAATTCAATCTGTAAGTGGTGGCTCTCATTGGGGTGGAGGGATGATGCTTTCAGCTTGGGATCAGGCAAGATTTGGATATTTGACGCTTCGAAATGGAAATTGGAATGGTAAACAATTGATACCTGAAAACTGGATTGCCAAATCACGAACCCCTACTCCTGCTAATCCAGGTTATGGTTTTATGAATTATTTCCTCAATGAGGATCAAAAACAAGTTCCAGATGCACCCAAAAGCGCTTTTCTTCATATTGGTGCTGGAACAAATATGATCTACGTAGATCAGGAAAATGATTTAGTGATTGTAGCGAGATGGATTCCAAATAGCGATAAGGCAGAATTGGTAAGGCTAGTGCTGGAGAGTTTAAAATAAATCGCTCTCACTTCCACTTCATCAGCATCATGAAAAACCAATTTTGGGAGGTTTAAATCTGCTTTTCCCAAAACCGCAATTTCCCCTTGTGGCTTTGCTGGACCAATCGGTAGCTTTCCGGGATTTCAGAAGCTTCGCCACAATAGGTGACTATTTTGGTTTTAATAGGACAAGCATCAAACTTCGCCCTAAGAGCTAAGATATGTTGCTCATATTGAATCGAATTTATGTTGCTTTGCCTGTCTAGAGGGTCTTTTGAATTGATATTCTCCTCGAAGGAATTGAAAAAGTAGAAGCCGTCAAAATCACGGAAATCCAGGGAAATCAAATCTCCATGGATAAATTCCAGATTAGAAAGTTGATGATTGACAGCAATCTTTCTGGCGAGTTGAACCAGATTTTCCCGCTGTTCTATGCCAGAAATTTTAATACCCGAACTGTCTGCAGCGATCAGGCAGAATTTTCCTAGGCCTGATCCTAAATCTAAAACCGACTTACATCCTGAATTTTCAAAGAAGGAAATTGCTTTCCTTGCAATTCCCACAGGAGTCCAGTGTGTCCCTGAAAGCTTCCTCATTTTGAGGGGGTAAAGCGCATCAAAATCCTTATCCGAATAAGATCCTAAAACCATTCTGTTTCAAATTTAAGTAACAACTAGAAGGGCTTACTTTTCAAAACTCATGAGATTCGTGATTCAGAATACAGGTCATAAGCTGCAACAAGAGTTTGTCTTTGGGAGGAATGTCCATAGGGCTCATAGTCTTGAATTTGGTCTCTATTTTCTACAAAAACCGGAAAGTAGGTAGCCTCAAGTTCATCCCAAACGATCAAAATATAGGCATATGAAATTTTACTGTTTCTCCCATTTTCAAGCCAGGAATCAAAAACTGATTCATCTAGCGCTTTGGGGTAATCGGGACTTTCAAACATAAACAAGGGAGAGTTCTAATAGGTCTGCAAAATAGAAAGGTCCACAATCTACTCCAAATTCGAATTTGTAATCAATGAAGCGTTAAGAAGCTCTAGCAGAGACTCAAAATTTAAGAGTTCAAAAACTGCGCTAATAAACCTTGAAACTGATGAACTCCTTGTTCCATTTTAGGGGAAAAACGTCCAGTTTGATAGACTCTGGAAGACATTCCCTTGAAAACACCTTCCACCACAAATTCATCTTCCCGTTCTACTTTATCTAGCGCAGCCCCTGCACCGGTGTCAAGTTTAGACTCATCAAGTACATAAGTGATGAAGCTAACTTTGGTTCGATTCAGTGAAATAGGTTTAACAATGTTGATTGAGCAGCCCCATGGATAAAAATTGAACATCATATTTGGGAAAATCCAGAAGTAGTAAGCAGAGATCTTCTGTCCATAATCTTCATGATCTTTTGGTAAATCAAACACATGCTCCCCTCCTGCTGCATGACCAACTTGTAGATTACAATATGGATAAAGCTGCGTCTCGTACTTTTTATAATCCAGCACAGCATTTAGACTGTCATGCACAAAAGGAATATGAAATCCCTCCAAATAATTGTCGCAATACAAGGCCCAATGCGTATTGACCAAGTAATCCTTGTTTCGACTTTTATCTTCTTTAAAATCGTTTAAAGGCAAAAAACCCACTTTACGCTGCATGACATCTAAGACTAATTGAAAGTCTAAAGAGTCTTCTAATGCAGTAAATAACCAAGGCCCCCATTGCTTGAGCGGAAAGCGATGCAGGTTATCTCCTTTTCTTGGAAAATCTTTAGCTTCCTTAAATTCAGGCATGTGTTGAAATCCCCCCTGAAGATCAAATCTCCTTCCATGATATGCGCAAGTAATTTGTCGCATTTTGCAGGGATCATGGCAAAGAATATTGCCACGATGCGTGCAGACATTGGAGATACAGGATATAGATCCATTATCATTGGTCAGCATCATTGGTTCTTCAAGACCAAATTCCAAAAAAGTAAATGGGTTTATTTGCTGATTCAAAGAGACTAAACCAGTATCTCCGACAAATTGCCAGGTTTTGGCGAAGACCCTATCGATTAGTTCCTCATAAACCTCCTTCGAGCGGTAAAAAGAAGAAGGCAAAGTTTCTGCCTGAGTAATATCGGGATGGATATGGAAAGCTTTCAATTATCTAATTATCTTGTTTGCTTCCAAAATAAGTATTTCCACTCAATTCAGTTTTCTTTTGAATAAAACTTCTTCGCCTAGACAGCTCGGATTAATTACAGTCATCGCATTGGTTGCCGGGGGAATGATCGGCTCGGGGATTTTTACTCTTCCTTCTGCTCTAGCGCAGTTTGGAGGGATCAGCATTTTGGGTTGGGTTGTAGCCGCGATAGGAGCAATAGTTTTAGCACATATGATGGGGCGGCTTAGCAAAGTGATTCCCGAAAGTGGCGGTTCTTATGCTTATACCAAAAGAGCTTTCGGGGATTTTCCCGCATTTTTAGTGGCATGGGGATTTTGGCTTTCACTTTGGAGTACCAATGTGGCCATTGCTTTAACTTTCACAGGCTACCTCAGTGTTTTCTTTCCTGCTATTGGGCAATCATCTTATTTATCACCAATCATTAGTTTGGTTGTGATTTGGACACTCACTGCCATCAATAGCCGATCAATACGAACAGGAGGAAACTTACAAGTGCTGACAACGGCTTTGAAGGTAATCCCTGTTTTAGTTGTCGCAGTTGGTGGAATCTTCTTTTTCAACCCAGATCATTTCGTTCCTTTCAACCTTTCAGGAACTTCTTCTGCTCAAGCAGTTTTAGGTGCGTCAGTGCTTTGTTTCTATGCCTTCCTCGGTATTGAAGCCGCTACGATCCCAGCAGATAATATTAAGAATCCCGAGAAAAACATTTCAAAAGGCACACTGATCGGAGTTGGATTGGTAGTTTTTCTTTACATGTTCAGTTCAATATCCCTGTTTGGTGTGCTGCCTCCAGGTGAAGTAGCTTCAAGTCTTGCCCCACTTAGTGATGCTGCGACCAAAATTTTTGGAGGTGGAGCAAAATACTGGGTTGCAGCAGGAGCTTGTATTTCCACTTTTGGAGCGCTGAATGGTTGGATTTTGATTCAAGGACAAATTGCCCAATCAATGGCAAAAGATGGCTTGCTTCCCAAAGCGCTGGCTTTTAAAAACAAGAATAATTCGCCTAGTACCGGCATTATCGTTTCCAGCGTTTTTGTGACAATTCTTTTGATCCTAAATATGACCAAAGGATTTGCCAGCCTTTATTCCTTTATGGTTTTGCTAAGTACGATTACTTCTTTATTTTTCTATTTATCTGCAGCTTTGGTGTATACCTATTTTTCATTCGGAGAAAAGTTAGGGTTTACCTGGACCCTCAAAAGCAAAATCATTTCTTTGCTTGGACTAGGCTTTAGTATTTGGGTATTCTTTGGTTCGGGAACAGAAGCGATACTTTGGGGAACTGTTGGAATGCTACTAGGGGTCCCAGTTTATATCTACAATAAAAAACAACGAAAATGAAAACTTGCCACTCAGACTATGGATTGATTAAAAGTGTTATCCTGAAACCAGCAGAATCTGCTTTTGAATCAGCCGAAAAAATAGCCGCAGAATGGAAAGAATTGAATTATCTCTCTGCTGTGGATTTCACAAAATCAAAAACAGAATATTCAGAGTTCCAAAAATACTTCGAAAATCTAGGCGCTGAAGTCCATTTGCTTCCTGCATCCAAGACGAGCATGGATTCGATTTATTGCCGGGATGCAGCTTTGGGAACAGATTTTGGTCTGATCCTTTGCAATATGGGAAAAGCGGCAAGGAAATCTGAACCAAAGTCAATAGAGGTTTTTTGTCAGGGAAATGGAATAAAAGTTTTAGGTAAAGTGGAAGCACCTGGAACCTGCGAAGGTGGAGATATGTGTTGGCTGGATGAAAAGACTTTGGCTGTAGGCCATACTTACCGAACCAACCTAGAAGGAATCAGACAACTTCGAAATTTTTTAGAGCCAAGAGGAATTGAAGTCCTCCAAGTAGAGCTTCCCCATTACAAAGGACCATCTGACGTATTTCATCTAATGTCGATTATCAGTCCTTTAGATAAGGATTTGGCTATGGTTTATTCTCCTCTTATGCCAATATATTTCAGGGAGGAGTTAATGAAAAGAGGATTTACTTTGGTCGAATGCCCAGAAGAAGAGTTTGATTCAATGGGTTGCAATGTCCTGGCTTTGGCTCCAAGAAAGTGCCTCATTGTCAAAGGAAACCCAATAAGTGTAGCACGTTTAAAAGCTGTCGGATGTGAAGTGATAGAATACGAGGGTCAGGAAATTAGCCAAAAAGGATGTGGTGGACCAACTTGTCTAAGCAGACCTTTGTACAGAATGATCTAGTCTGGTTAAATTTACAAGTTATTTTATCCTGAACTCAAGCGAGATTCTCTTCTATTTCTGAAACAAAGGAGGATGCGCCTCTTCAAATTCAGTGGCAGCTTGATAGGCTTTAGCCAAAGCTAAAATACTACCCTCATCGTAAAGATTCCCAATTAGTGTAAAGCTCGTAGGTCTTCCTTTTTTATCTAAACCATTTGGAACGCAGACCACCGGATGTCCAGTTAGATTCGTACCCATCAGTTGGTGCATATTCGAAGTGGGAGAAATAATCACATCATATTGGCTAAAAAGTTTATTTACTTCTTCAATTAGAAGTCTTCGCTGCCGATTTGCCTGAAGGTATTCCACCGCAGGGATAAATCGAGATTGCCGAAGCGAATTCGTTCGTGAACTTTTTTGTTGCTCGACCATTGTATCCACTGCCCCTGATCGAACCAACTCATCAAAGAACGCTCCAGCCTCTGCTCGCAAAATAATGTCAAAAACAGCATACGGGTAATCAGCTGGAAAAGCAATCGAATCCAGTTGAACTCCTAAATTTTGAAACAACTCCAAAGTTGCCTGGAGATTCCTTCCAACATCGGTAGTATCCTTATCTATATCCCCCTTTAAATAAGCAACTTTCAATTGGCCTGCAGTCTTTGAGGACCGATTGAAGGGAACGTCATTTGTACTGGGATCTTTTACATCTTTTCCATAAATGGTCTCAAAAACTATCTCACAGTCTTCTGCTGATCTCGCGATCGGACCGATCTTATCCATAGACCAACTCAAACTCATCACGCCGTGACGACTCACTCTTCCATAAGTAGGCCTAAGTCCAGTCACGCCATTTCTACTGGAAGGTCCCACGATTGAACCCAAAGTTTCTGTACCTAGTGCAAAAGCTACTAATCCTGCAGAAGTTGCCGATCCAGAACCTGCAGATGAACCACTAGCCCCTTGTGTAAGGTCCCAAGGGTTTTTGGTTTTTCCACCGAACCAGACGTCTCCTCTAGCCAAGGCTCCAGAGACTAGTTTGGCAATTAGTACCGCACCTTCAGCTTCCAATTTTTGAACTACCGTAGAAGTGTAATCTATTACTTGATCCTCGTATGGCTTTGCTCCCCATGTCGTCGGGTAGCCTTCCACAGCCATCAGATCCTTTACCCCGTAGGGAATGCCGTGTAAGATGCCTTTATAATTTCCAGCCGCGATTTCCCTATCTGCTTTCTTTGCCTGCGCCAAAGCCAAGCTGTCTGTTAGAGTAATCACACTCAGCAATTGCCCATCAAAACGTTTGATTCGATCGATATAAAGTTGGGTAAGTTGCTCAGAAGTGATTTTTCTATTTTTGATTAGTGAGGCGAGCTGCGGAATAGAGAAAAATGCCACTTCCTGCAAATCATCAGGTAGTTCTATTCCTTCTGGAATCAGAAACTTGGGGTTTTCTTTTTTCTGAGGAAATTCAAACCCCAATGGATGCGGGTCAAACATCATTGCCGGAAAAGTCTCTGCTGAAGTTTTATATAGGCGAAGACTGTCATATCCAAGTTTATTTTCTACCAAGTAATCATACATGGTATCAATCTCTTGATTTGAATAATTAAGGCCAATTAGCTTTTGACTGGCTTTAATATCCCTTTTTGTGAACGGAGCTTGATTGCTTTTGCAAGCAAAAACAAATAATGAAATCAGTAAAAACTGAAAAACTCTAAGTGTGATCGTGTTCATAAAAGCGTTTGGGTAGATAAATCGAATTGGATTGATTCGGGATTAAGATAACCGAACATTTCCGAAGAAAAAATTGATATTACTCCACATGATTTCTTATTGTATTTTCATGGTTTATACGCCTTTTTTTAGATTGCTAAAATTCAATCGAGATGATTAGTATCTTTAATTTCTATTATTTGAAAACAAAACAACCCCACTGCACATGAAAACTTATCACTATTTCCTAGCCTTGGCCTTTTTAGCCGTTTTATCCTGCACTTCCCGGTCATCTCGTGAAAGACAAGAATCGGGTGAAAATGTAACTGATGAGCGAAAGCTTAGTGGTATTTCCGAAGTTAAAATCTCCGGTATCCTCAATATTTACCTAAAGCAAGGAGATAATGAGTCGATTCGAGTAGAAGGTGATGAAAAGGCAGTTGCGTTACTTGAAATTGTTGAGAATGGAGAGGTTCTGGAGATTGGATATAAAGATGAAGATAATGTCAAAAATATATTTGAAGACTTTACACCCGATATCTATGTGACTGTCTCAGATCTAAGTAAGTTGAATTTTGAAGGTGTAGGGAATATTCAGACTGAGAATGCATTCCAAGTAGACGGAATCATCATTTCCGGTGATGGGATAGGAAAGATTGATTTGGAAATTGAGGCAAATACTATCGAAGCAACATTTAATATGATGGGGAATATTATCCTAAAAGGAACTGTAGAAACAATTAGTCTGTCCAACGAAGGCATGGGTAAGATTGATGCTTCTAAACTAATTTCCCAAAAAATGATGCTGAATTCTTCAGGAATAGGGCTGGTCGAGGTGTATTGTGAAGAAGAATTATCAATCACAGTAAATGGCATAGGATCAGTTAATTATAGTGGAAATCCTAAAGTGATCAAAGAAGATATTAACGGGATAGGAAAAGTCAACAGGAACTAACCTTGAGGCGCAAACCTCAATTTTCAAAAAGTAAAATTTTATGATGCATCAGATCGAATCCTCCGATCTAAGGATCCAAGTCAATTCTATTGGTATGGAGCTTTCCTCCATCCATTCAAAAAATTCTAATCAAGAATACTTGTGGCAAGGAAACCCAGATTACTGGGCAGGCCAAGCGCCAGTATTATTCCCGATCGTTGGAGCCTTGAAAAAAGGACAGATGACTTATAGAGGAATTACCTATTCCCTGGAGAAGCATGGGTTGGTTAGGAATTCGTTAAAACCAAAGCTTATAGCTTCCGGAAAAAATTTCCTGCGCTTTGCTTTATCATGGGACGAAGAATCATTGATTGCTTATCCTTTTAAGTTCAGGTTGGAAATTGAATTTTTATTGGATAGAAAAACACTTCAAGTCAAGCATCATATTTCTAATGAAGGTGAGGATTTTATGCTGTATTCCATTGGAGGACACCCAGCTTTTAACTGCCCACTTCATTCAGATGAAAAATACGAGGATTATTATTTAGAATTTCCCGAAGACGAGACTGATGCAACCTGTATGATCGAACCAAATGGATTAATAGGTTTGGGTAGTATCCCTATGCTAAATCAAAGCAAAACCATCCCTCTTCACTCCCATCTTTTTGATGATGATGCCTTGGTTTTTAAAAATTTGATATCCAGAAAAGTAGCTCTTGTATCTCAGAAGCGCGGACCGATACTAGCTGTAGAATACCAAGATTTTAATTACCTGGGGATTTGGGCAAAACCATCAGCTCCATTTGTATGTATCGAGCCTTGGCTAGGAATTGCTGACTCAGTGGACACCAATCAAAACTTTGAAGAGAAGGAAGGACTCTTGAAGTTAGCTCCGGGTGAATCAGATCAAAAAAATTATTCAATTACTATTTTGGAATAACTCCGCAGTAAATTTTAATTCTCAGACCGTACATTCAAAGCCGGTTCCTTTCCAAATGATGACCTCATTTTTGATTTCCGTCGGGTCAATCCCAGCTCCATCTCTACCTAGAAAACCTAAGACCTTTCCCTCACAATCATAAACTGAGATTATTGTGTTACAATTTGGACAACAGTTTCGGATCAGAAAGACTTCTTGGTTTTGGTATTTGCCAGCAGTGACATAAAAATAAACTCCAAAATACGAGTCATTTAATTCATCGGTGAGTGTGTTTAGCCAAGTCAGACTTTCAGCAGGATTTTCTACCCCACAATAAATAATTGGTTCTTCTTCCTCTTTGCAGGCAGTGATTAAGAAAAAAAGAATGAATAGAGATAAAAGCGACTTTTTCATTTTAAAAGAGATTTTTAATCTTTTACGAAGGAAAACAGAAATAGATAACAATGCTCGAAGATCAAATTAAGCAATAAATAGAAATTAACAGGATTATCCGAAATGATGTCATCGGCTTTATTTCATTGATCTTCAATATTGAATAACGAAAAGAACAAATTCAGGCTTTACCCTTATTTCTAATAAGGTTTAATCTATTTACTGGCAAAAAATCGGATATTAAAATTAGAATTAAAACGAAAGCCAGAAGGAAGCTCGCATTCTAGAAATTCAAAGAGCATCAACTCGATAAACATATTTTAATCAGTAGCTTTATTAGCTTTGGTCCTCTTCTTAAATCTGATTTCATAATTTTAAGGCTAGCTGCTTGATATGGACCCAACCTCACCTCTCGATTCAATCCGGATAAATTTCTCTACAAGCGATCTACTTTTATTTAATCTTGCGCTTGCATTGATCATGTACGGAGTTTCACTTGATCTGAGGTTCCAGGATTTTAAATACCTACTTAAAAACCCTAAGGCCTTTTTCTTAGGGGTATTTTCCCAATTTTTTCTTTTACCTTTTTTGACTTGGTGTCTAGTGCTGGCCATGAAGCCACCACCTTCTGTTGCACTTGGGATGTTTTTAGTTGCAGCTTGCCCAGGAGGAAACGTATCAAATTTCTTGAGCAATCTTGCTGGAGGGAATACTGCACTTTCAGTGAGTCTGACGGGATTTTCTAGTATTTTATCAATCGTGACTACTCCCTTGAATTTTGGGATTTGGGCTAGCTTCTACTCCCCAACCTCCAATCTTTTACGAGATATAAGCCTAGATTATTCTGATGTTTTCATGACTGTAGGCTTAATTCTCGGTGTTCCGTTGATTTTGGGAATTCTGACTCATCAATACCTTCCTAAATTTGCTGAGCGTGCTTCTGCAATATTGAAACCGCTGAGCATTCTCATTTTTGCAGCATTCGTGGTTATTGCATTTATAGGGAATTTAGATATTTTCCAAAAGTACATTTCATTGATTTTCTTCTGGGTTTTAGCTCATAACCTAGTGGCATTAGGAGCTGGTTTTTTTACAGGAAAAGTTTTTGGTTTGCCCATTACCGATATCAAATCACTTACAATTGAGACAGGAATTCAAAATTCAGGCTTGGGGCTCGTCTTGATTTTCACTTATTTTGATGGGTTGGGAGGAATGGCAATCATCACTGCCTGGTGGGGAATCTGGCATTTGATCTCAGGAATGACAATTGCCAGTATATGGAAACAAAAAAAACTCCCTGTAAAAGTTGAATTTGAGTAAATGAAATACTTGCTAAATGCATTTCTTCGTCTGATCGTGAAAATCGCCCTTCATGGGTATTTCAAAAAAATCAAGGTCGAAGGATCAGAAAACATCCCAAAGAATGTCCCTATCATCTTGGTAGCCAATCATCAAAATGCTTTGGTGGACCCTTTGCTTTTGGCCACACACACTTCACTGAACCCATATTTTCTAACTCGAGCCTCAGTTTTTAAAAACCCAATTGCTGCTAAACTGCTGGATTTAATCCGGATGCTTCCAGTATACCGTGTGAGAGATGGTTTTTCTACAATTCAGCAAAATCAAAAAACCTTCGATCAAACTTTTGAAGTTCTTCGCAAAAATGGCACTGTAATCATTTTTGCCGAAGGTAGTCATAGTCTTATTCGAAATCTTAGACCACTCAGCAAAGGCTTTACCCGAATGGCATTTGGACTTAAAGAAAAATATCCTGAAAAAAATCCGGTCATTTTACCGGTAGCCATGGATTACAGTGCACATCGAAGGTCAGGCAGCAAAGTAAGAATCACTTTTGACCGGCCCATTCCCGTGGACATGCCAGCCTCTAAATCCGGTCTACTTACCAAATCTGTCGAAAAAGCACTCCAAAAGCTTGTGGTCACCATTCCAATCGAAAATTATGAATCTCATTTGGAAAGGTTGATCGAGAATGAAGTAGATCTTACCTCCAAAAAAGATGTTGAACTTTTTTTGAAAACTGGAGAGGTTCCAAATCCCATCAGAACCCATGGAGGATTAAAAAACAAGCTGATGAAAATATTTCATTTCCCACTCTTTTTCCTCTGGCTTTGGAAAAGTCCAAGTGTCAAGGATAAGGTTTTTGATAGCACTTGGAAGTTTTTGATCGGATTCGTTTTTGGACCGATTTGGTACTTTTCCCTGTTTTGGCTTGCATTAGACACTCCCCTTGGCAGTTGGGCTCTCGCTTTTTTGATCATGGCTTGGATTAGTCTTTGGGGAAATAAAAACCCTCAGGAATAATTCGCGAACACCAAATAATATTTGGCAGGATTTTCTACCTTTGAGGTAGATTTTAACCCAAAAATAACGAAATCATGTCTGAAGATTTTCTTCCTCTTAATGGTACCGACTACGTAGAACTATATGTAGGAAATGCCAAACAATCTGCATTGTATTATCAATATGCATTTGGATACGAACTGATAGCTTATGCGGGTCCTGAAACAGGTATTCGAGATCGTGCTTCTTATGTATTGAAGCAGGGAAAAATCAGATTAGTCTTAACATCTCCTCTTCAAACAGGCGGAATCATTTCTGATCATATCCTAAAGCATGGAGACGGTGTAAAAGTGCTTGCTCTTTGGGTTGATGATGCAGAAAAATCTTGGCTAGAAACTACTTCAAGAGGTGCGGAATCTGAATCAGAGCCAAAAGTCCTTTCTGATCAATTTGGAGAAGTAAAGGTGGCATCGATCAAAACCTATGGAGATACAATTCATACTTTTGTAGAGCGTAAGAATTATACGGGCGTTTTCCTTCCGGGATATATGCCTCGTAAAAGCACCTACACCCCTACTACTATTGGGTTGATGTATATCGATCATTGCGTTGGAAATGTAGCCTTAGGAGAAATGAACAAGTGGGTTGAATTCTATGAAAATGTAATGGGATTCAAGCTTTTGATCACATTTGATGACAAAGATATATCCACCGAATATTCCGCATTGATGTCAAAAGTTGTTTCCAATGGAAATGGCTATGTGAAGTTCCCAATCAATGAACCTGCTGAAGGCAAGAAAAAATCTCAAATCGAAGAATACCTTGATTTCTACAATGGACCTGGGGTACAGCATATGGCAATTGCCACGGATGATATTATTCATACCGTTGGAGAACTTCGAAAGAGAGGAGTTGAATTTTTAGAAGTTCCAGCTTCGTATTATGATGATTTATTGGACCGAGTAGGTAAAATTGATGAAGATCTACAACCACTTAAGGATCTCAATATCCTAGTTGACCGAGACGAAGAAGGTTATTTATTGCAAATATTCACCAAACCGGTGCAAGACCGCCCTACCTTGTTTTTTGAGATCATCCAGCGGAAAGGGGCCAAATCATTTGGAAAAGGTAACTTCAAAGCACTTTTCGAAGCAATCGAACGAGAGCAAGAGCTCAGAGGAAATTTATAATTACAAAAGCCGGTCTTAGACCGGTTTTTTTTTGCTCAATAATCTCTTAATTTTTAAACTCAAAGTAGAAATCTATGAAAACAATCCTGTCATTTGTGTCAAAGACTATCAAAGGAGGAATTTTTTTTCTTTTACCCATCCTTCTCGTATTATTTTTTGTAAAAAAAGGAATAGCGCTGATTAAGCCAGTGGCAGAAGCGATTAGTAATGAGCTCGAAATCAATAGCTCCATTCTAAATGTGCCTTATATTCTTACCATCCTGATCATTGTATTAATTTGCTTTTTAGCAGGTTGGATTGCCAGTTTCGGATTGGGAAAAGTAATGGTTAAATGGATTGAAGAAAATGTCCTTTCTCTTTTTCCTGGGTATTTATTGATGAAAACTAGCTTAGAGAGTAAGGCTGGTTTAAAATCTGAAAAAGAGTTTCCAGTAGTACTCGTTCCAATTGACGGATTAATGTTTGGCTTTCTAGTGGATGAATTTGAAAATGGAGACTGTGTGGTTTTCGTACCATCAGCTCCAAGCACATGGGAGGGGAATGTAATTATTTTCAAGAAGGATCAAGTCACACGAACTAATTACAAACAAGGAGATATTTCTTCGATCATGAGAAAATTAGGAGTAGGAACAGTTGGTTTACTTTCGAAGAGTTAGTAGAGCCCAGAATGAATGTTTTTTAAAAACTTTTCGTCAAACTTAAAAATCTTCCGATCATAAGTCATCAAACCATTCGTTTCTATTTCTACATCTGTGGTCTGAGTATAGATAGCAGCTGCCAAACCAAGTGGAATGAGCTTTTTCAAATCCGCCATTAGTCTTTCATAACGGGTCTGTAAATCCGCTTTCGTAGTAAAAGACTGATAGCCCCAATTATCTTTATTCAACCAAGTATGACCTTCGATAGGCAATCCTAATCCACCAAATTCTCCCAGAACCATCAAATCAGATTTACCAAAGGTCCCTGGGTCAGGCATAACAGGGTCTGGATAATTATGAAGATCCAGAATATCTCCCACCACATCTGTTCCTTCCATTTCAAAATTACCTCCACTCGCTGAATTGATCAGCCGTGTAGGATCCAATTTCCTGGTTAAGTCCACAATCTCAGCTGTTTTGAATTGTCCCCAAGCTTCATTGAAAGGAACCCACACCACAATCGATGGAAAAAACTTGAATTCATTTATGATTTCTGTCCACTCGGTTTTGAAAATCTGCTCACTTTCAGGAGTACGGTCTTTATTCATTCCTTCCCTGATAATTCCCGGACGTACTTCCCAGCGATTCCCCATATCTCCACTTGGCATATCTTGCCAGACTAGCATTCCCAATTTATCCGCATGGTAATACCATCTTGCTGATTCTACCTTCACATGCTTACGAATCATATTAAAACCCATCTCCTTGGTCTTAAGTATATCAAAAGCTAGCGCTTCATCGGTTGGAGCTGTGTACAATCCGTCTGGCCACCAACCTTGATCAAGCGGGCCATATTGAAAGAGCGGTTTACCATTCAAAAACATCCTTTGGAAACCTTCTGAATCTTTAGACATTCGGATATCTCGGTAAGCCGCATAGGATGTAATTTCATCAATAACTTTTTTGCCTTTTAACAGGCTCACTTTTACATCATATAGAAATGGACTATCTGGAGACCATGTTTTTGGATCGGTCAAGATGATTTTTCGAGTATCCGAAGCGGATGCTAGGCTTGAATAAATCTCCCTTCCAGCTTCCATGAGCGTTATCTGAAGCTGCATACCCTCGGAATTACCAGTGATTTCCTGAGAAAAAATCAGTGCCGAGTTTTCCCAATCAGTCACAGAATAAAGAGATTTAAGATGAGTCTCTGGAACAGATTCCAGCCAGACGGTCTGCCAGATTCCAGTGACAGGAGTATACCAAATGCCCTTTGGGTCTTTGACTTGCTTTCCACGAGGCTGAGAGCCCGAATCACTCGGATCCCAAACTCTCACCTTGATTTTTTGGGTTTTCCCTTTTTTCAGAAATGGCGTCACATCGAAGCTAAAACCATCAAATCCACCTTGATGGATTCCAACGCGTTGATCATTCACCCAAATTTCAGATTCCCAATCAACCGCTCCAAAATGAAGTAAAATCCTGTTTTCACCTCTTTCTAAAGAAAGATCAAATGATCGTTCGTACCAAAGTTCAGCCTCAGGTCCAACGGTTTTATGCACT
Organism: Algoriphagus sp.; assembly: GCF_029254265.1. GTDB lineage: Bacteria > Bacteroidota > Bacteroidia > Cytophagales > Cyclobacteriaceae > Algoriphagus. The sequence goes on along the minus strand of NZ_JAQWXX010000134.1, from coordinate 12,216 downwards.
CCAGACAGCAGGGATTCTGCTGCAAAAGGAACAATGATTTCCCCCTGATCAATCGTTGTTGGGGCCGTTCCTTTGGCTTGAATGGCATAATTCCATCGACCATTGAGGTTCTGCCAATTATCCCGAACAAGTTGAGGTCTTGGATATTCCGGCAAGGGTGAATCAGGATTCACCTCGTCGGTCCAATCGGTTTTGAGAATCGGCCCCTGAGCAAAAACCTGAACAGCTAAAAAGCTAATTAAGCAGGATAAAAACAGATTTCTCATCATTGTTTTCTAGGTTTAGGTAAAGTCATTTAAAATCAAACCAGAGAATCATCGAGTACCCGGTATCGCCAGAATGAGCCACTCCATTGGATTTTTGCCCCTGTGGCCCCATTTCATCTGCCAGATGAAACTTAGTGCCAATCGGAGAAATTTTATACAAGAAAGATAAATCACCTTTTGGTAAAACTGGTCTTGTGCCTGGAGTTGAAAGGGGTGGGATTTCAGGATTAAAAAGCCCCAGAAATAAACCTAGTGTTTCAGACCGAATCTCTATCTCTCCTTCTTCAGTCTTTAAGTTAAGTGCATGAAAATTAGAATGAAAGCCTTTGAACTCCGGATAAATTAAATTTTCGAAGCTAAAACCAGTCATGGTGTTATTGTATTCCTTTTCCCAAAGCCCAAATTCAACACCCTTCAATCTGTTCTGCCAGACTCGATAAGGACCATTTCCTATCCATTGGGCACTGATGACTTTTTCCTCTGGATAAGAAAAACCAAGTCCAAGGATATCCAGATTCTTACCGTTGAAGTTTGGGGCAGAAGATTCCATTTTCAATCTTCCATCAGTCAAAACAGTCCAGGTAATCTTTGCTGGATAAGGTTTATACTCTGATTGTATCTGAATTGAACCGTCCTTATTTCTCTTCCAAGACACTTCTGAGACAGTTGACTCTACTCCCTCAACCTCCTCACGCTGTACAAGCGAAATTAAATCCCGGTCAACTCTGATCAATTGAAGATTTCCGTATTTCTTTCCAAAGAAATAAATCTTTTCACCTACCGCTATCTGCAAATCAGTTGATGTCTCTCTGACCACAATGTTTTGGGTTTCCAAGGGAGGATCATTACGGAAGTAATTTTGATTTCCTTTTGTGGGGTTATGAATTGGCTTAGCCCAAGTATAAAGCTCCTCACCGTTTATGCCAATTGCCGTTATCTTAAGCACATCACCGCTAGTCCATGAGCTAGGGAGATTCAAATTAACGATCCTAGTTTCACCTGGTTTTCCTTCAGGAAGGTCTATGGTACCTGAGTGGATTTCACTTCGCTCTTTCCATCCGTTAAAAGCCTCGATAGACCAATTGAGTTTGGTTTGATTCAAATTGGAAAAAAGGTATTTGTTCGTAACTCTGATGTTTCCATCAAAATTGGGAGAAAGAATAAAAGGTTCTACCTGCACTGGAGACCATATGGATTTGATGGTATAAAAACTGCCTTCCTTTTCCCGATATGGGCCTACTATCCCATCTGGAGCATGATTTCCGTCCACATCATGGATATTTCCCAGATCTTTTCTCAAAATCGCTTCATCTGCAAAAACCCACAAAAAACCGCCAGCACCGAGTGGATTGGACGTGTAGCTCTGCCAAAAATCATCTAAACCAGCGCCCAAACCACCATCATAAAGTCCATGAAGTAATTCGGTAGGTAAAAAAACATCTTGACCGCTGGTCAGTCTATTGATTCCAGCATCATAACGCGGGTAATGAAAAGTGTCAAAGCCATTTCGCTGTAACCAAGGATAAAGGATGGGACGCTTTTGAATATCTAACTGGTGGAAACCTTTTTCATTGGCAAAATTCCATCCACCTTCATTTCCATGATCCCAAATTACTACTGAAGGGTGATTGGCATCTTTGAGCACCGTTTCCTTAACCAACTTGGGTCCCACGATTGTATCATAGGCATCTTGCCATCCTGTCACCTCATCCAAAACAAACAATCCCAACGAATCCGTCAATTCTAAAAATCGTTCATCAGGTACATAATGAGACATTCGAACCGCATTCATATTCATTTCTTTCATCAAGAAAATATCCTCCAAATGATTGGCTTCTGACAAAGCTCTTCCGGTAGTTGGATAAGATGAATGTCGGTTTACACCTTTAAATATGACTTTCACATCATTGACATAGAAACCATCATTTTTGCGAAGCTCAACTGTCCTAAAACCGATCCGCTCAGTCTTTTCAAAAAGCGTTTTTCCATTTTGAAGAATCGAATACCGGGCATCGTAGAGATTTGGAGTCTCGGGATTCCAGGCTTTAATCTGATCAAATTGAGTACTGATCCAAACGGAATCAGAACTGATATCCTCTACTTTCGATCCTATGGCCAAATCAGAACCTTGCTCGAATAGTTCTATTTTAATCTGAGCAGCCTTCGGTACCTGACTTAAGGTTAATAAAGTAGTAAGCTTTCCCGATGCATTCGGGTCTACTGCGATTCTTGTGAAGTGTGTTTTGGGTAAAATCTCCAAAAAAACAGGTCGGAAAATACCTCCGAAAATCCAAAAATCAGCCTCTCTTTCAGCTTTGTTAATCGATTCATTTTCAGAATGCTTCTTTACTTTTACTTCAAGTATATTCTCTTTTTTATAATTCAAAAAACCAGAGATATCATATGAGAATCTATAAAAACCACCTTGGTGGATTGGACCAACAATCTGTCCATTAATTTTCACCTCAGTATCGGTCATCACCCCATCGAAAACCAATCGAATTACTTTGCCTTTCCAATCAGGATTTCCTGAAAAACGATGTTTGTAGTATCCGACTTCTTTTCCCAAAACCCGATCAGATTCTCGGTGATCATGACCGTAATTCAAGGTACCAAAGCCTTCCATTTCCCAATTGGAAGGAACCTTGATTCTAGTCCATTGTCCGCTATTTCTTCCATCGGATACTTTGAAATCCCAAAGCACTGCTTTGGAATGATCTTTTCCACTAAGATAAATTCGCTGATATAAATTGGATTGCTGCTGGGCAAAGCCAAGATTAATACTTATCGAAAAAGTGAAAGCAAAAAGGAAAATCCGAAAGAAATGATTCTTCATATTGGCTATTTAGATGATATCCTAATATTAAAAATAGGTCAAAGTCGATGGGATAAAAATTTTTTCTGCTTTTAATGAGCAATTTCTTCAAACAAATATTTCTTAATTCATTTACCTATCAGAATGGCATTTTTTAACAAATTACATATCTTAGACCCATATAGAAATTTTTGAAATATGACTTCAATAGACCCTTCAATCCTAGCGAAAGCCGAGTCTTGGCTTGCTGGAAATGTAGATGAGCAAACCAAATCTACCATCAGAACACTCATCAAGGAAAATCCCAAAGAACTGATTGACTCTTTTTATCAAGACCTGGAATTTGGAACAGGTGGACTAAGAGGGTTGATGGGTGTAGGTACCAACCGGATGAATGTCTACACAATCGGAATGGCAACACAAGGTTTAGCAAACTACCTTTTGAAATGCTTTCCAAACCAGGAAATCCGAGTAGCTATCACTCATGACAGCAGAATCAACAATACTCTTTTTGCAACTACGACTGCAAACGTATTGACTGCCAATGGTATCCACGTGCTCTATTTCAGAGATATGCGTCCTACTCCTATGTTATCATTTGCAGTTCGCCATTTTGGATGTAAAAGTGGCGTAATGATCACCGCTTCCCACAATCCAAAAGAATACAACGGCTACAAAGCCTATTGGGAAGATGGCGCTCAGGTGGTTGCACCGCATGATAAAAATATAATCACCGAAGTGCAAAAGATCACTTCTTTTGATCAGGTGAATTTTGATAAAAATGATGCGCTTTTCTCCTATATAGAAGAAGACTTTGATGCAATCTATCTGGAGAAAGTTAAGGGTCTAAGTCTCTCCAAGGGAGCCATTGAAGCTCAAAAAGACATGCCAATAGTCTTCTCACCGATCCATGGTGCCTCAGGTAAAATGGTGCCTGCCGCGCTTCGTGGCTTCGGATTTGAAAATATCAATATAGTGAAAGAGCAGGCTGAGCCAGATGGAAATTTCCCAACCGTGATTTATCCAAATCCAGAGGAAGCTGAAGCCTTGACCCTTTCCCTCAAACTAGGGAAAGAGGTTGGAGCTGAATTGGTTTTGGCTTGTGATCCTGACGGGGATAGATATGCTGCTGCTGTTCCTAATGCAAGCGGAGAATTCGAACTTTTAAATGGTAATCAGACTGGTTCACTTTTGACTTATTACCTTTTGAGTAGGTGGAAAGAAGCCGGAAAGCTTGATGGAAATCAATTTATAGTGAACACAATTGTGACCACAGAGCTAATCGATGAAATCGCAAAAGGATTTGATGTAACCTGTTTTTCGGTTCTGACAGGATTCAAAAATATTGCATCAATCATTTTAGAACTCGAAGGGAAAAAGAAGTTCATCTGCGGCGGAGAGGAATCGTACGGTTATCTAGTTGGGGATTTTGTGAGGGACAAGGATGGTGTTTCGGCTTGTGCTATGGTGGCTGAAATGATAGCCTACTACAAGACACAGGGTAAAACAGTCTTTGATGTTTTGGCTGAAATCTACACCCAATATGGTTTCTACAAAGAATCTTTAATCTCAGTCACTAAAAAAGGAAAAGATGGGGCTGAACAAATCCAGGCTTTGATGAATGGATTCCGGACAAATCCTCCTACGGAAATGAATGGAATCCCTGTAGAACGAATCGTGGATGTGAAGGAAAGTACTATAACCTACGTCAAAACCGGGAAAACAGAAAAGCTCGACATGGACAAGTCAAACGTGATGCAATTCTATTTAGAAGATGGAAGTAAGATATCTGCTAGACCATCTGGAACAGAACCAAAGATCAAGTATTATTTCTCTGTCAATAGACCGCTTGAAAATGTCGCTGATTACAGAAAGAAAGAAGCTGAACTTGCCAAAAAACTTGAAGGCTTGAAAGAGTATTTTAGCTAAAAAGCTGAAACCAAAAAAAGCGACGTTGAAATTCAATGTCGCTTTTTTTTACTTTTTCTGCCAAAGGCAATCTGCAAAATAATTTTCTGGATCTGTGAAGTTTTTAATAACCTTGAAGCCGCTTCTCTCGGCTAATTCACCTATCTCAATTAGGTTGTATTTTTTACTTACTTCCATAAAAATAGGTTCAAATGCCTCAAAATGAATCGTTTCCTGATTCGAGGAAAAATAAACCTGTTGCTTTTTAGTGGAAACAAGGTAACTCCGGCACTCACCGGAAATAGGATCGTATGTTGGCCAGTGAATAAATGAATCTAAGTCAAAATTTGCCCCCAGTTCCTTATTGATTCGGGCTAATAAGTTTAAGTTAAATGCTTTTGTGACTCCAGTAGGGTCATTATAAGCATTCAGGATTGTTTGAGGGTCTTTTTTCAAATCAAATCCAATCATTGCCCAATCCGAATGATTAGCTCCAATCATCAAATGGTCTAAAATCTCATGAGCTTCTTTCAATTGAAAATTACCCAAATTGGAACCTAAAAATAGAATGAGGCTTCTTTTCCCATTATCCCAAGCCTTTTCTTTTAAAGCGCCACGATAGGTGTCCTCAATTGAAGTGACTTTCAACTCAGGCATTTCCTGAGTCAAGCTATCTTTCAATTCTTTTAAAACTGATCCTGAGAAATCAACTGGGAAATAAGAATAGTCAACCTTCTTTTCCTGAAGATATCTGAGTAGAATTTTTGTTTTCAAACCATCCCCTGCCCCAAGTTCGATAAGATTAAATGATTCACCTGATTCTAAAACAGGTTCTAAAATTTGTTTATGCTGACTTTCTAAAATCTCAAACTCTTTTCTTGTCAGATAATACTCAGGCAAAGCCATGATTTCTTGAAAAAGTTTATCTCCTTTTGCATCGTAAAAATATTTTGATGAAAGTGTCTTCGGATTTGAACTAAGCCCTAACAGAACGTCTTGGGCAAAGCTTCCAAAGTCAGAATTTTTTGCATTCATAATTTTAAAGGGATTTCGCTAGACGTATTCCCATGAATTGCCATCGGAAGTGCGGGTGGAAAAAATTTCTGTAAGTTGATCTCGAATGATTTTCAGATGTGGCAATTGATGCTCCCCGGAGTACCATTTGATTAACCATAAATTTCCCATTGTATTCACCAAGAGCTCCTGGTGCAACTTTGAAACCTGGATAAGGCAAATAGGAAGAATTGGTCCACTCCCATCGCTTCCCCCAACTGAAATTCTGATTGGCAACTTCCCATTCAAATTCCGTGGGGAGCCTTGCTCCTTTCCAATTAGCATAAGCAGACGCTTCATAAAAATTTATGTGGGCTACAGCTGCATTATCATCGAGTTTCTTTCTACCGTTTAAAGTATAATAGGTCCAATCCGAGTTCTTTTTTTCCCAGTAGAGAGGTGCTTTGATCTCGAGATTTTTTGCCCAAGTCCAGCCTTCATCGTGCCAAAAAACAGGATTTTCATAACCTCCCTGATTTATGAATTCTAAATATTCCGAATTAGTCACCAAGCGATTAGAAATTGCAAAATCATTCAAATAAACCTTGTGACGATTGAGTTCATTGTCAAAGCAAAAGTCCTTTCCTGAATGACCTATTTCATATATCCCCTCCTTGATTTCCGTCCAGCCCACCCCTTCCTCTATCTCATATTCTCCAATTTCCATTACCTCAGGGTCAATCGGATTATGCCAAAGGCTAAATTTGAGATCCGTGATCAACAATTCTTGGTGCTGCTGCTCATGATTTAGACCAAGGACAACTAGCTCTAAGATCTCCGAATCACCAGAATTTATAAGTCTTTCCATTGCATCATCAACATAGGTTCGGTATTCTAAAACCTCTGATACCGGAGGTCTGGACATCAACCCCCGCTGATTTCTTACCGTCCGCGATCCAAGCGTGTTGTAATAAGAATTGAAAAGGAAATTGAATTGAGGATGTTTGACCAGATATTCAGGATTTTTCGGAACGAGGATAAATTGCTCAAAAAACCAAGTCGTATGCGCAAGATGCCATTTAGGAGGACTTACTTCCTCGGAAGCTTGAAGTGAAAAATCTTCAATTATCAGGTTTTTGCAAAGATCCAAGGAGCGTTTGCGAACACTACGAAAACTTTCTAAAATAGACATTAAACTCAGCTATTTTTGGCAATTAAGCCAATTATTCAATTTTTTTATTCGTTTCCAATATGTACTAATGCATCCCCTACGTTGATCACAGGAAGATTATTCAACCCGAGAACATAGCCATTTGTCGGGGACTTTATTGGCTCTTTAATCTGACCATAAGGGTCTGATATTCTTGCTAGAACCTGTCCTTTTTTAATTGAATCTCCTAGTTTGACAGAAGCATTAAATATTCCAGAAGACCTTGCTCTAACCCAGTTGCTCTCTTTCAGGAAAATCGTTTCTTGAGGAGTAGAATTATAATCTATCATTTCTAAGCTTGCGAGAAGCCTCTTGGTTCCCTGTACACCTTCTTCAATTGCATAATCGTCCAATCGCATAGATTCACCTCCCTCATAAACCAAAATCCGCTTTTCAGCCTTAAAAGCTGCTTTTCGGAATGATTTTTCAATGTACTTTGAATTGAGAATATAATGAGTTCCAAAGGCTTTTGCCAATTCCATTGCTTTTTTATCCGAGTAGTCCACGCGGATTTGAGGGTAATTACTCAACATTCGCCCTCCCGTATGAAAATCAATTCCATAATCTATCTGAGGGATAATTTGCTCATTAAGAATAAAGGCAATACGTCCTGCAAGAGAGCCTTTTTTACTACCGGGAAAACTTCTATTCAAATCTCTTCCATCTGGGAATGTGCGGGAATTAGATAGAAAACCATAAATATTTACCAAAGGAATGAAAATAAGTGTTCCTTTTAATAACGTTAACCCCTCATCCACTTCTTCTAAAAGTCTTTTGGCAGTAACTATCCCGTTGATTTCATCGCCATGTACACCACCGCTTATCAGTACAACAGGGCCCTCCTCTTTAGCAGATCTAATAAATATGGGTAAATCAATTAATGTATGAGTGGGAAGTTTGGCAATTGGTAACTCGATATTCATGGATTGTCCCTGACGAATCCTGACCCCATTAATTAAAAGTTCTTTCATTAAATCTAGTTTTGGATGATCCTTTGATTTTCTATTGGTTCAAAATCTTACTTATTTCGCATCACAAGGATTCATTCATGAATATACTAGAAAACATTTCGCTGAAGGCGTATAACACTTTTGGGATTGACAAAAAGGCCAAATATTTTTCAGTTGCCAATAATTTGGAGGAGCTCATAGCGCTTTTGAAATGGGCCAAATTAAATAATGAGAAAGTCTTGATATTAGGAGGCGGTAGTAATATTCTTTTAACTCAGGATCTTGATTGCCTAGTAATTAAAATTGAAATCAAGGGGATCACCTTGCTTGAGGAAACAACGGATGAAGTTCTTATTGAGGTCGGAGCAGGAGTTATTTGGCATGATTTAGTCCTTTATACAATCGATCAAAATTGGGGTGGAATTGAAAACTTATCGCTGATCCCGGGTACAGTTGGAGCCTCGCCAATGCAAAACATCGGTGCATATGGCGTGGAGATCAAAGAGGTTTTTGAAAATTTAAAAGCCATTGATCGAAATGATTTTTCGATTCGGAAATTTGAAGGTGTTGATTGCAATTTTGGCTACAGAGAGAGCGTATTTAAGCATGAATTAAAAAATCAATTCATTATCTACTCGGTAACTTTTAGACTTAAAAAATCACCTGATTTTAAGATTACTTATGGAGCTATTCAGCAAACGCTCCAGGAAAAAGGTGTGAAGGAATTAAGCTTAAAAGCGATTTCCGATGCTGTTATTTCAATTCGTCAGTCAAAGCTTCCTGACCCAAAAGAAATCGGAAATAGTGGTTCATTTTTTAAAAACCCTACCATTCCTAATTCGGAATTTGAAAAATTGAAAGAAAACTACCCAGATATACCTGGTTATAAAAACGAAGAAGGAACCAAAATTCCCGCTGCATGGCTGATTGAGCAGGCGGGATGGAAAGGGAAGCGATTTGGCGATGTAGGCGTTCATCAAAACCAACCTCTTGTACTAGTCAATTATGGAAATGGTTCAGGAGAGGAAATTGTAGCACTTTCAAAAAAAATACAAAAGTCAGTTTTTGAGAAATTTCAAATAGAACTCAGCCCAGAAGTTAACTTCCTTTAAACAAGCGCATCATTTACTTCAAAGGTTTTGTCATATTTCTCCACCTTCACACCAAATTTTCGCAGAAAATCAACTCCTTCGTCACTTCCGATCCCTTTATATTCTGCATACGAAAAGAGGAAAATTACTTTTGAAATACCCATTGAAAAAATAATCCTTGCGCAAGCGAGGCAGGGAGAAAGTGTCACATAAAGCGTAGATCCTTCTACTGTTGTGTTATTTTTTACAGCATAAAGAATGGCATTTTGCTCCGCATGAAGAGCCAAAGAACAACTTCCTTTGCTATCTCGAGCACATCCATTTTCAGGAAACTCAACATCACAATTGTGGGTACCGGCAGGAGGCCCATTATATCCAATAGAGATTATTCGAGTGTCTTTAGTTAGGACAGCTCCCACATGTTTTTTGATACAGTGTGATTTTTGGGCAAGATTAACTGCCAATTCCATGAAAATATCGTCGAAATCCGGTTTGTTCATTTTCTATAATTTGCCCAAAAATAGTATTTGAGCAGGAAGAATCATGTACTTATCTACACTTGTTTTTCGTTTAAATTTTAAATTTTAACTTTCAAGGACCTTATTCGTTTTTGAAGAAAAAGAACAAAAAATGACAAAACCATCCATTATCACTTTACTTTTCTTCTCTTTTGGTTTGATTTTTCTAAGCTCATGTAGTTCAATCGAAGTTTTCAAAGAAAACTCTGAAATCCCCATAAATAAACCCTACAAGACTTTTGTGCTAATAAACCAAGAAATCGGTATGCGCGGATTTTCATCCCAGTTCATAGATGCTCAGGTGCAAATCCATCTTCAAGAAGCACTAGAGGCGGAAGGCTTGGTTTACGATAAGATACAACCCGATCTTGTCATTAGATATACCTCCAATGAGGATCCGAGGGAGCGCGAAATAAATAATAATTTAAATCCATATCCTTTTTGGGGATATCGAGTATGGGATCCATGGATGTACAATCCATATGTAGATAATTACAATAGGAGCACAACCTCAAGCTATGAACTGGTACAAGTGATTGTCGACTTTATTGATCCAAAACAAGACAAGTTCTTGATGACTTTGACAGGCGTTACCGAGGTTTCAAGTCAAAAAACGAAGGATAATAGAATTTTAAAAACAACAGATAAAATTGTTGAAAGATTTATCTCAGAAATTCAATCTTACAAAAACCCTAACTAATGATGGAAACTAAAATGAAAACCTTGAAGGAGTTTTATCCTTATTACCTATCTGAGCACCAAAACTACACCTGCAGAATGCTTCATTTTGTAGGCACGGGTCTTTTGTTCATGATTTTAGTTTCCGCTTTGGTTACCCAAAACTATGTTTGGTTATACTCCATCCCAGTTGTTGGATACGGATTTGCTTGGGTAGGACATTTCTTTTTTGAAAAGAATAAGCCTGCAACTTTCAAATATCCCTTATTCAGCTTAGCATCTGACTTTATTCTATTTTTTGATCTTTTAAGAGGAAAAGAAAAATTCCGAATCATCGAAAAATAAAAATTTAAAGAAAGATTGGATTATTTCTGGCAACATATTTGATAAATTAATAACACCTGCTACTTTTGTATTAGGATATTTGTATTTCAATCTTAAGTTTTTGGATTTGATGTTAACCATAGTACTTATCGACGATGACCCCATCAGCACATTTGTGACTGAGAAACTTATATCCAAAAATGTAAGTGAACCTTGTAAATTTTTTAAATACCAAAGTGCAAAACAGGCACTAAAAGAAATATATTTAATACGCCCCAATTATTTGTTTTTAGATCTAAATATGCCTGAAATGAATGGATGGGATTTTTTAGATTCCTTTAATTCTGACCAAAATCAGGCTCAGATCTATATTTTAAGTAGTTCTGTTGACGATAGAGATATTTCAAAAGCAAGAAATTACAGTATTGTAAAAGATTATCTTTCAAAGCCACTCATCAAGAAGTATATAAAATCCATCTTTAGTTGATTCCTATTCGGCCTTTCTTAAGGTCTTTTTTTTTGATTTTACTTTTTTGACAAACCCTTGGATACGATATTGGTTATGTTTATGAATCAAATTTTACCCATATGGCTATTGCAAACCCAGAATTAATTTCGGCACTAGAAAAGACCATTTTTAAGCTTTCCAATGGATCTCCATATCAATGGGGTCATATGGGAGCTTGCAACTGCGGAAATCTTGCCCAAGAATTAACCAAGTTAGAAAAGTCGGAAATCCATCGGTATGCGATGGGGAGATATGGCGACTGGAATCAACAACTTGTAGACTTTTGCCCCACAAGTGGATACCCAATGGATCTAATGATTAGTAAGATGTTAGAGTTTGGATTAACTATTGAGGATTTATCTCATTTGGAAAGACTATCTGACCCAAAAATCTTATCAGCTATGCCCTTTGAAAGAAGGAGATCAATATCTAAAAACTCAAAAGAAGATGTAATCTATTATATGAAGACTTGGTCAGAACTACTTAGAAAAGCTTGGGTGAAAGAAAATGTAGAATCTGAAATAGCAATTGAAGAAAAAAAATTAGCTGTTGCTTTATTGTAGGCAAAGAAAAAATATTTTAATTAGCATCAGTATTTAACAAAACCTCTTTCTAATTAAACTATGGCTGATTTTGACGACGATTTTGATGATGTTGAAGACATCGAAGATGGTGATGATTTCGACAGTGATTTTGAAGATGAGTATGACTTGGATGATGACAATGAATTCTTAGATGATAACATTGTGGATTTTGACGAGGATGAACTTGACGAAGACATCGATGAGGATTTTGATGACGAAATAGACTAATTAACACTTCGTTTGTAGTTTATTTTGGGATAGTTCATTAAACTGTGTCTAGGTTTAAATTTATGTTTCAAAGGACTGGCAGAGGAGGCCGTAGGCCGACGAAGCCAGTCCTTTGAAAACTAGTTTTTCAGAGGTATTCTTTC
>NZ_JAQWXX010000107.1 GCF_029254265.1 Algoriphagus sp. | reverse complement strand
CCGAATTAATCGCTCCCAGAACAAAGACACCATCTTCAATAATCTAATCATCAGAATGGTAAAAGCAGATAAAATGTATATCTCAAATATGATATGATGTTAAGCGGACACCTCTATAACTTTTTTAAAAAGAGAAAATTTGAATTTCAATTGGAATGAATTTAGTCTTTCAGATGAATATTCTAGTGAGATTCTTTCTCAGAGTAAAATTCTTGACTTTTCTAATTCTAAAATAATAATAAGAGAAAAATATAAATTAGAGTTTTATGATTTTATAAGAGATCCTTTAAAGTCTGAAAAAGTCAGTAAAGAGATTTATGGTGGTATCCCTTCTAAAGATGAAAGAAGGAAAAATTCAAAAACCTATGGAGATTCTAATTCGAGCTTCATTGGCTTTTTGGATAATGCCACACCTTGTAGAATCAAGCCTAGAGGTAATTTGTCTAGATTTCATGAAGATGGATTAGGATCTGTTTGGTTTAGATTGGACACTGCTTTTAAAGATAAAAATAAAACGAAGTGTTTTAATGGTGCTACTGATACAAGAAGCTATTGTGCCTATGACCTAAATTCAGCAAAAAATGTTTTTTCATGGTTTGCAATTACCAAATGTTTGGATAATTACCCACTTTGGGCCAATCAATTTGATATTTGGGCCCCAGAAATTAAACCTGAATTGGCTGATTATTGGCATTCCTTATGTTTTGCTTTTGTATTATCAGAGAATCGCTGTGTGGTCACCAAGTTTGAGGCGAACAATCCTGTGGCAGGTGCCCCGGAAGTTTTTGTAGATAATCCACTTTCAACCAATAATCCTGAATCCTTTTGGAATACAACCTTAGATAATCAAATAGTTTTGAAACCTGAATTAGCTTATAAGCTGGTCGAAAAGATTAAAGAGCTCTATCAGGTTTGGAATTACAACTATTGCAAAGGGGATATTTTGGAAAATGTGGGTTTGCATGATGAACCTTATTTCAAATATTTCGATTATCCGGACTTTTTGACCAAAAATTCAGGTTTGATTCAGATTAAGAAATACGCAATGATTCATAACAATGGTGATTTAGGAGTGCTTTTTCAGGAAATTTCATCCTTGACTAAAATGGTCAAAGCTGAGCTTTATAGATTATTGGTGGAGGAGTTTGGATATTTTGGATAATGGAAGGGGATAAAGATTTTCTTGAGAGGAGCGCTCGTCTAATTTTTGAATTAAGAAGCAGGAGTTACCAAGATCTTCTGGATTGGTACGAAGAAATGTTAGATTCTTTTATTTCTGTACAACAAACGGGGGCAGATGCAAAAATAAAATTCAATTCAAGGTGGAAAGACTCTGAAACTTTGGTCAACAAACTTATTCTTCATTTAATAGCATTAAAGGGATTATATCGTGGAACTGAAATTGAATTAAATGGCACTTCAATTAAAGGGAAATTTCGAGATATATCTTCAATTTATGTACTATTGAGAGCTGTAATTGAAAGCTTGGTGATATATAACCATATTTTTATTTCTTCAAAAAATTAAGATGAAGTTTCCTTTAAACATGATGTTTGGGTATTGTCTAGCTTAATTGGTAGACAGAAAATAAAACTTGTTTCTAACTCTGCAAAAGAAATCCATTTCAACGAGAAAAAGCAAATTGAGATAATTAGGTCAAATATTGAAAAGAGTGCTTCTTTTAAAGAATTAACTTTCAAACAGCAAAAAGACCTAATTAAGAGGGGAGATACTCGAATTTTTAAACCTTGGATCACCTTATTGGATGAAATGGGATTTGGAAATGTTTTTGGAATAAAAGACGCCTATTTTATAATGAGTAATCATGCTCATAGTGAAGCTATTTCAATAATGCAGATTAATGATTCGAAATTTGACACTAAGTATAATAAAGATAGAATGTTGTGTTATTCGGTCATTTTTGGGATGGTATTCATTTCTAGAATTTTTGTTATGCAAATGGAGAAGTACAAGGTTCTTGAGATAAAATTCCATATGCTAAATCGAGATTTGCAGGATCGAATTTTGACTCTTGAAAAGGCTTCTTATTATAATATTGAAAGGTTATAAAATTGTCTTTTCCGCGGTTCGTGTCTCCACGAAACGCAATTTGACAAACTTTTTTAATCGCTTTCGCCGCGGTTCGTGTCAAACGCAATAAATTCAGATGGATGAGGAATTAAAACCATTGAAATGGTTTCTCTAGCCATAGCCATTTATATACCCACGGTTAAAACCGTGGGCTATGTAGGGAGATCCGAGATGGAAAATGTAGCATAGTTATAGCCCCGGGTTTCAACCCGGGGAAATGGATGGTAGATGGTTGGGGACAATGGCTTTAGCCATTTCAAAAGGTCAATCCATTCAATTTTAAAAACTCCTCATATTCCTCCTGAAAGGTTTTCTGTTGATGATGCTCCTTTTGGTTTTTGATGTATTGGAAAACCTTTTCAACGACTGATTCGGAAACCGAGAAGGCTGCATAGCCTGTTTGCCAAGCAAATTTCTCCTTGGTTAGATTGTTTTGATTGATATGGTGGGAACTACCTCCTTTGATTTGTTTGATAATCTCGGTAATGGATTTTTGAGGATTCTGTAAAAATAATATATGAACATGATCGGGCATGCCATTGACGATCCTCACCCGGCAACCTAATTCACAAAGCTGATCAGAGATCAACTGGAAAACTTGCTTTTCCTTAGCCTGTGAGATTAAAGGAAGCCGGTCTTTAGTAGCCCAGATGGCATGGATCCAGATCTTATTAAATGAATGTGGCATTGGATTTCATTTTCTAATTAAAAAAACCGCTTCATCTTATTCAATCCTGTCGTAATTACATATTCGGCATCCATGGCATAGTAAGTCGGGTTGAAGAGCTCCAGCGATAGGATAATCTCACCTCCTTTGGATTTCAATACCTCGGAGAGTTCCTTGATCGGCGCGGCCCCATCTCCCGGGAATACCCGATCCTTATCCTGCTGCTCTAGCCTTGGGATATCTGCCGGGAAATCATTCATATGAAAAATATCGATGGCATGACCATCCAGCATGCGCATGCCTTCGAAGCCAGATCCACCACGGAAAAGATGATAGATATCGGCTAGGATTTTTGCGTCTTTGTCATCCGCAGCAGCAGCTACGGCCATCGCCTGTCCCAAATGATAGAAAGAAGGATAAGCTCCCCAAAACTCCAATTGTGGCATTACCCCTGTCTTTCTTCCGAGTTCGAGCAGTCGCTTATACTTTTCACCTGCCTGCATCAGATCTAGCGGAGCTTCCGTGCCTATGGCCGGAGCAGCTACTCTAGGACATCCTAGTTCCGCCAGAATTCCCATTTCTTTCTCCATTTGTACAAAACCTGTCTCGCTTTTGGCAGCATCCTGAGCCATCCAAGTCGGAAATCCAATGCAATCAAAGAATCTAAGGCCGGCATCCGAAGCTAGTTTTTTCAGCGAAGCCAAGGATTTTCCTGTTTCCAGATATCCCTGAATCTCCATCATCCAAGGCTCAAAGCCATCGTAACCGGCGCGGGCAGCGAGCTCAATAATTTCGGGTAGGCTTAGCTTTTGTCCACGAATGGTGCTGGTATTTAGGGAAAACAGAAATTGGGTTTCAGCTTTTGGGGTTGTTGCTGCGAAAGCAGATCCAAGTGGAAGGGCTGCGGTTCCGAGTGCAAGCGATTTGAGCAGGGTTCTTCTATTGATCATTTGTCTTTAAAGTATGGGTGGTCTTATCCATTTAAAATCTACTTTAGCCTTTCATGAATATCTTTCAAGATTTGAATCATTTCTTCAGTACTATCGTGCAAGAGATTTATATGCTAAAAATAACCTTTTTTCTCAGTGCCTTTCTTTTTTTAGGATGGTCGGCAAGTGGGCAGGTAGTTCAGGAGCCAAAAAGCTATTTGGCGCTTTATCAGGATCAGTTACCTTTTTTTCAAGAGTTGATTTCCGGAGGCCTATATGCTGATGCACCAAAGAATTTTGACGGGTTTCCATTTTACAATATTCGGGTATTTGAACCCGGGGTGTTAAAAATCAATGAAGTTAGCTACAGTGAGGTTCCGCTACTTTACGATAGTCAGGCGGACTGGGTGATTACTTTTCATCCGATTTACAATCAAAAAATTCTAATCAAGTCTGAGAAGGTTGATGAGTTTAAGCTAAATGATGGCTCGGTTTTCAGAAATTTTAAAGGGAATGATTCCTATACCCATCATGAGAACGGGTTTTACGAAGTTGCTTTTGATGGAGAGATAAAGTTGTTGATAAAGCACTACAAAGTCCTTAAGCCCGTAAAGGAACTAGGACAGTTTACCAAGGAGTATGTTGCTTACAGTGATTTCTTTTTTTGGAATAAGGAGCAATTTGAATCAGTAAGTCGAAAGTCACAAGCAATCAAATTACTTGGCTTGGATAAGAAAGAGGTGAAGCAGTCATTCAAGGGAAATTCACTCGATTTTAAAAGAAATATGGAAGAATATCTCGCGAGATTAGTTCAATTGAGAGTAGATTCTGATCAGGAATTTGAAGGTTTCGTCAAATGAAAAAAATTATACTCTTTTTTATCCTGGTGATTAGTGTTCTCCAAGTTGGATTTTCACAGACTACTTCTCCAAACAAACTTTCAGGTATGTATGCCGGTCTTAGTTTCGATCGATTTGTAGATCGTGTCGAAGGGGAAACAGCCTATCGGTTTTTTTATAAAGAATCTGACGTAGAAGAATTAACTGTAAATATTCAGTTAACGAACTCAGACTTGAGACCCGCTTTGGATCAGATTTTTGAAGGAAAAGGAATCACCTACGTGATTGATAAAAGCAATCAGGTCTGGATCACGAAAGGCAGAAAGTTGACTTTAGATTTCCCTTCCGATTACTTCGAAATTCAAGAGCGCTCAGAAGGAGTGAGTTCCAGTTCGGATTCGCTTGAGGCTTTTGCAAAAAATAAGCGATTTGTGATCGGTAGAGCATCAGATAATCCAAATTCGAAAACAGCAACACTTAGCGGCGTGGTCACTAGTATTGAAACAGGCCAGCCCATAAATGGGGCAGTAGTTCTGGAAAAAGTGAATTACACCCAAATTGTCACAGATGCATCGGGTAGGTATAAGCTTACCCTTCCTAAGGGGCGTCACGCTATTACTGTCCAAAATATAGGTGGATTCCAGGAGCAGCGGCAGATCGATCTTTTGGGAGATGGGGTATTGGATATGCGGATCGAGGAAAGCGTCCTTTCATTGGATGAATTTGTCGTAAGTTCTGGTGCACTTTCGAATATCAATAAACTGGAAATGGGTGTGCAGTCGCTCAGTATGGCTGAAGTGAAAAGACTTCCGGCTGTATTAGGAGAAGTGGATGTGCTACGAGGGGTATTGACTATGCCGGGTGTAAATACAGTCGGTGAAGCCAGTGTTGGATTTAATGTAAGAGGTGGCGCAGCGGATCAAAATTTGATTTTATATAATCAATCCACGGTTTTCAATCCAGCTCACGTATTTGGGTTTTTCTCAGCTTTTAATCCTGACATGGTCTCGGGGGTAGAACTTTATAAAGGTTCCGTTCCGGTGAACTATGGAGGGAGACTTTCTTCAGTACTTCAGGTAGCTCCAAAATTTGGACAATCGGATAAGATTGGAGTTAGTGGAGGGATAGGAATCATGACTGGGAGACTAAGTGTGGAAGGTCCGATCAGTGATAAAACTACTTTTATTGTGGGTGGGCGTACGACCTATTCCAATTGGGCGCTGAATCTTTTGGATGACGAGGCGGCGCTGAATGGCTCTCAAGCCTCATTCTATGATGTGAACGCGAATATCAAGCATCAGATTAATGATAAAAACAGTCTGGAATTTACCAGTTACCTGAGCAGTGACGAGTTTAGCTTTGATCCTGATACTACTTATTCCTATCAAAATGTAAACCTAGCGCTTACTTGGAGACACTTTTTCAATGACCAACTCGAAGGAAAATTCACCGCCGGATACGATAGCTATGAATTTGGGATTATTGGGCAGGACAATCCTTTAAATTCCTTTGATTTCAAATTTGATGTGGGACAGATTCATGCCCGGGCAGATTTTGAATACCGCAAAAATGAGCGACACATATTAAAGTTTGGTTTGCATGCCATACAGTATCAGTTAAATCCGGGATCAAATAGTCCTTTTGGGTCGGAGTCCATAGTCATCGAAGAAGATCTTGAAGATGAGCAAGCCCGTGAGATTTCGATCTATATCGGTGATGAGTTTTTTGTAAATGAGCGCTTGTCGGTAAGTTATGGAGGTAGATATATGTTCTACCAATTATATGGTCCTTTGACTGTGAATCAATATGTTCCAAATGCGCCAATCACCGAAAGCAATGTGATAGGTGAAGAGAGTTTTGGTAAGGGGGAAAATGTCAAAACCTACCACGGACCGGAGTTTAGAGTTTCGGGAAGATATAATCTGAACAATCAATCTTCTGTAAAGCTTGGATTCAACACCATGCGTCAGAATCTTCACTTACTTTCCAACACCTCGGCAATTGCCCCGACCGATTCTTGGAAACTAAGTGATAGCTATATCAAACCACAAACAGGAGGACAGGCTTCTTTAGGGTATTACCGAAATATGGCCGGAAACAGACTTGAGTTTTCTACAGAGGTATACTATCGGTATATGAACAATCTGCTTGACTACCGATCTGGAGCTACGATTATTTTGAATGAAAATATTGAGCAGGATGTGCTCAACTCGATAGGTAAAGCCTATGGAATAGAATTTCTCCTTAAAAAGAATACAGGTGCTCTTAAAGGCTCTTTGGCCTATACATACTCCAGGTCGCTAATGCAAACCTCCGATGAGCCAAGCATTGAAAAGATCAACAACGGAGATTTCTACTCAAGTAATTTTGATCAGCCACACCATGTGGTTTTGGTTGCCAATTATGAATTGAGCAAGAGATTGAATACTTCAATAAACGGAAATTACAGTACCGGAAGACCTGTGACACTTCCGATTTCAAAGTTTGAATATGCAGGATCAGAGCGAGTTTACTTTTCCGATCGAAATGCCTACCGGATTCCGGATTATTTCCGAATTGATATCTCTATCAATCTGGAAGGAAATCACAAAGTCAACAAGCTTGCTCATGCCTCTTGGTCAGCAGGAGTTTACAATGTGCTAGGAAGGAGCAATCCATATTCTGTTTATTACACGCCAGTGGAAGGTCAGTTGCGTGGGTATCAATTGTCCATTTTTGCAAGACCAATTCCTTTCATCACATATAATTTCAGGTTCTAATGAGACGAATTCAGCTAGTAGTTTTGTTTTGCTTTTCTATCCTGATAGGATGTAGAGAGCCATTTGAACCGGAAATTGAGGCCACGGATTTGAACGTCCTCGTGGTAGAGGGATACCTGGACTCAGAAGGTTTGCCAAGTGTCTTAGATCTATCATATACCAGAAATATCCAGGATGAATTCAGCTCAAATTCTAAAGTATTTGGGGCAAATGTGTATTTAGAGAGTTCGGGAGGGGAGCGATTTGGATTGGTAGAGTTGGGAAATGGCAGTTATGAATTCAAGCATGATATTCCGGAAAGTGATACCTACGTACTTCGGATTTTTCTTCCCGACGGGACTAGCTATTCTTCCACTCAGTTGACTCCATTAATTACCCCTGATATTATTGATGTGGGTTTTGAGAAAAATGAGGCTGGAGTGGAGATCTTTTTGACTACAAAGGGAAATTCAGAGGCAGACGATTTTCTGTGGACTTTTGATGAGACTTGGCAATTCCGCCCAGCAATTACTTCTCAGGTGAAATATGATCCAGAGGTACAGGATGTGGTGCTTCGTACCCCTGATGAGCGAATAGATTTATGCTATTTGAGCAAAAGAAACTCAGATCTGATTTTGGAGACCTCTTCCAGATTTGAAGATCAGTTTGTTTTTCGACAGACTATCAATCAGATTAATCAGGGTGATGAGCGGCTTACCCTTCGCTATAGTATCTTGATTTCGCAAAAGGCACTTACCAAAGATGCTTCAGAGTTTTGGGAGATCTTGAAGAAGAATACCGATGATCTGGGGTCGATTTTCAGTCCTTTGCCTTCAATTGTCACAGGAAATATGACCCAGGATCAAAATCCTAATGTTCCTGTTATAGGTCAAGTAGGATTAGGGAAAGTTCAGCAGCGAAGATTATTTATAGACATTCGGGATGTGGCACCTTGGAGAGCAGAAGTACCCGAATATGAGAATTGTCTTCTATCAGCGGATACAGTATTGATTCGAGATTATGATTCGAGATTCCGTTCAGGGGTCAATATTCCTGCACTGCCGATATATCCAGAGAATGCCTTTAATCCGATTGGTTATAGGTATTCATCTTTGATATGTGTGGATTGTACTCAACGTGGGAGCAATGTTAAACCTGACTTTTGGGTAGATTAATTATGAATCAGGTGAAAAAATCAGCATTATTTCTAGGACTTGTTATTAGCCTAATTGCACAGACTGGGTTTGGGCAGGCTCCAAAGTTAGATCCTGAGCAAATCAGTTTTTCTATTCCCAAAAATATTTACTTCGGTGGGGAACGAATCTGGATTAAAGCAGAGGCTTTTGCTGAAGATATCCCGGCGCCTTCTCAGATTATTTATGCAGAACTAGTAAACCGCTACAATGAGTCCGTAGCTATTGCGAAAATGCCATTGACAGATGGAGCAGCCTTTAATTTCCTGAGGATTCCGACTAATCTGCCTTCAGATCATTATTTGTTGCGTGTTTTTACTCGTATAAGTCCTTATTTAGATTTAGAGGCAGGTCTTGTTCAGCAATATGTTACTATTTTCAATAGTGAAGTTCCTCCTGAAGTGGTTGCCAGTCGCACACCAATTAAAAGTGCTGAGCCAAAAGATAACCTGATTTCAATCTCCACTAATCAAGTCAAAGCTGGGGAACCAATTGAAATTACGCTGAATCAGGAAGTCAGAGATTTGGAGCTGGCAGTTTCTGTTATTAATCCTTTCTTAGAAAATCAAAGCATTATTGCGTCTTCAGAGATCTACCAAGGGGTTGAATCCCGGACGCTAGTACCTGAGCTATTTGGACATATCGTGGAGGCAAAGTTAGACCAAGAGGATCCAGATACGGAACAACTTTATTACCTCTCTGTACACGGTGCTAAATCGGCGTTATTCACTGATCGACCGGATGAGGATGGCTCCCTGTTTTTTGATGCCGGAGGGATGAAAAACTGGCGATTTATGGTAGCACAGGCAAACAACAATAAAAGTTTGTTAGATCTATCTATTGTTTCTCCTGCCCCTAAAACTAAGTTTAAGACTGGTTTCACTTTTCCATTCTTAACAATTTCACCGGCTGATCAAGCCTATTTGCAAGAGTTGTTGAGAGGTGGACAAGTTGAAGGGTATTTTGTGCAGGAATTTGATAGCAGTCCATTTCCGGTAGTAACAGGATTTGTAGAAGATCAGACTTATAATCTCGATGATTATACTCGTTTTGAATCGGTGGAAGTGGTTATTAAAGAATACGTCCCTGAAGTGGGTGTGAAAACTGTCCAAAAAAGAAAGGAATATCGGGTTTTGGATAAGGTGAGAGGGGCGATTTTTGACGATAACCCGTTGATGTTGGTTGATGCTATGCCAGTCTTTGATTCTGATTTGTTGGCTGCTTTTAACCCGAAAGGTTTACAGAAATTGGAAGTGCTGACTCGGAATTTCTACCTGAATGAGGAGGTGTTTCCCGGAGTGATTAGCTTCAGTTCCTACAATAATGACTTTGGAGGTTTTCCTATTCCAACGAATGGCATGTACATGGATTATCAGGGAATCCTTCCAAAAGTTTTGGAAAGTGAAAACCTATTCGCTGCTGTAGATTCTGATTCAAGAATTATGGATTGGCGTACCGTTTTGTTTTGGTCAGAAACAGCCAATTCAAATTTGACCTCGAATAAAGTGATCTTGAAAGCTCCCGCCACAAAAGGTAAATTCAGGATTAGATTAAATTATCTTGATTCCAATGGAAAAGAGCAGACAACCTTCAAATATTTTGAAGTGAATTAGGTCACTTGGACATCAGATTCTTGATTTCAAGCGATTATCGCTTATCCTCCCAGGGTAGATAAACCACCTTTTTGGTCTCAAAAAATTCTTCCTTGAAATAATCTTCCAGATGATAGACCACATAAGACTTGTCCAGTTCATCCATTTCCTCATCTACATCCCCGCCTTTTAGGTAGAGAATTCCATTTTGGAATTCGTTAAAATCCTCTTTGCGGATCTTGTTTTTCACCCAAGGATAAAAATTAGCCATTCGTGTGACTGCTCGGCTGATCACGAAATCATACTTTCTTACCAAATCCTCCGCTCTGGCTTGCTGCGCTTCAACATTTGCCAGCTTTAGCTGCTTCACGACATCTTTCACCACGGTGATTTTTTTGCCAATGGAGTCCACCAAATGGAATTGCGTATCAGGAAATAAGATAGCTAAGGGAATCCCTGGAAATCCTCCTCCGGTACCAATATCAAGAACTCTAGTACCAGGCTGGAATTCCATTACTTTGGCGATTCCCAAAGAATGGAGCACATGGTGCACATAGAACTGCTCCATATCCTTTCGGCTGATCACATTTATTTTTGAATTCCAATCAGCATAGAGCTCCTCTAAGCCAGCAAACTGTGCTAGCTGTGTTTCACTTAAGCCAGGAAAATAGGTAGAGATTAAATCAGTGCCTGTTTGCATTAAATATGTTTTTCTTTGCCTGCAGCAATTTCATAGAGAAGCTCCCTAGATCGGTGTAATTGTGCTTTTACAGTTCCTAAAGGTTTTTCAAGTTCTTGCGCGATTTCCTCATAGGAGAGTTCATCAAAGTATCGTAACTGAACCAGTTTTCTGTATTTGGCAGGCAGCTTATCTACAAAGATTCGTACCATTTCAATACGCTGAGTTCGGATGTATTCATCCTGAGGATTATTATCATCGTCTTCTATATCAATCGTGACCGAATTCCCACTATCGTCAGAAAGGGTCCCGTTGAGACTCATGGTTTTGAGTTTCTTCTTTCGAATGAAATCGATGGTATTGTTGGTAGCAATTCGAAAAAGCCATGTTGAGAAGGTATAATCTTTTTTGAAGCGATGAAGATTTTTAAAAGCTTTAGCGAAAGCTTCCATGGTCAAATCTTCTGCATCGTCAGCATCCCTGATCATTTTGAGGATCATATAATAAACAGCTTTTTTGTATCGCCTCATGAGTGATGCAAATGCTTGCTGATCTTTGTTTTGCACAGCTTGATCTATCAGATCAAAATCTTCAAGAGCTTTGGTAGAAAAATCACGTTTATTTATTTCCATTGAATGTCTTTTGACTGATGGGATATTGTCCCTAATATCCAAAAGTAACCCAAATACAAGAAATCCAGTAGCCAGATAGTTTTGGAGGTATTCGAACCTTGGATCTTTTTACTCGCTTTATCGAAAATGATGGTGACAAGTATAGACCTTAGAAGGATAATACCGAAAACGACCAAAAAATGTTCCCAACTTTGGGCTAAACCGAAATAAATAAGCAAACCAATTCCTCCAATCCAGAATAAAGCATGTGAAAAAGAGAAAAATCCAATTTTTTGTTTGTCTTCACTTGCATAATACTTCCCCGCATGGAGGTGTCTTTTCTTTTGAATCAGGTAATCTTTGCGATTCTCTTTTGGAAATGAAGTTGTGTTTGCAGCGGGGTCTAGTACAATAGCAGCGTTTTTTCCATTTGCATATTGATTGACAAATAAATCGTCGTCTCCTCCCTGAATATGCCAAAGTCCTTTGAAAGCTTTTACTTCCATAAAAAAGCTTTTACGATAGCAAAGATTCCTTCCTACAGCCATGAATGGCTTTTTCCACAAGCCAAAGGATATGTAAAAAAGTGCCGTAAGTATTGTCTCAAATTGGATCCAGTTATTCAAAAAGCCTGATTTTTGGGCATATCCTGAAAACCCAATTGCAAAAGTTTTTTGATCTTCCCTTACAGGAGCAGTCATCTTACGAATCCATTGATTAGAATCTGGTATACAGTCCGCATCTGTCAAAAGAATGACATCATTTTTGGCAACGTTGATCCCCAGAGTCAGCGCATATTTTTTTGAAGTGACATGGTTTGGGGTATATTTAATAGTGACGGATCTTAGCTTTGGATAGATTGCCATCATTTCTTCAAGCAATCGCTTGGTACGATCTGTTGACCTGTCATTTACGATCATTACATCAAAGGCCTCATAATCTTGCTCAAAAAGTTTGGGGATCAGTACTTTCAGGTTCTGAAACTCATTGTGCGCAGCAATAAGAACAGTTACGCCCTCGAGATTTTTATCTGAGACAGAAGAGTTGGTTTTTGTTGAGGAAAATGCTGTTTTCCCAAAAATAAATAACAGGTAAACCACCTGAATAGATATTCCAATACCGAATAATAACCAAAGTAAAAATAGGCCCATAGGTCAGTTTGCTGGGCAAATATAAAATCAAATTCAGCAAGTCATTTAAGAATAAGCGTATATTTTTGTACCCTTTGAGGACAATTGTGAAAATTCTGTCCAAAATTCAATTCATAGCTATGAAGTTTACGCTTACAAAAAAAGATAAAGGGTCGAATGCTCGTGCTGGAGTAGTCATTACGGATCATGGAGAGATTCAGACTCCTATTTTCATGCCTGTCGGTACAGCTGGTTCTGTAAAAGCAGTGCATCAGCGTGAATTAGAAGAGGATATCAAAGCCCAAATAATTTTAGGAAACACCTATCATCTTTATCTCAGACCGGGTTTAGATATCTTGGAAAAGGCTGGGGGCTTACACAAATTCAACGGCTGGCAAAAACCAATTCTTACTGACAGTGGCGGGTATCAAGTCTTTTCTTTGGCAGGCACGCGAAAAATCAAGGAGGAAGGAGTGATGTTTAAGTCTCATATTGATGGATCAAAACACCATTTCACTCCCGAAAATGTCATGGATATCCAGCGAACGATTGGGGCAGATATTATTATGGCATTTGATGAGTGTACGCCTTTCCCTTGTGAATACAGCTATGCTCGAAACTCAATGGAGATGACACATCGCTGGCTTAAGCGATGCATTCATCGTTTTGATGAAACTGAAGGAAAATATGGCTACAGTCAGACCCTCTTCCCAATTGTCCAAGGATCGGTTTACAAAGACTTGAGAATTCAATCTGCTGAGTTTATCGCTTCCTGTGATCGGGAGGGGAATGCGATCGGGGGACTTTCCGTGGGAGAGCCTGCTGAGATGATGTACGAAATGACTGAATTGGTTACGAATATTTTACCTACTGAAAAGCCGCGTTATTTGATGGGAGTAGGGACTCCTGCCAATATTTTGGAATGCATAGCTTTAGGAGTAGATATGTTTGATTGTGTGATGCCTACCCGAAATGCCCGTAATGGAATGCTTTTCACCTCAGAAGGAATTATCAATATCCGAAATGAAAAGTGGAAAGATGATTTTACAGGAATTGATCCAGCCATTGGAGGATACGCCAGTACATTTTATTCGAAAGCCTATCTTCGGCACCTGACTATTAGTAAGGAGATTTTAGCTGCCCAAATCGCTAGTATTCATAATTTGACCTTTTACCTTTGGTTGGTCGGACAGGCTAGGGAGCATATCCTTGCTGGTGATTTTAGCGTATGGAAAGATCAAATGGTGAAAAAAGTGAGCACTAGATTGTAATATGAAGCTTCTCGACAAACTGATCATCAAGGATTTTCTCAAGACCTACTTTTTTGTAGTAGTGATGCTTGTCCTGATTGTATTGGTTTTGGATTTCACCGAAAAGAACGATACTTATATCCGTAATGATGTCCCCTCAAGAGAGATTTTAAAGTATATGGGGAATTACGGACTCTACCTCAATAATCTTCTTACTCCGATTACGGTTTTTATATCTGTCATTTTTATCACTTCAAAGATGGCCGGCCGAACAGAAATCATTGCCATTTTGAGTAGTGGAGTCAGTTTTATGCGGATGCTTAGACCTTTTCTTTTTGCTGCCTCTATGATTGGGGCGATAAGCTTTCTTTTGAATGGTTGGGTATTGCCAGTAGCTACTGCGGGAGTGAGCAGATTTCAGATGACCTATCTAGACAAGGGTAATGCTTCGAGTGAATCCAATATTCATATCAAGGTAGGACAGGATTCTTATGCTTATCTCAGTAGATTTTTCAAAACCTCAAATCAAGGGTACAGCTTCACACTGGAAACGATTCGCGATGGGGAATTACTAAACAAACTTTCCTCAGATCGTATCGAGTGGGATACTGCCAAGAATGTTTGGACCTTACGAAACTGGAGACTTCGTGAGTTGAGAGAAGATGGCGAGGACTATACCGTAGGGGAAAATCTGGACACTACACTTTCGATTCGTCCTGAAGACTTTGATTTGCCAAAAAATCATCATGAAACGCTGAAGCTTCCGCAACTCAGCCGTCAGATTCGAATCTTGGAGGAGCGGGGAGCAGATAATGTGAGTTTCTATAAAATAGAACGCTACGTCCGTTTTATGTCACCATTTGCCGCAATTATCCTGACGTTTATTGGGGTGATTATGTCTGCCAGAAAGACGCGTGGAGGATCTGGTTTTCAAATTGCAATGGGGTTCTTGTTGGCATTTGTGTACATCATTCTTTTCATTCTTTCCAGAACTTTTGCGGAAAATGGAGCAGAATATCCAATTTTGGCAGTTTGGCTGCCGAATATCATATTCGCACTTACTGGATTGTTTCTCTATAAAACTGTACCTCGCTAGATGAAGGCATCAATCAAAGATTACCTGATGCTTCATTTCATAGTATTGATATGGGGAGTTACTGCGATTTTGGGTTTGCTGATCTCTTTGGCTTCTATCGAGTTGGTTTTTTACCGTACACTGATTGCTTCATCAGGAGTAGCATTAATATTTCTGTTTAAAAAGGAAAGGCTTTTGTTGCCATTTGATCAGATGATCAAGGTTGTATTGGTCGGCTTTGTCATCGGATTACATTGGATCCTTTTCTTTTGGTCTGCAAGAGTATCTACGGCCTCGGTATGTCTGGCTGGCATGGCTACGACTTCGCTTTGGACAGCTTTTGTAGAGCCAATCTTCAACCGAACCAAAATCAAATGGTATGAAGTAGCACTGGGTCTAATGGTCATTTCTGGACTATTGGTAATTTTTAGTTTTGAATCGGGTTATTGGTTCGGGCTAAGTATGGCCTTAGCTTCAGCCTTGCTGGCTGCAGTGTTTTCGGTACTGAATAGTCGTTTGGCCCATAAGCATAGTCCTTATCAGATTACTTTTTACGAGATGGCAGGAGCTTGTCTTTTTTCGCTTTTGTTTATGCCGATTTATTCAAATTTCATTTCAACGGAAGGTTTGAAATTAGCATGGGAAGGCTATGATTGGTTTTGGTTATTTATTCTTGGCGGAGTTTGTACAGTTTATGCTTTCTCAGTTTCTGTGGAATTGATGAAGCGAGTTTCAGTATTTACCATAAACCTCACCATCAATCTTGAACCTGTTTATGGGATTGTTTTAGCAGTATTGATTTTTGGAGAAAGTGAAAAAATGACTCCTCAATTTTACCTTGGAACAGCGATTATTCTGGTTTCAGTGCTCACTTACCCGGTATTGAATTATTGGAATAAAAGACGAAAGCCAGTGAGGTCTTTGGGGTAAAACATCTCAAAGTTTATTTGATAACGATAATTTATAGATCATCCTGATTTCAGTATTTAGGAAGAAATAGGAGCAACTACGAAAGAGACTTAGTATTCAACTCGCTTTGACGATTTTAGCTCATCTCATGCTCAAATACAAAATGGTCTTTAGGCCACTCTAGCCTTTCTGGACTCTTAGTGAACAATCCAAATACACTCGATCCCGAACCTGACATCGCGGCATAAAATGCTCCGGCTTCATAAAGTCTTTTTTTGATTTTGGCTATTTCCGGATGATTCGGAAAAATACTCGCTTCAAAGTCATTGATCAATTCATCCTTCCAGCGATTCCGGTCTGCAAGGACTTCCCTGAGATTCGTTATAGAGGGAGTAGGAGTCACTCCTGAGTAGGCTTCTTTGGTACTGATATGAATTCCTGGATTAATCAACACCAAGTGAGTTCCCTTCATATCTAAATCGATTGGTTCTAAAACCTCTCCTCTCCCGGTTGCGATTTTAGGAGTGTTTTCAATGAAAAAAGCACAGTCACTTCCAAGTTGAGCGGCGTATTCCTCCAGAAAGAAATCATCCAACAGCAAGTCAAAAAGGTTATTCATCAGCTTTAGCGCAAAAGCTGCATCTGCCGAACCTCCCCCCAAACCAGCTCCAATCGGGATATTTTTATGTAAGTGTATATTCAGGTGTGGGAGATTTGGAAAGTCTTTTTTCAAAAGCTGATAAGCTTTCAGAATCAGATTGTCTTTTTCATCTCCCGGAATAGAAATTCCTGTGGAGGTGAAACTGGTTTTCTTTGGATCCATGATCATTTCCAGCGCATCCAAGAGCGGAATCGGAACCATGCAGGTTTCGATCTCGTGATACCCATCTTTTCGTTTGGAAGTGATATGGAGGCCAAGATTGACCTTGGCGTTTGGGAAAGAAATCATTGTTTTTTGCTTTGAAACAAAAATAGAAGTTTTATCAACTGAATATTAGAAGTTTTTCATTTTGATAAAATGCTAACAAATTCATTTTCTATTGAAGTAAATGTGGACTATTGAATTTTTTGTTAGAAAAAAGGAAATTTTTTTTATGTATATCCGCAATCTTGCCAGTATGATTAAATCGAAGCAATGATGAGTCTGTCAAAGAGTTTTTGACCGAAGTATCTTCTGTTGAGCTTGTAACAAAACTCGTCCAGGTAA
>NZ_JAQWXX010000104.1 GCF_029254265.1 Algoriphagus sp. | reverse complement strand
ATTACCTGGACGAGTTTTGTTACAAGCTCAACAGAAGATACTTCGGTCAAAAACTCTTTGACAGACTCATCATTGCTTCGATTTAATCATACTGGCAAGATTGCGGATATACATATTAGCTTAAATAAAGTAAGTCTAAAACGGAGCCTATCCTGCACTATCCTACTGAATTTTGGATTAGGAATTATAAAGAATCTTCAAAAAAGAAAATTGATAAATAAAAAATTGAAATTCTACGAAGACCTGTTATTTGTAGAGGGGTATAATTCTGAAATGGTTTTAAATTGAACCATCGAACAGGTTGGTTAAAAATTCCATGCTCAAGACAGCACAGGATGCAATTGGCTTCCTTTTCCAACAAATTGACCTTATGAAAATCCTTTAAATCCAATGAACCAAGAGACAAAAAATTTCAAGCACGTAAGTTACCTCTGGGATGAAGAGAAAGCCTCAAAACTTGAAGGCAATGAGGTGGACCTTTTGATCTATCGATCCAATATTCTTGGGGCCGATTTGAGAATCACAAATTATGGTGGTGGAAATACAAGTTGCAAGACATTTGAAAAGGATCCTTTGACCAAAGAAGAAGTGGAAATCATGTGGGTGAAAGGTTCTGGAGGAGATATTGGAACCTTAAAAAAATCTGGCCTGGCAGGATTATATGTAAATAAATTGCGATCGCTAAAGGGCATCTATCGTGGACTTCAATTTGAAGACGAAATGGTGGAACTGTTCAACCATTGCATCTATGATCTTGCTTCCAAAGCTCCATCGATTGACACGCCACTTCATGCATTTTTACCTTTTAAACATATTGACCACCTACATCCTGATGCGGCTATTGCCATAGCTGCATCTAAAGATGGAGAGCGAATCACAAAAGAACTCTGGAAGGGACAAATTTCATGGGTTCCTTGGCAGCGTCCCGGTTTCGACTTGGGTCTTCAGCTCAAGCAATCATTGGATGACAACCCTGGGATTCGGGGAATTATGCTTGGAGGCCATGGACTTTTCACTTGGGGAGATACTTCTTACGAGTGCTATATGAATAGCCTCGAAGTAATAGAAATGGCTTCTGAATATTTAGCAGAAAACTACGGAAAAAATCGTCCTGTTTTTGGTGGCGCCAAGGTAACTTCACTTGATCCGGAAGCAAGAAAATCACAAGCTGCAAAACTTGCCCCATTACTCAGAGGTCTAGCTTCTTCGGAAAACCTGATGGTTGGTACGTTTACAGATGCACCCGAAGTGTTGGAATTTATTAACAGTCATGATCTTGTGAAATTAGCACCGATGGGAACTAGCTGTCCTGACCATTTCCTGAGAACCAAGATCTCTCCATTAGTCTTGGACATTCCGGCTGATCAAGATTTGAGCGATCCTAAATCTATTAAAGATCAAATTTCAAGTGCTTTTCAAGTGTATCGGGAAATGTATGCCAATTACTATGAGAAGCATAAGCGGGCAAATAGTCCAGCGATGCGAGATCCGAACCCAGTGGTGATCATCTGGCCAGGCGTGGGCATGTTCAGCTATGCCAAAAACAAACAAACCAGCCGAGTAGCAAGTGAATTTTATATCAATGCCATCAATGTGATGCGAGGTGCTGAAGCGGTTTCAGAATATGTGTCACTCCCATTACAGGAAGCTTTTGATATCGAGTACTGGTTATTGGAAGAAGCCAAACTTCAACGGATGCCAAAAGAGCAACCGCTTTCCAGAAAGATCGCTTTGGTCACAGGAAGTGCAGGAGGGATCGGAAAAGCTATCGCAGAAAAATATGTACAAGAAGGAGCCTGCGTAGTAGTTACTGATATTGATGCAAACCGCCTGATAGATGCTGAAGCAGAATTTCTTCTCAAATACGGAAAGGATTCTTTCTTAGGTGTAAAGTTGGATGTGACCGATTTGACAAGCTTAGAAAAAGCAATTGAAGCCACTTGTCTAAAGTTCGGTGGAGTCGATATCATTGTAAACAATGCTGGAATTTCCATCAGCAAAAGCTTTGAAGACCATACCAATCAAGACTGGTCAAAGCTCAATGATATTCTAGTCATGGGCCAATATCATGTCTCAAAAGCAGGAGTAAAGATCATGAAAGAACAGGGTCTAGGGGGAGACATTATTAACATCGTTAGTAAAAATGCCCTTGTAGCCGGGCCAAAAAATGTAGCTTATGGAACTGCAAAAGCAGCACAACTCCATATGTCAAGATTAATGGCAGCAGAACTTGCAGAAGATAAAATTAAGGTAAACGTAATCAACCCGGATGCTGTGATTGAAAATTCCAACATTTGGGAAGGCGGATGGGCAGAGAATCGCGCAAAAGCATATGGAGTGGAATTGAAAGACCTACCTCAGTACTATGCCAATCGGACTTTACTCAAGGAAAGCGTAAAAACTTCGGATATCGCTGATGCAGCTTTTGCCTTTGTGAGCGGGTTACTTTCTAAGAGCACTGGAAATATGCTCAATGTAGATGGTGGATTGGCGGCAGCTTTCCCTCGATAGATTATTGGAAACCTAAAATAAACCCAGCCTATGTTACTCGATAAATCTGAAAAAATCCATAATGAATCCCGGACACCAAAATACATGCAGGTGGTCAACTTGATCTTGGAAGATATTGACCGAGGAAAGCTGAAAATAGGAGACCGGATTCCTTCGATCAATGAGACAAGTTTTGACTTTCTTCTTTCTAGAGATACCGTAGAAAAGGCATACAATGAACTTCGTGATCGCGGTATCATCACTTCTGTTCGTGGCAAAGGATTCTATGTGAATTCTACCAACATGGAGAATAAGACGAAGGTCCTTTTACTCTTCAACAAGCTGAGTTCCTATAAAAAAATTATTTACTACTCGATCGTTGAGACTTTAGGAAATCAAGCAAACGTCGATCTTCAAATTCATCATTACAATAAAACTCTTTTCCAAAGTTTACTCGAGAGAAACCTTGGAGAATACCATTATTACGTAGTAGCTCCCCACTTCTATGATGAAAATTCTCGGCCTGAGACCGCCTACGAACTCATTAAAAAAATTCCTTCGGACAAATTGTTGATCATTGATCGGGCAGTAAAAGATCATGAAAATGAGTTCCCAGGTGTTTATCAGGATTTTGCGAGAGATATTATGGAAGCTTTAGAATCTGGAATCACCCACTTGAGAAAGTATGAGCGCTTGATCCTAGTATTTCCAAAGGGTGAGCTTTATCCACCGGAAATCATAGATGGATTTAAGCGATTCTGCTATTTCCACAATTTCAATAACCTTATTTTAGATGGTATTGATGATGAGCCACTATACAAAGGCGATTCATTTATCGTGTTGGCTGAAACTGATCTAGCAGATATTGTGAAGAAATCGCGTGAGCAAAACTTAAAACTAGGTCAAGATGTGGGTGTAATTTCCTATAATGAAACTCCACTCAAAGAAATTTTGGCAGATGGAATCACCACTATTTCCACTGATTTTATTCATATGGGCAGATCCATCGCGGAACAAATCCTGGGAAAAGAGGACAAAATCCCTATTAAAAACCCCTTTAAGCTTTATCTTAGGAAATCGATCTAGGTTTTTAATCTTTATATGTAAAGATATCATAAAGCTTATTTTCCTTGCTAAACAAGACGGGAGACCGGAGACGGAAGACCGAATTGATCCAGTTTATAACACTATGATAAGATCAAACTTGTTAGCCTATTTACCTTTAACCCATTAATCTTGATGAAGCATTTCACTTTCCTAATACTTTGCTTAAGCCTGATTTTTCAGGCTTTTTCGCAAGACAACCGACCCAATATCATTTTTATCCTTTCGGACGATCATCGCTATGATTTCATGGGATTCACTGGTGCAGTGGAAGGTCTTGAAACACCGAACCTTGACCGTATGGCAAGCAATGGAGCTCATTTCCCGAATGCTTTTGTGACTACAGCTCTTTGTTCACCTAGCCGAGCCTCCATTCTCACCGGACAATATGCACACACGCATACCATCGTGGATAATTCTGCTCCCGTACCGGAAGGCAATAAGTTTTTCCCGGAGATCCTTCAGAAAAACGGCTATCAGACTAGCTTTTTTGGAAAATGGCACATGGGCGATGAGGATGATAAGCCTCAAGCAGGCTTCGATTATTGGTTGAGTTTTCGAGGTCAGGGCGTATACAATGACCCTACTTTCAATATCAATGGGCAGCAAGTCAAACAACCCGAGGGAAGCTACACCACGGATCGATTGACTGATTATGCGGTAGAATGGTTGGAAAAAAGAGAAAAAGATAAGCCGTTTTTCCTCTATTTATCCCATAAAGCAGTACATGCCGAATTTACTCCTGCAGAGCGCCATAAAGGATTACATGACAAAACACCTGTCGTGACTCCGCCGAGTATGTATCTGACCGCTACCAAAGACAGTCCTTATTTCTCCGACCGCGAAAAGCCGATCACAACTCCAGTAAATTACAAAGACATTCCTGAATGGGTTCGGCGGCAGCGCTTTTCCTGGCATGGAGTCGATTACATGTATCATGGTGCTATTCCTTTTGATTCTTTTTACCGCCTGTATCTGGAGACGCTTATGGGAATCGATGAAAGTGTCGGGAGAGTTTTGGATTACGTGGAGAAAAATGGCCTGAAGGAAAATACCTTGATTGTCTATATGGGTGACAATGGATTTAGCTTCGGAGAGCATGGACTGATCGACAAGCGACATGCCTATGAGGAGTCCATGAAAGTTCCATTTTTGGCACAATATCCTAAACTCATCAAGCCCGGAACTGTGAACCCAAACATCGTGATGAATATCGATTTGGCACCGACTTTCTTGGAACTTGCCGGTCTACCTGGAGCCAAAGCAGATGTGCAGGGACAATCAATTCTCCCTATCATCAAAAACCAGCAGGCAGATTGGAGAGACAAAGTTTTCTATGAATACTACTGGGAAATGGCTTATCCAAGTACCCCAACGCTCTTCGCTGTGCGAACGGATCGCTACAAATACATCTTCAATCACGGGGTTTGGGACACCAACGAGCTTTATGACTTAGAAAAGGACCCTTATGAAATGAACAACCTCATACGGTCACCTGAGCATCAGAAACTTGCACAAGAACTGAGAAGCGACATATTTACTTGGCTGGAAACCACAGGAGGAGAGCAAATTCCGCTCAAGCGAATCAGCTATCCAAAGAGAGATCATATCTATCAGCGCACTTATTAATGGACATGGAAAAACTTCCCGTAACTGCCGTTTTCGATATTGGAAAGACGAACAAAAAGTTCTTCCTTTTTGATGAAAACCTCCAAGAAGTTTTTCAAGCTTACAGCAGGTTCGAGGACTTAGCCGATGAAGATGGGTTCCCTGCGGAAAATCTCCCAGCCATGTCCAACTGGATGATCGAGACTTTTCAAGCAGCTTTAGCTTTGCCGGAATTCGAAATCAAACGATTAAACTTCTCCACTCATGGAGCCAGTTTCGTGCATACGGATGCATCAGGAAATCCGGCCACGCCGCTTTACGATTACCTCAAACCATTTCCGGAAGACTTATTGGCAAACTTTTATTCCGAAAATGGAGGGAAAATGAATTTTTGCCGGGCAACATCCTCTCCGCCATTGGCAATGCTCAACTCGGGTCTTCAAATCTATTTCGTAAAATATGCCAAGCCTGAACTTTTCAAAAATGTTGCTCACTGCTTCCATCTTCCCCAGTACGTCAGCTTTTTATTTACCGGAGAAATGACATCCGACTACACCAGCATAGGCTGTCATACTGGACTTTGGGATTTTGAAAAAAACGACTACCACGAATGGGTGGATCGGGAAAATATCCGTGAACTTCTACCACCAATCAAATCAGGGAAAACCGTATTAACTACCAAGCCCGAACTAGGCAATATTTCCTGCGGAATCGGGATTCATGATTCCTCGGCGGCTCTGCTGCCTTACATACAGCGGGAAACCGAACCTTTCATTTTGCTTTCCACAGGCACTTGGGCGATCAGCATCAATCCCTTCAACAAAACCCCGCTCACCAAAAAAGAACTCAAGCGAGACTGCCTGCAATTCCTGAGTGTACAGGGTGAACCCATCAAAATCAGCCGATTATTCATCGGAGAAGAGCATAAATATCAAATCGACGAGATGTATGCTTATTTCAAACTGCCTCAGGGAACTTATAAAAAACTGATTTTTGAGGAGTCCCTCTTTCAAAAAGTAAAGGCAAACTCCGTCAAAAGAATTGCTTTTCACTACCTCAAGCCCAAAGATTTTGAATTGGAAAGTGCGGGGGAAACCGACTGGGCTAGTTTTGAAAATTTCGAAGAGGCCTATTATACTTTTATGGATGAGCTCACCGACCTGCAGCTTGCCTCGCTGAATTTGGTTTTGGCAGGAAGTCCCGTCAAGCGAATCTTTGTAGACGGCGGATTCAATGCCAATCTGATTTTCTTGGAGATGCTTCGCAAAAAGCTACCCGATTTGGAAATCATCCCGAGTGATTTCCCGAATGGTTCTGCTCTGGGTGCGGCGATGTTGATTAATGAAGCGATGACCCATAACCATGAATAGTAAAAAACCACATATCGCCCTATTTATCCCTTGCTACGTAGATCAATTTTATCCAAATGTGGCCATCTCAACTTTAGCTGTCTTGGAAAAACTAGGCTGCCAAGTGACCTACCCCATGAATCAAACCTGCTGCGGTCAGCCGATGGCGAATGCCGGTTTTGAGCGGGACACAGTTGGGACGACAAAACACTTTATCGAAACTTTCGCAGCATATGACTATGTAGTCGCACCCTCTGGAAGTTGTGTAGTTCATGTCAAAGAACATTCTCCAGCTATTGCAGGTATGGAAAAAGAGCAAGCTGAACTTCATGATAAAATCTTCGAGTTTTCTGAATTTCTGACCGATATTTTGAAAATTGATCATCTTGAAGGAAGCTTTCCACATCGGATCGGGTATCATTCTTCCTGTCATGGACAGCGAGGATTACGACTTTCATCCAGCTCAGAACTGAATGAAAAACCCTTCAGCAAAGCAAAAAAACTTTTAGAAAACCTGAAAGGTTTAACTTGGGTGGAGCTAACACGGACAGATGAATGCTGTGGATTCGGAGGAACTTTCGCAGTAAGTGAAGAGGTTCTTTCGGTGCAAATGGGTAAAGATCGATTGGAAGATCACCATGCACATCAAGTTGAGATTTTGACCGGAGGAGACATGTCTTGCATCATGCATTTACAGGGAATAGCTCAGCGGCAAAACCAAAATCTCAAATTCAAGCATATCGCCGAAATACTAAACGAAGCAATGGCATGAGTCATCCACAGGAAGCAGCGGAATTTTTAAAAGACCCAGCCAAATCAAAATGGCATGATGATACCCTTTGGTTTATCCGAGACAAGCGGGATAAAATGAGCCATTCCGTCCCAGAATGGGAAGAATTACGGGAATTAGCTTCCACAATCAAGGATAATGTGCTTGGAAATCTGGCGGATTACTTGGAAAAATTTGAGCGTAATGCGACTAAGAATGGAATCAAAGTACATTGGGCTGCCAATGCACAGGAACATAATGAGATCGTACTTTCTATTCTAAAAGAAAAGGAATGTAAAGCCATCGTTAAGAGCAAATCGATCCTCACAGAAGAGTGTCATTTGAACCCTTTTTTGGAAAAAAATGACATTGAAGTAGTGGACACCGATCTGGGTGAGCGAATTGTACAGTTTCTCGGTCAGCCTCCAAGTCATATCGTCTTGCCTGCAATCCATTTGAAAAAAGGGGAAATCTCAGAACTTTTCCATGAAAAGCTCCACACAGAAAAAGGAAATGAAGATCCATATTATTTGACCCAAGCAGCAAGACACCACCTTCGGGAAAAGTTTCTTGCAGCAAAAGTGGCGATCACCGGAGTGAATTTCGGCGTTGCTGAAACAGGGGAATTCGTAGTCTGCACCAACGAAGGGAATGCCGATATGGGCGTCCACTTGGCCGATACGCATATCGCCTGCATGGGAATCGAAAAGATTATTCCAAAGCGAACCCATCTCGGGGTTTTCTTGAGATTACTTGCCAGATCAGCAACAGGTCAAAATATAACCAATTACAATTCTCATTTCAGAAGTCCAGAAGCCGGAAAAGAAATTCATATCATTCTGGTGGACAATGGCAGAACCGCACAATTGGGGCGTGAGAATTTTAGAAACTCACTCAAATGCATCCGTTGCGGTGCTTGCATGAATACCTGTCCGATATATAGAAGAAGTGGCGGATTCAGTTACAAAAGTACGGTTCCGGGTCCGATCGGATCAATTCTTTCTCCGGGCTTGAATTTACAAAAACACAGCAGCTTACCTTTCGCCTCCACACTTTGCGGAAGCTGCACGGATGTATGTCCTGTTAAGATCAATATTCACGAGCAGCTTTACCTTTGGCGTCAAGAAATTACCAAAGCGCAAGGCACTTCAGTAAAGGAACTTTCCATGATGCTTGGAAATGGAATTTTCAAAAGCCCTTTGGCTTACAACTATTCCGGAAAAATCATGCGAATGGCTTTAAAAAACCTTCCAAAATCAATGATTTACAACCCGCTAAATATCTGGGGAAAGCAGCGAGATCTGCCAGCAGTTCCAAAAGAAAGTTTCAAAGAATGGTATCAAAAAAACCGATCATGAGCAGTAGAGATTCCATCCTCAGAAAAATCCGGAGTTTAAAATTAGATCAAAAACCACTACCTGAAATCCCAGATTTCAAAGGAGGCGATAACCTAATAGAAGGATTTAGCACTGCTATTCTCGGAAATAAGGGTGAGCTTTTGACAGCTGATGAATTAAGCACTAAGCTGGAATCAGGGCTCTATCCATCTGTTTATTCCAGTGTTCCGGAGTTTGGAAAATTTGCAAATCAAGCTTTACCTACTGATCCACATAGTTTTTCCAAACTGGATTTGGCCATCTTAAAAGGGCAATTCGGAGTAGCTGAGAACGGCGCGATTTGGCTGGAAGATTCGGATTTAGGCTTGCGGGCAATTCCTTTTATTACTGAGCATTTGGTGATTGTTTTAGATCAGGAATCACTGGTATCCACTATGTATCAAGCTTATGATCGGATTGGAGGACAGCATTCTGGGTTTGGTTTGTTTATCGCTGGACCGTCCAAGACAGCGGATATCGAGCAATCTCTAGTGATCGGAGCGCATGGGGCAAAGAGCCTAGTGGTTGTATTAATCTAAGCCAGATTTTTGGTAAGAAAAAAGCTGTTTTTACCAGAATCTGTGCGAGAAAACCCCAGTTCCATAGCTAATTTATCTGCGATTTTTTTACAAAGTGGAAGTCCTATTCCTGTTCCTTTCTCCCGCATTGTACCATAGGTAGTCTTCACCTTGAAATCAAATAAGGTTATTTCCTCTTTTTGAGGAATCTCCTTTCCTTCATTTTTGACAATCCATTTCACTTCCTTTTCTGAGCAGATCAATTCAAATTCGATTTCACCTCCCACAGGCGTGAATTTAATGGCATTATCAAGTAGATTTTTTAAAATTATCCGAATTTCAGAAGCTTCAAGTTCGATATTCAGGTCATTACCAGATTTCTTAAACTCAATAGTTTGATTTTTTACCGCTGCTTGAGAAAGCATCCCGTCTTTCATCTCGTCAGTAAATTTATACAAGCTTACTGTCTCTGTCTCTAGCTCTTTGTCCTCTAATTCTGCCAAAACCCAATTCAAAGTATTATTCAGCACTCCAGATAAATGATAACTTTGGTTTTTAAGATTTTTGAGAATCCCCTCCATCTCACCCTCCTCAAATAGTCCTTTATCGGCAAGCTCCAAAGTCTGACCGAGCATTCCGATTGGATTTTTAAGATCATGAGAAAGCAAAGCAATGAGTTGGTTTTTTTTAGTATTCAAAGAATCTAACTCCTTCATTGCCAACTCTCTTTCAGTTTGAATTAGTCTTAGGCTGTCATTTTGTGACCTATAATTCCTCAAAAATATTTGAATACCTAGGAAAGAAAATAACCCTGTCCACCAAATGGTAATCAAATGATCCCAATATAGACTTTCAAGATCAGGATAATGCTGAGTAACAATAAACCAACCATGGACTTCACCATAAAAAAGAAGGCTGTATAACATAAATGTTAAAAGTAACAAAGCGATTTTTGGCCATCCCTTTATCAAAATACCAATTCCTACTACAAAAATAAAAATGGTATAAAATGTCGGACCTTGGTAACCTTCGTTGTACACATAATTAATAGCAACTAAAATCAAACCTATAAAAATCATCAACTGGATCACCGGCTGAAAATATCCATACTTCCACATAACCCAAAACCCAAGTAAGTAGGGGATTGCAAAAAGGAATTTTGTTTTTACAATAAAGGGATCAAGCCCAATTATCAAATCTGATAAACCTAAAAAAATCATCAAAAAACCAGCGAGCAAGGCAAATAACAGAGAAATCTTGTTTTGAAGCTGATCAAGATTATTGTCTAGATCCTGAGTCCCAAAAAGTCTCATTTAATATTCAATTATTTATAAAGATTTGAAAACTAAAAATAGAGAAATTCTTGGAAATAAATCGCTACCCTACAGATTCTCAGTGAAAAAATATGTGAGCAAGCTATTTAAAGCCAAAATTTATTTTTGTGTAGAAATGGATTAAACCCGGGTTAATTTAATCGGATAGGTTTTACCAGCATTCCACTGGCAGACGTAGATATTCTCATCTTGATCGATACATACGTCATGGCAATGTTTAAAAACTGGCTGGGATTGCACCATTAATTGGAGTTCGCCATTGCGGTATTCTGGCGCTGTCCCGCCTGGATTCGAAACTACCCTGTTATCCTTGTCCAATATGGTTACGAAACCTGAATTATCGGTCTGTTCCAAATATCTTAATCGAGACCAGCATACTCCTGCAAAAAGATTTTCTCCGTGGATTACAGGTCTGCATACAAATGCCCCTGGCAGGAAAATCGTTTCCAAATATTCACCATCTAGCGTAAACCGCTTAAAGGAATTATGACCCCTTGAGGTACAGAGTAAAGTAGGCTCTTTACCTCCTCGCTGATCTATCGCAATTCCATGAGCTGTGCTAAATTGACTATCTCCTTGACCTGGGCCTCCGAATTTTCGGATAAAATTCCCATTCTTATCGTATTGCAAAAAGTATTGAGATCCATAGCCATCGGCAATATAAAGATCTCCATTTGGCCCTACTGCAGTTTCAGTCGGCACCCAGCGCATTTTTTCGTCATAGATCCCTTCCTTTATCGGAGAGACTACTTCTGAGACAATCACCCCACCTAGTGTTGTCTTAAGTACTCTCCCTCCATTGTCCACTACCCAAAGGTATTCTGCATCTCCTTCATCCACAATCGAGAGCCCATGAGCTCGATCTAAATTCAAAGTCCATGTGTCCAATAATTTCCCAGCTTGATCATAAATGATCACATTATTTTTAGCCTCATCAGTCAGCATGATCATTCTTCCTTTTCGATCCATCACCATTTCATGACAGTTCATTACTGGCACTTTAGCAGGATCTAAATTCCCCCAAGTAGAGTCAATTTTATATTTAAAATCACCATGGCCTAAGATCTGGTCTTGGGCTGCAAAAAGAGAAAAGTCAGGTTTGATGCTCATAGCTAATCCTAATAGAGAGGAGTTTTGGATAAATTTTCTTCGTGAGTTCATTTGAGTGCTGCTAGACTTTCAATTTAAGATTTCCTTCTGGATAACCGAAAAAAGATCTCCCAAAAAAGGTCTTTACTACTGAATTTCGAATAATTTTTTATGTATATCCGCAATCTTGCCAGTATGATTAAATCGAAGCAATGATGAGTCTGTCAAAGAGTTTTTGACCGAAGTATCTTCTGTTGAGCTTGTAACAAAACTCGTCCAGGTAA
>NZ_JAQWXX010000103.1 GCF_029254265.1 Algoriphagus sp. | reverse complement strand
CTGCCAACTGCCAACTGCCAACTGCCAACTGCCAACTGCCAACTGCCAACTGCCAACTGCCAACTGCCAACTGCCAACTGCCAACTGCCAACTGTCTACCGCTCCACTTCTTTCAGATTCTCAATCTTTTTATTTCGTAGGAAGCCATTGATATCTTCAAAGTGTTCTTTCACTCGCTTATTACCAAATTCAAAAACTTTGGTTACCAAGCCATCCAAGAAATCCCGGTCGTGAGATACGATGATGAGTGTACCATCAAAAGCTTTCAAAGCATCCTTAATGATGTCTTTGGTCTTCATATCCAAATGGTTGGTAGGCTCATCGAGAATCAAAAGATTTACTGGTTCTAGCAAGAGTTTGATCATCGCTAGCCTAGTCTTTTCCCCGCCGGAAAGTACTTTCACCTTCTTGTTGATATCATCTCCCTTG
Source organism: Algoriphagus sp. (assembly GCF_029254265.1). Taxonomy (GTDB): domain Bacteria; phylum Bacteroidota; class Bacteroidia; order Cytophagales; family Cyclobacteriaceae; genus Algoriphagus. Next base: position 62,468 of record NZ_JAQWXX010000103.1, on the reverse strand, counting down.
AACATAAAAGCACCGAGAATATCCTTCACCTTGGTTCGAATTTCCCCTACGGCGATATGATCGATGGTTTCGAAAATAGTTAGGCTTTCATCCAAAAGTGAGGCTTGATTTTGGGCGAAATAACCGATCATCGCGTTATGGCCTAATTCACATTTGCCTTCAAATTCGATCTCGTTCATGATCGCTTTGATCATTGTGGATTTTCCTTCACCATTTTTTCCAACAAAAGAAACTTTCTGTCCTCGTTCGATGGTCATAGCAGCGTTTTTAAAAACGACATGATCGCCATAGCTTTTACTCATGTCTTCCACGATCACCGGATAATTTCCAGATCTTGGAGAAGGAGGAAAGCGGAGTTTCAATGCGGAAGTATCCACTTCGTCTACTTCGATAATCTCCATTTTTTCGAGCATTTTCACTCTTGATTGTACTTGAAGTGTCTTGGAATACGTGCCTTTGAAGCGATCGATAAAGCCTTGAATATCCGCAATGACCGCCTGCTGCTCCTCGTATTGCTTTTGCTGCTGCTCCCGACGCTCTCTTCGGAGTTCAAGGTAGTGGCTGTACTTGGCTTTGTAATCATACATTCGGCCCATGGTGAGCTCAATGGTCCGAGTGGTAATATTATCTACGAAGGCTCTATCGTGGGAAATGACCACCACGGCTTTCGCTTTAGTAAGTAAAAAATCTTCCAGCCATTGAATCGATTCAATATCCAGGTGGTTAGTCGGCTCATCAAGAAGAATCAAATCAGGTTTTTGTAAAAGAATCTTCGCCAATTCAATTCGCATTCTCCAACCTCCTGAGAATTCCGATGTAGATCGAGTCAAATCAGTTCTCTCAAAGCCTAAGCCTAGTAATACTTTCTCTACTTCCGCTTCATAATTCACTTCCTCGATTGCGTAGAATTTCTCACTCAATTCTGAAACCTGCTCGATCAGTTTGTAATAGCCATCTGATTCGTAGTCTGTCCGCACAGTCAATTCCTCATTGATTCGCTCGATCTCCGTCTTCATGTAGAGGTAGCTGGCAAAAGCTTTGGAAGTCTCATCCATCACCGAACAATCATCCGAAGTCAGCAAGTGCTGAGGGAGGTAAGCCACCACAAAGTCCTTTGGCGCAGAAACCGAACCCGAACTTGGCTTAGTCTGTCCTGCGATGATCTTCAGAAGGGTGGATTTTCCTGCACCGTTTTTACCCATAAGGGCAATTTTGTCGGTGTCGTTGATGGCAAAGGAAATATTACTAAAGAGGGTGGAACCGCTGTGAATGACGGCGACATTATCTACTGAGATCATTGGCTTGGAATTGAAAGGGCAAAGGTAGATTTTAAAGGCAGAAATTAGAAGTTAGAAATCAGAAATAAAAAAAACCGCCCCGAACTAAATCGGAGCGGTTTCCAAGCAACGGACATCGGTCACCCAACATCCAACAAATATTTAAGCATTCACGCCCAGGACTTTCGCCATTGTAGCTCCGATCTCCGCCGGAGAATCTACTACGTGAATTCCATTTTCTCTCATGATTCTCATTTTGGCAGCAGCAGTATCATCAGCACCTCCGATGATCGCACCAGCGTGTCCCATTCTACGTCCTGCGGGAGCAGTCTGACCTGCAATGAATCCTACTACAGGCTTTTTGTTTCCAGTCTCTCTGATCCACTTAGCAGCATCTGCTTCATAGTTACCCCCGATTTCTCCGATCATGACGATTGCGTCAGTCTCAGGATCATCCATCAGCAATTGTACTGCTTGCTTGGTAGAAGTACCGATGATTGGATCACCTCCAATACCGATAGCTGTAGAAACACCCAAACCTGCTTTAGCGACTTGATCAGCTGCTTCATAAGTTAAGGTTCCAGACTTGGACACGATGCCGATTCTTCCTGATTTGAAGACGAAGCCAGGCATGATACCTACCTTTGCTTCACCTGGAGTGATTACGCCAGGACAGTTAGGGCCGATAAGAGTTGCTCCCCTTTCCTGAATATAAGGCTTTGCTTTCATCATATCTGCTACAGGGATTCCTTCAGTAATAGCGATGATTACCTTAATTCCAGCGTCAGCAGCTTCCATAATTGCATCGGCAGCAAATGCCGGTGGAACAAAAATAATTGAAGTGTCTGCACCAGTTTTTTGAACGGCTTCTTCTACAGAGTTGAAAACAGGTTTTTCCAAATGGATAGTCCCGCCTTTGCCTGGAGTCACGCCACCGACCACGTTAGTGCCGTATTCGATCATTTGCTGTGCGTGAAAAGAGCCCTCTGACCCGGTGAATCCTTGTACGATTACCTTGGAATTTTTATTTACTAGTACACTCATGATGCGATTTCTAAAGTTTGCACAAAAATAGGAGAATCATCCCGGCTTCAAAAGAAAAGTCTAACTATCTCTGTTTAAATTAACTTGAAAAATCTTTTTTATCTTGCTCCGATGGTTTATCAAATCCGCTATATCAGCATCTTAATTCTGATACTTCTTGCAGGCAATTCCGTAGTTTTTTCACAGGATTTTAATTTTAACACAAATCCTAAAGGAGTAAACCTACCCGTACAAAATGTGCTTCAGGTAGCACAGGATACCCTCGGGAGGATGTGGTTTTCTACAGTAAGGGGAGTTTATTATTCCGATGGGATACAGACTCATTCGTTGGAAGAATCTGTTGCTGCGGAATTTGATTTTAGTATTTCCCTCCACATCGATGAAGATGGCATAATCTGGCTTTTTAATCAGAATGGTCTTCCTAAACTATTTAAAGGAGGCTATGGGAAATGGGAAGAGGAGAAATTGCCATAGATTTTGGGACTAAGCAAAGTAATCGTATCATATTTTTTTCGATAGGAAAAGGAAAGGAGAAGCAATTTTTTCTGGATACGGAAAATATATTGGTGACCTGGAAGTCCGACCTGAAAGATTTCAAGCAACTTCCTAGACCAGATTTCAAAGAATCAGGCCGTTTATTTTCAGTGACCAAATTTGAAGGTAAAGAATATTTTTTCTTTGAGCAGCTAACTGCCAAATTAACCGGAGATCAGTTGGAGCCTTTTCTTTTTCAAGGAATTGATCTTCCCGGAGTCCCAGTTGTAGTCAAGCCCTCTCCGTTTTCTGATGAGTTTTATTTCTTAGGAAAAAACTATTTAGCCAAAGGATCTGAATTTAATAAACCTACCAGCTTGGTGGATTCAAATATTTCTGAATCAGATTTTATAAGCGAAACACATTACGGACTTTTCTTTAGGGCGGATAATGTGTTTTACTTTTTCAATTCCCAACTCAGGAAAATTGCCAGTTACAATCGTTTTCCCCTGATTTTAGAACTAAATAACCTTTTGAATGCTTTTTTTATTCATGATGCAATTACAGACAGAGAGGGGATTCTTTGGATTGCGACTTCCCGAGGTATTGTCAATTTGAATAGTTTGAAATTTCAGAATTATGGAAGATTTCGACTGGACTTGATGTCTGAAGAGATCTCGGCTATTTTAGAACTTGATCAAGGAAATTTTCTTTTTGGTTTTAACAACGGGATACAGAAATTTTCTCGAATGGAAATGACCACAGTCTACCGTGATTCATTTGCCTCAGGAACACCGCAGGAGCGAATTATAAATTTCAGCCAAGACCCAGAGTCAGGTATAGTTTGGTTTTCAGCAAATCAAGGGGGAGTAGGGAAGTATTTTCCTGAAACTGATAAAACAATTCATTTTGCTCCTCCTACCAACGTTTCTATTTCATCTGTAGTTATAGTGGGTGACAGTGTGATAATGGCTGGGCCCAAGTCAGTTTACATCGCTCCAAAGTCTGCACAAGGAACCCAGCTTTATAAGCGAAATCTCATTGGGGAAATCCAAGAATTAATCGATCAGCCGATTTATTTTTTTCGAAAAGCTTCCAAATTAAAAGATGGAAGAATAGTGGTCATGGCAGGTAAAAAATATATTGATCAACCTCCGCTGCAGCAGAATGATAGGTTTGTAATCGTCCAAGGGTTTGATGTTTTGGAGACAGATGAAGGTTTGCTCATTGCCTCAGATGAGGGACTAAAAATATTTAAAAACAATGAAGTTCTTCCCTATTCGCTAAAAGGCGAACAGATTGATAACCCTGTTTATTGCTTGATTAAGGACTCAAAAGGAAATATTTGGCTAGGTACCGATCAGGGGATTGTGAGGATAAATCAAGAAGGGGTATTAAGATACGATGAGAGTAATGGGTTGATAGGAAATGAAATTAACCGAGGAGCATTACTTGAAAGCAAATCCGGGAAAATCATTATTGGCACTTTAAAGGGTTTTTCGGTTTTCTTTCCCGAAGAGAAGTTTGAGGCGACTGGAGCGCCAAAGATCTATCTTGAATCCTATAAAGTAGGGCCAAATATTAACCAGAGTTCTGAAAACCTAAACGTCTCTTTTTCTGAAAATACGTTTGAGGTAGAATACCTTGTGACAGGATTTAATGAAGAAAAGGATCTCTGGATTCACTACCGTATAAATGGACCAGAAGAGGGCGGCGAGTGGACAATTCTCAAAGATCCAAAAGCGACACAGCTTTTTTTCACAAACCTTCCTCCCGGGAACTATAAACTAGAAATGAAAGCATCTTATGAAGGTGAGAATTTTTCTGAGAAGGTTTCTTCAAAGCCTTTTCAAATTGCTAAGCCGATTTACCTGCAAATTTGGTTTTTGTTCCTAGTCGTCTCTTTCTTGATTGGATTGGGAATATTGATAAACATTTTATTTCAGCAACTTCGGAAATTGGGATTGTTGAAAGTTGCTTTTGACAATAAAGAAAAAGAAAAAATCGCATCGGAACAGCAATTCAAAAATGTTTGGGATAGCTCCAAAGGTTGCTTGATTTTAACCTTGGATTCGGAAGAAATCGTTGCTGTAAACCCATCATTCGCAAGATTGATTGGTGAGAAAGAAACTGCCTTACCCGGTAAATTTATGCATGAGCTTTTTAGTGAGCCGGGTTTTTGTCAAAATAAAATACAGATGTTTGAGCCGGAAAACATCTCCAAATTAGAGCAGGGGATTTCTTTGGAAGCTGTATTTCCTTGGAAAAGTAATTCTGTGGAGATGATGCTTTACACAAAATTGATTCAAAAAGATTACCGAGGTCAAAACTTGATTATGTGTATTTTCAGGGATATCTCTTTGGAAAAAGTAATTGAAAATAGTCTTCGGGATGCGAAAGAAAAAGCAGAAGAGGCGAATCGGTTTAAATCCAGCTTACTGTCTAATATCAGTCATGAAATACGAACTCCACTAAATGGGATCTTAGGAGGTACGGAACATATCATGATGAATCATGAGGAAGATAAAGTATTGATTTCTCAACTGGATATCATTTTGCAAAGTGGTGAACGCTTGCTAAGCACAATTAACTCCATATTGGATATGGCGAAAATTGAAGCCAATAAAATGGATGTACATTTCGAGCCAATTGAGATCAATAATTTTATAAACACAGTAGTAAAACCCTTAAAAAACCTTGCAAATCGAAAAGGAATCGTGCTTCGCGAAACTTACCTTTCCTCCTCTATTCTGGGAAATACAGATAAGAGATTTTTAGAAATGATCTTAAACAATATCATCAGTAATGCCATTAAATACACTGAAGAGGGCGAAATTCACCTACAGGTAGATCGGCAGGATGGAAAGCTTCTGTTGAAAATAGAAGATACAGGAGTAGGGATGTCGGAGGAGTTTATGGCAAAAATTTTTCAACCCTTCGAGCAAGAAAGTACTGGAAACGATCGTCTATTTGATGGAACTGGCATAGGACTAAGTATCACCAAAAATCTAATCGATTTGCTGAAAGGTACCATTGATGTCCAAAGCATGAAGAACACTGGAACTATGATCACTATCAAAATTCCTATCTAAGCATATAATTTTTGTATTTTCAGCACATATTTATAAGAAAAAAAGAAAAGAACCTGAATGTTTAGCCTCAAAATACTCATCGTAGAAGATGACGCAGTTTCTGCACTTCTACTTCAAAAAGCCTTGGAAAAGAATAAGCATGAAATTTTAGGGATTGCTGATTCTGGTGAAAAAGCTTTGGAGCTTCTGACTCAAAATCATGCCGATATCGTAATGATGGATATCAATTTGGCTGGGGAACTTGATGGGATCAAAACCACCGAGATTATCAATGAAAAATATGATATCCCAGTTGTCTACCTCAGTGCTAGTTCAGATGCAGAGACTTTGAATAAAGTAGTAGGCACTAACCCAAGTGCTTACGTAATTAAGCCATTCAATATCCGAGAACTGAACATGGTTATTGAGTTGGCGATTTTTAAGGATAGAAAAGAAAAAGAACTGCAAAAGCTCAATAATGAGTTGGAAGAAAAAGTTAAGCAGCGGACTGTAGAACTCTATGATGCCAACAAGGAATTGACAAAGGCACTGGAGAAAGAACGAGAAATTAATGAGTTGAAATCCCGAATCGTTTTGAACGTGTCGCATGGATTTAAAACCCCTTTAACATCTATTCTTAGCTCAGCTCAGTTGCTCCAAATTTACGGAGAGAAGGATCATCCTTTTAAGGTTAAGATTGCAAAGCATGCAGGTAAAATTGAAAATTCGGTAAGAGCATTGAATAATTTATTGACAAGCGTTCTGTTTTTTGGGAAAGCCGATGCCGATCAAATGAAATTTCGTCCAAAAAAGATGTTCATGGGTGCATTTCTTAAAGAGCTAATGGATACCCTGAATGCAGGCAAAGAAAACGATGTGGAAATTAAAATGGAGACGGGGAATATTCCAAAAACTCTCACCACTGACTCAGAGTTGCTTTACCAAATATTTGAAAATTTGCTTTCCAATGCAATCAAGTACTCTTCAGATGGTCAGAAGGTTGATTTTAATATTTCATTCGAGAATGGTCAATTGATCAGTACAATCCGGGATCAAGGTATTGGTATTCCCAAAAGTGAACAAGATCAGCTATTCGACCGTTTTTTTCGAGCAAAGAATGTAGGTATCATAGAGGGCTCAGGCCTCGGACTTTCCATTGTGAAAAAATGTATTGAGGTGATGAAAGGAACCATAGAATTTGAAAGTGTAGAAGGAAAAGGAACAACATTCAAGGTCACAATTCCAGTTAGTAAATAAAATGCTGCTTTCCTGTCAAAATTTAAGCGTTACTCATGCTGGCCAAAAGAATTTAAATTTTCTTGATTTTGAATTAGAAAAAGGAGAATCTCTTTTGGTATTAGGGAATTCAGGTAGCGGCAAGACCACCTTGCTAAACCTTATTTCAGGATTACTCAAGCCTCATACTGGCTGTGTCTTATTGGATGGTGTGGATTTGAATTCACTTTCATCACAAGAAATGGATCGGCTTCGTGGGTCTGAAATAGGAATTGTTTTTCAAAAACCTCACCTCATCGCGGCACTTTCTGTGAAAGAAAACCTTCAGATTGCAAAGTCTTTTTCCCACAAGAAAGGTCAAAATATCGATTCGTTGCTTGCTGTTTTAGGACTCGAATCAAAGGCTAATTCATCCATAAATACCCTAAGTGAAGGAGAAGCGCAGCGCGTATCTATCGCAAGAGCTTTGGTGAATTCACCAAAGTTGATTCTAGCAGATGAGCCTACTTCAAGTCTGGATGATGAAAATACGAGTAAAGTGATCCAATTATTGAAAAATCAAGCACAAAGTATCGGTGCCGGTTTGATTATAGTTACGCATGATCAGCGGGTTAAAGCCCATATTTCCAATTTTATTGAAGTGAAAAGCGCATGAATCTGATCAAGCTAAGTTGGAAATATTTAACGTTTAGACCACTTTCTACAGGTTTGAATGTTTTGTTGCTAGCTCTTGGACTAGCAATCATGACTGTTTTAATTCTGATTCAGGATCAGTTTGAAAAGAAAGTGACCACAGATGCAAAAGGAATTGATCTGGTAGTAGGAGCTAAAGGAAGTCCACTTCAACTGGTCTTATCAAGTGTCTATCATGTGGATTTCCCCACAGGAAATATTCCGATGGAAGAGGCTCAAAAACTAGCCAAAAATCGGCTGGTGAAAGGCGTCATCCCTTTAGCACTTGGAGATAATTTCAAAGGGTTCAGGATAGTAGGAACGAATTACGACTACTTGAAAGTCTATGAGTCCATCCCAAAATCCGGTTCGCTTTGGGAATATCCATTCGATGTGGTTTTAGGGTCTGAAGTTGCTTTGCAAACTGGACTTTCTGTTGGAGATTCTTTCGCCGGTAGCCATGGAATCAGCGTTGGCAGCCACGATCATGATCAGCATGATTATAAAGTAGTTGGTGTTTTGGAGCAAAAGGGAAATGTTCTAGATCGCTTAGTACTTACCAGTATTGAGTCAGTTTGGTTGACTCATGATGAATCAGAAACTGAGACTGATTCACTTAACAATTCCTTGCCATTGGAATCTGTAAATCATGAAAAATTTCATCAGAAAGTAGCACAAACAGGCTTCCCTGATTCGGATCAGCCACGGGAAATCACCTCGCTTTTGATCCAATACCGAAATCCTATGGCGGCGATTCAACTGCCAAGAATGATCAATTCAAGAACAACGATGCAAGCTGCTTCGCCCTCATTTGAGATGGCGCGCCTGTTTGAGTTGCTTGGAGTAGGAGTGAGTTTATTGCAGGGGTTGGCTATAGTTCTTTTGGGGATATCAGGGATAGGGATTTTTATTGCACTGTATAATTCTTTGAAAGAAAGAAAATATGACTTGGCTATCCTCAGAGCGATTGGGGCTTCAAGGTTTCAGTTGTTGTTTTTAGTCTTTTTGGAAGGAATCATGCTTACCTTTATCGGCGCACTCATTGGAATTTTATTGGGGCATTTATTTCTACAAATTCTTGTTAATCAGAATGATACTGGAGTTGTTGCTGCTTTCGAATCTTGGGTATTCTTAAAAGAAGAACTTTGGCTAGTGATCTATGCGTTAAGTGTTGGGTTACTTGCATCAATGATTCCAGCATTTTCAGCCTATAAAACAGATATTTCAAAGCAACTCACCCGAGGGTAAGGAATTATAAAAAGAAAAATAAGTCTATGAAAAATTATAAATCAGCTCTTTTGGTAATAGGATTCACCATACTAAGTCAAAGCGGAGTATTTGCCCAGACCCAGAATGTGTGGAAAAGCCTTTCCGAAGTTTCTTATAAAATCAGCGAAGATCAGTTTGGGGAGCTTTATGTCCCTGTCTTCTCTGCTAACATTACCAAGTTAGAAGGGAAAGTAGTGGAAGCTGATGGTTACATTATTCCTTTTGAAGGTATGTTTAAACCTGAGCATATCATCCTTTCTAGTTTACCGCTTGCGGAGTGCTTCTTTTGCGGCTCGGGTGGTCCGGAAACTGTCATGGAAGTCATGCTTTCCAATCCGATCAAATACACCTCTAATAGAGTCAAGGTTCGTGGCAAACTAACCTTGAATAGTAAAGATCCTGAAAAGCTGATGTACATTCTTAAAGATGCCACCTTGGTGAATTGAGAATGAATCATCAAGGATTTTAAACCATAAAAGCCGAAGTATACCTTCGGCTTTTGTGTTAATTCTAGAGTTTTTCCTTCGCTATTGTTCTTTTAGTAGCAAAGCTCTTTTTCTAAAGCTTTGAATTTTTCCAGAATTTCTAATGATCGTTTTCCAACTTTCCCAGTTCCTATTTTATGATTGTCTACTTGAGTCACTGGAAGAAGAACTTTTGTAGTACTCGTAATAAAGACTTCATCTGCTTCTAACATTTCTTCAAAATAAACCGGACGAACAGCTACATCCCCTACAATATCCATCACATGCTTTCGAGTGATTCCTCTTAGCACATGTTTCTCCGGCGTACTAACAAGGCCATCTTTGATGATGAAGATGTTACTTCTTGAACTTTCGCTGATTTCTCCGTCCATATGGTAAATCACATCCTCAGCACCTGCATCTTTCCATTGTTTACTATGCCATACAGGATAGGCATAATTGGTGGTTTTTATTTCAGCGATCGAGCGTACATATTCAAGAGAAAGCAATTTAATACCAGTTTCATACTTTTCCTGCGCAGGGAAAATCAAGGATTCTGCAAAAATGAAAAGTGTTCCTTTTGCAGGTGAAAAATGATTTTCAGAAACACCACCACTCAATACTAATCGAAGCCCTCCTTCTTTAAGGTCATTTTTCTCGATGAGATCTTTGATGATTTGTCTTAATTCCTCTCTAGAATACTCCAAAGGAATAAATGTTTTTTCAGCTGAGGCAATAAAACGATCAAGGTAGTGCTCCAAAAAAAGAGGAACGTAATTCACTGTTCTTAAGAAATCAAAAATCCCATAGCCACGGATTATTGCCAAATCCATTGGATGAATGGTTGCACTCTCTGTTGGGATGATTTTGCCATTGGCAAAGCAAAATAGTTTCATAGCAATTTGAATAAGTTGACTAAAATTACTGCCTGACTTTGGATTAATTGCAAAGAGTTTTTGCAAATCTTTAGGGGAATAAAAAGTAAATTTGCGCTGTAATCACTCAAAATCTTGAAATCTAGCATGACTCTGAATATCACACTTCGGTATTCTTCTAATGCGAGATTCCATTTGAACTTTAAAAATGAAATTATAATCGTATGAGATATTTTAGAATCCTTCCCGCATCACTTCTTTTGTTGTTTTTTACCTCATGTGAGCCAAGCCTAGTCGAGCAGAACAAAGAAAAAAGAGCAGAAGTGATAGCTGTCCATGATGAAGTGATGCCGAAAATGGGTACCCTCAAAAACTTGGAGAAGGAAGTTCAGGCAAAAATAGAAGCACTTGAAATGTCCGAAAATCCGGATTTGAATGAGATTGAAAATCTTAAAGCTTTGGCCTTTGATCTAAATGCAGCATACGAAGGGATGTTTGTCTGGATGCGTCAGTATTCTATTGAAGACGAAGGGAAGTCTCCTGAAGAGATCAAGCTTTATCTTGAAGAGCAGATGGTAAAAGTCAATGAGGTAAACGCTGATATCAAAGCTGCTTTGGAAAAAGCTCAGGAGGTTTTGAAGGATTAATTCAAACCTTCTGGAGCTTTTTTTAAGTAAGTTTCCACCTCAGAGGAGAGAATAACACCCTCGCTCATTCCCCATATATTATAGAGGTAAGTGCTGATTTGAGAGATTTCCAAAGGTGTTAGATTTGGATTTGCAGGCATGGCTTGATTATATGCTTGACCATTCACCAAGATTTCTCCTTTTTGCCCATTCCGCATGATCCATGCTGTTCTAGAGATGCTTTCCCGGAAATAATCTGCGTTTTTGAGTGGTGGGATTAATTTTCCAAGGCCTTCACCCGTACTTTGATGGCAGTTTGCACAATAGTTTTCGTATAGTCTTTTCCCTTCAATGGCATATTTCATCACTTCAGGATCTGAGATCCCCGCAAGTGTGTTTTCATCATTGGTGGCTTTTGGCGAACAAGAAGTGATGACTAGCAAAATCAAAATTAGGATTCTCATTTCCCAAGAAGTTTTGGAATATCATTGATCAATCGATCGACTTGATCTGCTTTTGTTCCGTCATAGACTCCACGAATATGGCCCTCTTGGTCTACCAGAATGAAGGCGCCAGAGTGGAGGAATCCTCCCGGCTCTGCCTGATCTGCCATAGCAGTAGTCAGGTAGCTTGTTTGTCCAATTTCAAAAATCTTTTCTTGATCGCCTGTTAGAAAATTCCAAGTGGAGGCATCTTCGATTCCAAGTTTCTGAGAATAATCCCTTAAGACCTCTTGAGTATCGTAAGTGGGATCAATGGAGTGACTCAGAATCAAAAAATCAGGATTGGAATCGAACTTTTCATAAACCCGAAGCATCTCTTTTTTCATGATTGGACAAATGGTAGGGCAGGTAGTAAAGAAAAAATCGGCTACATACACTTTGCCTTCCACTGTTTTACTGGAGATAGTGTCTCCTAATTGATTTATAAATTCAAAATCTGCAATTTGATGGTAAACCGTATCCTGACCTTCCAAGTACCAGTTACCAAGTTTTGGAAGTGGTTTTTCGGCCTCTGAGGTATTGGAAGGGGTGCATTGCCAACTTGTGATTGCAAGGATGAGAACCGAGAGAATTGATAAAGCAGATTTCATTGGTGATTAAGATTTTGTTCTATACTTTTTATAAAGGCGGATAGCAATCATTAGGGTGATACCCAATCCCAACAATCCTAGGATTCCCCATACCATGCTCATCGTATTTTTCAAAACGATAAGGAAGACAATGGCAAATAATAGCAGCGTCGAGGCTTCGTTCCAAAGTCTCAACTGCGTAGAAGTCCATCGAGTTCTCCCGACCTGCAATTCTTTGAAGAGTTTGTGACAAAAAATATGATATACATATAATAGAACTACAAAACCAAGCTTTGCCTGCATAAAGCCAAGCTCCAAATAGCCCCAACGATAGCTTAGGACAAGCGTGCCGAAGATTAGGGTAAGTACGGCAGAAGGCCAGGTGATAATATACCAGAGACGATATGCCATCAGGTCAAGTTGAGGTTTGAGGATGTCCCGCTCGTTTGCAGGTCGCTCCATCGCTTCGGTCTGATAAATAAATAATCGAACGATATAAAATAGCCCTGCAAACCAGGTGACTACAAAAATGATATGAAGTGCTTTGATGTACTCGAAACCCATTCTCAGAATTTTCGGCTAAATTAAGGCCTAAACTTTACAACCACACTTAAATTTTGAAAAGCACTAAATTCATTTACTATATTCTTGCAGGAATTGTGGTGGCATTGGTCATAATGATTGCCAAAGAATCATTTTTTCAACCCGGTATGGAGCGATTTGAGGGGAAATACAAAGAGCTTGGAACTTACCGAAATGAAAACAATACTGGTCCGGTGATTCGGATTTACGCAGTAAAAGCCATTGATTCGGATTTTGCCTGGATGGAAGAATATGGAAATTCACTTCCACATACCAAGTATGGACGTACGATAGTTTTTTTCTTTAATGGTGAAATCGATGAGGAGATAAAACTTTCTCCAAAAGAACCACACTTTATGCAGGCCTTGGGACCTTATTTAATAGCCAGCTACGAAAAAACTCCAATGGGAGAAATTAGATTTAAATCAGAAAATGAGTAAGCGCTTATCGCTCGAAGAATATCGGAATGGAATTTTAGAGGGTAACCGTGCGATTTTAAGCCGCGCGATTACCCTAGTAGAAAGTGCTTTGGAATCTGATGCAGAATTAGCCTCTCAGCTAGTTCAGGAGATTCTCCCATCAACGGGGAATTCCAAACGGATCGGAATCACAGGTGTACCGGGTGTCGGGAAAAGTACTTTTATTGAATCTTTTGGCAAATTATTGCTGGAAAAAGGTCATAAAGTCGCAGTTCTGGCTGTGGATCCTTCCAGTCAAAAAACCAAAGGGAGCATTCTTGGAGATAAAACAAGAATGGAAAATTTGGCGGCAGATAAGCGAGCATTTATCCGGCCCAGTCCAACAGGATCTACCCTCGGAGGTGTCAGTGCCAAAACCCGGGAAGCCATGCTTCTATGCGAGGCAGCAGGGTTTGATGTGATTTTGATTGAGACGGTTGGGGTTGGCCAATCTGAAACCGCAGTGAAAGGCATGGTGGACTTCTTCTTACTGTTGATGCTGGCGGGCGCTGGAGATGAACTTCAGGGAATTAAAAAAGGGATCATGGAAATGGCTGATGCCCTTTTTATCAATAAGGCAGAAGGCGAAAACTTAGCTCTTGCCAAAAAAGCGAAAGCTAACTATTCCAATGCATTGCATCTTTTTCCTATTGGAGAAAATGGCTGGTCGCCAAAGGTGTTGCTAGGGTCTTCGATTGAAGGGACTGGTCTGGAGGAAGTTTGGAAAATGATTTCTGAGTTTGAAGCAATCACCGTGGAGAGAGGTTTTTGGCAAGAGAATCGTGAAAATCAACGTTTGAACTGGCTGAATGAATATGTTCAGGATTTATTAGGCAAAGCTTTTCTCTCAGACAAAAAGGTCAATGATTTATTGGAAGCTTCCAAAGTTCGAATCAAATCAGGTGAATTAAGTCCGATCATTTTGGCTAAAAAATTGACTCAGCTATTTCTAAAATCTTAAAATTCATAATCATGAGATTTTTCCTGACCATTTTTTCAATCCTATTTATCTCCTGCTCCCCAGAAAAGTCGGAAATGAATACTGATTTGAAATCAGTTATCAAAAACTTTTCAAAGGAAACCTGTATAGATGAATCGTGCGCAACAGTAAATTTCACTTGGCCTGAGTTTGAAAAAAGTGAAATAGGGGATAGGCTTAATAAGGCGATACAAGAGCAATTACTGTCCTATTTTTACTCAGATTCTGTGGGGAAGACCACTTTGGAAGAACAAACTGATAGCTATCTAAATAGCTTTTTGGATACCAAAACAGATTTTCCTGATATGTCCGGAGGCTGGGAAATAGAAGTTGAGGCAGCGATTAGTTTTGACTCGCTTAATACGCTTACTGTTTTTTTTACAGAGTTTAATTACAGTGGAGGGGCCCACCCAAATTCCAGCAATTACTTTATGAATTTTGATCGGAATACGGGCGAATTTTTGTCAATAGATCGTCTTATTCTGAATCAAGATAAAATGAAAGAAATCGCTGAAAAGGCCTTCCGGGAGTTTCATGAAGTGGATGCTGAGAAAAGTTTGGAGGAGGATGGAAGATTTTTTCTGCCTGAAACTGGTTTTTTCCTACCAAACGCAATGGGATTCAAGGATGGAAAATTTCACCTGATTTATATTCCATACGAGATTGGCTCCTATGCCATGGGATATACCGAGTTGGATTTTTCTTTGGAAGATTTAAAAGGGATTGTGAGGATGTAAGTTTAACCTAAAAACTCGCGAAAATTGTCTCGATGGATGATTTTGAAATCAGCATTATAGGTTTCTTTAAAGGAGGATGGAGGTGACCATTTTGCATCGGGATTCCATTTAAATTCAAAAGCTTTTAAGCCACCGTCTTTCTCTTCTATATAATCTATCTCCTGTTGATATTTGGTTCTCCAGAAATAGCGATTGGCACGAATTCCATTATACTCCAAGTATTTCATTCGCTCAGTCATGAGAAAGTTTTCCCATAAAGCGCCGATATCTGTTCGCACAGAGATAGGTTGTAGGTTTTTGATTAAGACATTTCGAACACCATTATCATAGAAGTAGATTTTCTTATTGGTTTTGATTTCTTTCCGCAGATTTCGGCTAAAAGTCCCCAAGCGGTAGATGACAAATGCTTGTTCCAAAAGATCTATGTAGCTAATGATTGTTTTGACATCCACTTGAAGCGCCCGCGACAATTCATTATAAGAGACCTCACTACCCATCTGGAAAGCAAGCATTTGCAGGAGACGAAATATAACATCCTGCTTTTTTATGATACCCAAAGCCAAGACATCCTTGTAAAGGTAGCTTTCGGTTAATTCATAAAGTAAGTTCTCCTGATCCCCGACATGAGTGATGATTTCCGGATAAAACCCGTAAACCAGTCGATTGGGTAAGTCTTGTGTAGCAGCAAGATAGCCTACTTGATTCTCAAATTCGCTCCAACTGATCGGATAGAGATGAAATGTTCTCTTGCGGCCAGTAAGAGGTTCCTGAGTCAAACCTGAAAGTTCGAAGGAAGAGGATCCACTCAGAATCAAGCGTACCTCCGGGAATTGATCATGAATGATTTTAGCAGTGAGACCAATATTCTTAATCCGCTGAGCCTCGTCTATAAATACGTATTGCTTATTCCCCAAAATCGATTTGATCTGCAGGGTATTCGGAGTGTCCAGAATTTGTCTGACTGTGGGATCGTCACCATCTAGAAATAGAAAGTCCTTGTTGGAAAGTAAATCTTGAATCAGGGTTGTCTTCCCTACTTGCCTAGGACCGATTAAGAGAATAACTTTTCCATTTTTCAGATTGGAAGAAAGGCTTTTAAGGTGAATTCTATCGAACTTCATGAAATAAAAATACGACTTTTATGGAATTAAATCCACAATAGTCGCGACTTTTATGGATTACAATCCATAAAAGTCGCCTATTTGCTAGTCAACAAAGACATTTTGTTACCTGAAAATGAACTCATTTCAAATCTCAATCCATAAACATAAACCCTGAGGGGCCTCTTCCTACGGACATTGAAAGAATTTCTGTAGGAGTATTATTGTAGATTTTTAGGGTTCCATTTCCCTGAAAACCGTTTGAAAAAGCAAGAATTAGATTTGAGTTTCTTTTATCATATCCAATGCCATAAATCCCTGTTTCAGTAATATAATCTTGCTCAAAAACGCTTTCGAAAATAGAGAGTTTAGTGACAGTATCATTGTAATCTGGCCATCCGGAGCTACTACTCACGTAGATCAGATCATCATTTCCAAAAGCAATTCGACCTGTAGCATTTGGCAATGGAAATCCGGTTTGAATTTTTCTGGTAAAATTATCGAGGTGAAAAGATTGGAAAAATATTTCATCATCCCCGATCGAATACAGCCATAGATCACCTCTCATCTCGAAAAATTGAATAGGTCTTCCCGGGACTTCCAGGGTTTTGAAGATGGTTTCCCTTTCTGCATCTATTATTTCAACTTTTCCTTCTTCAGATCCAGCTACAAACACGTATTTCCCGAAAACAAAAAGGTCCTCCGGCTTATTGGAAACCTTGATTTTCTTCTTGACTGTGCCACCATTTAACCCGTCCACTACGGCGATAAAAGATTCTGGAGTATTGTAAGAAGCATCGTAAGGACCATAATCACTGATGAATAATTTACTTCCTACTACAGCTAAGGATCTTGGCTGATCCAGATCGTCGGATACTGTCCCCAGACTTTTGAAATCGGCTGCATTTACGATTTCTACTTTCCCAGTATTTGCTATCAGGAAAAGCCGATCATTTACTCTTACCATCTCTTCCAATAGTCCTGCAAAAGGTCTGTTGTTCGCAGCTTCAAAAATGTCAGCTTTAAGTTCACCTGTGCTAGGATTCAAATGATATATCTCGCCATCATTACTCCCAAAAGCACCTTCATTCATGATCAGTATACCGGTTTCATATTCCCCAAGCGGTCTGTCTGGATCGCTTTCTGTGCAGGAAATTGAAAGAAAAATAAGGGTGAAAGCCCAAATGAGTTGGTTTAGTTTAAATTTCATAATTGTATTGATAGTGTGAATTGATAAGATCTTCCCGGCATAGGGCGGAGGTAAAGCACCTGGTAACCCTTGTTGAATAAATTATTGACTTGAAAGAGGAGAGGGAGTTTTACTTTTCCCAAAGCAAGTTTTTCGTAAGAAATCCCGAGGTTGAAAAGTTGGTAGGATGGCATCGTCCGTTGACCATCTGTGGTGACTCGTCTTTCCCCGACGAAAAAAGTCCCGATAAAAGTGGAAAAACCATTTCTCGATACAGTGATTTTTCCATTTGCCTGATGTTCTGGTGTATAGGGGAGTTGTTTTCCGATGGCTGGATCGCTTTCACCAATGCCCTTTGTGGAGATTGCCCGACTCCATGTATAAGCCCAGTTTGCTGTGAAGTTCCAGTTTCCCATTTCTGTACTTACCTGACCTTCATATTCGATTCCCTGATTTTGGACTTCTCGGATATTTTCTGGTGTCCAGAAATTTGCTTTGGGAATCCAAATGATCCAATTATCTACCTGCATTCGATAATAAGTGAGGCTATTTTCCCAGCTGATTCCCCCGGTTTTCTGCCAATTCAGACCGATTTCACCGCTTTGGCTTTTCTCAGGGATCAAATCGGGATTTCCTCCCGGTTCCCAAAATCGATCATTCAGTGTTGGCACTTTGATTCCTTTTGCCAAGGAAGCTTTGAGGGAAAGTTGATTTCTCGAGTTTTTCCAAAAATCCCAATCTGCACCCAAGCTTGGAATAAATGGCTCAAATTGATCCAAATAGGCTAATTGTCTCATATTGAGTGAGATTTTTAGGTTTTCCTCAGGTTGAAAGCGAAGTGATTGATAAGACTCGATTCGCTGATCGGAAGCTTGGTAGGTACTGAGTTCTCCTTGGATAAAATTCAACCGGAGTCCTGTTTTCAAGTTCCAGTTTGGTGCCAGAGCACTATCCCAGTCTCCGGATAGAAAATATTGAACCGTATTATTCTCACTTTGATTGAAGAGTTGCTGATCACGGACCAAACCGGTTTTTAGATTCAAAATCGACTTTTCGCCAAAGTGGAAGTAATCAATTGCCATTCTAAAATTCTGATCGCTTTGGATATCATTCGTATTTGAACCCATCACAGGCTGAACCTCTCGATCTGCCTGATTGTACCAAAAACTTGCCTTTAGTTGCGCAGTTTTGCTAAGATTCCAAGCCAAATCCTGAACGACTCCCAATTGCTTCATTTCTGAGTTTTGGGCACTAACGATAGGAGTTCCAGCTTGACCAAGATCTTTGAATTGAAAATCATTTGTGGCAGATTCTCTGTAAAAGCGAGTTTGGGAGCTGAATTTTTCTGAAGAGAAAGATGATTTGAGATAACTGTTGATTTGTCCAAAACTTCCGAATTGTTGGGAAAAAGTGCTGTGAAAGCCTTCAGAAAATGAAATTTTGGTACCCAAATGAATCGAGCCTCCAATAGCTTCATTCCCAAATAAGGCTCCCCCATTTCCAAAATGAATTGCAACCTGATCCACTGCTGCCACTGGCAAAATGGAGAGGTCGGATTGTCCGAGTGAAGGGCTATTGACCGGAATACCATTCCAAAAAACCGAAGTATGTCCCGCTGAAGTACCACGAAAAGAGGGAGAAGCCAGCATTCCGGCTCCATATTGGCGGATAAAAATCGGCGAAGTTTCTTGTAATAAATCGCCAAGAGACCTTCCCTGATAGGAATATAGCTCAGCATTGGAATAGGATTTAATCTTTTGACCTTGAGTAAATCGATCCAAAGGAGGCGCATAGACTTCCACAGGAGTCAAAAGCACAGTGTCTTTACTCTGTAGCTGAAAGCCGAAAAACATACCTATCCAAAGCAACAAACTCATCCCTGATCGAATTAAAATCAAATTCGATTCGGGCTTGAAGAGAAATAGGAAGACATGAAACTGAGCCAAACGAGCTTACCCGCTGACTTTTGATACAAATCTTCTTCGCTTTTCCTCCGAAAGCACAGAATCATGGAATCAGGCAGGTCTCCTGGCTCACCCCAATTTGCCGCCTTCTCATTCCGAATTCGTTTCGGAGCAATGGCTTTTTGTGACAAATCTTTGTGGATCACTCCACAGGGCTTACAGTTGCGGGGACAGCTTCGGCATTTACCGAATTCCCTTTTAATCCCAAGCGCTCAGAATACGAGATTGGGAACCTATTTCCAATGCAAACATAGCTTCATTTCTAAGATGAAAAAAGATCATTGCTTTACTTTTTTGGAAAGGGGAAGTTCTAATCCGTAATTTGCCGACCAATAAATCACCCATTACTCTTGAAAAATCGCTTCGGTCAATTCCTGATTCTCAGTATGATTCTATCCATTTTTGGATGTAATCAGGAGAATTTATCAGTTGCGGTAACTTCTGAAAAAGTTGAATTGTCCTATGCAAAAGGTTTTTCGATTTCGAAGGGAGATGGGTTTTGGGAGATCGAGGTGACTCAGCCTTGGACAGGTGCAGAGGAGACTTTTCGCTATGTGGTCGTAGAAGAAAATGAGAAAATACCTGAGGGTGATTTTGATGGGTTGATCCAGCTACCAATTTCAAGAGTAATATTGACATCGACTACACAAATCCCCCATTTGGATCTTCTTGGAGAAAGTGAAAAGCTAATTGGTTTTCCCCAGCTTGATTTGATTTCATCAAAAATCACAAGGAAGTTGATCGAAGATGGAAAAGTTCAAGATCTAGGTTCCGGTCCTGCAGCGAATCCGGAGATGATCATCGAACTTGATCCGGATTGGGTCATGATTTCTACACTTGGCGATGATTTAAGGTATTTTGAGCTCCTAGAGACGGCTGGAATTTCGGCGATTATCAACGGAGAATATGTAGAACAGCATCCCTTGGGAAGAGCTGAGTGGATTAAGTTTACCGGGATTCTTTTGGGGAAATACGAAGAAGCAAAAGTTGTTTTTGAGCAAGTGGAGAAAGAATATCTTCAAGCGATGGCGTTGGCAAATGAAATCCCGGAAATAGGAAAACCAACAGTTTTAAGCGGGGTGATGTATCAAGATATTTGGTATGCCCCGGGAAGTGATAGTTGGGGTGCCCAAATTCTCAAAAATGCTGGGGGCAACTACGTTTTCGAAGACCAAGCAGGTACGGGAAGTTTGCAGTTGAATTATGAGTTTGTCCTGGAAGAAGCAATGGAGTCGGATTTTTGGATTGGTTCTGCGGATTTTGTTTCCTTGCAAAAAATGGGGGAAATCGAGCCAAGATATCAAGCCATTAAAGCGTTTAAGGATGGAAATGTATTTACATATACCCAGAAAAGAGGGGGTACTGGTGGATTGGAATATTTTGAATTAGGTTACATGCGACCCGATTTAATCTTAAAAGATCTTATGAAAATTCTCCATCCAAACTTACTTCCTGACTATGAGTTGTATTTTTACAAGCAACTCAATGAAAAATAGTCGAACCACTGTTCTCTTTTTTATAGCAATCCTGGCTCTGATATTCAGTTTTCTACTGAACATCAGTTTGGGCTCAGTTTCCATTTATCCTGATGAGATTCTGGAAGGTTTACTTGTTGGGGACTGGATCAAAACTTCCCATGCCCAAATCATCTTAAACTACCGTTTGCCGAAGGCATCAGTGGCAATTTTGGCAGGCATTGGTTTGAGTTTAAGCGGGCTTCAGATGCAGACTTTTTTCAGAAATCCATTAGCAGGACCATTTGTTTTAGGTATTAGTTCAGGTGCTGGTTTGGGCGTGGCTTTGCTGATGTTAGCAGGATCTGCTTTTGGTATCGCAGCCCTTAGTAGCGGTTTGAGTGCCTGGGCAATTGTGGGAGCAGGAACACTTGGAGCAGGTTTGGTGATGGTTTTAGTCAGTTTGGTTGCATGGCGCATCCAAGATAGTATGACTCTTTTGATTGTTGGTTTGATGTTTGGATCGGCAGTTTCTGCGATCGTTTCGGTTTTGTCATACTTTTCTGGAGCGGATGCGCTGAAGCTATTTACCGTTTGGTCTATGGGTAGCCTCGGAGGTTTGGCTTGGCCTCAAGTCTTGGTCTTGAGTACTGTGGTGCTGATCGGGATTTTTCCGATTATATTTTCTGTCAAATCTTTCAATGCGATGTTACTGGGTGAGCGCTATGCAAAAAGTATGGGAGTAAACCCCGCTTACCTACGCTGGATGATGATCCTGAGTACGGGCTTGCTTGCTGGCAGTATTACGGCTTTTTGTGGACCGATTGCATTCATCGGAATTGCAGTGCCTCATCTTGCTCGAATCATTTGGAAGACAGCAGATCATCGGGTCTTATTTCCAGCCACTGCTTTGCTTGGGGCTATTTTGTTGCTATTGTGCGATGTAATCGGACAGCTTCCAGGTTCGGCGCAGACGCTTCCTATCAATGCGGTGAC
This sequence comes from Algoriphagus sp., assembly GCF_029254265.1. GTDB lineage: Bacteria > Bacteroidota > Bacteroidia > Cytophagales > Cyclobacteriaceae > Algoriphagus. Next base: position 40,929 of record NZ_JAQWXX010000103.1, on the reverse strand, counting down.
TTCTTTGGTAGGCGCTCCCATTGTGATCGGGTTGGTCTTAAAGAGAAATTTTAGTAAGGAATTCTAGCCATGAAGAAAGCAACAATCATAGCAAAAAATCTGACTCTCGGCTATCCAAATCGAAAACCGAAAAAAGCGGTTCTTGAAAATTTGAGCTTTCAACTTTTTGAAAATGAATTGACTTGTCTCTTGGGGCCGAATGGTGTTGGTAAATCGACTTTGATTAAAGCAATCCTTGGTCAGCTGAAACCATGGGGAGGGGAATTGATTTTGAATAATAAAGATGTCCAAAGCTTTTCAACTTCCGAACTTTCCAAAGCATTGTCTGTAGTGCTTTCGGAGCCGGTACTTCCTGGAAATATGACCGTAGGACAGTTGGTGGCATTGGGGCGAATTCCACATACCGGATGGACAGGTAGACTGGATGCCCATGATCGGGATTTGGTCGAAAACGCACTGTATCTCACCAAAATAGAATATCTCAAAGATGAGCGATTGTCCGAAATCAGTGACGGACAGCGTCAAAAAGCAATGATAGCTCGTGCCTTGGCACAGGACGGGAAGTTGATGGTACTTGACGAACCCACCGCACATTTGGATTTGGTGAACCGCTATCAAATAATGCATCTACTTCGAGAGATAGCTAAGAAACAGCATAAATCGATTTTAGTGGTAACGCACGATTTGGAAATTGCCCTAGAGACAGCCGATCGGCTTCTGCTTTTGGGTGCGGGTGTACCTTTAATTGCCGGACTTCCGGAGGATTTGGTAGTCACTGGTCAACTAGACCGGATTTTACCCGGAGAGGAATTCCTATTTAATATCGAAAAAGGAAAAATTGAACAACGAAAGCCTATTTCAAAAATGATCTTTGAAGGCAATCCTGTAGTTTCTTTCTGGGTGAAAAAGGCACTTGAAAAAGCAGGGATCAACGAATTAGAACACCCTGTTTTTATTTCGGAGGGTGATTTTACCTTGTGTTATTTAGATCAGGAATTTCATCGAATCGGAGAGTTAGTTGATTTTATTTTTAATCAGAAAAGCTATTAGAATAAGCCCGTTATTCAATGGCTGAAAGAGGTTTCTGACATGCAATTTCAGGTAGAATTATAATTCGGATAAAGAAAATTTATATATTTGTCATACTAATTATTGGTATGACACAAGAACAATTTGCTCGCTATTCTTTTCTTCTCGATCGCACGGCGCGAAAAGTGAAGCAATATGCGCAGCAGCAGTTCAAGTCAGGAGACTTTGATGTTACCGTCGATCAATGGTTGGTTTTAAAAAATCTTTCAGAAAATGGTCATTTGAGTCAAACTGAATTAGCCAATTTGGTTTTCAAAGATCATCCAACACTCACTCGAATCCTGGATTTGCTTTGTAAAAAAGGATATGTGGAGCGAGTTCCCCATCCCATGGATCGCCGCAGTTTTCAATTACACCTTACTGAAACCGGGCTGGCGAAGGTCAGCGCACTTCGCCCTCAAATTCTGGAGATTCGAGAAAAAGCATGGGAGAATCTTTCAGATAACGATTTTCAAGAATTCAAGCGAATTCTGGATACGATTTACCAAAATCTAGGTGGTCAGGAATTGGAATAATAAAGTTAGTGCACGAATAATATTTATACGAACAATATTGAGTTTTCAGGGGTTTTCCCATAAAGTCTACAGCGAATGATTCACACAGATCTTTGTATTATCGGAGCCGGCCCGGTTGGCCTATTTGCAGTTTTTGAAGCAGGATTGCTCAAAATGCGTTGTCATTTGATTGATGCCCTGCCACAAATTGGTGGTCAGCTTTCAGAGATTTACCCTCAAAAGCCCATTTATGATATCCCGGGTTATCCTGAAGTGAAAGCTCAGGATCTAGTTGATAATTTAATGGAGCAAGCCAAGCCTTTCAAGCCAACCTTCACATTGGGTGAGCGGGTAGATCACTTAGATAAGCAAGCTGACGGTTCATTTATCGTCACTACAAGCGACAAAACACATGTGCACGCTCAAGTGATTATTATCGCTGGCGGATTAGGATGTTTTGAACCAAGAAAGCCTGTTTTGGAAAATCTGGAGGCTTTCGAAGGCAAAGGAATTACCTACATGGTAAAAAATCCCGAAACCTTCCGTGACAAAAAAGTAGTCATTGCGGGCGGAGGAGATTCTGCCTTAGACTGGGCTATTTACCTTTCAAAGGTTTCCGAGCGAGTAACTTTGGTACACCGAAATGAGACCTTCCGAGGTGCACCTGATTCCGCTGCTAAAGTATTTGACTTGGCCAATCAAGGTAAAATTGATTTGATACTTTCTGCCAATTTGAAAGAAGTAAATGGCAATGGAAAATTGAATTCAGTGACTTTAGAAGGGAAGTCCAAAGAAGAAATAAAAATTGAAGCAGATTACTTGATTCCGCTTTTCGGCTTAAGTCCGAAATTGGGGCCTATTGCAGACTGGGGCTTGAGTATCGATAAGAATGCGATTGAAGTGGATACACGTGATTACTCTACAGGAGTGGAGCGAATTTACGCGATCGGCGATATCAATACGTATCCAGGAAAACTGAAACTGATCCTTTGTGGATTCCATGAAGCGGCCATTATGATGCATTCTGCTTTCAAATACGTCTACCCAGATCAAAAATTAAGTTTCAAATACACTACAGTAAATGGTGTAAATGCATTTTAATTCTATTTTTGCAGCATGATAAATTTCACCGTAGAAGATCAGGAAGGCAATCGTCAGGAGCATGAAGCCCCGGAGGATATGGGCTTAAGTTTGATGGAAATTCTTAAGGCTTACGAATATCCTATATTGGCCACCTGTGGTGGAATGGCGCTTTGTGCGACTTGTCATGTGGAGATTTTGGAAGGAAAAGAAGGATTGGGCGATGCCACCGATGTGGAATTGGATCAATTGGAAAACCTGCCCGAATATTACCCGACTTCCCGTTTGGCCTGCCAAATCCGAATTGGAGATATTTTGGAGGGAGCTGTGGTGAAGTTAAGGGGAGAAGATGTAGTTTAAATTACTGCCAATAGATAATTAAGAATTGTTAAAGCCACTCCGAAAGGAGTGGTTTTTTTTAATTTGGATACATGGGAACAACTTTCAAATTGGCCTTATTTTTTTCATTTTTCACTTGTGGCAATAGGATGTTCTTGTTACCCTTTGCCTTTAAGTCAATCCTATCTCAGCTCAATTGCAGTAGTTTCAGGGAAGGTCATTGCTGTTGAATCTTATCCCAATGATTCAAGTTTGCTCAAGGTTAAATTTGAAGTTTATGAGAGTATCAAAGGAATTAAAATCAAAGAATTTTTTATTCTAAACCCAGATACAGCTCCCACTATGTGTACTATTTATCTACATCCTGGAGAAGAGTTTTTGGTTTATCTGTATGAGGATCAGATCTTAAAAAAACCATTTCTAAGCTATTGTTCGAGATGGTTTCCTTTAGATTATATTCAACAGGATGATGAGGAGATTCCGCTTTTAAAGCAGCTTAAGCAACTTGACTTGGGCTCTGCCTTAACATTTGAGGTAGATTTTAGAAGTAGTGATTTCAGTAGTGGTCTTTGGAAATTGAAAACATCAAGCTCAACTCCAGCCTATGCAGTTTTCGAGGTTTCTGTAGACCGATTGAACTATTGGAATGATGTTCAAGTGTTGAAAGGCTTTGGCGATAAGTTAGATGAAGAATTGATAGATAAGTTGGAAAATACAGGGTGGGCTATTGAGGATTTCAGCGATAATGAAATCCCTACTGTTTGTCGATTTTTCATTATACTAAAAAACAGTCAATACCCGAATTCAATGAATTATCATTTAAGTGTTTTTTAGCTTATACCACCCAGTCCCAATAATTTTCCCGAGAGACTTCATCCCATTTTGCATTGGGATAAGCTTTTGCAAAAGCAGCAGGAATTTTCGATTTTCCCTTAGTCCATTTGAATTCCAAACCCTGCATTTCCTGTTGACTATTGATTTCCAAGAGATCTATTTCCTGGCCATCGTAGGTTCGCCAAAAGTAATAAGCTGGAAAATAGTTTTTTGAAGCATTTAATTTCATTCGCTCGGTGATCATCCATTGTTCCCACATCGGACCGATATCATTTCGATAATTGAGGGGGCTAAAGTTATTGATTAAGGCATTTCGAATCCCATTGTCGTAGAAGTACCATTTTTTTGATTTTGAGACTTCTTTTCTCAGGTTTTGGCTGAATCCACCTAGCGGGAAAATGATAAAGACTTTTGAAAGCAGATCCAAGTACCGATCCACGGTTTCCTTATTGATTTGAAGGCTATTTGCAAGCTCTACCGTACTTACTTGGCTACCGATTTGAAAGGCAAGTAGTTTCAAAAGTTTCAATAAAACATCTGCTCCCTTGACCATAGTCAAAGCCAATAGATCCTTCAATAAATAGGAATTGACCAAAGACTTCAAGTACGCTTCCTTTTCAGTAAGTGAATCGAGGTGTATCAACTCTGGATATCCGCCATAAATCAATCTATTTGGCAGGTGATTAATGCTATCCAGCTTGTTTTCATTTTTGGATAATTCGACTTGAGCCAATGGGAAAAGCTGATACTCCAATTGTCTTCCAACTAAAGGTTCTCCGGTATTATTGACCAAATCCAAACTACTGCTTCCTGTAGCGATTATGGTGATTCCTTTGATCGAATCGATCATCAATTTCAAGATCTTACCTATGTTTGGAATTACCTGTGCCTCATCGATAATCACCAGTTTTTTATCGCCAATCAATTCTTTGTATTGGGTTACGGTTCTAGTTTGCAGATACTCGGATACTTGAATGTCCTCGCCAAGTAGCATCAGTGTTTCTTCTTTGTAAGCTTCATTGATACGGTCGATTATGGTCGTTTTCCCAGTTCGCCGACTTCCAAAAAGCATCAATACCTTTTGCTTGCCTATTTGGGCAATTAATTTGGTCTCAATGAATCGTGCTACTTCCATTTGAAAATTTGATTTTGAAATCTTGGAAAGTATAAAAGTAACTTATTTTTTTTTAATTAGGCTGGTTACCCGGCGCAATTAATATTAATTAGGCTGGTTGACCGGCGCAATTTACATAAAATAGGATGTTTGGAGTCTTTTTGATCTTCTAAATGGGAGGTGAACTCTTTACTTCAACCTTTCTAAACAGTCTAATTTTTAAGATCTATTTGGGCAGTAATTCTTAATTTGTAAAATATTAATGACCGCTGCTGATGAAAACGTTCTTTTTTACCTTGGTGATTTTTCTTTCGATTGCGCAAACCTACGCCCAGACTTCTGCGCATACCAAGGAGGATTCCCAGGCGATTTTAAACCTGATTAATTCCTACACCAAATCCAGAGATACGAAAGATACCGTCTTGTTGAAACAAATACTCACCAAGGACATTGACCAATTAGTATCGTCGGGCGTTTGGCGATCTGGTATCAACGAAGCAATCAAGGGAATGATGGAAAGCTCAACCTCTAATCCTAGTGAAAGAACACTTCATGTGGAAAGAATCAGGTTTTTAGCAGAAACAGTAGCTCTGGTTGATGCCCGATATGAAATAAAAAACCCGGATGGAACTGTCAGGAAAATGTGGAGTAGTTTCATGGTGATAGAAAGCGATAAAAAGTGGAGAATCTCTGCCATTCGAAATATGCTACCCAGTTCAGGGAATTAATTAATTTTACCCATGCGAAAATCACTCTTTCTAATCTTTATTTCACTTCTTTTTTTTCAGTGTAAAGAAGCAGTTAAGCCCCCAACCTTGATTCTCTATAACGCAAAAGTTTGGACAGGGGAGTCTGAAAATTCTTTTGTAGAAGCAATTGCTATCCGGGATAGCTTGATTATTTCCACTGGCAATTCGGAGGAAATTCTGGCTTTGGCAGGAGCGGAAACCCAACTTTTGGATTTGGGTGGGAAATTGGTCACGGCAGGTTTCAATGATGCACACATCCACTTTTTGGGAGGATCTATGGGCTTGACCCAAGTAGAACTATCAGGAGCGGAAAACTATGAAGCAGCGATCAATAGCACTTTAAAATTCATTGCGGAGAATCCAGATAAAGAATGGATTACTGGCAGAGGTTGGCAATATACCTTCTTTGAATCGGGGCTTCCAGACCACGAAACAATGAAGGTTTTGGATATTGACCGACCAGTTTTTATCAAAGCGTATGATGGGCATTCGGCCTATGCTAATCCGAAAGCACTGGAGATAGCAGGACTGGATGAACAAACTGAATTTACTGGATTTGGAGAAATCGTCAAGGATAGAAGCGGAAAACTTACCGGTGCATTGAAGGAAAGTGCCATGGGTTTGGTTGGGAAATTTGTTCCGGAGGATACTTTCGAAGATCAATTAAATGGACTTCGAAAAGGCTTGACTTACGCAGCTTCTCTTGGAATCACTTCGGTCCAAAATGCTTCTGGTTCGGAAAATGACCTCCGACTTTTCCAAAAATTATATGAGAATGGGGAATTAACACTTCGCTATGCTGCGGCATTTTCAGTTTCAGAGGAGACTCCATCGGACCAACTTGATCGCTTCAGATTCTTGAAAGACAGTGTCGGAACTGCGAACCCTTGGCTAAGAGCTGATGCCATCAAGTTTATGATCGATGGTGTCATCGAAGGTCACACCGGAGCTATGTTAGCACCATATTCAGATCTTCCGACAACCGATCCATTGGCTTTAGGCCAGTTGAATTTTACTATCGAGGGTTACCAGAGACTGGTTAAAACTCTTGATGCGAATGGTTTCCGACTTTATACGCATGCGATCGGAGATCGAGGTGTTCGCGAAGTCTTGAATGCCTATGAAAAAGCGATGTCGGAGAATAATTCCCAAGGCAAACGACATCGTGTGGAGCATATCGAGACGATTAGCCCTGATGATATACCTCGTTTTGCAAAAGCCGGGATTTTGCCAAGTATGGAGCCCATTCATGCCGAACCTGGTACTACGACAGTTTGGTCAAAGGCTGTAGGAGAGGAGCGCCTCCCTTTTTCCTTCGCTTGGAAATCACTTTTGGATGCAGATGCCCAGTTGGTGTTTAGCAGCGATTGGCCAGCATGTATCAGCATAAACCCAATTCGCGGGATTCATGATGCGGTAAACCGCAGAAATCCTTCCGGCTATCCCGAAGAAGGCTGGGTCCCTCAAGAGCGAATCAGTATTTTTGACGCGATGAAAGCTTACACGTTTATGGGCGCATTTTCTTCCTTTGAAGAGGATCGAAAAGGACTACTGAAAGCCGGATACCTTGCTGATTTAATAGTTCTTTCCGATGATGTTTTCACTATTGATCCAATGAAAATTCATCAGGTAAAAGTTGAAACTACAATTGTGGACGGGAAAATTATTTATTCGAAAGAATAGGATTTTCATCCCAAACCAAAACCTGCTTCTAAGCTAGCCGTTCTATTTTCGAAATCTAAATACAATGAAAAACGTTGCGTTGTTTCTATCCTTCTTTTTAGTAATTGGTTGTAATCTTTCAAGCAACGATGGCGCAGTTGATGCCTCACCAATTGCCTTGGATCAACTTTGGACAGAAATTAATCAACTTGCCAGCTCTCAGAATTGTACGGATGCGAATGACTGGACCTTCACGCCAGTTGGAAGTAAGCCTTGTGGAGGCCCGATGGCTTACATCGCGTATTCAAGAAAAATCGATGAGAAGAGATTTCTGGAATTGGTTCAACGCTACACTGAGTTGCAGGCGGATTTTAACAAGCGATCGGGAGCAATTTCAGATTGTGCTTTGGTGACTAGACCAAGTGGAGTGATCTGTGAGAATAGCAAAGCAGTACTAATCTTTTGACTTTTGATGGTTTTGAGTTAAATACTAAAGAGGAGAAAGATTACCCTGATTTTTTTATTTCAACTTCTTTTAATTTGTAGTCAGGGCTTAAAAAAATCACCAGTTCACAAGCTCAGAAAAGGAATATTCAGTTTCTGGAGATGTACTACCAGTCAGCATTTTATTAATTGCTTCTCATGAAAAATCGTATTTACTTAGAAATGTATTCTTTCAAATATGTATTGATCATGGATACAATTTGAATTTATACAAACCTAAATCCCTATGAGAATTCTTTTTCTGTTGCCAGCTTTCATTATAATGATCTTCTTTTTCTCCTGTCAAAATACTCAGGATTTCACCTTGGTTAAAATAGAAAAAATGGAAGTAGAGGGAGGATTTATTTCAGGAAAAATCGACAATTCGGGACAAGTAAAGATTTTTAAAGGGATTCCTTTCGCAACTCCTCCCGTTGGCAAATTGCGATGGAAGGCCCCTCAGCCCGTCCAGCCTTGGGAGGGTATTAAAGCTTGCACTGAAAATCCAGCAGCTCCAATCCAGGATCCACCGGTTCCCTTCTTTTCTTGGTCATCTGAATTTTTGATACCAAAAGAACCGATCTCTGAAGACTGCCTTTACCTGAATATTTGGACTGCGGCAGAAAATACCAATGAAAAAAGGCCAGTGATGGTTTGGATATATGGAGGAGGTTTTGCTTCCGGAGGAAATACTGTGCCCTTATATGATGGAGAAGATTTAGCTAAAGAGGGAGTTGTAGTAGTTAATTTAAATTACAGAGTAGGCATTTTCGGATTTTTGGCACATCCAGAATTGTCTCAGGAAAATCCAGATCAAACCTCGGGAAATTATGGGATTCTAGACCAAATCGCTGCTTTGGAATGGGTAAAAAGAAATATTGCTCAATTTGGAGGTGATCCTGATAATGTCACCATTGCCGGACAATCTGCCGGAGCTTTCAGTGTAAATGCCTTGGTAGTTTCCCCAAAAGCCAAGGGTCTTTTTCATAAAGCTATTGCTCAAAGTGGAGGGATGTTTAATAGAGGGTCAGGTTTGGTGTCCGGACTTACGGGTGCTGAGGAAAACGGAAAGAAGATGTTAGAAAATGCTGGGATTTTCACTGTTACAGAGCTTCGAGAAATACCAGCAGATAGTCTTTTGAAAATCCCGGGAAGATTTGGTCCAGTGATCGATAATAAGGTAATTCCCAACGTCAGACAAAGCTTTGAAAACAGAAGTTTCTCCGATGTGACTCTGCTGACAGGCTGGAATGCAGACGACCGTGTTTCAGGAAATCCACCCATGACACCGGCTGAATTTAAGTCTAATGCCAAAAAACAATATGGAGGGCGTGCAGGAGAATTTCTTGATCTTTTTCCCGCCACCAGTATAGAAGAACTTACTGAGACCCAAAATATGCAAGCTGTATTATCCTTCGGATTACAGAATTATACCTGGGCTAAAATGCAAAGTGAATTAGGGACAAAAGACGCATATGTTTACTATTTCACCAGAGTTCCACCTGGAGAACCCAATTATGGAGCTTTCCATTCAGCCGAGTTTAGCTATGCTTTACATACCTTAAGAAACTGGAACCGGCCTTTTGAACAAGAAGATTATGACTTGGAAAAAACGATGTCAAGCTACTGGATTAATTTTGTGAAAACCGGAAATCCGAATGCAGAGGGATTGCCGAAATGGCCTATTTTTGATCCTGAAAACCCTTTAGTGATTGACCTAGGTGATAAAGTCCAATCCCGAGCTTTACCTTTCTGGCCGCAGATCAAATTTCTTGAAAGTTTAAATCGATAAGTGATGCTAGCATTTTTAGGGCTTTTGACTATTGTTCTTCTTTTGATTATTGTAATTACCAAAAAGGCATCTCCGGTCATTGCCTTAACTCTCATCCCAATAATTACAGGAATTCTAGCCGGTAAAACTTCAGAACTTCCTCTGATGATTGGTGAAGGACTTCAGGCTATTGCACCCACAGGAGTAATGTTCGTGTTTGCGATCCTTTTTTTTGGGATCCTTTTGGATGCCGGGACTTTCCAGCCTATCATTTCCAGATTGCTTAAAATTGCGGGGAATGACCCCGTCAAAATCACCGTGGTTACTGCCATTTTAGCAATGCTGGTCCATTTGGATGGTTCTGGGGCAGTTACTTTTTTAGTGGTGATTCCAGCAATGGCGCCCGTATACGATCAGATGGGGATGAGGCGGATTACGTTAGCCTGTATTGTTGCTCTTTCGGCAGGAACTATGAATATTTTACCCTGGGGAGGGCCAACTATTCGGGCAGCCTCAGCATTGAATATTTCTGTTACGGAATTATTTAATCCGATTTTAATTCCTTTTTTAGCAGGCTTGGTAACCGTGTTAGGGATTGCTTTTTTTATGGGTAAAAGTGAAAAAAAGATGATTCAGGATCCAAATTCACTCACGAGGGTATCTATTGATGAGGAAATAAATCCATTACATAGACCCAAACTCTTTTGGATTAATATTCTTCTGATCCTTTCTGCGATTACCTTCATTATTTTGGGTTGGGCTCCTCCCTATGTTGTATTTATGGTTGCTTTTGCAATCGCTTTGCTAATCAATTACCCCAAAGTGGAAATGCAAAAACAGCGGATCGATTCACATGCCAAGGAAGCTATGTTAATGGCAAGTATTTTATTTGCAGCCGGGTGTTTCACAGGAATTCTTAAAGGCAGCGGAATGATGGAAGCAATGGCGGCTACAGTGGAAACTTTTCTCCCCGATTCATTGGGAAGACAGCTTCCATTGATGACGGGGCTGCTTGCTTTGCCTGCCAGTTTACTCTTCGATCCGGATTCATTTTATTTTGGAATTTTGCCTTTACTTTCTTCAACTGCGGAGCATTTTGGAGCAAGTGGTCTGGAAGTGGGACAAGCTGCCATCATGGGCCAAATGACGACCGGGTTTCCAATCAGTCCGTTGACTGGCTCCACTTTTTTATTGATCGGTTTGGCAGGAGTAGAGCTCGGAGATCATCAAAAGAAAACAATTCCGCTTGCCTTTTTAGTGACTTTAGTGATTTTATTAGTTTCAATTTTAATGGGTATTATCTCAGTTTAGGATGAAAGAAAAAATTAGGATTGGATGCGGAGCCGGGTTTTCTGGAGACAGGTTAGAGCCGGCACTAATTCTTGCAGAATATGGAAATCTTGATTATTTGGTTTTAGAATGCCTTGCTGAAAGAACCATCTCTTTGGCACAAAAGCGGAAAAAGAATGATCCAAATCTGGGTTATGATCCACTTCTAGAAAGGCGGATTAAAGGACTTCTACCTTTTTTAATCAAAAACAGAATCCGATTAATCACCAATATGGGAGCGGCAAACCCAAAAGCAGGAGCACAAAAAATCATTGAAATTGCAAAATCATTGAATATCCCTGTGAAAGTTGCAGTCGTAGAGGGAGATGATGTTTTTGAGAAGTTGACTGGAAATGAATTTACGCTGGAGTCTGGGAAATTGCTGGAAGAGTATGGTGATTTGGTTTCCGCCAATGCGTATTTGGGAATCGATGCCATTATCCCTGCTTTAAAAACTGATGCGAACATCATTATTACCGGAAGAGTGGCAGATCCTTCCTTATTTCTTGCGCCACTGGCTTATGAGTTTGGATGGGATATAAATGAACCCAATCTCATGGGGCAAGGAACAATGATTGGACATTTAATGGAATGTGCAGGGCAAATTACCGGAGGTTATTTTGCAGACCCGGTAAGCAAACCCGTGCCGAACATGGATACATTGGGACATCCTTTTGTAGATGTTGAGGCAAATGGAAATGCCACAATTAGCAAAGTTTCAGGAACTGGTGGTTTGATTTCCTCTCAAACCGCAAAGGAACAATTGCTTTATGAAGTCATTGATCCTCATGCCTACCTCACGCCAGATGTGGTAGCAGATTTTTCAAAAGTAAAAATTCAAGAAATTGGGATTGATAAGATCTCCATTTCAGGAGGTTTAGGTAAACAAGCTCCAGATAGTTTGAAGGTGAGTGTTGGTTATAACGCTGGATATTTAGGAGAAGGTGAAATTTCTTATGCGGGAGCAAATGCTAAAGAAAGAGCTTTTTTGGCCGGTGAAATCATTGAAAAGAGAATCGGGAAACTCTATGACGAGTTCCGGATTGACTACATAGGTTTAAGCTCACTTCACGGGATGGAGCTTTCCAAAGATTCAAGTCCCTATGAAATAAGGGTAAGAGCAGTAGGTAAGACTTTTGATAAAACACTGGCTAACCTTGTTGGGGAGGAAGTAGAAGCACTTTATACCAATGGCCCTGCAGGAGGCGGTGGGGCGAGAAAAAACACTCAAGAGTTAATGGGGGTTGTATCTATTCTAATGGACAGAAAAAAAATCAATCCGATACTCACGATTCTGGAATCTTGATTACTCTCAAAACTCATTAAAATGAAGATAAAACTTGCCAACATTGCCCATGGTAGAGCTGGGGATAAAGGAAATACACTTTTGCTTTCTTTGATTCCTTTTAAACCGGAGGACTTCTCCAAACTTGTAAATAATGTAACTGCCGAAAAAGTAAAGATTCATTTAAAAAACCAGTTGCAAGGGGAGGTAAAACGATATGTCTTACCGGAGTTAAATGCAATCCAATTCACCTGTTTTGAAGCCCTTGGCACTGGAGTCACCACTTCCATAGGTATGGATACCCATGGAAAGTCACTGAGTTACGCTTTACTAGAAATGGAAATAGAGGTTGGCTAGGCTTTATGTTCGTCCTCCATCAACTTCTCCAAAATCCTGATCGCTGCCTCGGATAGCACAGTTCCAGGTCCAAATATGGCTGCAACTCCAGCATCATAAAGAAATTGGTAGTCTTTAGCAGGAATCACCCCGCCTGCAACCACCATAATATCTGGACGTCCAAGTTCTTTCAAAGCTTTAATCAACTGAGGGACTAATGTTTTATGGCCTGCTGCCAGAGAAGAAGCCCCGACGATATGTACATCATTTTCTATGGCTTGCTCTGCGACCTCCTGAGGTGTTTGGAAAAGTGGTCCGATATCTACATCAAACCCTAGATCTGCAAATCCTGTTGCAATGACTTTGGCACCCCGGTCATGCCCATCTTGACCCATTTTGGCAACCATAATCCGAGGTCTTCGCCCTTCAAGAGTCGCGAATTTTTCAGATAATTCTGTAGCCTTTTTGAATGAATCCTGATTTTCCATTGCAGATGCATAGACTCCTGAGATCGATTGAGTTTTGGCTTGATGTCTTCCAAAAACTTCCTCCATTGCAAGAGAGATTTCACCTAAAGTAGCTCTTTTTCTTGCTGCCTCGATGGCAAGTTCCAATAAATTACCCTTTCCTGATTTTGCACTTTCCGTAAGTGCGGCAAGACTTTGGGCAACTGCCTTTTCATCTCGTTCCTTTCTGAGCTGATTTAATCTTGCGATTTGAATCTCTTTCACCGCTTCATTATCTACATCACGGACTTCAATTTCAGACTTTTCGTCCACTTGGAATCGATTGACCCCCACGATAATATCCTTTCCACTGTCAATCCTTGCCTGTTTTTTTGCAGCGGCTTCTTCAATTCTCAGCTTTGGTAGTCCGGCCTCTATTGCTTTGGCCATACCTCCCAATTCTTCCACCTCTTCAATAAGTGTCCAGGCACGGTTCACCAATTGATCTGTCAGATATTCGACATAATGCGATCCACCCCAAGGATCCACGGTAGCTGTGACGCCAGTCTCTTCCTGTAAAATCAATTGCGTATTTCGAGCTATTCTAGCGGAAAAATCAGTTGGTAAAGCGATGGCTTCGTCCAGTGAATTTGTATGAAGGGATTGCGTATGTCCCATAACTGCTCCCAGAGCCTCGATTGCAGTTCGGGCTACATTGTTGAATGGGTCCTGCTCAGTCAAAGACCAGCCGGAGGTTTGGCAATGGGTTCGAAGTGCCAAAGATTTCTCGGATTTCGGATTGAATTGTTTTACGATTTTCGCCCACAGCAGTCTAGCTGCACGCATTTTGGCTATCTCCATAAAATAATTCATGCCAATCCCCCAAAAGAAAGAAAGCCTTGGCGCAAAGTCATCGATATCCAATCCAGCCTTGATTCCAGTTCTCAAATACTCTAATCCGTCGGCAAGTGTATAGGCTAATTCAATATCAGCAGTTGCTCCGGCTTCCTGCATGTGATAACCGGAAATAGAGATAGAATTGAATTTTGGCATTTTTTGAGCGGTAAACTCAAAGATATCCGCAATGATTCGCATCGATGGCTGAGGAGGGTAGATATAGGTGTTTCGAACCATAAACTCCTTCAGAATATCATTTTGGATTGTTCCACTCAGCTTTTCAGGAGGGACTCCCTGTTCTTCTGCCGCTACGATGTAAAATGCCAAAACTGGAATTACTGCCCCATTCATAGTCATTGAGACCGACATTTGATCAAGCGGAATTTGATCAAACAGAATTTTCATATCTGCGACAGAATCAATAGCGACTCCAGCTTTACCTACATCTCCAGCTACTCTTGGATGATCCGAATCATAACCGCGGTGTGTGGCTAAATCAAAAGCAACTGAAAGACCTTTTTGGCCTCCAGCAAGGTTTTTTCGGTAAAAGGCATTGGATTCTTCGGCCGTAGAAAATCCCGCATACTGTCGAATAGTCCAAGGACGCATCACGTACATGGTAGAATAGGGGCCTCGGAGATATGGAGGAATGCCTGCCACAAAATTCAGATGACTCAGCTGATAAAATACTTTTTCATCTACCACTGGCGACACAATGATTTGCTCTGAAGTTTCCCAGCTTTCTGAATGCGTTACTTCAGGAACAGAACTTACTTTAGTTTTCCAATTTTTAAAATCTGGTCTCATGAGTTGGCTAAATTTTGGATTTCAAGTAAATAACTTGCTCTTGAAGGCAGTAATTCAAAGTCCTTTTCCTCAATTTTTTCAAATGAGAGATTTTCAACAGTACCTGCTTTCCCTTGATATTTATTTACACCTACCAGTTTTTTATCACCTTGAAGTACGCTTTCCTGAATGAAGTTTCTTGTGGATTTGATCTGTTCATGAATTATGCGGGAATCAAAATTGACTTTCCAACCTCCGTTTTTTTCCAATTCAGCTAATTGGGCCAAGACTTTTTCATGTATTTGCTTTTCTAAGTCCTCCAGAAAATAAGCTCCTGCGGATGGATCCATGATTTTGTCCAGATAACTTTCTTCTTTCAAAATAATCGGGATGTTTCGAGCAATCCTTTTTTCAAGAACAGAGGCTGTTTTTTCTGATACCGGCCTTACCCAAATTGAATTTGCTCCTCCGATTATTCCAGCCATAGTTTCATACGTCTGCCGGATCAAATTTGAATTTTTATCCATTCGACTTTTTGTCCACAGGCTAGTCGATACGATTAAGTGAAATGAATCCTCAGAATTAGACGCTCCAAGATTTAAAGCCAATTCGGAAATAAGAATCCGGAGTACTTTAAGCTTAGCGATTTCAGGAAAATGCAATTCACCTGCAGAAGCCAAAAAAGCAAACTGTTCGATTGCCTCACTTACCGATATTCCTTTACTCACAAAGGCATCCAATAGTTCTACTAGCTCCCCGAGACCAAAGGTCAATTCTTGAATTCCTGTACCTCCTGCATTTGCATAGCGCGCGAGATCAATGGTGATAGGGAAGAAATTCTTGAACTTTTTGAAATAATTTAAAAGACTAATTCCAGTCGAAATCTCTTGATCCCACTGCTCATGCCCCATAAATAGCGAGGAGGAAGGTGACCATAAAATACCTCCATTAAGCATGTCAGTTCGCAAACTGATCGATTCGATCCAATTTTCGATTTGACTAAACATTGCCGCAGGGTCATCAATTGGATTGAAGTAGATTTGAATATATTCTGTCAGAACTCCTCTTAAAATTTGATTGAGGTTTTCTATACCTGTGAGGTGCAGGACTAGTCCTTCAGCTCCATTGTTGAGGGTCTCAAGAATTTCCTTATTGGCAGATTTTTCATCCTCAGGAAAAATGGAAACAACATTTGACGAGATTCTGGGATTTTGACCGGGATATGGAGAAGGTTGATTAAATAAAATAGGATGGGAAAATGCTTTTCCAGCTTCTTTTGTATAGCAAGGAGAGATTTTGATGTGCTCCCAAACTTTGGAAGTCAGAGTTGAATCAAAATCTTTTCCTTTTAGATCCTTTTGAATCTGTTCAATCCAATCGTTATATGAAGAATCCGGAAATGGATAAAAATCTCTTTCGATCATATTTGGGTTTTGATTAAGGCTTATTTGGCACTTACTTTCAAAAATAGTGAAATCCAAGAGAAATGATTAAAGCCCCCGGTGTGGATTAGGGTTCCAAGATTTTAATCGTGTCTAAAAAGGATAGAAATAGAAATTATGGAGCTTATTATTCTTGTGTGATTTTCGCGAGAAAAAAAATGTTATGCAAGTTTATTTCCATAGACCAAGTTTTTTTCGGGCTTTCGTATAGATTTACAGAATTATGACATTTTTATAAAGAATTTGATTTTTTATTTACCTTAATTTTCTTCAATTTTGACACCCTTGGACCCGCCTTCGGGTCAATGTTTTTCAGAAATCTTCTCTAATGAGTTCAGAAGCTACCGCAGTTTGGAATGAGTGTTTACGTGTTATTGAACAGCACGTCAATGAGCAGAGCTTTTCAACTTGGTTTAAGCCTATCAATCCTGTTAAGTTGGAAGGTACAAACCTTACCATACAGGTGCCTAGCCAGTTTTTTTTCGAGTGGTTGGAGGATAATTATGTTCAAGTCTTAAAACTTGCTATCAAAACGACACTTGGTCAGGGAGGTAAATTAGAGTATGCTGTGGTAGTGGATAAGGGTAATTCATCGAATCAACCTTACGTAGTCTCCTATCCGCAGGGTAATTCGGGTTCTAAAAAACCTACTGTGGAGGAGAATCATAAGACTCCTTTTGAGATGCAATCGCTCAATGCAGAGGCACTTACAAACAGTAATTTAAATCCTACTTATACTTTTACTACCTATATAGAAGGAGATTGTAATCGACTTGCCAGGTCTGCAGGTTTTGCAGTGGCAACCAAACCTGGGATTACTTCTTTCAACCCACTTATGGTATATGGTGGAGTTGGTCTGGGGAAAACCCACCTTGTACAGGCGATCGGTAATGAGATCAAAAATGGTCCTGAGGATAAATTTGTGCTTTATGTCTCTTCTGAAAAATTCGTGAATCAATTCATGGATTCGATTAAGGATGGAAATGTCAAAAGCTTCACCAATTTCTACATGCAAGTCGATGTATTAATCATTGATGACATTCAGTTCTTGGCAGGAAAAGACCGAACTCAGGAGATGTTTTTCCATATTTTCAACCATTTGCATCAAAGTAAAAAGCAAATCATCATGACCTCAGATTGTCCTCCTCGGGATTTGAAAGGCCTTGAAGAGCGATTGCTTTCCAGATTCAAGTGGGGATTGACAGCTGATCTTCAGATGCCGGATTTTGAAACCAGAGTAGCGATTATTCGAAGGAAAATGCAATCAGAAGGGATTATTATCCCTGATGATGTGGTAGAATATTTGGCCTACACGGTGGATACCAACGTCAGAGAATTGGAAGGTATCCTGATTTCTTTGATTGCTCATGCATCTTTGAATCGTGTCGAAATCAGTTTGGAATTGGCTAAGACCGTGATGAAAAATATCATCAAGGATATTGAAACTGAGGTGGGAATTGATTTTATCCAGAAATCAGTTGCCGAATATTATGGCATTGCAATCGAAGATCTAAAAGCAAAAACCAGAAAGAAAGAAATCGTAGTAGCTCGTCAAGTTTCCATGTATTTCTGCAAAGAATTCACAAATCATTCGCTTAAGTCGATTGGGTATCATTTTGGTGGAAGAGATCACTCTACTGTTATTCATGCAATCACGACTGTCAACGATATCATGGAGACGGATTCCTCATTTCGAAACGCAGTAAACGAATTGAAGAAGAAATTCAAGATGCGATCTTATTAAATCGGCGTTATATCAGCTGATTCGATACTAGGCTTCCATTTTTTTCTCCATCGTGTTTTCAAAACGATCCAAAAGTCTCAGATATTTTTTCTGAATATTATCTAAAAACTTCCCTTGGGTATCTATAGCATAAATTGGATTGTACTGGATTCTATCAATAATCATGTCCAGCCAAGACTTACCATCATCGATCAGATCAGCATGAAAAGCCTCAACAGTTAAATCCCTTGAGCCTGTAAACGGTCCTTTCTCCTCTTTTTTGAAATAGGCGGTAAGAACTTTTAGAGCCAACTCATGAGTAACTTCAAAGTTGATGATCAACTCTCGTGATTGAGCTTCTGTCAAGTTTCCATTTTTAGCACGTTTGATAAATGTCCGTAAGTCATCAAGTGCAGTAGAAAATTCACTGAGACAGTCTTCGCAGCTTTTTGGGAGAAATTTCATATTAGTGATCTTTTTAAAAAGGTACTAAAATTCTTTAAAAAGGCATCATCATCTCACATTATAGCTTTGCATAAATGGCTGCCCATTTGGAGCTACTCCCTCCAAAAGTAATTTTCCGCTGAATTCCTCTAAGTATTTACCGACTATTTTGGGGTCTTTAGCAGACTCACGATTGATTTGAGTGATCACAAACCCGTCTCGCAACCCAAGATCTCTTAAATATCCACGAGTCAAAGCTGTGATTTTTACACCAAAATCAACTCCCAATCGATCTTTTTCGATCGCATTTACAGCCTCTAGCCTAGCTCCAAGGATGGCCGAACTGAAATACTCTCGCTTGAGCACGCCTTCCCCACCTTCTAAATTCTGAAGAATAAGCTGTGTAGTCTTTGTGGAACCACCTCTATTAAAAGATACCGTTAGTTTTTGACCAGGATAATAATAAGATAGGGCTTCCTCAAAACTTCCCATTCCGGTGATAGCTTGATCTCCTAATTTTGTGATGACGTCATTTTTCTGTATTCCTGCTTGGTAGGCAGCCCCATCCTTGAGCACGTGCAATACGATGACTCCATCCAGGGTGTTTAGCTTCATTTCTTCTGCAAGTTCAGGCGTGATTTCTACTGCCTCGATTCCTGGTATTGCCTTTTGAACCTCTCCATATTGGATCAAGTCATTTGCTACTTTCATCGCTATATCTACTGGGACTGCAAATCCATAGCCCGTGTATGAGCCTGTTCTTGATAGGATCGCTGTATTGATTCCTACCAATTCCCCACTGATATTCACCAAAGCTCCTCCAGAATTGCCTGGGTTAATTGGGGCATCAGTTTGGATAAAGCTTTCCAACGGGAAATCACCACCAAGAATATTGATCTGCCGCTCTTTAGCAGATACTATACCAGCGGTCACGGTGGAGGTCAGGTTAAATGGATTTCCGACTGCAAGCACCCATTCTCCTATTTTCAAATCACGGCTGCTTCCTTTTTTGATGGCCGGAAGTTTTACCCCTTCAACTTTTAATACGGCGATATCCGTGTTTTTATCTGTCCCAACTAATCGAGCGGTATAGGTTCTTTTTTTATGAATTACCTCAATTGTTTCTGCTCTGTAAATTACATGATTATTTGTAACAATGTAGCCATCCTCCGAAATGATTACGCCTGATCCAGTACTTACTTGTTGTGAGGGCCCGTTTCCAAAAAAATAGTCAAACATACTATATCTTCTGGGGTCTGTTCCGGAAAAATTTTTGATAAACACCACGGATTCTGTGCTGTTTTCTGAAGCCTCTACAAATGAGATAGGAGGGTCGTTTCGAAAAGTAGACTCATTTCCACTTGCAAATTGATTGGTAAAACTTATCTCTTGAGAATCCCGATTTTCTAGCATGATCCCAGTTTTCGGATCATTTAAAAAGAAATTGGTCCAAATAGCTGCGCCTAAAAGGCCCATGGAAAAAGAGATTCCGATTGTTTTGATTGAATTATTCATAAGCTTTTTCTTTTGACGGGAAGAACTCGTCGTTGATCGAGTGATTCACATTTTTTAAGAAGTATTCCTTCTGAACTGATCCTCATTTGGACAAAAATCAGCCCATTTCGGAAAAACTGCCGAATTGTATGTAAAAAGTCTAGGCATCTTGTAATTTTGTCAGCCTGATAATAAAACCTTCTGCAAATTGAGAAGGTTTTTATTTGATCAAAATCCAAACGAATGACAGAACCCAAGCGCGTAGCCATTTTAGGTAGTACCGGAAGTATAGGTACCCAAACTCTAGAGGTGATCCGCCAACATGCTTCCGACTTTCAAGTTGAAGTGCTTACAGCTCAAAATAATGCTGACTTATTGATCGAACAAGCTTTGGAGTTCAACCCAAACGCTGTAGTAATTGGAAATGAGCAGCACTATCTGAAAGTAAAAGAAGCCTTAATTCCAAAAGATATCAAAGTCTTTGCTGGACAAAAGGCAATTGCTCAAGTAGTGGAAATGGAAACCATTGATGTAGTACTTACTGCTTTGGTGGGTTATTCTGGCTTGATCCCTACAGTCCATGCCATTAAATCAGGTAAACAAATTGCACTGGCCAATAAGGAGACCATGGTAGTGGCTGGAGAAATTATCACTGCTTTGGCAAAAGAAAATGCCGTAAATATTTATCCGGTGGATTCGGAGCACTCGGCTATATTCCAGTGCCTAGTGGGTGAATTTCATAATCCCATCGAAAAAATTATCCTAACCGCTTCCGGTGGGCCTTTTCGTGGAAAAGATCGGGAATTTCTGAAGTCTGTCACTAAGGCCCAAGCGCTTAAACATCCTAATTGGGAAATGGGAGCCAAAATCACCATTGACTCTGCATCTCTGATGAACAAAGGGTTGGAAGTGATTGAGGCTAAATGGCTTTTTGGGTTGAAAACTGAACAGATCGATGTCATCGTGCACCCGCAAAGTATTGTTCATTCTCTGGTTCAATTTGAAGATGGATCCTTGAAAGCACAACTTGGACTTCCGGATATGCGTTTGCCAATTCAGTTTGCTTTAAGTTATCCAGATAGACTGAAAAGTGATTTTGAGCGATTTGATTTCTTAAATTATCCTAATCTCACTTTTGAGCAACCTGATAAAAACACCTTTCAAAACCTTCAATTGGCATTTGATGCCTTGGCAAAAGGCGGAAACGCTCCTTGCATTTTGAACGCTTCGAATGAAATTGTCGTTGCTGCTTTTCTGAGGGAAGAAGTTGGCTTTCTGGAAATGTCTGATTTGATAGGGGAAGCATTGGCAAAAGCTGAGTTTATTGCTCATCCAACTTTGGACGATTACATTGCCACCGATTTGAGAGCTAGAGAAATTACACAAGAACTAATTAAGAAGAATAAATAATGGATACTTTAATAATGGTGGGCCAATTGCTGCTGGGATTATCCATCCTGGTTGGATTACATGAGTTGGGCCACTTGCTTACCGCCAAAATGTTTGGCATGCGGGTAGAGAAGTTCTCGATCGGATTTCCTCCAAAAATTGCGGGATTCCAATGGGGAGAAACAGAATATTCCATAGGAGCGATTCCTTTGGGAGGATTTGTAAAGATTTCTGGGATGATTGATGAATCTATGGATTCGGATCAAATGTCTGCAGAACCTCAGCCTTGGGAATTTAGATCAAAGCCTGCCTGGCAGAGATTAATTGTCATGCTCGGAGGTATAATCGTCAATGTGATTACAGGTATCATCATTTTTGTCTACCTGGTTTATAATAATGGGGAGACCTATTTTTCCAGAGATCAAGTCGTGGAAAATGGTATTGTAGCGTATGATATCGGACAATCTATTGGTCTTAAGACTGGTGATAGAATTCTGGATATCAGCGGAGAACCTTATACTTCAATTAATGATCTGAGTAGTGGATCGGCTTTGTTGAGTGAAAATGGTTTTTACACAATTGAGCGTGATGGCCAGCAAATGAAAATCGATATTCCTCGTGGATTTATCAATTCATTTGACAGCAAAGAAGCGTTAAGTAATTTCGTTGAAATTCGATATCCCTTTGCACTGTCAGTTATTGATAAAGGCGGCGCAGCAGATCAAGCTGGGATCACCGTTGAAGACAAGATTTTGGCTGTAAATGGTAATCCTGTGAATTATTTTGACGAGTTGCAATCCGAGCTCGCAAAAGTTAAAAGTCAAGAAGCTGAAATTACCCTGCTGTCTAATGGTGACACCACTTTTACACAAGTAGCCGTAACAGAGCGTGGGACGATTGATATTGCGGTTAAGCCTTTGATTGAGCCTGTTCGCAGGGAATATGGTTTTGCACAAGCCGTGTCCAAAGGAACAGAAAGAGCTTTCAGTGTGGTGATTGTAAATGCTAAAGCACTTGGGAAGATGTTTACGGGAGAAGTTTCGACTCGAAATGTTTCTGGACCGATCGGGATGGCAAAGATTTATGGTGATTCCTGGGATTGGACAAAATTCTGGAGCATTACCGGTTTGATTTCTATGATTCTTGCATTTATGAATTTACTTCCGATTCCAGCATTGGATGGAGGGCACGTTATTTTCTTATTGTATGAGATGATTTCAGGTAGGGCTCCTTCGGATAAATTTCTTGAGAATGCTCAGAAAGTCGGGATGGTAGTTTTGCTTGCTTTGATGGTCTTTGCGATAGGAAATGATATTCTGAAAATATTTACTGGTTGATAATTAGCGCCCAATTCTTTTCAAAAAAACCGTGCTGAAAGGCTCGGTTTTTTTATTGTTTAGGCCTAGTCACTAATTGAAAAACTATTTTTTACTCTTTTGTGTATTAGTTCAATTTTTTTTAATAGTTATGCAGGAAATTTCATTACGTATGATGAGAAAAACTGCAGTTGGGGTAGTAAGTTTTTTACTTCTGATCCTTTCACTTTCCGCTAATGCTCAAAGCGGATTTATTCCAGAAAGTATCTGGGGAAATATCAATCCAAGTACTGGAGAAGTCGGGGATTTCATTATTACTCAATCCGGTGTTAAGGTATTTGGCAAGATCATCAGTAAATATGATGAAGCTACTTATCGGGCTGTGGTTTTTGCAAATGATGGAGTAGAGACTACCTATAGTCCTAAAGATTTACAGGCATTTGGGTTGACTAATTCCCGATTCTTCATGACCAAAACTCTTCCAGGAGAATCTGACCCAAAGTTTGTCCAAATACTGCTATCAGGGGAATTGCAGCTTAATTTTTATGATAATCGATATTTTCTAGACAACGGTGTTGAAATGCTTGAATTGAGGGCGTTTTATACTCAAGGGCAAATCGATGGAAATAAGCTCAAGCGCTATGTGAAGGCATACATTAGTACCCTAAAAATCCAGATGGCAGGTGACTGTGGTACTCAACTGAATGACTTGATTGAAAACACAAAAATGGAGGAGTTGGATTTTATTCGTTTATTCAGCAAGTATCACGAGTGTAGTGGTTTACCCTATAAAGTCCACGTCAGCAATGTTCAATTCTTAAAAGTTTCACCGGTTGTGATGGCCGGCTTGGGTTCAGCCTCGATTTATGACAGATCTGTGGAAACAGGGCAGATTAATGACTTGGACGGTAAAATGACTCAGCGACTTCAGGCCGGAATACGTCTGCATGATTTCAGAAAGTTACCAAGGCTTTCAATTGATTTCAGAGTTGGGGTGGAGCTTTTGAATTCGAATTTTGTAAGCAGCTTCGAGAGACCGGGAGTTGTGAGGATTTCCGCTTCGGAAGAATTTTCCGAAACCAATTTGTTCATCCCTTTAAGTTTCAATTACAGTGTATTTAGGCGACAAAATTTGGATGTCTATGCTGGACTGGTTACATCGGTCTGGTTTAGTAGTATAAAATCAAAAGGGGCAATGATTGAAGAACAGTTTTTAAATAGTGAACGAACTAATCTATACGAAGACTCATTTTTGGTTGGAGTAGATCGACTCTTTGTGCCTGGATTGAAATTAGGCGCAAAATTCCCGTTTGGAAAAATGGTCATCTTCTCAGAGTTGCAGGGGGATTTACAGCTGGATTACTATACAACCAATATTTTGGCGAAGCGATCAAGTTTCAGTCGTGCAGGCGTTTCTTTTCAAATTGGAATAGAATTTTAGGATCTATGAAATCGAGCATGTCGGAATCGACACACATTGGAATGATTGTAACCTATGCGAGATTCCATGTGGCAACTGAAAAGCAAATTATAAACACATGAAAGCATTTGGACTCCTTATTTGTATTTTATTTTTGCTTTGGTCTTGCAAGGAAGAGGATTTGATACCGATATCTGGTATGAGTGTGTCGGTTCCGACCGTTGGTTTAGTTGATGAAAATGGTGCAGAGTTCAGTGCGGAAGTCAAAAGTTTGGGGATAGATCCTGTTTTGGAATATGGGTTTGTCTATGGGGTTTCTGATCGGCCTGATTTAGATTCAGACCCCAAAGTGTCTTTGGCAGGAGTGCCGCCACAGTCATTTACCCTTAAGGCTGATAAGGATTTACTCAATGGTAAAACTTATTATGTGGCTTCGTTTCTTCGAACCTCGAACACGACTTACTATTCTGAAGCCATCGACTTTGTAAGTAAAGGGTCTAAAAATTTCATCCTTCAAAATATAATTTCTAACGAAGAGGTGTACTTCGGTGACACTATTACCATCCAGGCAGCAAATCTCAAAGATTTTACTGAGTTTTTGTTAAAGGTGAAATTCGAAGATGTGGAAGTACCCATTTTTGATTATTCTCTGGAAGGATTTAAAATCCAAGTCCCAAGGGAATTCAGATATGACGATCGGATTTTTGAGCAGGGGATCATTAAGATTACGGTCCAAATAAGTGATCAAATCTATGATTTGCCAATCAACCTGAAATTCAAGAAACCTAAATTTGGACCGGAGAGAGCACTCGATTATGCTGATGAATGGGAGTTGAAAGGAGAATATTTATTCTCTAACGGCATACAGGTGGTTTATTTCAACGGGGTTGTTCCTAAATCACTTCCTGTCGTCTATCATGATGATGAGACGATCAGATTTCAGCCTGACACTTATTTTGAAGAGAAAAATCCTGTTCTTGAGGTTAGGATCCGCAATGGAAAGCATACGACAAATCAAATAAAAATCAATGATAGCAATGTTTTAGCGGGGCAACAGTTCGTTGAAAAATCTTATAACTCTCTTTTTACTGTAAAGGGGCAAAATATTAATACAAAGGCTTTAGGTAGTAAAATTATCTTTGATTCTTATCCTCAGGAGGTTGAGCTGAATGTTTCTTCCGTATCAAACACTAGTTTTGATTTTTCTATTTTTCCTACAGGGCCTTTTACCGCAAGGGAGTTTGACTTTTACCTTAATAATTTCGGATCAAAGTCAAGCACAAAATTTAGCCTTATTTATCAAAATCCTGTATTTCCAATCTTAGGACTTCCTTCAAGTTTAAGTCTACTTAATCAATTAATGTCGGTCAGTTTAGGAGATAAGAGTTACTTGATCGATTTAGATAAAATTTATTCTGTCGATTTATCCCAGAATAGCATAAAGGAGATCCAAGTATTTCCGAAAACCCCAAATAGTCGATTTGGATTTGTAGAGCAGCATAATAACAAAATTTACTTTTCTAATTTCAGCGAAATTGAATCGCAAAGTCCAGCTCCCTTTTTTGAATTTGATCCACAGAGTGGGAATTTACGCCAACTTGGAAATATTCCCGAAAATGGCAATTTGATAGGCACATTTGTAGTAGAAGGCAAGTTGTTTTTTGACTTATGGAATTACAAAGATGGAAAAATGGAATACCTCAGGTACAGCTATGAATTCAGCAAAAGTCAGTGGGATAGGGTTGAAGGAAATAACCAGTTTTTTGTAAATACCTATGCTGACTTTCAATATGGAGGTAAATTATATGTTCTAGGCTTAGGCCCTGATAAGAATTCGAATTTGGAATTTGGGTTATTTACTTGGGATTCTTCCATTCAACAATTCCAACTTGAAAAGATTTTGGATTATAGTGACTATCCCACTTATGGCTTTAATGTGGTTGTTCAAGGGAATTACGCATATTTTCATCAGGGAGGGCAAAATATCCAACTTGATATTGAGGCAAAAAAAGTAAAAAGTAGGGCGCGTTTTTACCCGCTTTTGGCCAATACCATGGCTATGTCAGATGGAGAGATAATAATCCTGGGCAATACCTCCAGGTCTTTACTTTTTAGGATTGATCCAGAATATTTTGATTGATTAGTTTTGAAATTATTAAAATGTACCTGATTATCTGCCAATCTGACCATTCGCCTCAATTGGCATAGCCCTTGACATTTTAGGAAGAACCTTCGTTTTTGGAAGGTTCTTCTTTTATTTTAGCAATAAACCGACAGCGTATCTGTCAATCTGTCTATATGAGCCAATTCGAAAATACTGTATTTCAAAATCTAATGGTAGGGGAGTTTGCAGGTGAAGGGGATTTGATCCAACTAATCACCGAAGAAGAAGGTGAAGAACCTGGAAAGGAAGGCTTCGAGGAGGAAATTCCGATTCTATCTGTTAGAAATACTGTTCTTTTCCCTGGAGTAGTGATTCCAATTACTGTGGGGAGACAGCGATCAATCCGTTTGGTAAAGAAAGCACAAAAGGGAAATAAGTTGATTGGAGTATGTGCTCAGATCAATGCAAGTAATGATGACCCTTCATGGGAAGATATTTACCAAGTAGGGACAATCGCCAAGATCATCAAAATGATAGTGCTTCCTGATGGAAATACGACGATAATTATACAGGGGAAAAAACGATTCAGGATTAAGGAGCAGGTTACTGATGATCCTTATTTCATTGCCAAAGTGGATTACTTGGAGGAGAACTTTCCAAAAAGCTCCAAAAAAATCCAGGCACTGGAGGAGTCTTTGAAAGACTCGGCAACTCGAATTCTTCATTTGAATCCAGAGATCCCGCGTGAGGCGCAAGTTGCTTTGGATAATATTGACAATACGGCATTCCTTACCCATTTCCTTTCATCCAACATCAATGCTCCGGTTGAATCGAAGCAGCGCCTGTTGGAAATCAACGATGGAGTGGAGCGGGCAACCCTTTTGCTTGAATTTATGATGAAAGACATCCAGATGCTGGAGTTGAAGTCCGAGATTCAAAAGAAAGTGCATACCGATATTGACCAGCAGCAGCGTGATTATTTTCTACGTCAACAGATGAAGGTACTTCAAACCGAGCTTGGGGAAGAAGGGCCTGAAAAAGAGGTGGAAGACCTTCGTGCAAGAGGTGATCTGAAACTTTGGAATCAAGAGGTTCATAATCACTTCGAAAAAGAACTTAACAAAATACTACGGATCAATCCTGCTGCAGCAGAATATCCAATTGCACTCAACTATGCTGAGACGATGGTGGAGTTGCCTTGGAATGAATATACGCAGGACAATTTTGACCTGAAGCATGCCAAGAAAATCTTAGATAGTGATCACTTTGGCTTGGAGAAAGTCAAAGAAAGAATCATTGAATACCTCGCTGTATTAAAGTTAAAGAATGATCTAAAAGGTCCTATTCTTTGCTTATATGGTCCTCCGGGCGTTGGAAAAACTTCATTAGGAAAATCCATCGCCAGAGCCTTGGGCAGAAAATACATTCGAATGTCACTTGGTGGTCTTCATGATGAAGCTGAGATTCGAGGTCATCGAAAGACTTATGTTGGAGCGATGCCTGGAAAAATCATCCAGAATATGAAGAAGGTAAAAATCTCCAATCCGGTATTTGTATTGGATGAGATTGATAAACTATCCTCAGATTTTAGAGGCGATCCAAGTTCAGCCTTTCTTGAAGTACTTGATCCCGAGCAAAATTTTGCCTTTTTGGATAACTATTTAGAAGTAGAATATGACCTGAGCAAGGTGTTGTTTATCGCAACAGCTAATTCGTTGGATACAATCCAGCCCGCACTTCGAGATCGTATGGAGATCATTGAAGTAACGGGCTATACCCAAGAAGAAAAAGTGGAAATCGCTAAAAAGCATCTTGTTCCAAAACAACGAAAGGAGCATGGCTTGAAGGCTACCCAAATTACTTTTGAGAAAAAGGCTTTGGTGAAATTGATAGAAGACTATACTAGAGAATCTGGTGTAAGAAGTCTGGAAAGAGTCATAGGTAAAGTAGTTCGAAATGTGGCTAAATCCATTGCGATGGAAGAAGAATATGATTCAAAAATCACCCCGGAAGCAATTCGGAGAATTCTTGGATCGGAGATTTTCGACAAGGAAATTTACCAAGACAATAGTGTGGCAGGTGTAGTTACAGGATTGGCTTGGACAAGTGTAGGAGGAGAGATTTTATTTATTGAGTCTAGTTTGAGTAGAGGAAAAGGGAAACTGACACTTTCTGGTCAACTTGGAGATGTGATGAAAGAATCTGCAATGACTGCGTTATCTTATTTGAAATCGAAGGCTGAAACCTTGGGGATAGATCACCGTGTCTTTGATCAGTATGATCTACACATTCACGTGCCCGCAGGAGCGGTTCCAAAGGATGGTCCTTCAGCAGGTATTACCATGCTTACCGCAATGGCTTCAGTTTACACACAGCGAAAAGTGAAAGCTAAAGTAGCAATGACTGGAGAAATATCATTGATTGGAAAAGTGATGCCAGTCGGTGGAATTAAAGAGAAAATTCTTGCTGCCAAGCGTGCTGGAATTAAAGAGATTATTCTTTGTAAAAAAAATAAGCGGGATATTGAGGAGATAGATGAACAATATATCAAAGGAATCGATTTTCATTTTGTAGATCGAGTAGAAGAGGTGTTGGATATCGCACTTTTGAAATCAAAAGTAGACCGTCCTCTTCATTTTAGTTTTTCTCCAGAACCCAGTGCTAAAAACGATTAAACTTTCGATTCAGGAAGTACAAGTTTTATTCTACTCTGGCAGGATATTCCAGAGTTAAACCAAAAAAAACATGAGTCAAATTCCATCACTAACTCCAAGACAAATTGTTGCTGAGTTAGATAAATATATCATCGGTCAAAATGATGCCAAGCGGAATGTTGCCATTGCGCTTCGAAATAGGATTCGCCGCCTGATGGTGAAATCAGATATTCAAAAGGATATCGTTCCCAATAATATCTTGATGATTGGATCGACAGGAGTTGGTAAAACCGAAATAGCCAGAAGACTAGCCAAAGTTGCAAATGCACCTTTTACTAAAGTTGAGGCATCAAAGTTTACCGAAGTAGGTTATGTGGGAAGAGATGTCGAGAGTATGGTTAGAGATCTGGTGGAGCAATCTGTGGCATTGGTTCGAGAGTCGAAAAACGAGGAGGTCAAAGTCAAAGCTTCGGAAGCCGTGGAAGAGATCATCTTGGATATTCTGATTCCACCTGTCAAAAGTGCAGGATTTACCAGAAATGCAACGGTGGATCTTAATGAATCTGGAGAACCGTCTAATGATCATGAATTGAATGAGCGAACCAGGGAGAGGTTCCGAGAAAAACTCAGAGATGGTGAACTTGATGATCGGAAAATCGAGATCAATGTAAAAGCTGGATCTCCTGTAGGAGTAGGAATGATTGGAAATGGAATGATGGACGATGCCAGCATGGCTGGTCTTCAGGATATGATTTCCAACATGATGCCTAAAAAAGTAAAAAAACGAAAGCTGTCAATCTCCGAGGCTAGAAAAGTATTACTTGAGGAAGAGATGTCAAAGTTGATCGATTTTGATGAAGTAAAAGAGGAAGCAATTAAGCTTGCTGAAAATAATGGTATCATATTCATCGATGAAATTGATAAAATTGCTTCCAAATCAGGCAAAGGTGGAGGTGGACCGGATGTCAGCCGAGAAGGTGTACAGCGTGACTTACTTCCTATCGTGGAAGGTTCCGCTGTAAATACCAAATATGGAGTAGTCAATACGGATCACGTCTTGTTTATAGCTGCAGGTGCTTTTCATGTAGCTAAACCTTCCGATTTGATCCCTGAACTTCAAGGTAGGTTTCCAATTCGAGTGGAGCTGCAAAGCTTGACTCAAGAGGATTTCTCACGTATCCTGAGAGAGCCAAAAAATGCTTTGACAAAGCAATATCAGGCACTTTTTGAAGCGGAAGAAGTATACCTGGAATTCAATGATGAGTCAATCGAGGAAATTGCGCGGCTTGCATTTTTGATTAATCAAGAAGTGGAAAATATCGGGGCTAGAAGATTACATACAGTGATGAGTCACTTGTTAAATGACTTTCTGTTTGATGTCCCTGATACAATCGAGGCTAACTCCAAGATAATGGTAACTCGTGAAATGGTTCAAGATCGCTTAAGTACCTTGGTCAAAAATCGAGATCTTTCTCAATACATACTTTAATCTAAAGCACCGTTTTTGGTGCTTTTTTTCATTATGGCAAAATCATTATTAATTCTTACCGGTCACAGTAAAGGACTCGGAAGAGCTATTCTGGATACTTACTTACAAAAGGAAGGATTTGAAATACTTGCTATTTCCAGAACTTGTTTGGGCTTGGACTTTCCTCAACTTAAAGAGATAAGCCTTGACTTTAGCGAGCTCGATAAATTGGAAAAGGTCTTAGAAAATTTATTTCCCAAAGGAGATTTTGAGGAAATTCACTTGATAAATAATGCAGGATGGATTGGAGAAATTAAGCCAGTTGGAAAACTCCAACCCTCCAATCTTAAAAAATTGATGAGCATCAACTTATTAGCGCCGATCTGTTTGACAAATGCATTTGTAGCGGCGTATCAAAATCAGAATTCTAAGCGGATAGTATGTAATATAAGCTCAGGAGCAGCTCATAAGCCAGTTTCAGGTTGGTCGGAGTACTGTAGTAGTAAGGCTGCTTTAGCTATGTTTTCGAAGGTCTGCGAAAAGGAAAATGAGCATACCGGAATTCGTTTCTTCAGTCTGGCACCGGGAATAGTGGATACAGGGATGCAGGGTGAGATAAGGTCGGTCCGTGAAGATGATTTTCCGGATTTGGAGCGATTCAAAAGTTATAAGTCTCAGGGGGCGCTTTCTTCGGCTGAGGCCGTGTCTCGGAAAATAGATTATTTATTGAGTAATCCGGATAAGTTTGAAGGGGTAATTCAGGATGTAAGGGATTTTGATTTGCCTTAGTTTTCTTTTTTCGGATAGTCAAAAAACCAAACTTCAGTCTTTTCTGGTGAGATTTCAGACCATTCTCGAATGGATAATTTGAATCCAAATTGACCAGCTGTAGGTAAATTTTCGATCGATCCCCCGAGGTATTCGATGACATCATTGAATCCGGGGTTGTGCCCCACCACTATCAAGGTTTCAATGGATTGGTCAGCATGTATTTTGATTTGGTTCAGGATTTCTTTTGGAGAAGCATGGTAAAGATTTTTCTCGAAGCAAATGATGGATTGACTTAATCCCAGACTTTTAGCTGTTATTTCGGCTGTTTGTTTAGCTCTTTTTGCAGTAGAAGAAAGAATAAGATCCGGAATAATGTTTTTTTCCTTAAGGCGTTTGGCCATCCTTGGAGCGTCTCGTAATCCCCGCTCGGAAAGTGGACGATCATGGTCTTCGAGATATGCATTATCCCAAGATGATTTTGCGTGCCGCAGGAAGATTATTTTTCTCATACCCTTAAAATAGAGACGATTATTTTGTTTTTTTTATCTGAATCTTTACTTTTAACGCAATTATTTATTATTTATAACAATTTATTATGTTTACCGGAACAGTAAAATTTTACAATGAAGCCAAAGGATTCGGATTTATCGTAGACGATGACACGCAAAGCGAAGTTTTCGTACACGCTACCGGATTGGTGGACCAGGTTGCCCAGAACGACAAAGTTACATACGACGTCAAGGATGGCAAAAAAGGACCAAATGCCGTTAACGTCAGAAGAGCCTAATAAAGCATTTTTGAAGTTCTTGTTAATTGATCCTCTGAGATTTAGATCTCGGAGGATTTTTTGTTTTCATCGCTTTTTGGATCACTTTCTTTGGTTGGAATGGAAATGTTTTCAGACGGTCTGGAGATTTTTTCCTGCCAAGAAGATGGAACAGATTTTAAATATAGATCTCGTTTCGGAAACGGTATTTCGATATTATTTTCAGCAAAAGATTGAAAGATACCACTCATGACTTCTGCTCGGATATCGATCCAATAATCGAAGCTTTCTACCCAGAACAATACTCTAAAATCGACCGAGCTATCTCCAAAATTTTGCATCAAGACCTTAGGTTTAGGGGTGCTTAAGATTTTTTCATTCTCCAGCTCTTTTTCTATCAGGGTTTTTACTTTTTCCATATCCGAATTATATGCCACGCCTATCATAAGTTCTACTCTTTTTCTCTTATCCGATAAAGTCCAATTAATCAAACTTTGAGAAAGCAGATCACCATTTGGTAATATTATTTCAGATCCATCATAAGCCTGTATTTTGCTCGCTCGAATTCCAACCTCCTTGACAGTACCCATTAGCGTACCGACTTGGATCTCATCACCAATTTGAATCGGTCTTTCAAAAGCTAAAATTATCCCTGATACCAGATTGTTTATAATGGTTTGCAAACCGAAACCGATACCAACAGATAAGGCTCCCAATACAATCGTAAGCTTATCAAAAGGGATTTTGGCAGCAGTCATCGCTATAAAGAAGCCGATTATTATGACTCCAAGACGGATCAAAAGGATCGAGCTACCGAGTCGCTTTGTTCTTGATTGGGCGATTTTTTGATCCTGAATAGAAGCAAAATAAGCGATGTTATTTGCCAGAAAAGATGAAATTATTAAAATCAGGAAGAAAAGAAGTATAGTGCCAAACTCGAAAGTAGCATTACCCAAAGTCCGTTCATCTGAAAGAAATTTAACAATTGAATCATATAAAGGATCGAAGAAACCCAGGTAATAAATAATGCTATAGGTCCAAATGGCTAAAGCCAGAATATTTAAGATACTTTGAATTCTTTTTTGAATCTCCTGAAAATCAAAAAATGTGGAGATGACATCAGTCTCTTTTTTTCTAGATTCGATCCACAGATAGATTGCTTTTAGACAGACCTGCGTAAACAAGAAAAGTGCAAGTCCTCTGTAAAACCCCGTGATTCCTGGGATGACATAAGATTTTGCAATACTAAATCTCCCCAATGAATTGGCTCCCAAAGAGAAAATTGAAAATGCCAAAATAAAAATTGATAGAAATTGTAATACCCAGGATTCATTAAATACCTTTCCTTTTGTCTCCCTAAACATCAAGATTCCCAAAAGTGAGCCTCCTAATGCAATTGCAAAAATAATCGGACGTTCAGCATAGGTTAGTTGCCAATGAAGCCCGATAGTAGGTCCTACCAAATAAAGAGGCATGAATAATAACCAAATAAGAAAGATCCTTTTTCCAAAATGGAAAAGTAGGATAGGTCCCGAAAACAGAACCATGATGAGTGAAAAGATCGAGCTAAAGACAATGGGCGGATTAGTGAAAAAAAGAAAAAAAATGGGTAAAACGATGATAATGCAAGAAGCAAAAAGATTTTTTCTTAAATAGGTTACACGCTCCAAGATAATATCAGCAAATTCTTTTCTTTTTGATATGGAATCGAGTATGCTTTTTAATTTGAAATAGAGAAGGAGGACTACAATAAATAGAATCCCAAGTAAGGTTTGGGTTTCCTCTAAATATCTTTTCAGGACAAACATATTTACCTTAATGGAGCTTAAAAATTCAGTCGTTACTGGGACTTGATTTTTGTAGTTTTTGGGCTCCCAGATATAATTAACCTCCTTTTGCCATGATCTTTGTCTGATTGCTACAGAGCTTTGCTTAAAAAATTGGGATAAGTCGAGTATTGAAATCGTAATCTCTGAGAGACTCGCTTGAAAATTTGAGAGGATTATTTCTTGTTGGAAGAGGACGCTGTCCAATTCTATTATGGTGGTTTTTAGATTATTTATTTCTTTGGTTATTAGAGGGAAACTTGTGGTGTCTCGTAAGGTAAGATTCAATAAGGAGTCATTACGAATACTTGCAAGTGACTTACCGACATCAATTAGATCATCCATCCGTCGATTTACTAATACTTCATAAGATTCCTTTTCATTTTCAAGTGATTTAATAAAGTTTTCTACACCTTTCAAGTAGCGCTGATTCAATAAATCACGATCTCTTGAGGTCAAGTCCTTCAACGTTTCAGTCGATTGTTTTAAAGTAGGTAAACGTTCACTGATTTCAGTAGTATCAGGGAATTCAGATAAGATTAGTTTTAATTTCCCGAGTTCAATTGCATAATTTTTTGACCCTTTTAGCACTTGGCTCAAATAAGTACCAATACGATTGTTTTTAACGCTTTCCTTTGAAGTCAAGAAAAGGGTATCAACAACCAAAGAAGATTCATTTACTGTAGAATCAGGGAGTGTTTGTGATTGTCCGAAACCCAAAAACGATAATCCAAAGAAAAAAAATTGAAGGAAGAACAAAGCTCGGATTGACATATTTTTTGGGTTTTTACTAATTACCAAATTGAAAGTAAAAGCGAAGATTGACAAATGATTTTTTAATCTGAGTTTTCAATTTAGTAAAAGTAAAAATAATACAAAAACCTCTGTTTTTCTGCCAGATAGGCAGTCTTCTCCATCAATTTTCAGGAAAAATAAGTCATAATGACTTAAAAATAGTAGTGGAACGGATTTTTCTAAATTGATTTTAAAGTTGAATTATTCACTAAAACCAACAATTATTATGAAAATCGTAAAGACAAACCAACTTGATCCAATGTATCCATCAAACTTTAGTAGTGTTTTGGATAAGTTCTTCAATGATTCATTTGGCGCTATAGAGAAGCCCTTTAATCCAGCAGTGGATATTGCCGAAGATGAGAAGAATTTTGAAATCCATGTGGCAGTTCCTGGAGTTCAGAAGAAAGATTTCAACGTAGAATTTGTTGATGGTAAGCTTAACATATCCGGTGAGCGAAAGCTGGAAGAAAAGAAAGAAGGTAAAAATTTTCACAGTATTGAGAGTCAATATGGTTCTTTCAAAAGATCTTTCTTTCTGCCTGAAGATGTGAAAGCAGATGCTATAGAAGCGACTTATGAAGACGGACTTCTTAAAGTACTTATTCCTAAAAAAGAGAAAACTGAAGTAAAAAAGGCTATCGAAGTGAAATAATGTGAAGAGTGGGAAAACCCCACTCTTTATATTTTGTTTAGTTTAATAAGAGCCTAAAAAAGCGGTTAATTCTTGTTAATTTGGAGATTCTGACGCAGAAATAAGCCCGGTTTTTGGAATGTTAATTCCTGTAGTTCGTTTATCAGTTACAACAAAAAGAATAAAAGATATGAGCAAAAAACAATTCTTCTTAGGAATGTTTCTAGCCTCCTTGATAGGTGGTGTGGTGGCATTGGCAGGTGTGAGCTTTTTTATTCAACCCCAGCCCCAGTCAAATTTTGATGAAAAACAACAAACAAGTTTTGTAAACTTGTTGTCAGACAAAGATTTTACGATTCCCGATGGAATCAACTTCGTGGCATCCGCAGAGATCGTAACTCCTGCGGTCGTTCATGTAAATACGACTATTTCTTATTCAGGAAGGCAGCAGCGTGATCCACTTCAGGAATTCTTCCAGTTTCCTCAACGAGATGGAGGGGATCAGGGGCGGCCTATGCCGATGAGTTCCGGTTCTGGAGTTATTATCTCGTCCGATGGTTATATCGTGACTAACAATCACGTAGTGGATGGAGCTACCAAAGTTGATATTTCCCTTGAAAACAATAAGCGCTATGTAGCAAAAATTATTGGTACTGATCCCAGTACAGATTTAGCACTCCTGAAAATTGAAGCTACTGGTTTGCCTTTCGTGAAATTTGGCGATTCAGATAAAACTAGAGTTGGAGAGTGGGTTCTAGCCGTTGGTAATCCTTTTAATCTAAACTCAACCGTTACAGCAGGGATTATTTCTGCAAAAGCGAGAAATATTGGGATTCTTGAGAACGTAGAAAATAATCTTCAGGTGGAATCATTCCTGCAGACTGATGCGGTAGTAAATCCGGGGAATTCAGGAGGGGCATTAGTTAATTTAGCAGGAGAATTGATCGGAATCAATACTGCTATTGCCACCAAAACAGGTTCCTACAGCGGGTATTCCTTTGCTGTTCCAAGTACGCTTGTCAAGAAAGTTATGGATGATCTGATGATGTATGGAACTGTGCAGCGAGGGTTATTGGGAGTGAATATTCGAGACATCAGTCCTGAGTTAGGAGAGTTCTTAGGAAAAGAATTCCCAGTGGAGCAAGGTGTATATATCGGAGGAGTTAATGATAATAGTGGCGGCAAAGAAGCAGGATTGAAAGAAGGTGATATCATTATCGGTGTTGATGGAAGAAAGACCAATTCAGTCGCAAATCTTCAGGAAATGGTTGCTAGAAAACGACCTGGTGATAAAGTCGAAGTGGAATATATTCGAGAGGGTAAGACCTATAAGACAACTGCAACTCTGAAAAATTTTGCTGGGGATACAGATATCGTGAAAAAAGTGATTCCTAAGACTTTTGAATTTGAAGGAGTAGTTTTTGAAGATATCAAAGATTCACTAAAAGAGGCTCTGAGAATCCAAGGAGGAGCTGTGATCAGTACAGTTTCTGGAGGAAAATGGAGGAGTGCAGGTGCTAGACCTGGATTTATCATCACCTCGATTATTTCTAGTGATGGAAGAGTGAGAGTGCAAGGTGCTGAAGGACTTGTTGAGATTTTAAATGATCTTCAGGGAGAAGAAATTGTAGTGCTTGGAATGTTCCAGGATGGGACAGAATACTACTTTGAAGTAGAAGTTGATTAATCACCCCGAACTTCTAATTGACAGCAGGCTGGAATTTTCCAGCCTGCTTTTTTTATGTCTATTCAAAAGCTTTCTGTAATTTGATGGTTAACAAATTGATTATCTATGAAAAAAGCCCTAATAGCCAGTTTAGCATTTTTGATCGCTATCGGATTGCATGCTCAAGTGTTAATGCCTGCCAGCACGGCACCTCCCAAAGGAATCTCCCAAGATCGAATCAATCGAATCGATCAGATGCTCGAGGAAAGCGTCCAAGCCAATCATATTCCTGGTTTGGTGGCGATGATTGTCAAAGATGGGAAAATAGTTTACCATTCCGCGAAAGGATTAGCTGATCTGCCTTCCCAGCGTGAAATGGAGAAGGATCAGATTTTTAGAATCGCCTCCCAAACTAAAGCGATTACTTCTACTGCGGTAATGATGCTTTGGGAGGAGGGGAAATTTCAACTGAACGATCCAATTTCGAAGTGGATTCCTGAATTCAAAAATCCTCAGGTGATAACAGGTTTTCGTTTTGCAGATAGTACCTATTCCACCCGGCCTGCTTCAAAAGAGATTACAGTTAAAGATTTAATTACACATACTTCCGGCATTGGCTATGGGATGATTGATGGTGATGAGCGGATGAAAATGATTTATCAAAAAGCAGGAATCATTGATCTATATACCACGGAGCCGGTTACCATTGGGGAAAATATCAAGAAGCTTGCAAAGCTTCCGCTCCACCATGATCCGGGATCAAAATATACGTATTCTGAAGGCCTAGATGTCTTGGGTTATTTTATTGAGATTGTATCAGGAATGCCCTTTGACGAGTTTTTGAAAACTCGGATTTTTCAGCCTTTGACAATGGTAAATACCGGATTTTACCTAAATGAAACACAAGGAGAAAAGCTGGTTACAGTTCATCAATTTGCAAATGGGCAATGGCGGCCAATGCCAGTGACTTTTTATGATCCGGATTATCCTAAGAAGGGAGCGAAAGCATTTTTTTCCGGAGGAGCAGGGCTGAGTTCCACTGCAGAGGATTATGCTAAATTTCTTCAGATGTATCTTAATGGAGGTATATATAATGGGAAAAGAATCTTGAGTCCTACAACCATCGAACTCATCATGTCCAACCAAGTGGGGGATTTGATTTCTGGCGGAGCGGAAAGCTATGGGCTAGCATTTGGAATCGTTAACGAAGCAGGTTTTCTAAACGGGGGAAATGGAAGTGTCGGAACCTTTGATTGGGGAGGCTATTTCAATACCCAATATTTTGCTGATCCGGTGACCAAAACGATTGGAATCCTGATGAAGCAAACCCAAGGCGGAAACGGAGATCAAACCGGTTGGAAATTCCGACAAATGGTTTTTGCGGCAGTGGAATAAGCTGCTTTTTTAACCACAGCGATCGCTGAGGTGTGACACGAAGAACACAAAGTTAAAAGGATCAAGTCAGAAGATTTGATCCTTTTTAATTTTCCTTCCGAATGGAATGCTGGTTTATAGCAGCTATTTAAAGCTTATCAATCGCTAGTTTGTATTTTGGATCTTCAATCACATTGACATCGACCAATTTGTCTGCATTGGCAATAAGCTTGAGACAATCTGGACTCAGGTGTTTCAGATGGACAGTCTTTCCTACTTTCAGGTAGCGTTCTGTAATCCGGTTGAGCGCTTCGATCGCCGACATATCCACGATTCTACTTTCCGCAAAATCAATAATAACTTCGCTTGGATCATTTTGAATGTCAAATTTTTCTGCGAAAGCAGCTACAGATCCAAAGAAAAGCGGGCCATACATTTCATAGTGCTTAACCCCATTTGCGTCAATTGATTTACGAGCTCGAATTCGTTTAGCATTATCCCAGGCAAAGAATAGTGCAGCTAAGATCACTCCGATCAATACAGCCAATGCTAAATTGTGTAGCACTGCAGTGATCAAGGTGACCAAAACCATCAGGAATACATCTGATTTTGGCATTTTGGTGAAGGTTCTTAAACTCGCCCACTCGAAGGTTCCTATTGATACCATGATCATCAAACCGGTTAGAGCAGCCATTGGCACTTGCTCAATTAGACTACTTCCAAACATGATAAATACCAAAAGCATCACGGAAGCGACAATACCGGAAAGTCTCGCACGAGCTCCGGAAGAGATATTGATCAGCGACTGACCAATCATCGCACAGCCACCCATTCCTGAGAATACTCCTGAAAGCATATTTGCAATGCCCTGCGCTACGGCTTCTTTATTACCTCGACCCCTGGTCTCTGTGATTTCGTCGATAATATTCAGTGTCAATAAGCTTTCGATCAATCCAACTCCTGCCACAATTGCAGCATAGGGAAATATAATTTGTAGGGTTTCAAAAGTCAGGGGAACTGCCGGTAGGTGAAAAGGAGGGAAGCCACCTTGGATACTGGCAATATCACCGACGGTTTTTGTGTCTAGGTTTAAAAGGGATACTACCCCAAATACAACCAAAATTGCTGTTAGGGAAGATGGAACTACTTTGGTCAATTTCGGTAATCCCCAAATAATCAGCATAGTCAAAAGTACCAATCCGAGAAGCAAGTAGAGTGAAGTGCCTGTTAGCCAAGCACCGGTACTGTCCTTGAACTGATCTAGTTGGGACATGAAAATGATAATCGCCAGACCATTTACAAATCCAAAAATCACGGGATGTGGAACTAGACGCATGAATTTACCGAGTTTCAGAGCTCCTGCAGATACTTGAAGTATTCCAGCCAAAACTACTGCTGCAAAAACATATTCAACACCATGCGTAGCAGCCAGTGAAACGATCACTACTGCCACAGCTCCTGTTGCGCCAGAGATCATTCCCGGCCTTCCACCCAATATGGAAGTTACCAACCCCATCATAAACGCGGCATATAGGCCAGTAAGTGGAGAAAGACCTGCTATGAATGCAAAAGCAACTGCTTCTGGAATCAGAGCCATTGCGACCGTAAGTCCAGAAAGCACTTCAGTTTTATAATCGACTCGCTGACTGAAGTCAAAGAGGTTGAGATAGTTCTTCATCGGAATAATAGGTTTAGGCAAGAAGGAATTTTTTCAATTCCCCCCTTTCTCAGGTAAATCAAGGGGGCAAAGGTAAGGAAATTGATTTAAACCGAATTTTATTTGGTAATGGATTACTGATTAGTTAAGGTTTAAAAAAAAACTCCAAAATATTTTTTTAGAAAGCATTAAAATTAACAATTCAGTTTGTATTTTTTTGCCATGGAAGATTCTATACATGCCAGTCGGATTTTTGGAGAGATTGTGTCTTTTAATCCTGAAAAGCATTTTGGTTTTGTGGAGGATCAGAGTGGTACAAAATATTTTTTTTATCAATCAGAGCAAAATTTTATAGTCGATCTAGAAGAAGGTTTGATTCTCAAGCGATACTATGCCACGGTTGGAGATACCGTATCCTTTACCTTAAGGCCCAACTTTAGAGATGATGATCCGCCGGTTGCAGCTGGATTGATTCGGATGGCAAACTTTCATCGTCTGGATATGATTCGGATGAGTACTCAGCGCGAGTTTCTTGTGGGAACCCTGATGAGTTTCGGGAAAAACTTCTGTATCCGACATCGAGAAACCCAAGCGATAGTCAATGTAAACATAAGTTTATCTTCCAAAAAACCTGAGGAATGGCTCGGTGAAAAAGTTGGGTATTGGGTTCGTTTTATTTTAACTAAAAGTGAAGATGAGGAAAAAGTCTGTGCATATGTACTCGACATCCCGCAGCGAAAAAGTGTCAAAATAATTCTCGAGAAGATGGAGGAAGGAGAACAAATCCAAGGAAAAGTGGTGCATCGCTCCAACGCTGGTATTACATTATTTCTACAGGAGTATTACTTCAATGGTAACTTATCGATCAAATCCGCTCAATCTCCAGAGGAGAAAGACTATTTTGACAGTATCAAAATGGGACAGATTGTATCAGCATACCCTACCGACTTTCAATATGAAAAAGGACTTGTGAAAATGGATTTTTTTCGACCTCGAAATAAATCTCAAGACTTGATTCTTGATAAATCTGAAGGCGATGTAAGTAATTAAACATCGCCTTCAGAAGGTTAAATGGAAAGAAGAAATTCCAGATTTAGTGCAATTCATAAAAACACTCCGGTATTCTTCTTCAAATTGAAATAAGCTTTATTAATCAAGTAAAATTTGAATTTTTTTTATATGTATATCCGCAATCTTGCCAGTATGATTAAATCGAAGCAATGATGAGTCTGTCAAAGAGTTTTTGACCGAAGTATCTTCTGTTGAGCTTGTAACAAAACTCGTCCAGGTAA
>NZ_JAQWXX010000101.1 GCF_029254265.1 Algoriphagus sp. | reverse complement strand
TGAAAGAATCCAAAGCCACAAACAAAAAGACCTCTACCAACTGCTTCCATCAAACTGGAAAGAATACAGCCTTACCTAAAACCTCTTAAATTCAAATATGGGTTCGTCGGATGGATACAAATCTTTATGATTTCCCTGATTATTACAGTATTTTTTTTAATTGCAGGAGGGATGATTTTTTTTATGATCCTCTTCAAATCCAGAAGAAACCGAAGAGAACAATTAAGAAACGATTTTGAGAAAGAAATTTCAGGCCCACTATCTCAAGTCCTGTTCAATCTTAGTCTCGAGGAGATTAAGAAATTACCGAACGAAGAAATGGAGGTCTATTTTCCAGCTCATCGTCTTTCTAATAAACTTTTCAAGGAGGTTTTGATTGAAAACATCATTTCGCTTAATAAGAAAATGAAGGGTGATTTCAAGGATAAACTTAAAGCGCTTTTTAAGCGATTGGGACTTTATAAAATCTCTGAATCAAAAGTGAACAGCAAAAAGTGGGACGCTATTGTTAGCGGACTAATCCAAATTAATGAAATGGATTTGGAAGAATTCCTGCCTCTTGTTAAGAAACATTTGAATTCTCCTAATTTTCATATCCGAACAAATGCAGCAGCCACGTTACTAAATCTCTCCAGGGAAGTTGATCTTTCATTTTTGAAAAACCAAAAATATCCACTTTCCAATTGGCAACAGATGAATTATCTGAGGATCATAAAGTTTCTCTATCCAACTCGAAAATTATTGATGGTAAGTCTTTTTGATTCCGAAAATATCACTGTAAGGCTATTTGGATATAAATTAGTTCGGATGGTTGGTCGTGTAGATTTAGTTGAGAACATTGATAAAATAGCCAATACTGCTTCTGATGAAGAGAAAACAGAGATTCTAAAAACAATTCAAGTTTTAGGTGTTCCAAGTTATACTGGATTGATTAATTCATCCATGCAATCAACTAATAATAAACTTTCCAAGCAGGCAATAAAAGCAGCCGGAAGTCTTGGAGATAAAAACTCAGAGAAAATTATTCTAGAGCTTTTGGCTCAAAACAGAAGATTTGAAATAAAAATGTTGCTTATGGAAAGCCTTAAAAAGCTAAACTATGAGTCATTTAAAACCTACGTTTTAAATGAACAGGACCAAGATGTTCAGGCAATTTACCATCACCTTGAAGACCCTTTGTTGAGCTATGTATAGCTTTCTTTTTTATTTAATTTTAGAGATACTGGGAGTGATCTTCTTGGTATTAAGTTTCTCTGTCATAGTTGTTTATTTGACGGTAATGATTCTTAGTGTTTTGGAAATGAGAGATCACCTCAGGAAAAATCGATTTATAGATTTCAATGATATTATCACTTCACCTATAGCCCCAGGAGTTTCTATTCTAGCACCGGCCTTTAATGAGGGGAAATCTATTGTCCAAAATGTGAAAAGTTTGCTTTCGCTCCATTATGGAAAAACTGAGGTAATTATCATCAATGATGGTTCGAGGGATGATACATTAGAAAGGCTGATTCATGCTTTTGAATTGAAAAAAACCCGATTCGCTTATGAGGAAAAGATAAACACCAAAACTGTACGGGGAATCTATAAATCAAAAAATAGATCATATGTAAAGCTTATCGTGATCGATAAGGAGAATGGAGGAAAAGCAGATGCACTCAATGCCGGAATTAATATTTCTTCATTGGAAATTTTGGCATGCATTGATGTGGATTGTATTCTTTCTCAGGATGCTATTTCAAAAATGGTCAGACCATTTATGGAAGAGACCAATCGAAAAGTAATCGCGGTAGGCGGAGTTATCGGGATTGCTAACAATTGTGATGTTACAGATGGAACAGTTACCACCTACAGAGTGCCCAGTTCACTATTCGGGAGATTCCAAGTAATAGAGTATTTCAGAGCCTTTTTGATGGGAAGAATGGCTTGGACACGAATCAATGGACTCATGCTTATCTCCGGGGCTTTCGGATTTTTTAAGCGGGAATTGGTAGTAGAAGTAGGTGGGTATTTTACCAAAACAGTAGGAGAGGATATGGAATTGGTCGTGCGGATGCGGCGATATATGGAAGAAAGAAAGATCCCTTACAAAGTGGGGTTTATTCCTGATCCGCTTTGCTGGACCGAGGTTCCAGAAGATGAAAAAACACTTTCTAAACAGCGAAATAGGTGGATAAGAGGATCTATAGAAACCCTTCAACTACATCAAGAGATTCGATTGAATCCTTCTTA
Organism: Algoriphagus sp.; assembly: GCF_029254265.1. GTDB lineage: Bacteria > Bacteroidota > Bacteroidia > Cytophagales > Cyclobacteriaceae > Algoriphagus. Next base: position 552 of record NZ_JAQWXX010000101.1, on the reverse strand, counting down.
CGGTGTTCTCGGGATGTTGTCCTATCCTTATTGGTCATTATTTGAAAAAATGGCTCCTGTTTTAGAGACATTAGGAATGCTATACACCCTAGTTTTAATCGTTATAGGAGATTTTAGTGCCTTTTATTTTATAGCCATATTCTTAGTAATGTATTTACTGACCATTTTGGTTTCTTCCTTTAGTATTCTTTACGAACAGATTGCTTTCAATAATTACAAGGATAGGAAGGATTTGAACCGTTTGATTATGACCATATTAATTGAACCGTTTTTGGTTCATCCTAAGGTGGTTTGGTGGGGATTACGAGGGCACTGGGATTTTATAAAAGGTAAAGGGGGCTGGGGTCAAATGATTCGACACGGCTTTAAAAAATCAGAGGATAAAAAGAATCTTGAATCAACCCTAACTTCATGAGAAAACAGATACTTTTTCTTTTATATGTATATCCGCAATCTTGCCAGTATGATTAAATCGAAGCAATGATGAGTCTGTCAAAGAGTTTTTGACCGAAGTATCTTCTGTTGAGCTTGTAACAAAACTCGTCCAGGTAA
>NZ_JAQWXX010000093.1 GCF_029254265.1 Algoriphagus sp. | reverse complement strand
CAGTCAAGTTCAGTTTGGAAGCTTTTACTGAACTCTATGACTCCTTGACCTTTAAATATATCCATTTTGAGCGTTTGAAAAGCTATAAATATATGCAATTAAAAGGACACCTCTATAAGTTAAACCTTATAATAGAGTGGAAGAAATACAGCAGAAAAGGATAGGGAAAAACATTGAGAATTATCAAGTATTTTAGTCCGCTTAAAATAGGGTTACTTGCATTGGGAGTACCTCTTAATAAAGAACAGGTTGAAATTTATTTCCAATAGCACTACATGCTTATTTGTATCAAGCGAATTTTCACTATTTAACCGAAATTAGTAAAGATCTAGAGGTAATTGATAGAAGTACTGATTTAAAAAAAATTAATTGTATTTGATATTGATGGAATCCTAACCGAAAGCAAATCACCAATAGACAAGGAGCTTTTTAGCTTAATTCAAAACTACTATGAAACAGATAAAAAAATTTTCAGAAATACATCTAAATGACATTGCCCAAGTGGGAGGAAAGAATTCTTCCTTGGGGGAAATGTTTTCAGAATTGTCTTCCAAAGGCATTAAAGTGCCCGACGGGTTTGCGGTGACAAATGAAGGTTATTGGAATTTTTTAAATGAAAACCAACTTGTACCCAAGCTGAAAGCCATTCTTTCAGAATTGGATCTTAAAACATTTAAAAACCTGTCCAAAATAGGTTCTAAGGCCAGACAATTGCTGTTAGATGCATCTTTTCCCGAAGAATTGAGTGAGGAGATAATAACTTCCTATAAGCACTTGCAAAAGCGTTCAGGAAGCACGGTTTCTTTAGCTGTGCGTAGCAGTGCAACAGCCGAGGATTTGCCAAATGCAAGTTTTGCCGGTCAGCAGGAATCCTATCTAAATGTAGAGGGCGAAGAAAACCTGATTGCCGCCTGCCACCGTTGCTATGCTTCACTTTTTACAGACAGAGCCATTAAATACCGGGTTGATAATGGCTTTGATCATATGAAAGTTGCGCTATCCATAGGTGTACAGATGATGGTTCGATCGGATAAAGCCTGTTCCGGTGTCATGTTTACACTCGATCCTGATACAGGATTTGATAAGGTTGCGCTTATTACCGGGGCTTGGGGGCTAGGAGAAAATGTGGTGCAAGGAAGCGTAAACACCGATGAGTTTTTGGTCTATAAACCATTTATCGATAACGTAAAGCAACCTATTATCTCAAGAAGGTTGGGTAGCAAGGAGAAAACGATGGTGTATGCTGATAAAAAAATGTCCGAGATTCAAAAACCGGAAGATGCCATCATCAATCTCGACACTTCACCTGAAAACAGGCAAAAGTATATCCTCAATGATAAGGAAGTAATCCAACTGGCGAAGTGGGCTATAATTCTTCAGGAACATTACAAACGGCACATGGATATCGAGTGGGCGAAAGATGGCGACACCAATGAAATATTTATCGTTCAAGCTCGCCCAGAAACAGTCCACAGTCAAAATGAAAACAAAAGTCAATTCAAAGAATATCAAATCAAGGAGAAGGGGAAGCTAATCTGCCAGGGAATTGGCTTGGGAAATCGGATCACTTCGGGTATTGCCAGAAGACTGGATTCCCCAAAGGATATTGACAAACTGAAAAAGGGAGAAATTCTCGTGACAGGAAGAACAGATCCTGACTGGGATCCCATACTGAAAAAAGCAGCGGGTATTATAACCGATCAGGGAGGTAGGACTTCTCATGCGGCTATTGTAGCGCGTGAAGTAGGCGCTGTCGCAATTGTCGGATCCGGCAATGCCACCAAAGTAATTAAGGATGGTCAAGTTGTGACTATCTCTACTGCCGAAGGGGATACCGGCTTTGTGTATGATGGCAAAGGTACTTGGGATGAACAAGAGATTGATACTTCCAAAATTAAAATGCCCGAAACTAAGATTATGCTCATTCTTGCAGATCCTGATAGGGCATTCCGATATTCCTTGTTCCCAAACAATGGGGTGGGACTGATGCGAATGGAATTCATTATTAACAATACGATCAAGATTCACCCGATGGCCTTGCATCATTTTGATCAATTGCAAGATGCGGAAGTCATCAAGGAAATTGAAGAATTAACCCATCAATATCCGGATAAGAAAAACTATTTCATTCATAAACTGGCAGAGGCCACTGCAACGATTGCAGCTGCCTTTTATCCAAAAGATGTCATTGTAAGAATGAGTGACTTCAAATCAAATGAATATGCGAATCTCCTAGGTGGAAAGCAATTTGAACCTGAAGAGCAAAACCCAATGATCGGTTTCAGGGGTGCGTCAAGATATTATCATCCTTTATACAAAGATGCTTTTGTAATGGAATGCGAAGCGATGAAAATGGTGCGGGAGGAAATGGGATTTACCAATATAAAGTTGATGCTGCCATTTGTGCGAACTATCAAAGAAGCAACCAGTGTAACTAAGATTATGAAGGAAAATGGATTGGTAAGAGGTAAAAAAGATCTGGAACTATACATGATGGTGGAGATTCCAAGTAATGCGCTTCAGGCAGAAGAATTTGCCAAACATTTTGATGGCTTCTCCATCGGATCAAATGATCTTACTCAATTAACATTAGGTGCTGACAGAGATTCGGAATTACTCAGCGACATCTTTTCTCCTTTTGATCCAGCAGTCATGCAGTTGATCCGCATGTCTATCGAAAAAGCAAAAGTAGCAGGCGTCAAAATCGGTTTATGTGGTCAGGCACCAAGTGATTATCCTGAGTATTCGCAGTTTCTTGTTGATTGTGGGATTGATAGTATTTCCTTCAACCCGGACGCATTGCTTAAAGGTATTTCTAATATGCATCAGGCGGAAAGTAAAAAACCGGCCGGTAAAAAATAGACTTATGTCTTATTTATTCCTGATGCGACATGGGCAAAGCACCTATAACCTTGAAAATTGATTCACGGGAAGCTTAGATGTAGCGAAAGACAATCAAATACCAATTGTTCAAAACGACTCATTAAATGAACGAAGTGATGATACCATCGCGCATCTCAAGATTTTTCAAATTGTATTAATTACCATCCACCAGGGATTTCTCACCGAAACATCCCAACGAAATATTGCAGAGACTAAGTTTTATAACTTGGAGTGTTTTGTGCAAAAAAAGATTTCAGGGAATGAAATGACTAATGCAAGCTCTTCTTAAAAAAATCAAAATCAAAGTTTTGATTTTCCTTTGAAAGATGCGTGAATGATGCAAATCTTTTTAATTATTGTGTAACTTTTTTAGTAATAGGCAATGCATCTTTGTGCTAAAGCCACAATTCTGCTATATAATAATATCGTTTTAGAATTATATAAAACCTAGTTCTATGTACCTGATGGAAAAAACAGATCATATTGAGTTTAGCACCTGTTTTTCTTCAAATGTGTAAAGTGAATTTGCTTTGAAAATTTTACTATTGTTTAATTTTCAACATATATAAATAGAGTTGAGGAATTACTCTTTAATTTTCAGATTTTAAAAATTGAGCTATTATTTATGAAAAACTATCTTCCGATCAACTTGTATGGTGCTATAATAATTTTCGCTGGTGCTTTTCTTCTTTTTTCTGACTATACTACTTTTGATGCGCTAAAATTAACATTGGGAATCAGCTTGACTCTTGGAGCTGTATTATCCTTTATCGGCGCAATATCGAATCGTGAAAATAAAGCAGCATTTGCTTATCATGAAATGCATGCTTTGGCAATGTTTGTCTATGGACTTTCAGTATTGTTTTTTTCGAAGTCACTAGAAACACTAACCTCCATAACCGCTTTTCTATTCATCTTCTATTCTTTCTCAGAAATTATATTCTGCCTCAGAATTTTTGATTTAAAATCAAAAGTCCTTTTCAAGATTGTTATTGTTCGATCGCTTCTTGGACTTGCAGTGGGTATTGGGACTATTGTAGCAATGAACCTCTCGGACGTTACTTTGAAAGGATTTGGAATACTATTTATTATCGTTGGGATAAATGTTGCCCTCTACGTTCCAATAATAAAAGGAAAAGAGTTTAACAAAGGATAATTCTAGTCAAAAGATCGAGTTTGACTAAAAAATCCGGAACTCAACTTTGTCTCAGTATAGAAGGTTTCTGATTGACTTTAAATTGGCATAAACCAATGATATATCTAACATGAGGAGACCTATCATTACACCAGCCAACATATACCAGAAATATTTAAATCAATGGCGACAAAGTCATATTGCTTGGTAATTGATTTTGAAAATGGATTGGATTGAACTAGAGTTGAATCCCTTATTTTCCCAAATACTTTTTGAGTTCTTTTTTGTCCATTTCTTTTGAGATGAGTTCTGTGGGATGAGCAACTCTGAGTACTTCCAAAGCTTGGTCACTTTGGACTTTCTGTAAATCTGCAAAAATAGTTATAGGAAAATTCATCCAAACCATTCCCCTGTCACCCATTTCCCACCGGCTTTGGATCATTTTGACATGATGTTTGGTCTGATCAGGTAGGGTGGAGGATTCAGCGATTGCCTGGCCGGGAAAAACCACGTCCCCAATATCCACTTTGGCCGAACCTGCTTTTAGTCCAGACAATCGACTGAAGGTCCCGTCTTGGTGGTAAATCTCCAGATAATTTTCGGAGTTAAAATCAGAAGGTCCGGATGAAGCTTTTTCTATGTCCATTTTGATTTCTGAAACTATCCCTTTCCGAGGAGCACAAATGACGGTCGGTTTTTCAAAATAAAATCCTACTCCAGTATAAGGAAGACTTCCCTGCACGCTGGTATTTTGAGGTATCTCAACTGTAAGCGGACGCATGCTGAGAGTTGTGCCTTCTTCGACTGGTATCAAATATGCTGGTCGGTCTTGACTACTTTGTAGGTAGTCGCCTTTATACAATTTGGTGTTGTATTGGAAGCCCGTCTGCACGTTTACATATTCCGAATAGAGCTTTACCAAATTACTTTTACCAGGCGTGGCAACCCCATAGATCAATCTGCCATCCGGGGAGGCCAGATTTTCCAGCTTTATAAATTCGATCTGTATGGTATATGGGATTTTACTTTTGTTGAAAGCCAAAAGCGTTAGGTTCCTGTCCTGATCCTGTTCGGCAACGATTTCAACTTGGGCTTGAAGCAGATTCCCGATTAAGAAAAGGGCAAAGGTAAAAAGGAGTCTCATTTGGGTATTCGTTGAATAAGTTTGGCGTATTTAAGATCGTTAACTTTAGCGTAAAGAAAACAAACTAAGATTAATTTTTAAATGGCTTATAAAAATTAAGAATTGATCCATTAAATATTTTGAGCAGATCAACTATATTATTTTCCCAATTGACCATAGCTAAATAGCAGCCACAAATAGTCATTTGTATTATAACTTCCTTTCTAGTAGAATATAAAAGCCGAAAAAGTCTAGGCAAATTAAACCCATTGAATAATTGGAATTTAGAATAGGGGTGACAAAACCTCTAGACATGATTCATGTCATGACTTTTTCTTTTTCAATTGGTTAAATTGAATTTATTAAACCAAAAACAGTATACCATGGAACTGAAAGATAAAATCGCAATTATTACGGGTGGAGCAGGCGGAATCGGACTTGCCACTGCCAAACTTTTTCTGAAAGAAGGAGCGAAGGGAATTGCTTTGGTGGACTTCAGCCAGAAGAACCTAGATGAGGCTAAAAAAGAACTTGAAGGAAAAAATGTCCTTTACATTCAGGCTGACGTGTCCAAAGCTGCGGACGTGAAGCGATACACAGATGAGGCGCTCAAAAACTTTGGGAAAATCGATGTAATCTTCCTCAATGCAGGGGTAGAGGGTGTAGTCAAACCGATGTCGGAATATCCTGAGGAAGAATTTGATCATGTAATAGGCGTCAATGTCAAAGGAGTTTGGCTGGGAATGAAATATGGTTTTGCCGCTCTCAAACAAGGAGGCGGAGGTTCGGTGATTATCACCTCTTCGGTAGCTGGACTACGGGGAACCGCACAAGTTTCAGCCTATGTCGCCAGTAAGCATGCCACGATAGGATTGATGAGAACGGGAGCTTTGGAAGGTGCGCCTGATAAAATCCGGGTAAATACAATCCATCCCTCTCCGGTAGATAATCGAATGATGCGATCATTGGAAGAAGGCTTTGCACCGGGAGCTGGTGAAGCGGTTAAAGAAAATTTTACAAAAATGATTCCGCTCGGTCGCTATGCAGATAATATAGACATCGCAGAAATGGCGCTATTCTTGGCATCAGACCGAAGTAAGTTTGTGACAGGATCGACCAATGTCGTCGATGGTGGATTTACAGCTTAGATAAATAGTATCACTTTCCGATACAGAAATTCCTAAAAATATTCTCGAGGAGATCATCAGTTGTTATTTCTCCGGTGATCTCCCCGAGGAAATGTAGTGAGCGCCGGATATCCATCGCCACAAAATCATTGCTGATCTGATTATCCAAACCACTCAGAATGTCTAGGAGGGAAGCCCGGGTTTTGACCAGAGAATCGTAATGCCGCACATTAGTGACAATAGTATTTCCTGTTCTGAATTTGTCCAGATTTACCAGTTCTAAAATTCGAATTTTAAGATCTTCCAGGTTTTCTTTTTTTCCTGCGGAAATAAAAATCGTATCTGGATGCTGTTCCTTTAACTCGCTACTAATATTGGCTTTAGCTTTATCAGTCTTATTGGCTACTTTAAGGAATGGGACACCTTGATTTTCGAGTTTATTGATCTCTCGGTTGACCTCCACTAAATCTGTATCACTCAAATCAAAGAGGTATAAAATCAGGGATGCAGTCTTCATTTTCTCCTGAGTTCGGCTTACGCCAATAGCTTCAATCGTATCCGTAGTCTCACGAAGTCCAGCTGTATCGATAAATCGGAAAATCACTCCGCCGATACTGATTTCATCCTCGATAAAATCACGGGTTGTTCCCGCAATCTCCGAGACAATCGCTTTCTCTTCGTTAAGTAAGGCATTGAGCAAGGTGGATTTCCCTGCATTCGGTTTCCCCGCAATAACAGTCGGAACGCCGTTTTTAATGACATTTCCCAGATCAAAACTCAAAATCAATTCCTCCACCACTCGAAGCAGTCGCTCAACAAGCGCGCGTAATTCATCCCGACTGGCAAACTCCACATCTTCTTCGCCAAAATCCAGTTCCAATTCAATCATGGAAGCGAAATGGATTAATCGGGAGCGAAGCTGCTGAATTTCAGAACTGAATCCTCCACGCATTTGATTCAAGGCTGCCTGATGGCTGGTCTCCGAATCTGCATGGATCAAATCGGCAACAGCCTCAGCTTGGGCTAGATCAAATTGACCGTTTAAAAATGCTCTTTGAGTGAATTCGCCTGGTTTTGCAAGTCTTGCGCCTTTGCGAATAAAGAGTTTTAAGACCTGATTAATTATGTAGGAAGATCCATGAGTGGAGATTTCCACTACGTTTTCCTTGGTAAATGACTTTGGCGCAATAAACAAGGATACCAACACCTCGTCGATGATTTTTTCCCCATCTCGGATGGTGCCAAAATGAATGGTATGAGATTCTTGTTTTTCGAGATTTTTTCCAAAAAACACCTCGTTGGTTAAACGAATAGCCTCTGGGCCTGAAAGTCGAATAACTGCGATTGCTCCAACACCTTGTGGGGTTGCCAGTGCAATAATGGTGTCTTTTTGATCAGAAAGGTTGAAACTCATTTCTTTGGAAATGCATTAGCAACGACCCCTGTCAAGGTTTCCAAAAAAGGAACAGGCTCTCTGTAGCCTGGCATTTGAGTGATATTCTGTAAAGTAGAATCTATGATCACAAAGTTGGGATAGGAGCGAACCCGCATAGCCGCGGCCATTTGGGCTTCATTATATTCTTTTCCCATAAAATTAAAAGTGCGCTTGGTGTCCTCCGCATTCAATTTCACGGCGTAAAAATTCGAATTGATGTATTCGATGACCTTAGGATCAGTGAATGTCTCTTTATCCATCTTTTTGCACCAACCGCACCAATCGGTGTACACGTCCACAAAAAGCATCTTCTTTTGAAATTCGTTTGCTTCCACAGCTTCTTCGAATTTCATCCATTCGATTTGATCTTGCCCATTTACATTTTGGCTCAAAAAGCCAAGGGCTATTAAAAAGAAGAATATCCTAATTTTTTCCATATCAATTTCCAAACGACTCTTGATTAGTTGAAGTTCCAAATCTGTTGCTGATTAGTTTACTTTTATACAATGCGCTTGCCAAAAATACAATTCCGGCTACACTTACAACCATTCCCGCGATGGAACTATCGAAGAAATATGCCAAATAATATCCAAGAAAGGCGATTCCGATTCCAATTCCAATGGTGATTTTGATCAATTGGTTTAGTTTTTTGGTCCAAAGGAAAGCCGTGGCAGGAGGCACTACCAAAAGTGCAACCACCAAAATCGCACCCACCGCTTCGAAGCTGCTGACGGTAGTGTATGACACCATACTCATTAATCCTAGATTGATAACTCCTGCCGGGATGCCAATGACCATGCTGAAGTTTTCATCAAAACTGGTTACAGTTAACTCTTTAAAAAACAAAAAGATGAATCCTCCTACTAAAATTAAATTTAGAAGTGCCAAATACATGATTCTTGGCCCCATGTTTTGACCCCCGCCAGTGATCCAGAGATCAATTGGTAAGTAGGCAATTTCCCCATAAAGCACACATTCTTGGTCGAGGTCCACTTTATATGCTAACAGATTGATCAGAATGATTCCGATAGCAAAGAGTAGGGTAAAGGTGATTCCGATGGAAGCATCAAGTTGAACTCTTGCCTTTCTTCTCAGCCAATCGATCATCAGCGTAGCTAAAATCCCTAAGACTCCAGCACCAATGATCACTTCAAGTCCCCGCTGACTTCCTGAGACGAAAAACCCGATTACTATTCCCGGTAAAACTGCATGTGAAATAGCATCTCCTGTCATGGACATTTTGCGAAGCATCATAAATACTCCTAAAAGACCGCAGGAAATAGAGATCATCGAAGCGGTGAATATGATCAGAAATGCATTTTGGTCAAAGCTCATCATGGTCGCGGGGGATAGTCTCCTGGTGAGGATCTAGTTTCGGATAATTAAGTCGGTTTTCAAGCAGTTCTTCCAGCTCAGGTGTGAGGATATGCTCGAGTTTTTCTGCTGAATCATGGACGTGATCCGGCGCAATATTCATGTACTCATTTAGGTATAATTCCCAAAGTCTATGAAGTCGAACTATACGTTTAGACTCTGATTTACCTTTAGGAGTGAGTGATATAATAGACTGGTTTTTAATTATTAAACCATTACTGATTAAATTATCAATAGATCGGTCTGATTCTTTCTTTTGAAAGGGATAGGCCTCATAGATTTCTTCTATGGACAGGTTTTCTTTCCCTGCCTCAAGTGCCCGGTAGAGTGCTTTCAATAGGTGGTCTTGGTGTGTCTTTTTGAGATAACTTCTTCTGGAAATAAATCTTGAAAGCACTCCTCGCTTTGGAGCAAAAAGGAATGAAATCAAGGCTAAAAACGAAAGAAAGACGACGACCCAGGGACCGGTTGGCATTTGTGGTAGAATAAAGGAAATGTATGTTCCCATGACTCCTGAGACTGCGGAAAAGATTCCTGCAAGGATTACTAAATTTCCCAGCTTATCAGTCCAGAATCTCGCAGCAGCTCCAGGGGTAATTAGCAGTGCCGCCATCAAAACTACCCCGATCGCCTGAATTCCGATCACAACAGATAAGATCATTAATACATTAAAAATCAATCGGATCAATCCCATAGGGTAGCCAATAGCTTTCCCATATTCGGCATTAAAGACTAGCAGGCTAAATTCCTTTTGAAATATACTTAGCGAAAGAATAATGAAAACAGCTAATCCTCCATAGACCCAAAGATCTTCTTCTAAAATTGCGATTGCATTACCAAAGATAAATTGATTCAATCCTGCCATTTCAGGGTTTCCTGACTTTTGAATCACTGTTAACAATACGATCCCGAACCCAAAGAAAATGGATAGGATGGAAGCAATGATGGCATCTTCACTCAAGCGGGTGTTTTTGCGAAGCCAAGAGGTTAAAAAAGTGGCTAGGGCCCCTGAAAAGAATGCCCCAGATACGATATAAACAGGGTTTTTTGTTCCCGCAAGGATAAAACCCAGACAGATTCCTGGTAAAACTGCATGAGAAATAGCATCTCCAAGAAGCGCCTTTTTGTCCAAAAAGCTGTAGGTGCCTACATAGGCTGAACCTACCCCAAGAAGAATAATCCCGATTACAACAAATGCAATCGAAGAGTCTTGAAAAGTGAAGAAGTAGAGAAAATCGCTCATATCAGTTTTTCAAAGGATTGAATTCTTTCTGACGGATCAATTCAGATACTTTGGTAAGTAAATTCAGTTTTCCACCATAGGTTTTACGAAGTAGCTCTTCAGTAATGACTGTTTCTTTTGGGCCGGAAGCAACCAAATGAAGATTGAGCATGATAAACCAATCGAAGTAATTCACAGCAGAATAAATGTCATGATGGACCACGACCACCGTTTTTCCTTCTGCAGTCATTTGCTTCAAAAGTTCGAAAATAGCAGTCTCTGTAGCCATATCTACCCCAGCGAAAGGTTCATCCATTAAATAGAGGTCTGCATTCTGAGCAAGCGATCTCGCTATAAAAACTCGTTGTTGCTGTCCTCCTGAAAGCTCTGAAATCTGACGTTTGGCAAAACCATGCATCCCTACTTTTTCTAAGCATTCCATTGCGAGTTCCTTTTCCTTTTTCCCAGGTCTTTTAAAAAGTCCAAGTTTGCCGTAGGTCCCCATTAATACCACGTCAAGGACAGATGCAGGAAAATTCCAGTCTACTGATTCTCGCTGTGGTACATAGCTGATTCGGCTTCGAACTTCTTCCAAGGATTTATCAAAAAGCTTGACATATCCTCCTGAAGGAGAGACTAGGCCCATTATAGCCTTGATAAGCGTGCTTTTTCCTGCTCCATTTGGACCCAAGATTCCGATCAATTTTCCTGACGGAAGGCTTAAATCCACATTCCAGAGTACAGGACTTTGATCATAACTTACCGTAAGGTCATGAATTTCGATGATGGGTGATTCTACGTGGTTTATCATGGTTTAAGGCTTTCAAAGATGACGTTAACATTGGTGTTGACCATTCCGATATAGGTTCCGGCAGGTCCATTGGGATCGCCAAGACTATCGGTGAATAATGGACCTGCAAGTTTTATCTCGTGGTTTTGGTTTTTGCAACCTGCGACTACTGCTTCAATTGCTTTTGGAGAAATGGTTTGCTCTGCAAAAACTGCTTTGATTTTTCGGCTTACAATAAATTGAACCAAACCTGTCAAATCCCGAAGACCGGGTTCGCTGAGTGTGGATAAACCTTGTAATCCCAAAACTTCGATTCCATAAGCTCGACCAAAGTATGCAAATGCATCATGAGCTGTAATTAGCGCCTGATTGGAACGTTGTAGTTCTTGCATTTTTCTAGCAGTTTCCTCATTTAGGACTGAAAGCTTAGATTGGAAAATAGCCGAGTTTGTTTCAATACTTGTTTTCCAGTTTGGTTTCCAAAGAATGATTTCTTCTGCAGCATGGGACATTGCCATGGACCACAAGTTGACATCAAACCAAATATGTGGATCTACGGAGTGGGCCTCGGGTCCAGACCGAAGGAGTCGATCATGTGGGATTTTCTCTGAGACATTGATCAAAGTCTGACTGAATTCCAGCTTTTCGAATATCTCCGTCATTTTCCCTTCCAGAAAAAGTCCATGATAAATTACCAAGTCTGCATTTTGCAATAGATCCAAATCTCGAGCAGAGGCTTTGTATAAATGGGGGTCAACACCTGCTGGCATTAGTGCGACTACCTCGGCCGAATCTCCAACTATGTTGCGGATTCCATCTGCCAAAATACTGGTCGTTGTGACGATTTGTGGTTTGAGACGTTCCTCTGGATTTTCAAATTTGCAGCTGGCAAAAGTGAGTAGGAGCAGAGGCAATATGATTCGAGTTGAGATCATGATTGGAGGATCAAAATGTTAACTGCTACTTCTTTTGACATAAAGAGATTTTTCTTCTGATCGACCAAAATTTCAATTGATCCGTCGAACTCTACCTTGTCCAAAACTTTGATTCGAGCGCCGATGTAGGCACCTACTTTATCGAGGTATTTAAGGAAGGCAGCAGAGCTGTCTTTGACTGCTACAATTTGTCCCATTTGGTCGATCTCCATCTCGTTTAGAGCGACTCGTGGCTTTGCTTTTACATCTCCAAATTCATCCGGAATTGGGTCTCCGTGGGGATCAAATTTTGGGTAGTTGAGATAGGCATCCAGTCGTTGGATGAGTAGGGGAGATTGGATGTGTTCCAACTCCTCTGCTACCTCATGAACTTCATCCCAGGCGAAGTTTAATTTGTCAACCAAAAAGACCTCCCATAGTCTATGTTTCCGTACAGTTTGAAGTGCCATTCGCTTGCCTTCTTCGGTGATGTGAACTCCATAATATTTCCGGTATTCGATCATCTCCTTTTCGCCAAGTTTACGAAGCATGTCAGAGACAGAGGCGGGCTTTGTTTTCATTTCCCGGGCGACATCATTGGTGGATACACTTTTTTTTCCATCCTCTGAAAGGTGGTATATGGCTTTCAAATAATTCTCTTCTGCGGTAGTCAAAATCGTCTTAGGGTTAATACTATGGCAAATATAAAAAATAATTTAGCTATATCTAAAATAATATTTTTAATAAGCTAAAAGAGCTGTGGATAACCTGAAGTTTGTTGTGCGTTCCGGTTTAGGTTATTCGAAATAAAAAATTAGCCTTGACTAATAAATAATAGAAAATATTGTGGATCAATTAAATGAATGGGAGAATTAAAGATGCATTACTTTCATTTCCATAAAAAGTCATTTCAGATTAGAGTTTCCAATATGAAGAATAGAGTGTCAAGAAATGGGTATAGGTGGATAACTTTTGAGACTTATCCACGACTTGATTTTAGAGAAGGAGTTTTTCTATGGCTGATAAAAAATCAGCTTCTTGGGAATTCCAAAGAATGGAGGGGCTTGGATTAGCAGTAAAAAAAGTCTGTTGAATCGCTTGATCGAATTGTGATATTGCAAGCTCAGGTTTTGAAAAATTAATAAAACATCCTCCCGAAAAATCTTTTAAAAAATCCTCCCATTTCGGATTGGGCGAAATTAAAACAGGAACACCTAAAGCTGCTGCTTCAAATAATTTGGTGGGCATTTTATTCCAAATCTCAGAATGATTTTGATAAGGTAAAAGGCAGAAATCAACCGAAGAATAAGCTTTGATAATTGCCTGATGATCGATAGGAATTGGACTAGTTTGAACCTTGATTTGAGGATAGTTTTCGGTTAGTTTTTCCAGTTCACATTGGAAACTTTGAAGTGGAATATGGCCGATAATATGGAGTGAAGATTTTGGGTATTTTTTTAGAATTTCTTTAAACCAAATGATCCCGTCAAAGATCCCAAATGCAGGGGTAATAGTACCTGAAATCAGGAATGAAAACTTATCTTTTTGATCGAAAACCAAGTTAGATTTTTCACGGATTTGGCCTTTGAATTTATTCTCCAAAATTAGAAAAGGAGACTTTTCAGGCATCTCATTTTGATAGCATCGTTCAGCGAAAAAGTATAAATCTATCCCTTTTACGTCTTCCATTTTTCGGATCAACTTTGCTGCTCTTGATTTTTGTGAGGAAGACAAAGTTGGATTCAAATTCAGGTTTGCTGCATAGTTTTCTTGGACATCGTAGACAAGTTTATAACCCATTCGATTTTTAAAGAAAGAGGCTATGGAAAGGTATTCGTAAGTACAACAAATGAGAATTTTCGGTCGGACTTGAAATAGGGTTTTTGTAAACCGAACCAGCGACAGGATTCGGGAAAGCTTTGAACCAGGACTGGCAAAAGAAGAATAAAACTTAACACTTTCGATCTTTTCTTCCTTTTTAGTAGAAAAGCCTATGATGTTTAATTCGTATTTATTTGTTTCACGCAGCGAAATACCAAGTTTCTCCCAAGCCCGTGAATCACGGGTAGGTTTGAGGGAAGAAGCAATAAGAATAGGGATTCGCGAAGCGAAATTTTCACTCATAAACGAAACTAACCAAAAATATGGAACTCAGAACAATCATTGAAAAAGCTTGGGATAACCGAGAATTATTGAAAGAGAAAGAAACTCAAATTGCTATTAAAACCATCATTGCAGATCTGGATTCCGGAGTTTTGAGAGTTGCCGAACCTGCACGTGATGGTTCATGGAAGGTAAATGACTGGGTGAAAAAGGCTGTGATTCTTTATTTTCCTATTCAAAAGATGGAGACGATCGAAGTTGGGCCTTTTGAGTTTCACGATAAAATGGCCTTGAAATCAAACTATGCAAAGCAAGGAGTTAGGGTCGTTCCCCACGCTGTAGCAAGGTATGGTGCTTACTTGGCAAATGGAGTAGTGATGATGCCAAGTTATGTTAATATTGGCGCTTATGTAGACAGTGGCACGATGGTTGACACTTGGGCAACTGTAGGATCTTGCGCGCAAATAGGCAAGGACGTTCATTTGAGTGGTGGAGTAGGTATCGGTGGAGTTTTGGAACCAGTGCAGGCGGCACCTGTGATTATCGAGGATGGAGCATTTATCGGTTCAAGAGCAATCATCGTAGAGGGTGTTCGAATCGGTAAGCAAGCAGTAATCGGAGCAGGAGTAACGCTAACAGCTAGTTCAAAAATCATCGATGTGACAGGACCAGAACCTGTGGAGTACAAAGGATATGTGCCGGAAAGATCAGTAGTGATCCCAGGTACTATTCCCAAAACCTTTGCCTCCGGAACCTTTCAAGTGCCATGCGCCTTAATTATAGGCCAACGTAAGGCCTCCACTGATCTCAAGACTTCCCTCAATGATGCGCTTCGAGACAACAGTGTAGCAGTCTAAACCAACTCTAAATGAAAAAAAGTACCCTAGTAGTTATTTCTTTGATTTCCAGTCTATTTGTCTTTTCCTGTAGTGAAAACAAGGTAAGTAATGGAGATAAATATTACAATGATTCTCAGTTTGATCAAGCAATCGCCGAATATTCAAATGAATTAAAATATGCTCCGAATGATGTGAGAGTCTTATATCATAGGGGGCGAGCACATGAAGAATTGGGTAATTTTGACGAGGCTGAATCTGACTTTGAGGCAGCATTGGATTTGGATCCAAATAACTTTCAAGTTCTGTTAAGCTTGGCAAATCTTCATCATAAAGAGAAAAATTATACCAACGCATTATTATTTTCAAATAGGGCAGCAGAAATTCCCGGTGCACCGGCAATGGCTTCATTTATGAAAGCTAGGGCTTTGCATCAGATGGGAAAGACAGATGATGCATTGAAAGCATACAGTAATGCAATCACTTTAGACAAGGATTTCGGACAGGCTTATTACAATCGAGGATTATTGAAAATTGGGATAAAAAATGTCAAAGGTGCTTGTGAGGATTTCCAATTGAGCTCGGCATTGGAATATCCTGGTGCAGCAGAAGCTTTTAAAAAATATTGCAAGTAATCTCAAAAATTCATAAACCAAAAAGACCAGTCTCAAACTGGTCTTTTTTTTTAATGAGCGTGAGACTCTTCTTTGTGATCGCAAAGATTTTCAGAGGAGAGTTTTCCGCTACCGTTACAAGTTCTACAGGAACTAACCTCTTTTAGACTTCCCTCACAAACCGGACAAGTCAATCTTCCATTACCACTACAGCGTTCACACTCGAAATATTCTACGATTTTAAAGATATTGACACGTGTGATCATACCAGATCCACTGCAGCGACTGCATCCTACTACGCCTTTTGCCTTGCAATAGTCGCAGTCTTGCTCAATCTGTCTGGCTCCTTCGCAGGTAAAGCATACTTTAAATCGGTATCCTCTTCGGTCACAGAGTTGACAAACTTTGATCTCATTTAAGGGACCTGCTAATTTTTTTTGTAATTCTTGAGCACCCTGATAATGATCACCGGCAAATCCACTTAACTCAAGATATTTGTTTAGAAAGTTGGCACTATTGTCATATTGCTTTAGCTCAAAAAGAGTCTCAGCGAAGAAATAAGGCATTTCTTCAGGTAACGGAAGTCCAGAATCTATGAGGTCTCTGAAAATAGAGTTAGCTGTTTCATACTCATTTCGTTCCATCGCAGCTTGAGCACCTTTCATCCAACGGTCAGTTTGCCCAAGGTTTGGACTAATCTGAGCATTGGCAAAATGGGTAAGACAAAATGCAAAAGCAATCAAAAGGAATAACGCGGGGGACTTGAGTGGGCTTTTCAAGGTTAATTTTCGGATCATTGAAACCAAATAAAAAGAGTATTAATGAGTATGTAAAGTTAATGTTTACAAATCGATATTTCTTTTCCCAAATTTCTATTTGGGTTTTGGAAATTAAAAATTGTCTTTATTTTGGGGATTAATTCAAAAATTAAGTTTTACAATAATTATAAACACCTAAAGAAACATGGCACAAGCAATTACAATGATCGAAGGAATTGGAGAAGTTTACAAAGGAAAACTTTCCGCTGCCGGAATATCAACCATCGAAGGTCTTCTTGAAAAAGGAGCTTCTAAATCAGGAAGAAAATCAATTGCTGAAGCTTCAGGAATAGATGAGGGTAAAATCTTGGATTGGGTAAATATGGCTGATCTATTTAGAATCAAAGGTGTTGCAAGTCAATTTGCAGAACTTTTGAAGGCAGCAGGAGTGGATACCGTGAAAGAATTAAGAAACCGAAATGCTGAGAACCTGCATGCGGCTTTGACAAAAACACAAGAGGAGAAAGGTCTTACAAAAGCAGTTCCTGCTTTGTCAAAGATTGAAGACTTCATAGCCCAGGCTAAAGAACTTGCTCCTATGGTGACATACTAATTAATTACAATACCTTTTTCATTTGAAAACCTTTTTGCTCTTGGCATCAAGGTTTTTTTTGTAGTTTAAATTTTTAAAGAAAAATGAAATGAGCAATACAGAAAAATTCATCTCTACCTTGGCTGATGGTCAGGTATATAAGAAGGACTTTATCATTTTGGGTACCGGAATCCTGGACGGAGAATCAATAAATGGAGCCCAAATTAAAATTCCACTTAAAACCCTTAACCGGCATGGTTTAATAGCTGGAGCTACAGGGACAGGAAAAACCAAAACACTTCAGGTGATTGCAGAACAGCTGTCCTTGAAGGGAATTCCTTCTGTTTTGATGGATTTGAAAGGTGATCTTTCGGGTCTGGCTAAACCTGGAACCGCAAATGATTTTATCAAAAAGCGATCTGAGGTCATTGGAGTGGATTATAATCCAATGGGATTGCCAGTTGAACTTATGTCAATTTCAAATGAGAAAGGAGTAAAGTTAAAAGCAACGGTTTCTGAGTTTGGACCGGTTCTTATTTCTCAAATTCTTGAATTGAACGATACCCAGCGTGGAGTAATTTCACTAATTTTTAGGTATTGTGATGTAAATCATCTTCCACTTCTTGATTTGAAAGACCTGAAACGTGTACTTCAGTTTATTACCAATGAGGGAAAAGAAGCGATTCAAAAGGAGTTTGGTCAAGTATCTTCTGCTTCTGTCAATACTATCATGAGAAAGATCATCGAATTGGAGCAGCAGGGAGCGGAAGAGTTTTTTGGGGAGAAATCCTTTGATGTCGAAGACTTTGTACGAACCGAAAATGGTAAAGGTGTGATTTCTGTCATTCGATTGACTGATATTCAAAATCGCCCAAAACTCTTTTCAACTTTTATGTTAAGTCTTTTATCAGAGATTTATGAGACTTTTCCGGAGCAGGGTGATGCTGATCAGCCAAAACTGTGTTTATTTATTGACGAAGCACATTTGGTCTTTTCGAATGCTTCTAATGATTTATTGGAAAAAATTGAGGCCATTGTAAAACTTATCAGATCAAAAGGAGTGGGGGTTTACTTCTGTACACAAACACCGACCGATGTGCCCGAGAATATTCTTGGTCAGCTTGGCCTGAAAGTTCAACATGCTTTAAGGGCTTTTACTGCAAAAGATCGAAAGGCAATTTCAAAAACTGCAGAAAACTATCCTGATTCACCTTTTTACAAGACTTCAGAGGTCCTTACGGCAATGGGTATCGGTGAGGCATTAGTGACAGCATTGAATGAAAAAGGTATTCCTACGCCTTTAGCGCACACTTTGGTGAGAGCTCCAATCACGCGAATGGATATTTTGGAAAATTCAGAGATCATAGATTTAGTATCCAATTCTAAATTGGTAGATAAATACAATCAAGACATAGACCGGGAGAGTGCATTTGAAATGCTTGAGAAAAAGATGATCCAAGTAGAAGAAGAGCAGCAAAAAGCCACTTTGCCCAAGCCATCTCTTCCCCGAACTAGAGTAAAAGAAGAAGAATCACTTATCGAGGAATTGAGCAAGAATACAATGGTAAGACAACTTGGAAGGACTATTTTCAGAGAGTTAACCCGCGGGATTTTAGGATCTTTTACAAGAAAACGTTAATAGTTGATTGCTCGGAAATCCATGAAAATAGCAATTATAGGAGGAGGTGCTGCAGGTTTTTTTGCTGCAATACATGCAAGTGGACCGGGGAGATCGGTGACCATATTCGAAAAAACTCCTAAAATATTGTCCAAAGTCAAGGTGTCGGGTGGTGGACGATGCAATGTCACTCATCAACCTATGGAAGTATCCAAGTTGATCAAAAATTATCCCAGAGGGGAAAAATTTCTTAAGAAAGTTTTCCCAAGATTCAACTCAAATGATACCATCGCTTGGTTTGAAAAGCGAGGGGTCAGCTTGAAGGTGGAGTCAGATGGGCGGATGTTTCCAACCACGGATGATTCCCAAACCATAATTGATTGTTTGGTGAAAGAAGCGAGTAAATTGAATATTCAAATTCTAAAATCTTGTGGAATTTCCGAAATCCTTCCTATCAGTCCTGGCTTCAAATTGACTACTAGTCAGGGTGAATTTACATTCGACAAGCTCATTATTGCTACTGGTGGCTTTCCAAAATCAGAGAGTTACTCTTTTCTTAAGATATTGAATCATAGTATCATTGAGCCTATTCCTTCACTTTTTACTTTCAATACACCCCAAGAGACTTTGAAAGAGTTGATGGGGATTTCTGTTCCAAATGGAATCGTCAAAATCGCAGGTACCAAACTAAGTTATCAAGGTCCGATATTGGTTACCCATTGGGGATTAAGTGGGCCTGCGGTTCTAAAGCTTTCAGCTTTTGGCGCCAAGTGGCTCCATGACCAACACTACCAGGCTACAGCTTTAATCAATTGGAATGGTGATTTGGGAGAGAAGGATTATGAAGAACATTTAAAGAGTTACAGCATTAATCACCCTAATCGGAAAGTTTTTTCTCATCCACTTTTTGAGATGCCATCCAGGCTTTGGGGGCATTTCTGTGAGAAGGCGGGAATAGAAAGTGTTCAAACTTTCAACAATCTTTCTAAAAAACAGCTGAATAAATTGATCCAAAATCTTTTTTGCTATACTTTGAGCATTCAAGGGAAAACCACATTTAAAGAGGAGTTTGTGACCGCAGGAGGAATTAAACTTGATGAAATAGACCCGAATACCATGGAAAGTAAATATCACCCGAATTTATATTTCTCTGGCGAAGTATTAGACATAGACGGTATCACTGGAGGTTTTAATTTTCAAGCAGCCTGGTCTACTGGATATCTTGCCGGAAAATCAACCCATATTTCTGATTTATGAAATTAATGTATCCTGAACTTAGGTCACTCATTTCTGGAATGTCTGATGGTGACGATGAGTTCGAAAATCAATTGACAACTGCAATTTACCAAGGGTTGATTGAGTTAAGGGAAAAATATCTTGAAGCTTCGATTACGAAGAATGAGGAAATTATTAAGCAAATCCGTCATAAACTCAAGCCAACGCTATCTATGTTTGGCTTCGATGATATCATTGCAGAGCTCCATAATGGAAAAGATATTTTAGATTCTAATGGCTTTGGTGTTGCTTTTGAAGACCACAAAGAGATCTTATTCTCTTTTTTGGAAGCTGCAATCTGTGAATCTCGATCGTTGATTAAATAAAAAAAGGAGTGCACTTTCAGCTCTATTTTTCAATCTTTAAAACCTATTAAGAAACTTTACTTTATTAAAAGTAAATTGTGTTTCTCTAGTGTATTTAAAGTAATTGTAATATTTCTTTAAAGCTTTCTTCCTCATATTCTGATTCATGCCTATTCTTAAATCAAACTATTCAGGACCACCTTTTTATCTTTTTAACGGTCATTTAGAGACTATTATTCCGAGTTTATTTAGAAAGGTAACGGGAGTGAGCTATCAGCGCGAAAAAATAAAAACCCCTGATGAAGATTTTCTCAATTTGGATTGGTCAAAAGTAGGGAGTGACAAACTGCTTGTTCTTTCGCATGGACTGGAGGGAGACTCGGGCCGGCATTATATCATGGGATTGGTGAAGCTTTTCAATCAAAATGGGATTGATGCCTTAGTTTGGAATAATCGAACATGCGGAGGAGAACTTAACCTGAAGCCAATTCTATATCATCACGGGGCTAGTTATGATCTCGATACGGTAATTGAGCATGTCTTTAGTACTTATGATTACAAATCAATTTATCTATCAGGCATTAGTATGGGAGGTGCTCAGACATTGAAATATCTGGGCGAAAAAGGGCTTGATCTTGATCCTAGAATCAAAAAAGCAGCTGTTTATTCTACCCCATGTAACCTTCCATCCAGTGCTGCCACGCTTAAGGAAAAACGGAATGTTTTTTATAAAAAGCGATTTTTGAGTAAGCTAAAGAAGAAAATGGCAGCTAAGGCTTTGCAATTTCCAGAGTTGATTGATTTGGAGATGCTGGAGAAAGTTGATGATTTTGACACATTTGATACCCTTTTCACAGCAAAGATCCATGGATTTAAAGATGCAGATGATTTCTATCAAAGTGTGAGTGCAGATAATTGGATGCCAGCAATTTCGATCCCAGCATTAATTATAAATGCTTTGAATGATCCACTTCTGGGACCTGCTTGCTATCCGGTTTCCTTGGCCGAAAGTAAGCCTGAAATTATTTTGGAAATGCCAAAATTTGGTGGTCATACAGGATTTGTAAATCGTTCTCAAGAATTTACCTGGGTCGAATACCGTATCCTCGATTTTCTGCTCAAATAGATTTGATTGTAATCAAATACTATATTGTGGCACTGTTCCCCTAAACAATTTCAATTATGAGAAAGCTTTTTTTTGACTCCCTTTTTTTACTTGGAATGCTCACTATTTTCCTAATGTGGTATTTCCAATTTATGAATTTCAATCTGGGGAAATTTGTACTTTGGATTCTAGCAGGGCTTTTTTTGGTAGGGATTTATGATGTGCTTCAAAAAAAACATGCAATTCTTAGGAATTTCCCTTTGGTTGGACACTTTAGATATATTTTAGAGTCGATAAGTCCTGAGATTCAACAATATTTTATAGAGAGTAATACTGATGGCAGATCTTTTAGTAGAAATCTAAGATCATTAGCTTATAGAAGAGCAAAAAATGTAAGTGACACACACCCATTTGGTACACAACGTGATTTAAATGGTGTTGACTATATGGCATTAAGACATTCTATATATGCTGTTTCACCGGATAAGACAGATGCCCGAGTGATGATTGGAGGTCATGCATGTTTGCATCCTTATGATGCATCTATTTTTAATATTTCTGCGATGAGCTTTGGATCATTGAGCTCTAATGCTATCAGGGCTCTTAATCTAGGAGCAAAAAAAGGCAGTTTTTATCATAATACAGGGGAAGGAGGAATTTCTTCTTATCACCGTCAGGGTGGGGATTTGGTCTGGCAGATAGGAACTGGATACTTTGGATGTAGAGATGAACATGGGGATTTTGACCCTGTTAAATTTGCTGAAAAGGCAAATTGGCCGGAAGTCAAAATGATTGAAATAAAGCTCTCACAAGGTGCAAAACCCGGTCATGGAGGAGTACTTCCAGGTGTCAAAAATACTGCTGAAATAGCAGAAATAAGAGGTGTAGTAAAAGGAACCACCATCCTTTCTCCTCCTTCTCATAGTGCCTTTAAGGATGAGAATGGGTTAATAGAATTTGTAGGAAAACTACGAGAGCTTTCAGGTGGAAAACCTATTGGATTTAAACTTTGTATAGGTAGGACAGAGGAGTTTAGTGCAATCTGTAAAGCCATGGTGTCTCATCAGATTTTTCCTGATTTTATCACTATAGATGGAGCAGAGGGAGGTACAGGTGCAGCGCCATTAGAATTTTCAGATAGTGTAGGATTACCTTTAGAGCCCTCTTTAATATTTGTAAGAGGAACTTTGGTCAAATTTGGAATAAGAGATAAAATCAAAATTATAGCCTCAGGAAAAGCGCTGAGTGCGTTTTCAATCTTAAAATACATCGCTCTCGGTGCAGATCTTTGTAATTCTGCGCGTGGGTTTATGTTCAGCTTAGGGTGCATTCAAGCCTTAAGATGTAATACCAATGATTGCCCAACAGGTGTGGCCACTCAAAGAGCTTCTTTGGCGAAAGGATTAGTGGTTACTGATAAATCGGAGCGTGTTTACAATTTCCACAAAAACACCATCCATGCCGTAAAGGAATTGCTGAGAGCATCAGGACATTGTCATACTTCCGAACTTACAATTCATGATTTGGTCAGAGGAGATGAAATGGTAACCTTGGCAAATCGATATTTTCCAGATTCTGTAAATACCCAAGTTTAATCAAATCGCGTGATTGCCAAATCTGCTACCGTTCCACCGATAGAAAGTGAACTTGTCGCAGCTGGTGAAGGAGCATTTAATACGTTGATAGCATTAGCGGTCTCCCGAATGGCAAAATCATCCAGTAAACCTCCAGTTCGGTCACATGCCTGAGCTCTAACGCCTGCTCCACCTTCAACGAGGTCAGATTCTTGGATCTCAGGGATCAACTCTTGAAGCGCTTTGGTAAATGCTGATTTGGAAAAGGATCGATATAATTCTCCAAATCCTGTCTGCCAATATTTTGCCGCTACTTTTTGGAATCCTGGCCAAGCTAATGTTTCTCCTAATTCGAAAAGATTGATCTGGGATTTTTTATAACCTTCTCGTCTAAAAGCTAAAACTGCATTAGGTCCTGCTTCTACACCACCTTTTTTCATTCTTGTGAAGTGAACGCCTAAAAATGGAAAATTGGGATCAGGGACTGGGTAAATCAAGTTTTTGACCAAATACTCGCGATCCGATTTCAACTTGTAATACTCTCCTCTGAATGGAATGATTTTTACATCGATTTTTTCTGATTCACTCATTTGAGCAATCTTATCGGAATACAATCCCGCACAATTAATTACGAGTTTAGATTTAAAAGTTTTATTTGAAGTTTCGATATAATTCAATCCTTCTTTTGTGCTTATTTTTAATACTTTATGATTTAAAAATATCTCTCCGCCTTGTTGAATTATTTTTCTACCATAAGCTAAAGCGACTTGGTAGTAATCGACTATTCCGGTTTGGGGGACATGAATCGCTGCTACTCCCGCACAGTGCGGTTCATATACTTTTAATTCCTCTAAAGTAATGTATCGGGTACCAGTCAATCCGTTTTGGAGTCCTCGTTCAAAAAGGGTCTTAAGCAAAGGCTTTTGTTCTTCCCTAGTGGCTACTACCACCTTTCCGGTTATCTCAAAAGGGATTTTTTCCTCCTGACAAAATTTTACCAACTCATGATACCCATTGATACAGTTAGTCGCTTTAAGGGAGCCTGGCTTGTAATATAATCCTGAATGAATGACACCACTGTTATTTCCTGTTTGATGTTTAGCAAGTTGATCCTCTTTTTCAAGGATAGCTATTTTCAGGTTAGGTCTTTTGGATTGGAGTTTGAGACCTGTTGCGAGTCCGACGATTCCTCCGCCGACAATTACAATATCGTAGCTCATGTTTTGAATTTAAATTCTTCAAATATACTAGTGATGGAATCAAAATCCTGAGATAATTGAGTTTCACTTTTTCTTAAAAATGATAAAATATATTGGTAGAGGGATAATTTCCTAGCAGATTGAATTTATTTTGCAGCGTTGTGTTTACTAACCAACCTTAAATTGATGATTCGAAGTTTTTTCACTTTTCTATTTTTCCTAATCAGTCTCACTGCGTCCGCCCAATTCAGCATCAAAGGAAAAGTGACAGACGCACAAACAGGAGATCCAATTCCTTTTGCTTCAGTATTACTTAAAGGAACTACGATTGGGATATCCACCGATTTTGAGGGGAATTATCAGATTGATTCCAAGGTGCTTTCCGATAGCATTATGGTGAGTTATTTGGGATATATTTCTGGTGTCAAGCCCTTGTCAAAAGATTCTAACCAGACGATTAATTTCCAATTAATTCCATCTGATTTCCAAATGGAAGCTTTTGTTTTTGAAGCTGGAGAGAATCCTGCTTTTGAAGTGATTCGAAGGGCAGTAGCAAGAAAAAATGACTTTGATAAAAGGAATTTAAGTGCTTACGAAACAAAGAATTATACAAAAATCGAAATTGACATCGATCATGTCTCAGAGGAATTTACTCAGCGGAAGACGGTACAAAAAGTCACTGCAGTTTTAGACTCCATAAAGCAGTTGACCAATGATGAAGGAGAGAAGATCCTTCCTGTTTTTTTCTCAGAAACCCTTTCTAAGTTTTATTTCCGCACAAATCCCGAACTTAAAAAGGAAATTGTCGAAAAATCAAAAGTCACAGGAGTGGGGATCACCGATGGTTCGACTACTTCGCAGATCACTGGCTCAGCTTTTCAGGAATATAACTTTTATAAAAACTGGTTGAATATTCTCGAAAAGGAATTTGTGTCCCCAATTGCTGATGGCTGGAAAGGGTTCTATGACTACGATCTGTTGGATTCAGTTTATGTTTCCGGAGACTCAGCCTATTTGTTGAAAGTATATCCACTTCGAGAGCAGGATCTGGCATTTTCTGGATTGATTTGGATTAATAAAGAAACATACGCTTTGAAGCAAGTGGATTTGGTGATTCCAAAAGAAGCTAACTTAAATTTTATAGAGCGTATCAAAATCCAACAGGAGCTGGTTCCTACCAGTGCAGGACCATTGATTGCTTCTAAAACTCGTGTGCAGATTAAAATAGGGCAGATTACTCCTAAAACAGCTGGTCTTTTGGCCAAATTCTATACCTCTGCGGATAGTATTAAAATCGTTGATCCGCAGCCGACTAATTTCTTTAATCAAGCAGTTGTGTTGAAACCGGATTTTAATGAAGCAAGCGAGGATTTTTGGAAAGTAAATCGACAAGATCCCTTGAGCTTAGAGGAGTTGGCAGTGCTGCAGATGGTCGATACGCTGAAAAAGATACCTGTGATTCGGTTTTACTCAGAAGGGTTAAAATTCTTTGCCACAGGCTATTTGCCTGTTCGGAAAATCGATATCGGACCTTGGCCTGGCTTTTTTAACTACAATAATATCGAAGGAGTCCGATTTGGAATGGGCTTTCGAACCAATTTGAAATTTAGTAATAAATGGCTTCTGGAAGGATACTTGGCATATGGATTCAAGGATGAAGAATTTAAATATACAGGTTCTATTACCCGGATTTTAGATAGAAACAGATGGACTACTATCTCCTTGAAGTCCCAAAAAGAAATTGATCAGGTGGGATTGGAAATTGAAAGTTTGGATGGGAACAGTATTTTTCTTGCGGCTAGCCGTTTTGGTACATTGAGAAGACCGTATTTCAGCACCAATCATCGACTAGATTTTCAACGTGAAATTTTCAAAGGATTCTTATTTACTACGGGTCTAAAATTAGCTGAATTTGATCCGCTATACGATTTCTATTATCTGGAAAAGGGCACGAATGAATACCAGTCAAAATTTCAAACCACCGAAATAAAAGCAGGTTTACGCTACGGGAGAGATGAAATCATTATTATAAATGATAATGAAAGAGTGTCATTTGGACCGTCGAGATGGCCGATTTTTGAAATGAATTTTAGCCGGGGCTTCCAAGGACTTGGAGGAGATATCGACTACACGAAATTGAGTTTTTACATGTATCAGCGCCTTAATATGGGGATGCTGGGTGTTTCCAGGTATGAATTGGATGCCGGAAAAATATTTGGAGAAGTGCCATATCCAATCTTAAAAAACCATCTGGGGAATGAGACTTTGTTTTACACCACGGCGGCATTCAATACGATGAACTTTAATGAATTTGCCTCTGATCAGTATTTAAGTTTACGATACAGACATTTCTTTGAAGGTTTTCTCTTGAATAAGATTCCAGTCATCAAAAAGCTGAAATGGAGAGCTGTTGCAAATGCTAATGTACTTTTTGGCAGTGTTAGTGATAAAAATATTGCCAATTCGCCAACTGTAGATCAGGTAGGGGATCCTCTGAAAACCTTTGGAAAATTAGACCCGACAAAACCTTACGTGGAGCTTGGCTATGGAGTGGAGAATATCTTTAAGTTTTTCCGAGTGGATTTCTTTCATCGGATGACCTATTTGGATACGCCTGATGCGAGACCTTTTTCAGTAAAGGTGAGTGCACAGATTATACTTTAATAGTTTCAATTTCTTAGTTTTTATTTTATTTTTAAGACATGAAGAAACTCAGGATTTACGTTTTTTTGCCCATCATTTTTCTTTCAATTTTTGCCTGTTCAAAATCTGAGAAATCGGATATAAATGCTACAAATGAAGGGCTAGAGATAATCAAAATAGATCTTTCTGAAGCTAGGGAAGGAAAGCTTTCCGAATTCTTTGAGCCCGAGATTGAATATATCTGGCTTAAGGATGATTCGGAGGATGCTCAACTTAGTGCTGGATTACATAAAATTATATTTCACGAAGACCAAATTATGGTTTTGGATATTTTCGGCTGTAGATGTATAAAAGTTTTTGATAGGAAGGGGAAATTTGTTTCGAAAATCAGAGCTTATGGAGAAGGTCCTAAAAAATATCTTGATTTTGACTACGCAATTATTGTCAACAATGAATTGTTGATGTTGGGGGTTCATCCTCCTAAATTAATGTGGTTTTCCTTGGAAGGAGAATTTTTGAGAGAAGTTAGTATGGAATCTCACATTGAGACTGGCGTTTATTTGGAAAAGGAAAAACGGTATTTGTTTTACTCTAACCCCAGAGACCCAGAAGACTATTTTGTAAAAAGTGTCAATGAATCATTTCTGGATACCTTGGGATTTTTTCCATATGATGCGGATACCTATTATGGAAATTATTCGGGTAGAGATAATTTAGTTGGGGAGGAGGCTATATATTTTGCAAGACCTTTTCATGACACAATCATGATATACGAATCAGGTAAATTCATACCTAAACTTGTTTTTGATTTCGGAAGCTATGCACAAAGCATTGAGGAGTTGAAAAGGAATAAAGAAACTTTAGATGGTCTTGAAGAACTGAAATTCATAAATAAAAAAGCCAAGCTGTATTTTGCTCCAATGGGTTGGTACATCTCGAATTCGCAGTTTTACTCAGGGTTTAAATATGAAGAGGGTTTTTTCAATGTTTTTTTTGATCGAGCCAAGCAAAAAACTCACGTATTAAAAGGGAGGATCAAGGACGATATAAACGAAGGTTTTGACCTGTATTCGGTAATTTATAGATTTGATCAGGAGAAAGTTGGTTGTAAAATACCAGGGAAAGATCTTTTTAAAATTTTGCAAAAAAAGAAAGCTGAACTTGGTCAGGATGGCTTTGAGGAATATGTGAAAGGAAAAGGTAAAAACTTTGCGGAAGCGGCCTTTGCTGCGAAAGATTCTGAAAACCCTGTTCTAATCGTTTATACCGTGAAGAAATGATGAATCTTTTCAGGATTACTTTCCTTTAAATTTTTTGATTGAAGGTGCTATTCGCATATTTGCACTTTAATCCAAATGCCTGTTTGTATGGGCTAGAATAATTACAATTATGTCAGAACACATTAAAATTACACTTCCGGACGGCACTGAGAAGGAGTATGAAAAAGGAACAACCGGACTACAGATTGCTGCCAGTATCAGCGAGGGTTTAGCCAGGAACGTTCTAGCCGCAAAAGTTAATGGTCAAGTTTGGGATGCAACCCGAGCTATTGATTCAGATTCTACACTTCAACTTTTAACTTGGAATGACCTAGAGGGAAAGAATACCTTTTGGCATTCTTCTGCTCACTTGCTTGCAGAAGCTTTGGAAGCACTCTATCCTGGGATTAAGTTTGGTATTGGTCCTCCGATCGAGACAGGTTTTTATTACGATGTTGATTTTGGAGATCACACGCTCGATGGCTCAGAGCTTGAGAAAATCGAACAGAAAATAATTGAATTAGCGAGAGCTAAAAATGAATACATCCGAAAGGAAATCTCAAAACCAGATGCCATAGCCTATTTTGAGGAGAAAGGTGACGAATACAAGCTTGATTTATTGGAAGGGCTGGAAGACGGCTCAATCACATTCTATGAGCAAGGTAATTTCACTGATTTATGTCGTGGACCACATATTCCAAATACTGGATTTATCAAAGCTGTTAAGCTTACGAATATTGCAGGAGCTTATTGGAGAGGGGATGAGAAGCGTAAGATGTTGACTCGTATTTACGGGGTGACTTTTCCAAAAGCGAAGGAATTACAGGATTATTTGACGCTAATTGAAGAAGCTAAAAAACGAGATCATAGAAAACTTGGAAGAGAATTAGAGCTATTTACTTTCTCGGAAAAAGTAGGGATGGGGCTTCCACTTTGGTTGCCTAAAGGAACATTGCTACGTGAGCGCTTGATTAATTTCATGAAAAAAGCGCAGGATAAGTCTGGCTATCAGCAAGTAACAACTCCTCATATCGGCAATAAAGCACTTTATGAGACTTCTGGTCATTATGAAAAATATGGCAAGGACTCTTTTCAACCTATTGCTACTCCGCACGAAGGGGAGGAGTTCCTATTGAAGCCGATGAACTGCCCACATCACTGTGAAATTTACAAGCATAAACCACATTCGTACAAAGAACTGCCAATCCGATATGCGGAATTCGGAACCGTCTATCGCTACGAGCAAAGTGGAGAATTGCACGGGTTAACTCGGGTAAGAGGTTTTACTCAGGATGATGCTCATATTTTCTGCCGACCGGATCAGGTGAAGGAAGAATTTATTAAAGTGATTGATTTGGTTCTTTATGTATTCAAAGCCTTGGGATTCGAGGATTATACTGCCCAGATTTCGCTGAGAGATCCTGAAAACCCTTCAAAGTATATAGGTTCGGATGAAGCTTGGGAGAAAGCTGAATCAGCAATTATTGAAGCTGCCGCAGAAAAGGGTTTAGTAACCGTTACGGAACTTGGGGAAGCTGCATTTTATGGACCAAAGCTAGACTTTATGGTTAAAGATGCTTTGGGTAGAAAATGGCAATTGGGAACAATACAAGTAGATTACAACCTCCCTGAACGATTCCAACTGGAATATATAGGTGCAGATAACCAAAAGCATAGACCGGTGATGATTCACCGTGCTCCATTTGGATCATTGGAGCGTTTTGTTGCAGTATTAATTGAGCATTGCGCAGGGAATTTTCCATTATGGCTGGCTCCTGAGCAGATTAATATTTTGCCTATCTCAGAAAAATATATTGCCTACGCAGAAGAAATCAAGGCAATTTTAGATGAGGCAGGGATCACGGGTTCCATTGATAATAGAGATGAGAAAATCGGGAGAAAAATCAGGGATTCAGAAGTCAAAAAAGTGCCTTTCATGCTAATAGTAGGTGAAAAGGAACAAGAAGAGCGAAAGCTTTCTGTGAGAAAGCATGGTGCTGGAGATCTAGGTAACTACTCTCCGGAAGAATTTATCACTTATTTTAACGGTATAATATCAGAATCATTAGGTAAGTAAAAATGAGAATATCGAATTTGACTTTTTCTAATAAGAAAAAATTCAGATATTTGCAGCCTATTTCATAAAACAATCAACGCAAACTTGAGAAACCAAAGACAACCCTATAGAGGTCGACAGGAAGAACCTTATAAAGTAAACCATAAAATCAGAGCTCGCGAAGTGAGATTAGTAGGAGATTTTGTAGAAGGCGGGAATGCCCTTCTACCTCTAGAACAAGCTATCAAACTCGCTCAGGAAAACGACTTAGATCTGGTTGAAATCTCTCCAAATGTGGATCCTCCAGTTTGTAAAATTCTTGACTATGCGAAGTTTAAATACGAGCAGAAAAAGAAGCAGAAGGAAATTAAATCCAACGCTGCAAAAATTGTTTTAAAGGAAATCCGATTCGGACCCAACACTGATGAGCATGACTTTAACTTCAAATTGAAGCATGCAATAAGTTTCTTAAAAGAAGGTGCAAAAGTAAAAGCTTACGTACACTTTGTTGGAAGAAGTATCGTGTTTAAGGAAAGAGGGGAGATGCTATTATTGAGATTCGCTCAGGCTCTTGCAGATTATGGAGCTGTAGAACAGCTTCCAAAATTGGAAGGTAAGCGGATGAATATCTTCATCGCTCCCAAAGCAGGTAAAAAATAAAGTTCAACTAATTTAAATACAGCAAAATGCCAAAAGTAAAAACCAAATCCAGTGCAAAGAAGAGGTTCGCTTTAACGGGAACCGGCAAGATCAAAAGGAAACACGCTTTCAAAAGCCACATTCTAACAAAAAAAGCCACCAAGAGAAAGCGTAACTTGACCAAAACAGGTCTAGTTCACGAGTCTGATGAGGGTAGAGTACGTGCAATGTTGAGAATCTGATTTTCCTCATTCACACAAATTAAATTAAGGTTCATTTATTCACCAGGTACGTTGGTTTTCAAGTTTTAGCAATAAACACCACGAATCAAAAATTAAAAAACTATGCCTAGATCGGTAAACGCGGTTGCGTCAAGAGCAAGAAGAAAAAAAGTGCTAAAAGCCACAAGAGGTTATTTCGGAAGAGGTAGCAACGTTTGGACAGTAGCCAAAAACAAGTACGAGAAAGGACTTCAGTACGCATACAGAGACAGAAAAGCAAAGAAAAGAGAATTCAGAGCTTTATGGATTCAGCGTATCAATGCAGGAGCTAGACAGCTTGGCATGTCTTATTCTCAACTAATGGGATTATTGAAGAAAGGTGAGATCGAACTTAACCGTAAGGTTTTGGCAGATCTAGCCATGAATCACCCTGAAGCATTCAAAGCTGTAGTTGAAAAAGTAAAATAAGGGCTGCACTGCCTTATTTTATGAAGCCTTCCTTCGGGAAGGCTTTTTTTTTAGAATATTTTTAAAATCCCATAGCCAGAGATTAAAGTAATTGAAATTACACTTAGCCAAAAAACAGCTTTTGAAAACATATTTGAATCAAGTTTTAGAGAATCATTTTTTAGTCTGAATTCAATCGCCGCATACACAATCACCAGAAGTAAAACAGAACCAATCACTCCTCCAATAAGTACCATGAAGGTGGGGAGTTTTAAAAATAAATAGGTGATAATCCAAAGCGTTGGAAATATCCAAGCCAGTATTTTGACATATTTATCTTTGTCTTTTTGGTTAGTGATTTCCCACCATTTTAATTGGACAAAAATATCAGGAAAAAGCCTAGACCAATACGCTAGCGTTGCAAATACACTTGAATAAAGGGCAATAAATGCCCCTATCAAGTAACCTAAACGAGCACCTGGCCCAAGAGATTTAGTGTAAATTGTTGCTAGGTATCCTATAAGATCATTTCCTTCTGGGACATGCTCGCTGCCATGAAGAATTGCAGCTCCCAACAAATAAAAGGCCGCAGTGACGATTGTGTAGCAAACCATTGCTACGAATGCGTCCAAATACATGACATTGATCCAGCCTTTTGCTCGGATTTTCCAAGATTCGCTACCATCATTTTCTCCGACAAAAGCTGCATATCCTTTTTCCTTGCACCAATAAGTATATGCTATGATTTCGTCGCTTGCCACACCAGTAATTCCAAAAGCTCCAATCGCAACAAAGAGGTATTCCTTTGGTAATTCAAAACTTAATCCCTTCAAAACATCTTCAAAAAAGAACTGGAAAGGAGTAAAAAAAACAGCAACAAGCGAAAGCAAAGTGAAAAAAGTAAACCCGAAAACCATCACAGCGGCAATTTTTTCAATCATTCCGTAATAATTTTTATAAATCAACAGACTCACACTTAACCCTAAGAATATCACAGTTAAGTTTAAAGGGAGCCATGGAAAAATCATTGTGAATGCAATTGCAGCTCCTCCAAGCATTCCGCCAAGCTGTAGAATCTTAAGGCTTGTCAATAAAAAGGTAACCCAAACAGACCAGTTTACTTTCCCCAAACGCGGACCTCTAAAATTGTTTAATTCAGCCATTATTGAGCTTTCAGAAACAATGGCATTTTTCCCAAATTCGAGTTGTATTCCAACCTTGATGATACAACTGACAAGTATCACCCAAAAAGTAATAAAGCCAGCTTCTGCACCGAGAATAGTAGTAGCTATTAATTCACCAGAACCAACAATTGAGGCCGATAGAATAAACCCAGGCCCCAAAAAACCAAACATCTTTCTAATAGTATTTGGTGGGTTTTGGATGTAATGATGGTTCATTTTTAGACATTAAATCTGTGGAAATATACCAAAATTGCCTAGAAACAGTTGGTCTATAAAACAAAAAAAGGCTTCCATTTCTGAAAGCCTCGATTAGCCCCGAAAGCTTTCGGGAGGAGATTTGAATTTACCTATCGGAGGTTGGCTGCCGTCCGCCGCGGCGGATAAGAATCCTGCGCTTAAGAATAATTTGGAAGGATATTTAATCTTAACCATTCTCTTCCTTTTCCTGACTTGAGTTCTTTTTCACGAATTAAAGCTTCTTTTTTAGTTTTAAAAAATTCAATGTGTACCACAATCCAAGGTCTGTATTTTAATGTATAACCCTTAGTAGATTTCATATTATGAAAGTGAAATCTAGTAATCAAATCCGAAGTCATTCCTGTATAAGTCTTGCCAGATGACTTTGAATAAAGAATATAGACTACAAAATCATTCATAACTATAAAAATAAAAAAAAGGCTTTCATTTCTGAAAGTCTTAATTAGCGAGCCAGAGATTTGAACTCCCGTCCGCCGCGGCGGATATGAATCCTGCGCTCTATTGATTGTATAAAACAAAAAAAGGCTTCCGTTTCCGAAAGCCTTGAGTAGCGAGCCAGAGATTTGAACTCCCGTCCGCCGAGGCGGATATGAATCCTGCGCTCTATTGATTGTATAAAACAAAAAAAAGGCTTCCGTTTCCAAAAGCCTTGAGTAGCGAGCCAGAGATTTGAACTCCCGTCCGCCGCGTCGGATATGAATCCTGCGCTCTATTGATTGTATAAAAC
>NZ_JAQWXX010000065.1 GCF_029254265.1 Algoriphagus sp. | reverse complement strand
AAAGAATACCTCTGAAAAACTAGTTTTCAAAGGACTGGCTTCGTCGGCCTACGGCCTCCTCTGCCAGTCCTTTGAAACATAAATTTAAACCTAGACACAGTTTAATGAACTATCCCCTTTAAAGTGATTCAAAATACTGCTTAGAGCGGAGCAACCGTGATCCATACCAAGAAAACAACTCTCCATCAACTAGCTTGATTTTAGTATTTGGCAAAAGCTCCTCAAACTCCTCCAGGTGTTTTGCTTTAAATGGAAATGGCTCTGAGCTCAAAAGCAAATAATCTGGATTCAATTGTTTAAGTTCTTCTCTGGAAATTTCAGGATATCGGTTTTCTTTAGTAAGATTTTCAAAGCCAGCCCAAAACAACATTTCATTAATAAAAGTCCTGGATCCGGCAGCCATTATAGGATTATTCCAGATCAAATAAACTGCACTTCCCTTCCTTATTGGCTTTTCTAAAAAATCTGATTGAATTCGGTCTGTAATCGATTTTGTCTTTTCTTCAACTTTGAAGATCTCTCCCAACCGAAGAATCATGCCCAAACTATCCGCCAAAGTATAGATATCACTCATCCATACCGGATACTTTTTCATGAGAATTTCAATTCCCTCCTGATCATTCTCTTCTTTATTACCAATAATCAGATAGGGATCCAATTCGTCAATCAAATCAAAACGGTAATTTTTTGTCCCGCCAATGATCGTCTTTCCCTTTCGAAGCCCTTTTGGATGAACACAAAACTTAGTCACACCAACTATCCGATCTTCCAAACCCAAATCAACCAATAATTCTGTTTGGGATGGAACCAATGAAATAATTCGCTTTGGAATCGAAGGAATAAAAATGGAGCGGTTGAGCTGATCAAGAAAGTTCATATCTAAATTCAACTTTGCTCAGACCATAGCCAAATACATATTTGCTATGGTCTGAAGCTTGTTGACTTATTTTATATATCTAAAATCAAAGCTTGGATCAAATTCCAAAATAAATTCCACCATTAAATTGATTACTTGCTCGATATCGGATTTGCTTGCTGTTTCAACTGTAGTATGCATGTACTTTAAAGGCAAAGAAATCAAGGCAGAAGGAACTCCTCCGTTAGAATAAGCAAAAGCATCCGTATCTGTACCAGTGCTTCTGGAAGCTGCAGACCGTTGGAAAGGAATACTGTTTTTCTTAGCTGTAGCAATGATCATATCCAATAACTTTTTGTGAACTGACGCTCCATAAGTTAAAACCGGTCCATTGCCGGCGGTCTGGTCTCCGCTTGCGATTTTGCTATACATGGGAGCAGTGGTATCATGACACACATCTGTGATGATCGCCACATTAGGCTTGATGTTCGCTGCAATCATCTCTGCGCCTCTAAGGCCGATCTCCTCTTGAACAGCATTGACGACATAAAGTCCAAATGGTAATTCCTTACCAGATTCTTTGATTTTTCGAGCTACTTCAGCGATCATATAGCCTCCAATTCGATTGTCGAGTGCTCGGCCTGAATAGAATTTTCCGTTCAATTCAGTCAGCTCATCTTGAAAAGTAATCACACAACCTACGTGAATTCCCATTTCCTCTACTTCAGCTTTACTTCGTGCTCCGACATCAAGGAAGATATTATCCAAAGTTGGAGCATCTTCTTTTCCATCTTTTCTGACGTGAATAGCCGGCCAGCCAAATACTCCCGGAAGTATGCCTTTATCAGTATGGATATTTACACGCATAGATGGAGCGATCATATGATCTGATCCTCCATTACGGCGGACGTAGATATACCCATCATCTTTGATATAGTTTACAAACCAGCTAATTTCATCTGCATGGGCTTCAATGACAAACTTGAACTTTGCATCGGGATTGATCACCCCAACAGCTGTTCCATAATTATCAGTGAAATAGCTATCTACAAATGGTTTGAGATAATCCAGCCAAATCTGCTGACCAGATGCTTCAAAACCTGTTGGAGAGGCATTATTTAGATACTTATATAAAAAGGTATTCGATTCCATTTTGGATTTGAAAATTTAAAATTGATTAGTGAATTAATTAAAGCGGAATATTCCCATGCTTTTTTCTAGGGATTTGATCCACCTTATTTTCGAGCATTTTAAATGCTTTTATAAGTTTCATTCTTGTTTCAGATGGTAGGATCACCTCATCGATAAACCCTCGATGTGCTGCTCGATATGGATTCGCAAACTTCTCAGTGTACTCATCTACTTTTTCTTGAAGCTTTGCTTCTGGGTCTGCTGCCTCAGCGATTTCCTTTTTGAAAATAATTTCCGCAGCTCCTTTTGCTCCCATCACTGCGATTTCTGCTGTCGGCCAAGCAAAGTTTAAATCTGCCCCAATATGTTTTGAATTCATTACATCATAAGCCCCACCGTAGGCTTTTCGGGTAATCACCGTGATTCTTGGAACAGTGGCCTCA
Source organism: Algoriphagus sp. (assembly GCF_029254265.1). Classification (GTDB taxonomy): domain Bacteria; phylum Bacteroidota; class Bacteroidia; order Cytophagales; family Cyclobacteriaceae; genus Algoriphagus. The sequence continues at coordinate 20,205 of NZ_JAQWXX010000065.1, read as the reverse complement.
GAGAAGGCATAAAGTAATTTCGCTCCATTCGTAATGATGCCATTCCATTCCTGATCAGTTCCAGGCAAAAATCCCGGGACATCTACTAACACGAGTAGTGGAACATTAAAACTATCACAAGTTCTTACAAACCGAGCCGCTTTGGTTGAAGCATGATTATCTAAAACTCCTGCCATCGATTGAGGCTGATTTCCAACGACACCTATACTACGACCTGCAATTCTGGCAAATCCGACTACAATATTATCTGCATAATTTTCATGAACCTCCAAAAAGGAATCCTTATCAACAATACCTTTTACAGCATCTCGGATGTCATAAGGATGATTTGGGTTCTCAGGAATCAAAGTGTCTAACTCTTTCCGATTTTCATCTCCTTGAATTTCATAGGAATATTTAGGGGCGATTTCCTCACAATTTTGAGGAAGGTAGCTGAGTGTTTGCTTGATATGCTGGATGCAGGCTAATTCATTTGCGCAAGCAAAATGGGTCACCCCGCTCTTGGTACTGTGAGCAGAAGCTCCTCCTAATTCTTCGGCTGTGACATTTTCCTGGGTTACAGTCTTCACCACATTGGGACCAGTCACAAACATATAGGAAGTATTCTCTACCATAAATATGAAATCCGTGATGGCTGGAGAGTAAACCGCGCCTCCTGCACAAGGACCCATAATCGCAGAAATCTGCGGGATGACTCCTGAGGCTCTGGTATTTCGATAAAAGATATCCGCATAACCTCCAAGCGAATTCACTCCTTCTTGGATTCGTGCTCCACCTGAATCATTTAATCCAATCACCGGTGCCCCATTTTTCATGGCCATATCCATGATTTTACAGATTTTCTCTGCGTGTGTCTCTGAAAGCGAACCTCCAAACACGGTAAAGTCTTGTGAAAAGACATACACTAAACGACCGTTAACCTCGCCGTAACCAGTCACCACCCCATCTCCAAGGTAGTGCTCCTTATCCAAACCAAAATCTTTGGTTCGATGCATCACAAACTTATCAATCTCCTGAAAAGTCCCCTCATCAAGTAACAAATCCACTCGCTCACGGGCGGTAAGTTTGCCTTTTTTATGTTGAGAGTCGATACGTGATTGCCCGCCACCAAGAAGCGCTTCTTTATTTTTCCTTGTTAAAATCTCTAATTTCTGCTGATTGGGAGTCAAAGTCGAATTGGGTTTATGCTGTTCAGTCATAGAAAAGTTTTTTGTCAGGTTCAAATATAACAGCCTTTGGACAGGGAGAAAATAAATCCGTACAAGTGGTTTGGCTATTTACTTGAAGCTTGAGTGGGAATTCGGTGAAATTCAGGTTTTGCTATTTTTCACATTTTATTAATTCATTGAAATTCAATAAACTTTCTATATTCGCCCATCCAAAATTTGGGCAATAATTATGAGTACGCGAAAGGCAGCGGTGATTGACATGGGAACCAATACATTTCATTTGTTATTGGTAGAGATCAATGGAGTAAATTTCAAGACGATTTACAAAGAAAAAATACCCGTTAAAATAGGGCAAGGAGGAATTAATCAGGATTTCCTGGCAGCCGAAGCGCTCAAAAGAGCGATGCATACACTCCGACATTTTAAAAATCTAATTGACGGAGAAGGTATCACCCACATTTTTGCTTTTGCCACCAGTGCGGTTAGAAATGCTAAAAATGGTCCTGAATTCGTAGAAAAAGTAAAATCAGAAATCGGTATTGAGATCAATGTGATTTCTGGAGAGCAGGAAGCTCAATTGATCTATGAAGGAATCAAGCTTTCCGGATCTCTGAATGGCCAAATCGAATTGATGATGGATATCGGGGGCGGATCAGTCGAGTTTATCATTGGAACTTCTCAAGAGGTATTTTATAAGGAAAGCTTTGAAATAGGAGGACAGCGATTGATGGATTTATTTCATCATCATGACCCGATTCTTCCTGAAGAAATAGAAAAATTAAAATCTTACCTAGCCGAAAAACTCCAACCGCTGATCAAAGCTATCCAAACCTATCATCCCACAGGATTGGTGGGTGCATCAGGCACATTTGATACGTTGACTGACATGTATTTTGAGTCTATGCTACAATGTAAATTGACTGGACAACATGTGTTTGAATTGCCTATTGAAGAATTCAAAAAAATCTATCATGACCTTACTGTGAAGACAAGAGAAGAGCGGCTTGCTATTCCTGGAATGATTCTAATGCGAGCAGATATGATTGTGGTAGCTTCGAGTCTGATTGATTTTATTTTACAATTTATTCCAATACGCTCTATTACCTGCTCTCATTATGCACTTAAGGAAGGGGCTATTTCCAGACTTTTGATCGAAGAATAAAGCATCAGAATTCCTCTTTTTCAAAAAATTCATTTCCTTATCTTTGGCCAAAATCTAATCATTTTGGCCTTTTCTTTTAACCATGAATTATTCCTACGAACAACTCTACGAATTTACTTTCCAGATGCTTTGCAAAATCGGTTGCCCAGAAAATCAGGCAAAGACCGCGACTGAAGTTTTGCTTTCAGCGGACCTGAGAGGAGTAGATTCACATGGGGTGGCAAGATTATCCGGCTATGTTCGTCTTTGGGAAAAAGGAAGAATTAATGCCACCCCAAATATCCGGGTAGTTCATGAAACACCTTCTACAGCCGTGGTTGATGGAGATGGTGGATTGGGTCTTGTGGTAGCTCCATTTGCGATGCAAGTGGCCATCGAAAAAGCAAAGATCGCCGGAACTGGATGGGTCTCTGTAAAACATTCCAATCACTATGGAATCGCTGGCTATCATGCGATGATGGCTTTGGAGCATGATATGATTGGAATCTCTTTGACGAATGCAAGCCCATTGGTAGCACCAACATTTTCCCAAGAAAGATTGCTAGGAACAAATCCGATTGCCGTGGCAATTCCAGCTAAGGATCAACCTCCTTTTGTAGCCGATATGGCAACAACCACTGCGGCGAACGGGAAGTTGGAAATCCTGCAGCGCAAGGGAATGGATACCCCTACAGGATGGGTACAGGATAAAATCGGAAACCCAACAACCTCGGCAAATGGCGTAAAAGATGGAGGAGCTTTACTACCGCTCGGTGGGGATCGCGAACATGGCTCTCATAAAGGCTATGCCCTAGGCTCGATCGTAGATATCTTTTCGGCAGTACTTTCCGGGGCAAATTATGGCCCATGGGTTCCGCCATTTGTGGCTTTTCTAGAACCAGATCCAAATCCAGTAGGAGAAGGAATTGGTCACTTTTTTGGAGCGATGCGAGTAGATGCGTTTCGGCCAGCAGATGAGTTTAAAGCTCATATGGATAATTGGATCGGCAGATTCCGATCCGCAAAACCTACACCTGGAAATGAAAAAGTATTAATCCCAGGCGACCCTGAGCGGGAATTGGAGTCTATAAGAATGAAAGATGGCATCCCTTTACTAGATCCTGTTGTAAAAGATTTGACAGAGTTAGGAGAAAAGTTTGGGGTGAGGTTTTAATAATGAGGAAAGGAAAATCAACTAACTTCGAAGAGAACAAATCTTTTTTGTTCTTTGAACAACATGTCCCTAAAACAAAAAATAATATTCTCTCTGATTGGATATTCTTTGGATTGGTAATCTTTTCGTTAATAGCTACTGTTTATGGAATAACCCTCTATAGGAATACCGTTATAAGTCCGATTATTCTTTTTGGTATTGTATCCATAGGCTTTATTTTAATTTTTCTTGGCTTTTGGATTTTTTTAGGCAAAAAATTATCCTTGATTTCGATACTTTTCTCAGGACTAGTTATAGGAGGTGGGATCTCCTATACTTCATTTCTTTTTGTAAACAAGAGTTTTCCGACTACTCCTGTTAAATCCTTCACTTATTCAATTCAAAACACCGGCGAACTCGCAAAAGGACGATACGGTAGGTGTAATTCCCCTTATGTGGTTATTTCTATCCATGGCATTAAAAAACAGCTTGTATTCCCTTGCGACGAAAGAAATGAAAGTCAAAATGCAAAAAAAGTTGTTTTGGATATATATGAAGGTTTCTTAGGGTTCCCTTTTATATCAAGGAAGGAATTGAAATAAAAAGACTCCAATTGAGAAAGTGCTATTTTAAATAAACTTCTTTATTTATTTTGGAGCATGCCTCTTTCTCAACTCTCTGCCCGTACCTCTTTCGAGAACAATCCAAAACTTGCAAAGCAATCTCATTTGCTTCAAAGTTTACTGAAAGCCATTTCTGAAAAACAGATTCCCGAGGAGCAAGCCTCAAGTATTAACGAGATCATTTCTGGGATCAATAATTTTTCTGGCCCAGACCCGGAATTGCTCAAAGTGATGAAAGCAGGTCAGGCGGCAATCCTAAAACTCTTGGAAAAAGAACTTAAAATCGTTCCGCAAAACCATTACCAAACACTTTGGATGGTATTAGGCATGTCTGCATTTGGCTTACCTCTAGGGGTCGCTTTTGGAGCAGCATTAGGTAATATGGCCTTTTTAGCGATCGGGTTACCTATCGGGATGTCAATAGGAATTGCCTTAGGGAATGGAATGGATACCAAAGCCAAAAACGAAGGCCGACAATTGGAATGGAAAGCAAGTTGAATTCCATAAGTCCAATACTACCGTTTATCCTTTCAGATTTGCCCAGTCCACTCATTTTTGTAAATTAAGTCCATTAAACAACTCAACCCAAAAACCTATGAATCACTTAAATAGACGCGATTTCCTCAAAGGATCTTCAGCTTTGACAGCTTTGGCAAGCTTTGGCTTGCTTGGAATGGATTTCAAAGACCGTGAAGGACCAATTCAAGTGGCTTTGATCGGAACTGGCTGGTACGGAAAATCGGATCTTTTTCGCCTAATCCAAGTCGCAGATGTGGAAGTAGTGGGGTTGTGTGATCCAGATCGAAATATTCTAGAAGCAGCTGGAAAGTTAGTTTCTGAGCGTCAGAAATCAGGAAAAGTCCCTCCGCTTTTTGAAGATTATAAAAAACTCCTTTCAGAAACGAAGCCTGAATATGTATTAATTGGTTCGCCTGATCACTGGCATGCCTTAATGGCTATTGATGCACTGAAATCAGGAGCACATGTTTACTTGCAAAAGCCAATTTCAGTAGATGTCATCGAAGGAGAAGCCATTATTGCAGCTGCCCGAAAGTATAATAAAAAAGTACAAGTGGGTACGCAACGAAAGAGCACACCTCACCTGATCACTGCAAAAAAAGAAGTCATTGACAAAGGGCTTTTAGGCAAAATCTCACATGCTGAAATCTGTTGTTATTTCCACATGCGAGCCAATGGGAATCCTCCCGTGGAGCCAGTTCCTTCATTTTTTAATTATGACCTTTGGACTGGCCCTGCTCCTTTGAGACCTTATGATGGTCTTCCGCATATCAGATGGTGGAGAACTTTCATCGAATATGGCAATGGAATTACAGGAGACATGTGCGTACACATGTTGGATACCGTGCGTTGGATGCTAAAGCTTGGTTGGCCAACCCAAATCACCTCTACGGGAGGAATCTATGTTCAGAAAGAAGGAAAATCCAACATTTCCGATACACAGACTGCAATCTTTGAATACCCAGAATTGAACGTGGTTTGGCAACATCGTACTTGGGGCAATCCGGTAGATAAAGATTACCCTTGGGCCTTTAAGATTTTTGGAGAGCATGGGTATTTGGCGGGTAGCACGATGCAAGCCGATTTCATTCCTTATGGTGATGATAAACAGCCAATTCATTTTGATTTGGTTTTAGAGGAAGAGCAGTTTCCAGAGGATGTAACGGAAGAACGAATCGAGCTTAATGCTGCTCCAGCAACTCGCCTTCATATGAAAGATTGGTTGAGCTCCATCGAGAAGGACACGCTACCGATCGCTGATATCCAAGAAGGTCATATTTCAACAGCCTCTTGTATTTTGGCAAATATCTCCATGGATCTTGGTGGTCGAGCATTGAAGTATGATCAGAAAACCATGACAGTAATTGGAGATCAGGAAGCTACTGCAAAACTTCGAAGACCTTATAGAAAGGGCTATACGCATCCAGAACCCAAAAATGTTTGATCAAAATTTTGAAATCAAAAGTGAGAAGGCTGAAAAAAGTCAAGTTTCAGACTTCTCACTTTAGCTTTCTGATTTCAAAATCGTTTTCCAAAGAATCAGTCCATTTGCAGGTGCCGGCGGAATTTGCTCCCAATCTGAATTGGCATTTTCCAGTCGCTTAGAAATATCAGCTGGCTTCCAGTTTCCATTTGAAACTTCCCAAAGTGCAGTCACCATCTTTCGAACTTGGTGATGGAGAAAACCAGTACCGGTAACTTCAAAGTAATGAATTCCCTTTGGAAAAAAAGTCCCCAGAAATTCATTTGAAGCATAAATACCCGCAGAAAGCACTTCTCTGGTATAATCAGTTTTATTTTCGGAGGCTTTGCAAAAAGCCTTAAAATTGTAACTCCCCTCAAAAAGCTGGGCGGCTTCTTGCATTAGCTCAAGGTTTAGCGGACTTGAGATTTTAACTAGAAACGCTGAGGCAAAAGGGTGAAGATTCGCTTCACTGGAGAAATAATAGCGATAGGTTTTTTGACTAACTGCCTGAATCAAATTAAAAGTCGGGGGTACTTCCTCCACGCTATTCAGACGAATGTCATCGGGCAAGTGACTATTCAATTCAGAAAGCAACTTATCCATTTCTGCCTTTTCTCTTAAGAAAAGCTGGACAAATCCTCCCAAACAAGAAACTCCAGAATCGGTTCGACTAGCTCCTATCAAAGAAAAATCCTCATGACCAAGCACATGTCTAATGACTCGTTCGAGTCGCTTTTGAACCGTCGGTTGGTTCGGCTGTGGAGCCCAGCCTTTGTAGCGAGCTCCAAAATAACTGATTGAAAAAAGGTAAGAAAAGGGGCGGGATTGCATATTCAAATTTAAGTCAGCCTTTGCAAAGGTAAGGTCGCAGCGAAAAGAAATTATTTTTTCAAGACCGGCTGAGTCCAAGACAATTCCATATCCCCAATTTGATAAGGATTTTCTTTTAGTTTCGACGAGATGATTTTGGCACGAACATACATATCATCCTCCTCCAAGGTATAGGATGAACTTAGCCCCTGCTCCTCTTTCAATAAAACACCACTTAAAGTTCGGTTTGATTTTTTTGTTCCAAAAAACTGAATTTTATAAGTAATGCCTTCCTCAGGCTCCACTTCAATGGACAATGATTCACCATCAAAATCAATAGCGGCTAAAGTAACTCCAGTTGTGGAGTAAAAATCTCCTCTTTCCATGGCCTTAATTAAAGAACTTGGGCTTAAATCTTCTGCCAAAACCATTACCCAACCGCGGCCAGGATTACTGCTCACTTGATCGAATACGTGATAATTGTGCGCATCATCAACCGCTAATCCATAGAGCAGTGGCTTGCCATCGGTCAAATAAGCTACCTGAACTTTATCCCAAAGCACTTCCATACTTGGTCGCAGCGAATCCCCATAATTATTTACCATAGGGTGCCCGTTGTACACTTCAAAAAATCGCTCTCCATCCAAGGCCATGATATCTTCAGGAGTGATCGCCCAAATAAAGTTGGGATGATTGATGTGCAAAAACATGGGTACGCCGGTTGAGTCTCGCTGAGCTTTGACCCGATCTAAACCATTTTGCAATATTTCCGGAACAGAGTTTCCTCCCTCTGCAGGTATTAATTTCTGAATGTTCGTCACGTTCATGTGAAGTGGTTTCTTTTCAAAATTCTCTGTCAATTCCTGTGATTGAATAATTAGAAACTCTCCCTGCTCTTCAAACATAGGAGCGTACTCCGCTAAGGTTTTCAGCTTTACTTCTATCCTTCCTGCAGAGTCTTCTCGGTAGATTACCTGATCCCCATACTTCTCAAAATACTTTTGAAAGCCCATTTCGTGGGAAGGTGATTTGGGAATCAATTTCCACTTCTCACCCTCAGCAAGCGTATTGTGATCGGATAAAACCACAAAATCATAGTCATGGGATTTATACCAATCCATAATCATCTCAGGATAATCGTCACCATCAGACCAATAGGAATGCGTATGGAGATTGCCTTTGTACCATTGTTTGGTGGGTTCTACTTTCTTTTTCTCTGAATTACATGAAATAAAGGCAGAGGATAGAAGGAATAAAATAATGAGAGAAGTTTTCATAATCAGCTCAAGTGAAGATTCATTCAGGGTAAATAATGCTTGTATTTCACACAATATCAAAAAGATACTACTAATCACTTTAAAATAACGCATAAAAAAACCACCTCATTCCTAAGGTGGTCTTATAGTTTATAACTTGGAAATCTACTCTAGAATCTTCTTCGCAAGCCAATCTCCAACTTCGGAAGTCTTGTAAGCTTTGGCTCCGTCTGCAATATCTTCGGTGACGATTCCTTCATCCAAAGACAGATTTACTACATCAGAAATCAATTGAGCTTCAGCTTTAAGATCAAAAGCATAATCAAACATCATCGCGGCAGAAAGTATTGTCGCCAATGGATTTGCAATATCTTTTCCCGCAGCCTGTGGGTAAGAACCATGAATAGGCTCAAATAATTTGACAGCAGATCCGAGCGATGCAGAAGGCATTAAGCCCATCGAACCTGAAATCACAGAAGCCTCATCCGTCAAAATATCCCCAAAAAGATTTTCTGTGATCAAGACATCATAAGCCTTTGGCCACAGGATTAGTCTCATGGCTACGGCATCGACAAATTCATACTCGACTTTGACATCTGGGTAATCAGGAGCAAGTTCTTGCACGGTCTCTCTCCAAAGCCTAGAAGTTGCTAGTACGTTTGCCTTATCTACGCAGGTCAATAATTTTCGCCGCTTTTGCGCAGCTTCAAAACCCATTCGCGCCAATCTAGTGATCTCTTCTTTGGTATAAACATTCGTATCAAAAGCTTTTGTGCCTTGCTCATTTCTTCCTCTCGGCTCACCGAAATAAATCCCTCCAGTAAGCTCTCTAAAGAATACAAAATCCACTCCCTCCACGCGATCCAATTTCAAAGGTGATTTATGAATTAAAGAAGGAAACGTAAAGGTGGGACGCACATTAGCGAATAATCCCAACTTCTGACGCATGCGAAGAAGCCCTTGCTCTGGTCTTACTTTGGCCTTAGGATCATTGTCATATTTGGGATCACCGATCGCTCCAAAAAGAATAGCATCTGAAGATGCAGCGATTTCATGAGTGCTATCTGGATAAGGATCTCCTGTGGCATCAATTGCCGCAGCGCCTACGACTGCTTCCCGAAACGTGATTTTGTGACCAAATTTTTGGCCAATCGCATTCACTACTTTTACTGCTTGAGCTATAACTTCTGGGCCGATGCCATCACCTGGCAATAGCGCGATATTCATTTCCATAAAGTTTGGATTCTTCTGAGTTGGTAGGTTGATTAAAATTTTCGAAGATGTTAAGCATTTTTTCTGTGGCCATCATCGCTGCCACAGTTTGATCGGGATCGAGCCCTTTCGTTTTAAATATTTTTCCAAAATCCCAAGTGATTACAGTTTCCACAAAAGCGTCCGTCTTCCCTCCTGGAGGAATAGAAACGTGGTAATCGATCAACTTTGGAAGTTGCTTCTTTCTTGATTTATAGATCTTTTTCACTGCTTTCATGAAGGAATCATACTGTCCATCACCAGTTGCAGAGGCGTCATAAGATTCCCCATGAATATTCAAACGAAGTTGAACCGAAGGTTTCAATCCTTTTGAATGGGTCATATGATACCCTTCAATGCTGATTTCTTTGGTAATTGAGTTGTTTTGTAGGACATCCGAAATAATGTAAGGTAAATCCTCCGTAGTCACTCGCTCTTTCTTGTCCCCGAGTTCTATGATTCGCTGCGTGACCTTAGTAAGTTCTTCCTTTTCTAAAGAGATACCCAGCTCCTCCAGATTCTTCAGGATATTTGCTTTCCCGGAAGTCTTTCCCAAGGCATATTTGCGCTGCCTACCAAATCGCTCTGGCATCAGGTCATTGAAATAAAGATTCTTTTTATTGTCACCATCTGCATGGATTCCAGCAGTCTGCGTAAAGACGTTCTCCCCGACCACTGGCTTATTCGCCGGGATATGTTGTCCTGAAAATTGCTCTACAAGTTTGGAAACCCGATAAACTTTCTGCTCCTGCGCATTAATCTTAAAGTCGGTAAAGTCTTTGATAACCGCGATGACAGATTCTAAAGGAGCGTTGCCTGCTCGTTCGCCAAGTCCATTGATAGTGGTATGAATTCCAGCTGCTCCATGCAAAATCGCTTCCATGACATTTGCAACAGCTAGATCATAATCGTTGTGCGCGTGGAAATCAAAGTGGACTCCTGGATACTTTGTGGTGATCTCAGTAAAATAACTTTTAGTCTCTTCTGGCGAAAGTAAACCCAAAGTATCAGGAAGCATGATTCGCTTCACAGATAACTTGCTCAAGAAATCGATGAGATCTAAAGTATAAACTGGGGAATTCCGCATCCCATTTGACCAATCTTCCAGGTAAACATTTACTGAAATACCTTTAGATTCGGCGTAGGCTATGCATGCCTCAATTTCCTCGAAATGTTGTTCCTGTGTTTTTTTAAGCTGATGGGTCAGGTGATTCAAGGAACCTTTCGTTAAGAGATTCATCACTTTAGCTCCAGCTGAAACCAACCAGTCTACAGAGGCTGGAGTGTCCACAAAACCGAGAACTTCTACTCGATCTAGATAGCCTTTTTCCTCAGCCCATTTTGTAATTTTTTGCACACCTGCAAGTTCCCCGTCAGAGACTCGAGCAGAGGCCACCTCGATTCGATCTACTTTAAGCTCTTCGAGCAGAAGTTTGGCTATTTGCAGTTTTTCTGAAGGCAAAAAGGCTACCCCTGAAGTCTGTTCTCCATCCCTCAGTGTGGTATCCATAATTTCTATTTTCCGATCGCCCTTCATTTCTATACTGATTCCTTATTTGGTTGCAGATCGCAACTTATTTTTTACTTGCCTCAAAAGCATCAATCTCAGCTGACATATTCAACAAGTAATCGATATCATCGAAGCCATGCTTCATGTTTTCTTTTTTGTATTCATTGATATCAAAGGATTCCGATTCACCAGTTGACATCAAACTAATTTTCTGAGCTGGAAGATCAATTTCGATTTCAGTTTCAGGATTAGCAGTAATTGCAGAAAGCAATTTATCGGCAAATTCAGCAGACACCGTCACCGGAAGTACGCCGATATTCAGGCAGTTATTTTTGAAAATATCTGCGAAAAAACTAGAGACCACCGCTCGGAACCCATAATCATACAAAGCCCAAACAGCATGCTCACGGCTGGATCCTGAACCAAAGTTCTTTCCTGCCACTAAAATTTTTCCAGAGTAAGTAGGATCATTTAGTACAAAATCCTTCTTAGGATTTCCTTCTACATCATAGCGCCAATCTCGAAACAGATTGTCACCAAAACCAACTCGCTCAGTTGCTTTCAGGAATCTCGCAGGAATAATCTGATCGGTATCCACATTTTCAGTGGGCAATGGAACTGCAGTGCTTTTAAGGACTGTAAATTTATCGTAAGCCATTTTTCTAGGTTGTAAGGTTGAAAAGTTGGAAAGTGACAAGGTTCTGTGATTTGACTTCCTCGTATTTCGTACTTCCAGCTTCGTATTTTAATTATCGAATACTTCTCTTGGATCGCAGATTCTGCCGGTAATTGCGACTGCTGCTACTGTCAAAGGTGAGGCGAGCATCGTGCGTGCACCTGGACCTTGGCGGCCTTCAAAATTTCGATTGGAAGTAGAAACTGCATATTTTCCAGAAGGAATTTTATCATCATTCATTGCTAGGCAAGCTGAACAACCTGGCTGTCTTAATTCGAATCCAGCTTCTTCCAAGATTTTCACTAAGCCTTCTTCGTGAGCCATTTTCTCCACTTCGCGAGATCCTGGTACAATCCAAGCAGTGATATTATCCGCTTTCTGATGACCTTTTACAAATTGAGCAACAGAGCGAATGTCTTCAATTCGTCCATTAGTACAAGATCCTACAAAGACATAATCTACTAGTTTCCCTTTGATAGGCTCACCCGCCTCAAAACCCATATAGGCTAATGATTTCAGGTAAGAGGTTTTATTACTTCCCTCCATGCCTTCAGTAGTAGGGATAGTACCTTTTACTTTGATCCCCATTCCAGGATTTGTACCGTAAGTGATCATCGGTTCGATATCCGCTGCATCGAAGTGGTATTCTTTATCAAATACAGCATCTTCGTCTGTTTTCAAAGTTTTCCAGTGTGCTACCGCTTTATCCCAATCTTCCCCTTTTGGCGAATATCTTTTGCCTTTGAGGTAATTAAAAGTAGTCTCATCAGGAGCAATCAAACCTCCACGAGCTCCCATTTCAATGGACATGTTGCAAATAGTCATTCGGGCTTCCATAGAAAGACTATGAATGGCCGAACCTGCATATTCCACAAAATAGCCGGTAGCTCCCGCGGCAGTGATTTTCGCGATGATGTACAAAATAATATCTTTTGAAGTCACGCCTTTTCCAAGCTCACCATCGACCGTAATTCTCATTTTCTTGGCCTTAGATTGCATAATACATTGCGTTGCCAAAACCATTTCAACTTCTGAAGTACCTATTCCAAAAGCAATAGCGCCAAATGCACCATGTGTAGAAGTATGACTATCGCCGCAGACGATAGTCATTCCTGGCTGAGTTATCCCCAATTCCGGACCAATCACATGGACAATGCCATGATGAGCGGAACCCAAATCATGAAGTTCAATCCCATATTTGGAGCAATTGTCCCGAAGCTTTTGTACCTGCATTCTGGAGAGTTGATCCTTGATCGTCTGATCCTGGTTGATGGTTGGCACATTGTGATCGGGAGTAGCAATAGTCCGATCCGGGTATTTTACACCGATTCCTCGGCTTTCCAGATTTAGAAATGCTACAGGTGATGTTACTTCATGGATAAAATGTTTATCAATGAAAAACACATCTGGACCAGCTGGCACGGATTTGACTACGTGAGCATCCCAGATTTTATCAAATAAGGTTGTCTTTTCCATAATTAAGCAGTCGCATAGTCTTTGACTGGAATTTTATTAAGTGCATCAACAAAGGCCTGAGCGGAAGCCAGGACAATGTCAGAATTAGAGGCGAAACCAAAGTAAGGCTTGTCTCCTTTGATTAATTTCATGTGAACTTTGGCCACATCATCACTTCCGTGGGTAATCGCCTGAATCAAAAATTCCTCAAGTTCTACATGCGGTTTAGCCAATTTTTCGATCGCTTTTAATACTGCATCAACAGGACCATTTCCATGAGCCGAAGCCTCTTGTGATTCTTCTCCAATTTTCAGTTTAACTTTTGCTTGGATCGTACCATTTGAAGAATACGACACGTTTTCGAGTTCAATGAAATTAGAATCAGTCACATATTTACCGACTAATCCCATCAGATCTTTTCTTCCAATGTCTCGCTTACTATCAGCCAAAATCAAGAAAGCTTCATAGACTTCTCGTAATTCATCACCCTCTAATTCCACACCCAAAGCATCCAAATGATGCTTCAAAGCAGCTCGACCAGATCGGGCAGTCAATACGATAGTCGACTCAGCCACTCCTACATCTTTTGGATCGATGATTTCATAATTTTCCCGATGCTTGAGGACCCCATCTTGGTGAATACCTGAAGAGTGCGCAAAAGCATTTCTTCCCACAATTGCCTTGTTAGGCTGAACGGGCATATTCATCAGTTTGGAGACTAAACGGCTGGTATTGTAGATTCTAGGAGTGACAATATCCGTATGGACGTCAATCGATTTATGGCATTTGATAGCCATTACCACTTCTTCCATTGAAGTATTACCAGCTCGTTCGCCGATCCCGTTGATGGTTACCTCTACTTGACGAGCGCCATGCTGTACTCCTGACACTGTATTGGCAGTTGCCATACCCAAGTCATTATGGCAATGGGTGGCAATGATAGCTTTGTCAATATTTGGAACGTTATTCTTCAAACTTGCAATGATGGCTCCATACTGCTCAGGAAGGCAATATCCTGTGGTGTCGGGAATATTTACCACAGTAGCACCAGCCTTGATCACCTCTTCAATGATCTTATTTAAGAAGTCTGATTCGGCTCGGCCAGCATCTTCAGCATAGAATTCTACATCGTCTACAAACCTTCTGGCAAACTTTACAGCAGCAACGCCTCGAGCGATAATATCATCCGGTGTAGAGCGAAGTTTGAATTGAATATGGTATGGAGAAACACCGATTCCAGTATGAATTCTACCTCTTTTGGCAAACTTCAAGGATTGGGCTGCCACTTCGATATCTTTCTCTACGGCTCTTGAAAGGGCACAGATAATCGGATTTGAAACAGCCTTTGAAATCTCTAACACTGAATTGAAATCTCCCGGGCTGGAAATTGGGAATCCTGCCTCGATGATGTCTACTCCTAATTCTTCCAAGGCTTTCGCCACAATGATCTTCTCCTGGGTGTTCAACTGACACCCAGGTACTTGCTCCCCATCTCGGAGGGTAGTATCAAATATCCAAAGCTTCTCACTCATCTTTTCTGGATTTAGGTTTAATTATTCTCTGGTCTCAACTGACGCACAACTGCTCCAGCTTGCCACATTTCTGATTCTCTCAATTCTTTCAATTCTGCTTCCAACTTTTCTCTATAATCAGCCTTAGAGTTCGAATCGATTGATTTTTGGGCCTCTTTTCCTGATTTTACAGACTCATAAAGCGCTTCAAAAACTGGCTTAGAAGCATCTCGGAATGGCTTCCACCAATCCAAAGCTCCTCTCTGTGCAGTTGTAGAGCAATTAGCATACATCCAGTCCATTCCGTTTTCCGCCACGAGTGGCATCAAAGACTGTGTTAATTCTTCAACGGTCTCATTGAAAGCTTCTGAAGGCGTATGTCCATTTGCACGGAGCACTTCATATTGCGCTGCAAAAATTCCCTGAATAGCCCCCATCAAAGTCCCTCTTTCTCCCGTCAAATCTGAAGTCACTTCTCTGTAAAAATCAGTTTCAAACAAATAGCCTGATCCCACTCCAATACCCAAAGCAATCACTCGATCTTTCGCTCTGCCTGTACCATCCTGAAAAATGGCATAGGATGAGTTCAAGCCTCGGCCTTCTACAAACATTCTGCGAAGTGAAGTACCTGAACCTTTTGGAGCAACTAAAATCACGTCCACATCTGGAGGAGGAATAATACCAGTCTTATCCTTATATGTAATTCCAAATCCATGAGAAAAATAAAGTGCTTTTCCTGGTGTCAGGTGTTTTTTCACCATTGGCCAAGCGGCTATTTGACCTGCGTCAGAAAGTAAGAATTGAAGAATTGTACCACGCTCGCAAGCCTCTTCCAATTCAAAAAGTGTTTCGCCAGGAACCCAACCATCTGCTACTGCTTTATCCCAAGTCTTGGAGCCTTTACGCTGACCTACGATCACATTGAAGCCATTGTCTTTCAGGTTAAGAGCCTGACCAGGTCCTTGAACTCCATAACCCAAAACTGCGATTACTTCATCCTTGAGGACTTCTCTAGCTTTCTCCAAAGGAAATTCATCTCTGGTTACTACGTTTTCTTCTACTGAGCCGAATTTTAATTTCATTTGTTTATTGATTTAATAGGTTCTATTCGTTCCTGTTTTTGGTATTATTCAATTTTATTTTTTCTAATTCTTAGACTTATTTACTTCACAAAACTGTCAATGGTAAGCATACGCTTAGCCACTGCCACTCTTCCGGACCGGGCAAATTCTAATAGCCCGTACTCTTTTAGAATTTCCAGTAATTCCTGAGTTTGCTCCTTATGGCCCGTCAATTCCAAAACAACAAATTCAGGTTCTGCCGCTATGATCTTGGCATTGTGTTGACGGATGATTTTCTCCAAACCCCCATCTAATTTGGAAACAGGGATTTTGTATAGAGCAATTTCTTGATATACCACACTTTCATCCTCGTGATGAAAAGCTTTGATGACATCAATTATCTTCTCAATCTGATTGACAAGTTGAATCACTGTATCTTCTGTGGCAGTTACCTCAATAGTGATCCTATGGATCCCAGGAAGTCTGCTTTCTGATGCTGTCAACGCATCAATATTGATCCCTCTACGGGTAAATATGATGGTGATCCGGTTAAGGATTCCGATAAAATTCTCGGTAATTACGAATATGGTATATCGCTTCATAGGCTTGAATTAGCTAAGTCTGACTTCTTCCACCGAGCAACCGGTAGCAATCATTGGGAAAACGTTGTCTTCTTTTTCTACTACCACTTCAAGGAAAAAAGGTCCGTCATGGATCAGCATATCCTCAATTGCCTCTTGCAAATCACCTCTATCGGTGACCTTTTGAGCCTTTATACTGTAGGCTTCTGCGATTTTGATAAAATCCGGATTATCCAGTTCAGTGAAAGAATAGCGCTTGTCAAAAAACATTTGCTGCCATTGCCTCACCATCCCCAAGAAGTTATTGTTTAATAGTACAATCTTCACTGGAGCTTTTGTCTGCATGATTGTGCCAAGTTCCTGGATAGTCATTTGGATCCCACCATCTCCTACTACACAAATCACTTGTCTGGAATAATCATGAAGTTGTGCACCAAGCGCAGCCGGTAAAGCAAAGCCCATGGTCCCCAATCCACCTGATGTGACCTGAGTCCTTGTTTTCTTGTAATTAAAATATCGCCAAGCGATCATCTGATGCTGCCCTACATCTGTCACAAGCACGGCATCATCTGCTTTATATTGATTGATATTATGGATAACCTCCCCCATCGTCAAGCCTACCTTACTTGGCTTCAGGTCATTGTTGATTACTGCAGCATTCTCTTCCTGCTCTAATTCTCGGAATTTAGCCATCCATTCCGGATGAGATTTTTGAGTGACTGCCTCTGTCAACAGCGCTAAACTTTCTTTAGAATTGCCGATAACAGCAACTTCACATTTGACGATTTTATTGATTTCAGAAGGATCAAGTTCGAGGTGAATAACTTTTGCTTGCTTTGCATATCGCTTCAAATCTCCAGTCACTCGATCATCAAAACGCATCCCTACAGCGATTAAAACGTCACATTGATTGGTAAGAAGATTCGGAGCATAGTTACCATGCATCCCCAATTTGCCTACATAATTTGGATGATCTTGGGATAAAGCTCCAGAGCCCAATAAAGTCGAAGCAGCAGGAATGCCACTCTTTTCCAAGAATGATTTCAACTCATCTTCCGCTTTTCCAAGTATTACTCCTTGTCCAAAAAGCAGATAGGGTCTTTTGGCCATATTAATTAAAAATGCTGCCTTTTGGATAGCACTTTTTTCCACTGGAATCTGAGTTTTATAAGAACGGAAACCTTCGCATCTAACGTAATTAAACTCACCAAAATCTACCTGAGCATTTTTTGTAATATCTATTAAAACAGGACCGGGCCTTCCTGATTTAGCGATGTAAAAACCCTTTGCAATAGCAGGAGCAATATCTTCGACTCTTCTAACCTGAATATTCCATTTGGTGCCTGGCATGGAAATACCAACAACGTCAGTTTCCTGGAATGCATCCGTTCCCAGCAAGTGGGCAGCCACTTGACCAGTTATACAGACTAAAGGTGTACTATCGATCTGAGCATCCGCTAATCCAGTGATAAGATTGGTAGCTCCAGGTCCCGAGGTCGCTATGCAAACTCCGACTTTTCCCGATACACGAGCATACCCTTGAGCAGCATGAATAGCTCCTTGTTCATGTCTTGTAAGAACATGTCTCAACTGATCATGATAATCATACAAGGCATCGTACACGGGCATGATTGCTCCTCCAGGATAGCCGAAGATCAAATCCGCCTGCTCTTCAATTAGTGCTCTTACTACAATATCTGCTCCTCTGATTTTAGATTCTTTCATCTGTTTATGATTAGATTTTCAAAGGCCATCCCGGTAGCTATCATGAGGAATCTCGTATTTTTTGTAATCTTCCCTTCTTGTGTCATTTTCTTAGTGCTCGATTTCATAGCTTAGAATTTATCTGTCACACATCCCTCTGAAGCGGTAGCTACTAGTTTGTTGTATTTTTTTAGCGTTCCCTGAAGTCCAGGAATCTCCTTTTGTTTCCAAGTCTTTTTTCGCTCGGCAAAAGTATCAGCAGAAACATTCAGGGAAATCTCCATCGAATCTGCATCAATCGTGATTTGGTCTCCATTTTCAAGCAAACCTATAGGTCCCCCCGTCCAAGCTTCGGGAGTGACATGGCCCACCACAAATCCGTGAGTTCCTCCAGAAAACCTTCCATCAGTAATCAGTGCGACTGAGGAACCAAGTCCAGCTCCAATAATCATCGAAGTAGGCTTGAGCATTTCTGGCATTCCGGGACCTCCTTTAGGGCCTACATTTCGGATCACAACTACATCCCCAGCTTTTACTTGATGATCTCGAATAGCATCATTTGCCTCTTGCTCAGAATCAAAAACAATTGCTGGCCCAGTAAATACTTTTCCTTCTTTTCCGGTAATTTTTGCAACGGCACCATCTGGCGCGAGATTTCCCGATAGGATACAAAGGTGGCCTTCTGGCTTAATCGGGGTTTCCACTGGATGGATCACGTTGACCATCGATGCTACAATCGGGTCAATATTCTCTAGATTCTCGGCTAGCGTTTTTCCAGTGACAGTCAAACAATCACCGTGTAAAAATCCCTTTTCTAGGAAATACTTCATGAATGCTGGTAACCCTCCTTGCTCATGAAGATCCTCCATTAAAAATTTCCCTGAAGGCTTAAAGTCTGCAATCATCGGCGTCTTCGCATTGATTGCCTTAAAATCCTGAAGTGTAAAATCTATTCCTGCCGTTTGGGCAATAGCCAATAAATGGAGCACTGCATTGGTACTTCCACCAAGAGCAATCACAACTCGTACAGCATTTTCAATACTTTTTCTAGTAATAATATCGCTTGGTTTGATATCTCGCTCCAGAAGAATCCGCATGTATTTATTTACCTGACGACATTCTTCGAGTTTTTCAGGAGAATTAGCAGGGTAAGATGCGGAATAGGGAAGCGACATCCCCATCGCTTCGATTGCAGAAGACATGGTATTTGCTGTATACATTCCTCCACAAGCACCCGCTCCTGGACAAGCATTTCGGATCACTCCATCGTAATCTTCATCAGAGATTGTTCCATTGATTCGTTTTCCAAACGCTTCAAACGCCGAAACGATATTCAATTTCTCTCCTTTATAATTCCCAGAGGCAATAGTCCCGCCATACACCAATATAGAAGGACGATCGATTCGGAGCATGCCCATGATTGCTCCAGGCATATTCTTATCACATCCTGCAAGGGCAATACAGGCGTCAAAGGAGTGACCAAGAATAAATGACTCAATAGAGTCTGCAATAATATCTCTTGAGACAAGCGAATAACGCATGCCCATTGTACCCATAGAAATTCCATCAGAAATTCCAATGGTATTAAAAACTAAACCGGTCAAATCGTGATCCTGGGAGGAATTCTTGATCAAACCGGCAAAGTCATTGAGGTGCATGTTGCAGGGATTACTTTCATATCCGCAACTGGCTATCCCTACAAAGGGCTGCTTCATTTTTTTATCACTCAAGCCTGTGGCATATAGCATAGCTTTGCCTGCTGGATGCTCGTCGTTGTCACTTATTTCCCAACTGTACTTTTTCAGATTCATAGGATAGGGTAAAAAAAAATGCCTCAGTTGAATGAGGCACTTTAGATTTTTATTCGATTGATATAAATAGTCTAGTGCCTCACATTAAGATCCAATGAGAATAATAAAGCTTAGCAAGAAGACCACTCGGTACATATAACTGTCTAGGTTTGATAGATTACGATAATAAATCACTTCCCAAAATTAAAACCGTTTGAGCAGACTTACAATATTTAATTTTACATTTTCAATATTTAATTGCTAAAACATAGAGGTATAATTATTTTTTTCAAAATTATCATCTGTATTTACAGGTAAACACCCCTGTATTTCAGATTATGATTTGTTCAATATTTCATTTCTCAAAATATTGTATTGATTTTTTGGTTTTTCAATATTTATGAAAAAAAATTATGTATATCCGCAAAGATGCCAGTAGCCAAATAAGTTAGAAGTGACAGCCAGTGACAATCGCTTTCTTGCGATCTTAACGGGTACTAAATTAGGTCAAAATAAACGGTTTTGACCAT
>NZ_JAQWXX010000063.1 GCF_029254265.1 Algoriphagus sp. | reverse complement strand
AAAGAATCCAAAGCCACAAACAAAAAGACCTCTACCAACTGCTTCCATCAAACTGGAAAGAATACAGCCTTACCTAAAACCTCTTAAATTCAAATATGGGTTCGTCGGATGGATACGTTAGACTGCCATAAATCTCACCAGTTATGTGCAAAATTGGTTCGCCATCAACTCCTTTTTCAATTGAGAAAACATTGAGAGGGTCATTATTTAACCCCAAGGCTTGACCTTGTCTAACATCCTTTTGTTTTGGAAACTCAAATGGTAAGGTGACTGATTCATGAGGTACTCCTAGGTATTTATCCCAATGAGTAAGATCATAATCCAATAAGTTTTGCCATGTTTTGATCTGTTTGATTTCATACTTACCAGCAGACCACTGAATACTTTTTTTGAGGTGCTCGAGGTAAATGGGATCTGAAAATAGCTCTTTCGTATGACCAATTCCAGTATACACTACTCTACCTTCGAACTTTTGATGCGCCCAAGCAATTGGGTAGTTTTGGCCTGTTGGACTTTTTTCGGTGATTGAACTATCATCTATTTCCATGAGTACCATTGCATGTGGTTTAAGGGGCTCTTTAAAATAATACCACTCATCGGTCAATGTCCAAACTTCATCCAAGTGATTGATCGATGGATGATGAGTCTCTTGATGGACCTTTAGACGAGCCTGCTGAGTCGGTTGATGGCCTAAAAATTGTGCAGAAATAAGCTCTTGATAAAATGGCCAATCATATTCGGTATCTGCTGCAGCATGAATTCCTAAAAAGCCACCCCCGCTTTTAATATAAGATTCAAATGCAGCTTCTTCTAGTTCGTTTAAAATATCTCCTGTAGTATTAAGAAAAATGACCACATCAAATTCTGATAGGAAAGGAATATTAAAAAACCTAGAATCTTCGGTGGTTGTCATATTCCAGTTTTCTTGATCGGATAAAATCCGAAGTCCTTTTAGGCCTTCTGAAATATTTTCATGTCTAAAACCTTCTGTCTTAGTAAAAACCAATACGTTTATGTTGTTGTTTTGCCTGTTTTCTTGGGAGATTACAAAAGGGTTTGTCGAAAACTTCAATTCAGCCTCTGGATTTGATGATTTTAGTGTCTGTTGGGTTTCTTGATTAGCACAGGAAAAAATAAAACTAGTGAGGATCACAAATAAAAGTGCACTTCTTTTCATAGTTTTTTTGACATGGATTAGTTCCTTAAGTTACAAAAAGTACTGCAATTTGGATCTGATTCAATGATAGTTTCAAGAACTGAGAAAGGCCAGATGATAATCAACCTCCTTTTATTAGAGGCAATCCTTATTATGGTAGGAAAGAGGGGGTTTTAGTTTAATAAATAGGGATGGTAAAGTAAATTCTGAAGGAAAGAACATGAGTATAAATTCATAAATCAGGAAAATAAAAAGTGGTAGTGTGAATCAATAGTTTGGTGCGATATGGATGTTGATAGCGAAGTCTAGAATTGTAAGTTCTTTTGACTGGTAAAATTGAGTAAATAGCTTTTATCATTAAAAATGGATCAAAATGTACTATAGATTTAGACTTATTAGAGAGTAAAGTACGGAATGTTCTTTGCTGGGTTGAAAGAAGGATATCAAGTCAGTTGAAGTTAAGAATTCTTCCCAAATTTCATACGAGGTAATTTTCCCTGTTATTTGCCTATAGGGCTCATTTGATGGATTGAAAGGTGTCAATGAGAATAGGTCCGTCATTAAAAAGTTGATGGCAATGATCAATTTGACATGTTAGTAAGGTAGGTATTAGTATTTATTCTTTAGTTCACTATAATGTTTGGAACTAAATTCCTTTAGGGTTTTCTTTTTTTGATTAAAAAAACCAATTTTGATCAACTGGTCAAAGAAGTCATTAAGGACATATAAGTTGTTTACCCAACAGCCATTTAATTAATAAGCAATTCAAATAGAAAATCATTCAATACTTGTTCCGGTACCTTTTGAAGAATTTTGATATCGATTATTTTTGATAGATGGATTAAATTTTATCCTTTAAAAATAAAAAGTTAGAAATTTCTGAATTAATCCAGTCATATTCTACCATAAATCTTTATTATTTGCATTCTGATATATAGGTGTAGTCAAAAATCAGTATTTTACGACGATAAGTGTCAAATTGGTCAGATTCCCATTTATCGATTAATGATAGCCAGTCATTTCCCCTCTAAAGGGAAGCATAAAAGATGTTTGAAATAATTTCGAAATGAGTAGGGAATTGTCTAAGTAAACTTCCTTGATGTCAAGGAAAATTAGTTGGTCTTTTTGGAATATTAATTGAATGCCTTTTTAAAGGTGAAGAATGTGCCTGAATGTAGTATCGTGGTAAAGGGGGAGTTCATTTATCCTTTGCAATTGAATGGGGTTTTGCTCACGAGAACTACCCAAGTTGATCAGTTGACTGGAAGAAGGATTTATGAAATAATTAATCTGATCATTGGTAAATATTATTAAAATTATATTTTATGAAAGGGGAATATAAAATAATTTCCAATCATATAGTAAGTTTTATTATTTTGTGTAAAATTATATTAATCAATAAAAATAAATATGAATAAACATGCAATTCTTTTAGTCGCTTATAGGAATATTGAACAGATCTATGAATACATAGATTTGCTTGATGAAGATTTTTATTTTTATATCCATGTAGATAAAAAATCGAATATTTCGAAAGAAAGAATTGAGAAATTAAGAGAAAATAAAAATGTAAAATTTGTAGAGAGTTTGTATAAAGTAAATTGGGGAGGGAAAAAATTCATTGAGGTATTATTATTCCTAGCAAAAGAGGCTTTGAAAGATAAAAATATAAAGTATTTACATACAGCCAGTGAATCTGATTTACCATTAAAATCGCCTAAATATATTAAAGAATTTTTTATTAAAAATGATGGTAAACAATTTTTGGATATTTTTAGCCTTCCTGATGATCGTTGGCCCAATGGAGGTTTAGATAGATTTGACAAATATCATTTTTATGATCAATTTAATGCAAAAACTAAAATTGGTTTTAAATTAATTATGTCTCTTCTTAAATTGCAAGATATTTTCGGGATTAATCGAAAAAGCACAAAAAAAATGCCTCCTTTGTATGGTGGGAGTACATGGCTTTCATTATCATATTCTTGCATGGAATATGCAGTAAATTTTTCTGAAGAAAACCTTGACTTTATGAGGTTACTTGAAAACACCTTTGCTCCTGAGGAGATTTATTTTCAAACAGTTTTGATGCAGTCTCCATACAGAAATGATTTAGTTAATAAGCACTTATTTTATATCGACTGGGAATTCCGCAATGGCAATAGTCCTGCACATTTGGACGTTTCAGATTTAGAAAAACTAAAAGTCTCTGAGAAATTGTTTGTAAGAAAGATTCAAGCTCCAATTTCAGATGATTTAAAAGCCGAATTAATTAAATATCTAAAAACTAAATAAAAAATTTGTTTTTAGTAAATCGTTATGATAAAAAGTATTATCCAACATAAAGTTTTCAAGAATTTTTCTTATTTAACATTAGGGACTGCGATTTCACAAGTTCTAAGTCTTTTAGCAGTTCTAAAAATAACTAAAATTCTTTTACCTGATGATTATGGTTTGTATACTTTTATCATTGCTCAAGGTGCATTATTATTGACAATTGCTGACTTAGGTGTTCAAACTATTATTGTCAGGTCAATTGCACGTGAACCTGAAAAAACGAATGATTTGGTAGTTAATGGAATTTTATTAAGGACCTTAGCTTTAGTTTTGGTTAGTGTTCTTTATGTCGGGTATAACTATTTTTTGGGTAATCTTACATTATTAGAATTATCCTTAGTTTTTTTATTCTCTCTGATTTCCTGTGTAGGTAAGCTTTTTGAAATTGTTTATATAGGTAATCAAAAAATGTTGCCTCCGTCAATAATTAATTTAGTTTATGGTTTTATTTGGTTTGCATTAGTTTTTCTATTACCAAATTCTTTAGTAACTATCAATAATCTGATATTTGCTTTTTTGGCTATTAACGTACTTAAGAATATAACCTTTTATTTCGCTTTGAAGCGTCATAAACTTTTAATAGGAAAAGTTCAGAATTTTTGGTTATCCTCAAAAAATCTTGTTTACGAAAGCTGGCCTTATTTTGCTTTGACTTTAGTAATGCTTCCGTATAGGAAGTTTTCTAATAATTTTCTTGATATTAATTCAACCATCGAAGAGGTTGCCTTTTATAATTTGTCAGATAAGTTTATTGGGCCAATATCAATGATTCTTGATATTGCTTTGATCGCTATTTTTCCCAATCTTTCTGCTCTTTGGGTTTCGAATATTGCAAAATTTAAAAATGTGATAAGTGAAGGGTTTAAGTATTATATGCTTCTGGGTATCTTACTTTCTTTTTTATTCACGATGTTTGCTTATGAAATTCTAGGTTTTCTTTTTCCACCAAGTTATTTGCCCGCAGTTATTGTTTGTCAATTGCAAATTTGGTTTTTACTTTTATCCTCAATTGATAGTATGATTGGAACAATTCTTGGTGCAACAAATAATGAGAAAAAAATCCTTAAGTTAGGAATCATTAATTCACTTTTTTCTACTCCGATAGTTTACTATGGAAGTAAATTTGGAGCTATGGGATTATCGATTGCTTATTTAACCACCTTCTCTATTTTTCAATTTTATATCTGGTATGTTTTTAAGAAATCAGTTGGAATTAATATTAAGGATAAGGTTTTAATGTGGGGATTAGCAATTGGCTTGTTTATCGTATCCTATTTCTTAGTTGTAGATTTGAATTTAATATATAAGATATTGATAGCTGTCTTGGGGGTGTTAATTAGTTTGAAACTTGTTGTTAAAAATTTCTCTTTTAAATTATAGATGAAAGATAGGATATACGTTGTTTTTATTATTTTATTAGTTCCTTTCAGCCTCAAGTTTTTTGATGCTTCCTTTATAAGTTCGTCTATTTTAAATTATTCATTTATTTTATTTATATGGCTTACAATCTTTTTATCTATCCCTTATTTTTTTAAAATTAAAAGTGTTTTTTCAATACCTATTTATCTGATATTTTTTTCTATCATATTTTCCATGGTTATGGCTTATTATTCATGGGACCAAAATTTTTTCCATAGTTTCATTGAAACTACACAGTATATGATATGGCCTTTATTTTTTTTCATGCGGTATCATAATATCTCTGTTAAAACTTTAGAAAGAATAATTTTATTTTTTGGATTGGCTTATGCCCTTCTGTTTTTTTTTCAATATTTAAATCAAGGTGTTGTTCTTTTTGGTAAGCCTTTGTATGGAGATGAATGGACTGAGGATAGAGGTGTTATTCGGATTATTTTTCCAGGTGCTGGCATTTTTATATTATCACTTTTTATTTCTATTAATAAATTAACATCTTCGAAAAATCATCGTTGGTTTTGGCTGGTATTTTCTTCTCTCGGTATTATTATTCCTGTAATGCAAGTGACAAGACAATTTATTGTTGGTGTTTTGTTAATGTATTTAATTCATTTACTGAATAATGTTTCAATTCCTAAAAAAGTTGTAATAATTTTCCTTTTTGTTTTAGGAGTTGGGCTGGCTATTAACGCTGATATCCCAATGGTTGAAGGTGTTATAGAAGCTCAAGAGAGAGACTCGAGTTTAGGAAAGAAATATATAAGAGTTTTAGCTGGGGAATATTTCTTGTACGATTATTCTCCAAATGAAATTAGCGGTGTTTTTGGAAATGGTGCTCCTTATTGGGGGATATCTTCATATGGTAAATTTAATGAAAAGTTAGGTGATGAAAGGGGATATTATCTTTCTGATGTCGGTATTATAGCAGTTTATGCTATGTTTGGAATTTTTTCAATTTTAGGTTTTATAATTATTTGGTTAATTAGTTTCTTAATTCCACTTCCTTCTGAATATCAATATGCAAAATATTATTTATGGTATATTTTGTTTACAAGTTTCACTTGGTATTCCGTTTATCATTACCATTATTTAATTTCAACGGTTTTTGCCCTATATATTTTTCAAAAAGGTATTGACCAATCAAAAAGAAAAATTGTAATAAAGAAATTGTTAAAAACCTTAATTCAGGAAAAAAAAAGATAGATTCTAATGATTTGTTAAATTAGGATTCTTTTTATTTTCAAATTATTTATTTTAAGAGTTATTTTAATGCTTAATACCTATCCTTATGAAAAAAATATTGTTTGTGACTAATATGTATCCTACTTCAGATCATCCTTTTTTTGGTATTTTCATAAAAGAACAAATTGATGCTTTAAAAAAGTCTTTTGTTTTTGAAGAAATAATTTATTTAATAAATGGATTGCATAAATCTAAATTGGAATATTTGAAAAGTGTTTTTATTGTTCCTTATTTAATTAAAAAAAGTAAACCTGATATTGTTCATATTCATTATGGAATATCTGGTTTGTTTTTACTTTTTTTTAGACCTAATATTCCTGTATATCTCACTCTCCATGGTTGTGATTTTCAAGATCATGGAGATAATAAATTCCAAGTTTGGATAAGTAAACTCATCGCGAAAAAAGTAGATCAAATATTTGTTCAAAATCAAGAAATGAAGGAATTGGGTTTACTGATTAATCCCAATACTGAGATTCTAACCTGTGGTGTTGATACGGAGTTCTTTAATTCTGCACTTTCTAAATCTATTTCTTTCCCAAAAAAAGTGATTGTATTTCCTAGTAATCCAGATAGAGAAGAAAAAAATTTTCCGCTTTTTTCAAAAATTGTTAATCAACTTGAAACTGAGCTTAAAGATAAGGTTATTGTTAAGTGTATTGATAAAATGACAAGATCTGAAATTAGAGATTTATTGTCTTCGGCAAACTGCTTGCTTATGACATCTATTTCTGAGGGATCTCCTCAAGTTATTAAGGAGGCTCTTTCTTGTGGTTTGCCCGTAGTCTCTGTACCAGTAGGTAATGTTAGTGAAATGATAGAAGGCGTTCCTAATTGTTATGTTTCTTCGACTTTTGAAGTTGATGAACTTACTAAATTGGTCATTAAAGTTTTGCATGGAAAGAAAGAAGGAATTAGAAGTTCTTTTGTTGATAAAAATATATATGATAATAATAATATTGCCTTTAGTTTAGCTAATTATTATCGAATACCTAAAATTTAATGCTCTTTTCATTAAATAGATTTTAATATTAAAATATTTTAATAAATTTAGTAAATTCTTATTTCGAATCTTGTATGTGTGGTATTTTAGGATCTGTAAATATAACTTTTAAGCAACAATTGTTGGATCAAATTAAGCATAGGGGTCCTGATGATTGGGGTATTGATAATTTTAATCTAAAAAATCATACTGTTACTCTTGGTCAAAGAAGACTTTCTATTTTAGATTTGTCTCCTGCAGGTCATCAACCTATGATTTCAAATTGTGGTAATTATGCTATCATTTTTAATGGTGAAATTTATAACCATCAAGATTTAAGGAATACATTAAGCAAAGAATTGAATTTTAAAGGTCATTCTGATACAGAAAGTATACTCTATTACTTAATTGAAAATGGGATTAATGGGGTTAAAGATTTTAACGGAATTTTTGCAATTGCTTTTCTTGATCTTAAAAAGGGTCTGTTGTTTTTAGCCCGTGATCCATTTGGTGTAAAGCCTTTGTACTATTATGAAAAGAGTAAAAAATTTATATTCTCTTCTGAAATTAGACCAATTAAATCCGAAATGGAATTAAAGGAACTTGATAAGGATGCCCTTTCTTGTCTTTTAAGACTTCGTTACAACCCTTCTCCTCAAACGCTTTATAAAAATTTAAGAAAAATTCATCCTGGTCATTTTATAAAGGTTGACTTAAATTTAGAAGATATTTCTATTTCGGAAACGCCTTATTTGGGGAGTAAATCTTCTCAACTTTTAATCTCAAATAAAAATAATGAAGTCTTAAATTATGGTTATTTTTTTCAAAAGGCAATAAAAAGGCAATTGCTTTCTGATGTTCCTGTTGGGATTTTACTGAGTGGGGGAATAGATTCAGCTATGGTTGCGGCAGTTGCACAAAAGCATTCAGATGTACCACTGAAAGCTTTCACCATTGGATTTGAGGGGGATCATTATGAGGATGAAATTAATGATGCTTTTAGGACTGCAGAAATTTTAGGTTTGGAGCATCATGTTAAAAGGATTGGTTTTGATGATTTTTTATCAAAATTTAAAGAATGTGCTCGGATTGTGGAAGAGCCACTTGCTACTACTTCAATAATACCTATGTATTATTTATCAGAATTAGCTTCTAAACATGTGAAGGTTGTTCTAACTGGTCAAGGGGCCGACGAACCATTGGGAGGATATCCGAAATATAAAACAGAACTTCTTTTGCATAATATTCCAGGAATTATTCAGAAGGTAATTAAGAGTATTCTCTCTGGTTATCATTTTAAAAATGAAAAAATTTATAGAGGTGCAAACGCTATTGGGATCACAAATGAATTGCAAAGATTTTTAAAGATTTATGAAGTTTTTTCAAATTCAGAGATTAAAGAATTGATAGGTCTTCAAGACACTACTAGTATCGATAGAGTCAAATATTTTTATGACATTCTTGAATGTAGCAGTAAAAAGCATAGTGTTGAAAGAATGATGGCTATTGATACAAGGATGAATTTAGCGGATGATCTTTTGAATTATACTGATAAAATAACAATGAATTTTGCCTATGAATGCCGGGTTCCTATTCTTGATTTAGAATTAGTTAAATACGTTGAACAACTTCCTTATCAATCAAAATTGAATTTTTCTAGTGGAAAATTAATTCATAAGGCATTTGCCAAAAAATTATTACCTGATGAAATAATTAATAGGAAGAAAAAAGATTTTTCTTCGCCTACTAGTTATTGGTTTAAATCCGAATCAGATTCTATAAAAAACATTTTGTTGGATAATAAGACTCTTTTTGGAGAAGTATTTAATCAGAAGAAGGTTGCAGAAATTATTATGCAACACGAAAAAGGATATCCTAGAGAAAAACAAATTTTCTTACTCCTGGGAGTTTATTATTTTTTGGAGAATTTTAATTCTTAAATAAAGTCTTCTGAAAACTAAAAGGATGCTTATTTTCTTTTTATTTGAAGATTTATGATGTTTTCCATTAATAATTGATAGGCATTTTTACCTTTTTTTAGGAGTAAATCACCAGAGGATTTCTGCTCAGATCCTGATATTTCTGACAAAAGTTTTTCGGAACTTAATTCCGGGATATGTTGCATATAACCGTTATCAATCAAGAATTTGTCAACACCTAAAAGATCACCTTGATATACCGATATGGTAGGTATTCCAATCAATGCCATTTCTCGAGTCATAGAGCCGCCTGCACCAACAAATAATAAACAGTCTTTTGCGATTGTTGTAAAATCTAAGGGTTTATCAGGTACTGAAATCCCTTTGAATTGTGGGGCTGTATAGTGTTCAAACTGGCTTTTTTCTCTAACTAATAATATTATATTAAAACTATCCTTTAGATCTAGAAGTAAGTTGTCAAGGAAGTTTGTTTTACCTTTATAATATTGGGCAGTTTGGGGCTCAGGCCTTATATATATTGTTTTAGGTTCTGATTGTTTTCTATGCTTGGTTATTTCTTCGCCTTTTTCCCAGAGATAAATACCTTCTTTAATCCCTGGGTATAAACTCGTTTTTTTCTTTGATGCTCCCTGTTTTAAGGCTTTCTGAATTGGAAAGTTTTCTGGAAGAATGATTTTTTTAGCAAAAATAAATGCAGGGATATTGCCTAACGCATGTTCATTATCATTTGTGTAAAGCGAAGGTATTCCGAGGATTCTTGCGGCTAAAGGAAGATAAAAACTACTTTGGCCCGCAGCTGCATCAATTTTTTTATTTTTCAAAAAGCTAACAAGCTTTCGAATTCTATTTGGGAAACTGGCGAGTTTATTTACTAAACCTTTTTCTGCCCTATCACCAATTATAGTAAACTCCCACTTTTTTTGTTTTAGGATTTGAACAGTATTTGAGGAGTCTCTACAGGTCAAAATAAATGTATGTCCTTGTTGGGAAAGCCCTTCGATAATGGGCTCAAAAAAACTGACTTGCGGTGTGTTTATAAAATCAATCCATATCTTCATTTTGTTTCCATATCTTTTTATTAAATCTGTGTTTTATAAAGACATTTTATGATTCTTTTAAAACCGTTTTTATTGTTGATAATATTTAGCTGAATTTTTACCTCCATATCCATAGATTATTTCAGCTTTTGCATCATTAAGAACTAACAGAGGCTGCTTGAATTTTTTGTTTTTGCGTACATCCTCAATTGTTTTGATCTGCAATTTGCTAGAATAATTATACCTAAGTACCATAATGGTTACATCAGCAAATTCTCCGAAAATAAACGAGTCAGCCACTAGTCCTATAGGTGGAGAATCTATGATTATGTGATCGTAAGATTTGCTTAACTCATTGAATAGTTTTTGGAGATTTTCTCCCATCATTAGTTCTGCTGGGTTTTCCGGGATTTTACCACAACCTATAATATCTACATTCTCAACTGATTCCAATGGATGAATTATCTCTTTGATTTGCATATTGGACGAATTAAGATATTCTGAGATTCCTTTTGTTGTATCCATTCCTAAAGCAGAAATCAAGGCAGGTCTTCTGAGATCAAATTCTAATACTACCACAGATTTGCCAGTCATTCCAATGGTCACAGCCAAATTCAAACTGAAAAAAGTTTTTCCCTCTCCACTTATAGAGGAGGTAACAAGTATAGTTTTGTTTGGCTTTTTATAAGTTGAGAATGCCAGGTTAGATCTTATAAATCTAAATTGCTCTGAAATTAGGTTTCTTTTATTCTTAGAAATTGCTCTTATCCCATCAGTGGCTTTGTTTTTAGATATTTCCCCAAGTATTGGAGTGTTTGTTAATTTCTCAACATCTGATTTGAATTGTATTTTTTCTTCCCATTGATCTTTTATAAAAATCAAGCCAAAAGGAAGGGCCATCCCCATGATCAGGCCAAAGGCAAAAACTATTTTTTTATTCGGTTTTACCGGGAACTCAGATGAGATTGGTTCTCCTATGGTTTTGGAGTTTCCAACTGAAGCTGCTGCAAGTGTGAGCATGGCTTCTTCTCTTTTTTGGACTAGAAGGAGATAATGTTGTTGTTTGATACTCTGCTCTCGGTTAATATCCAATAGTTCTTTTTCCATAGTAGGAACCTTTGATGCTCTGCTTTGGAATTGGTTGGAGGTTGATTCTAGACTATTTTTTGATATGATCAATCCGTTTTTAATGTGCCCTAAGTTTTCCACAATGCTATTCCTGAGACTTGCAAGCTGCTGGCTAATATTTACAACAATTGGATTGTTAGGTTGTGTTGTCCTAAGCATTCTCTCCCTATCCTGCGAAAGTCTATTGAAATCTGAAATTAGCTCATTTAAAGTAGGGTCTGTAACAGTTAGCGTTCCGGGTACTGTTTCGTACTCATTTCCGTTTCTACTCATATAAGTCTCTATAGATTCAAGTACATCAATCTGGATCGATAGGTCTGCTAGTTGTTGCCTGTTTGTTGTTGTGCTATTTAGATAAAGCTGAGCCTCTGCTCCAACATCTGTTATTGAATTACTTAGTTTATATTGTTCAGCTTTGTTTTCAATTGCATCAAGTTCTTCAGTAAGTCCAATAAGTTGCTCATCGATAAAGGAAATCGTGTTTTTTGCGGTTATATTTTTTTCATTATCTGCTTCACTATTGTAAACTTCTATAAGTTTTTCAATTAGGTCTCTTCCTTTTTTAGGATGTTCTGAAAGGATAGAAAGTTCGATTACACTGGCTAATTTGTTTACTATTTCCACTTTAAGATTTTGTGCTTCGCCTCTTGCCACCGAGGAATCTAAGAAGGAAATTCTAATAGGCTCACTGGATACGTAATCTGAAGATGGGATGAATTCTAGATTCCGGTTTATTGAAAAGGTACCATAGAAGTTTTGAATTTTCTGACCGAATTTAAAGTTTTGGGTTTGTCCGGAAGGATTGATTAGTTGGAATTCTTCTTCATTTTTGATGATTATGTTGACGGTGTTATCATCAACCTTGAAGAATTCATTTTTTTCAAAAGTAGTTAAAGTAAAGGGTACTTCACTTCCGTATATCTCTTTCCATCGATATGGTCCATTGGGAATAAAGTATGCTGTTGAAAACCCAAGTTCATCAAAGGCTTTGATCATTAAGTGCTCTGCTCCCAGAACCTCTACTTCGTTCTCAACAGATGAGGTTGAACCGTATCCTTTAATGTTTGTAAGCACTGCATTAGAGTTAAAGTCGGAACCTTTGTTTTCATCTTTGAGGAGCAGAGTGCTTTTTATTTCATATTGAGGAGTTGCAAAATAGATATAGGTAAGTGCTAAAGACATGCATAGAAAAAGACCGATAGCAAACCAGTACCATTTCTGAGAATATTTGAAGAAAATCATTTTATAACTAAGCTGATCACTACTATTCTCCTTTTCTTCTTCTTTTTCAAGTTCCTTGAGTAGATCTTTAATTTCCATGTTTGGTCTTAGTTGTCAATTATTATTGGCCGAAGTTTTATCAACAAATTTAAAATATATTATTGAAATTAAGTATCAAAACAGTAGCTAGAGTCAGGGCCGTACTTATCAAGGCTACTGTAGTTGGGTTATTGTCTGCTTGGATAGACTTAGTTTTAAAGGGCTCAACATAAACTATATCATTCTGTTGAAGGTAATAAAATGGGGAGTCAAGCACGTTTTTTTCATTTAGATTTAACCTATTTGCACTTCTCACTCCATCTTTTTCCCTAATTACAAGGACATTCTCCCTTTTACCGTAAGCTGTCATGTCACCTGCAAGTCCAAGGGCCTCGAGGATCGTTATTTTTTCAGTGGGGATTATAAAGGAGGAGGGTTGCTGTACTTCCCCTATGACAGTGACTTTAAAGTTCATAAATCGAATGTTGATGATAGGATCCTTCACATATTCATCCAAAACCTGCGTGACTTTTGTAATAGCTTCCTGTTTGGTAAGCCCGCGAAGGTTTATTTTCCCAACTACTGGATAATTAATGAATCCATCCTTGTCGACAAGATAATTCTCATTTATCGGAGAGGAGACTACCGTGTTGACATTTCCTTGAGAAGGCATAATCACTCCTGCATTGAATAGCATATTTGATTCTGGATTGAGGCTTGTTACTGTTATGCTTAGCAGGTCATCTTCTTGTATCCTTGGCTCCGATAGTGTAGTGATATTTGAGGAATAGCCATTGACTGGATCTAAATCAGACAAATAAACTAGGTTTCTTTTTGTACAGGAAAAAAAGAAAAGGGATGTAATTACAAGGGATAGGATAGCATTTTTCATACAGAATTGTATAATATTTGAGAAGAGGTTGATTGACAGAATTCTTAATTTGATAGGATATTTTGTGAAATAAAGATAATTCTTGTTAACTGATGAAATATAAATAGCAGAAAATAATTTAAGCATTAATTAGTGGAAAAACCAATATGAATTGATTTCCATCAAGTCTTTCGTATTTGTTGATCAATTGCCACAGTAATCAAGGTGTCAAAACAGATTGTTAAGTGTTTAAATTGTACCAATTTAAAAGGTTGGCTAAGTAAGGATTTTTTCTAAAGTATGGCTTTCAATTGCAATAGATTTTTTTCTCACTAGGCTTTATGCTTTCTTTTAGATTTAAAGGTTGAAAGTTTATCCTGAACTACAATAAAATCTGTTTTAACTCTACTCTATATATGGTATTTAAATACAATTTTATGTTATTTAATATCGTATAATCTCTTTATGGATAATTTTTGATTTTAAGTTATCTATAAACAATTTACTGCTTTTTCAAGTAAGCTTGAACTATCTAAAAGTTTGACTCTTCACTAGCCTTTGCATAGTTTAAAACCCTTAGATGAATGCAATTGGTTTATAATAAAACAACGAAATCCTTTTGTCAATAATAAATTTTGTACAATATGTATATCCGCAAATGCACCAGTAGCCAAATAAGTTAGAAGTGACAGCCAGTGACAATCGCTTTCTTGCGGTCTTAACGGGTACTAAATTAGGTCAAAATAAACGGTTTTGACCA
>NZ_JAQWXX010000062.1 GCF_029254265.1 Algoriphagus sp. | reverse complement strand
AAAGAATCCAAAGCCACAAACAAAAAGACCTCTACCAACTGCTTCCATCAAACTGGAAAGAATACAGCCTTACCTAAAACCTCTTAAATTCAAATATGGGTTCGTCGGATGGATACGTTTAAGTTGGACAAGTTGGAAACTTTGAGCTCGCTTATCACAGTTGCATTGGCAGAAATAGAGGCAGATTGTGCGTTGGCCAAGGATACAAAGCCTACTGCGAATACCGTAGCGATTAGAATTTTAACTGTTTTTTTCATGGTTTGGATTGTTTGAAATAGATGATACAATTGTTTTTTTAGTTTACCTTCTGATTTTTTCTATTAGGAAACCTAGAAGATTCATCAGTCGGGCAAAATTCCACATACAAGCAGAAAATAAATTTAAACAGAGACTGAAATTTGTCCAACCATCGCATAGTTGGACAAAAAATACAAGTTGCTAGCTATGATTGTCCGCATGTGACCAGTTTGCGAAATACCATAGAACTCCGGATGCTATAAAGGATCAACGAATTACAAGAGTTGGAGAAAAAAGGGTAGTGGAATTAGCTGGAATTACTTTTAAAAAAAATATAGCAAAAAATTAAGAATCGAAATACTGAGATGGTGTTTGGCCTGTCACTTTTTCAAATGCTCTGTAAAATGTATTCTTATTTTTGAACCCTGATTTCGATGCAATAGCTAAAATAGTTTGGTTGGCTATTAAACTTGGATAATGCGCAATGAAGAATTCTACCCGATATTCATTCACCCATCCTCTAAAATTCTTACCAACATATTCATTCAGGATGTAGGAACAATGATGGGAAGGTAATCCCATTTTGGATGCTAAGTCCCCCACAGAGAAATCAGGATTGAGAAATGGCTTTTCGGTTTCGATAAGCGAGATCATTTTTTCTTTAATTCTAACAATTTCTTCTTCACTGATAGTTGAAGCTTGTTTTCTAGTAGCCCTTGGTGGTTTTTTTGACTCTTGACTTTCAATAAGTTCATCCGAATATGCGGATTCATTCGAATCTAAATCCATTGGTTTTAAGGTAGCTGCGAATTCTTTTGAGACAAAAACAAACCCGTACAATATCTTTGGATTGTAAAAAAGATATCCGAAAAAACCTAATAAGATGGTAGACTGGATAAAAACTCTATAATTACTTAAGAATAGATTACTTGTTGAAGCCCCAGCAGAGATATTTATGATAAAATTGACTACCATACTCAAATTTGACAAGGTTGTAATCAAGAGAAAGAATAAAATCCAATTTGTTACAATCGGATTTGTTTTTCTGAATTTTATAATTCCAGATTTTATGACAAGGCGCCAAGTCAAAATAAAATAAGTTACTAGTAATACGTATCGAAATATGGAGATCAAATAATATGGAAAAATCACAAAACTATCCGGAACAAAAAATGCTCGGTGAGCGATAACATCTGAAATAAAATTCGCACGCGTATCAGCATCCAAAAAATAATATGGAATGGAATCTATTAGAGCTATTAAAAATGGGATAAGATGAAGTAAGTCTTTTTTCTGCAATCGGCTTTCATCCCTGATAAAACCTCTTATGTACAGGTACAAGAAAGCTCCATACATAAATAGAAAGGGACCTAACGAATTAATTATTATAGAAACAAAGAAGGTTTGTCCAGTATTGATAGCGATAAAATACAGCATCTGAAGCCCACGCATCCCCATCATGGCAGCCAATAATTTATTCAAATAGGTATTGCCAATAGTTGTAAAAAGCATGTGAACCGAAAAGCCCAACAGGAAAAATGAACTAAATGTAAAAATGTATAAGTTGTATTCCATTCGATAATGATGACTCTTATAAAATTAGGTTATTTCACTGGGACTCAAATTGGATATCAGCTTTTAGCTGCTGTGGTTTGGTGTCAGCCTTTTCAATGACTTGCTAAAAACTTCAATTCTCACCTTCATTTTTTAAAGGAGACATTTTTACAATGCTCATTACAGCTACTGACTGAATCTTACCATAAGCCGTTTTGTACAGGATATGAAAATATTTGTTAGTTCTCAGCTCTGTAAATTCCTCAAGACAAGAAATCTAATTTGAATAACGTTAAGACGGGCATATACCTCAAATCCCGTTATTGTAGTTTAGGTAGGCAAATCATACCATTTCCTAAATGAGTTCAAAAGAACAAAACTTATTGGTTCCTTTTGATTTTAAAAAGAATGGTAAAATGAAGTGATTTAAATTGTAAATAAAATCACTTTTTGCTCGGGAGTAAGAATTTCCAGGAATTAATAGATACGTCTTTATGGACTTTTTTAGAATACATCGCACGAGTTGCATTTTTAAGGCAGGCTTGTTTACAGTAAGGATCTCACCCGCTGAAAAGATTAGAAGGGCAGTATCTGGAAATGTAATCCGGGGTTAAAAATACTCTAAAACCAAAGTCATCGGTTGATTGTCTCTGTAAAATCCAAGCCAGGCGCTTAGCGTAATCCTTCGTGGCACGAAACTTCTGATCAAGAGCCCATTTTGATTAAAATTCAATAAAGCTGGAAATTCTATCAGAGATCGGGCGCTCTCAAGATTGTTCGTATTATCGTTTAAAAAAAAGAATGGGATCGGTTTGCCTGTTTCATTTTGGTTTTTAAAGTCGAGTAAAAATTGACTATTCTCAAATGTCTGCATCTTTATCCATGTCAACTTAACAAAGGAACCATCGTCTGCAATCAAGGCGAAGTTTTTCACTGTTTTCCCATAAAGGTCCGGTCCAACTTCATTGTTTACACTTCTCTCAGAGTCTAGCTTTGAACTTGATCCCGAATTTAACCCCACTCCGGCGGGTAGTTCTATGTTGATTCTTAACGTTTGGTTTTGGGCCATCCCAACCTGTGGAATAAAACAGGCAAACACAATCAAGAATAAAATAAGCTCAATTCGTCTCACCTGCCACATTTACATTGATAGAAATTTGAGTATTGTACTCACCAGCGTAAACAGATCGGATCGGCCCCAAAGTCCCATAGACAAACAGATATACTACCGATTTATGTCTTTCTAAACTCCCTCCAAATACCGAACTAGAGGGCAATGGAATACCTGCAAATTTACCGTTAACAGGAATCGTGATAGTTGTAATCCCGGCAGGCAAATCGATACTTTCTTTTTTAGCTACGATTTCATTGGCGGCATTTTGGTTGTGATATGACATATAGAAAACCATAGGAATAGATTGATCTATGGAAGAATCTCCCTCTTTAGCCAGATATGGAGCATAATCCATAGTTATCACCATCTCATATTCACTTGGAGCCTCAATTTCAAAAACAGCAGTGTTGTCATCTTCTTTGCGAATCTGAACGGGGCCTGAGTTAGCGGTAATCACACTCGAATGCAGGTTAAAATTCAAACTACTACTTCCCATTCCTAGCGGTCGTATCGTAATATCGTCGCTTCCTGACCAAGTGGAAATAGTTGGGCGCTGCCCAAAGGAAGTTTTCGAAAACCCAAAGAGGGAAAATGCAAAGGAGACAAAAAGAATTACAACTCGTGTCATCATATATACTCAAATTCTAGAACGAATTGAGAAAGGTAATTTCCTTGCGCAGCTTGGGAAATATCAAACTCTGCTCCCAGCCAAATAAAAACCTCACCCAGGGCTCCAATGGTGACATCAGCGGACCCTTGGGTCAGCAAGAAACTACCAGACTGAATATCTTCTCCGGCCGCACTCATAGAATACAGCGCCTGGACCACACCTAAACCCTCATTTTGTTCGATGATTGATTCTCTTGGGGTGTAGTTGATTCGGATTGTTCTATTTGGACTTCCTTGGATTTTGAATAGACCTGCATATGTACTAGTAATAGGATTTACAATTATCACACTTCCTTGGACAGACGGACTATACAGATCTAAATCCCTAACAGTAATCAGCCGAAGATTCTCCACTACTACTGCGGAAACTTCAATGGAGTAGGAGGGGGTTTGGGCTCTTATTGAACCAGATACTAGAATGAAAATAATTACTAAAACTATATTTGATTTTATCAAACCACAAATTAAAATTCTAAATAAAACTATAAGTAATTTGACTCCATTTTTCATTATCTGTTCAAGCTAATCGCGTTATTTGCTAATAGTACAAAGGTTTCGAAAAAAGAGAAAGATTTGAATAGCTGTTATAAAAACTTTGTCCAACTATCCGAAAATTGGACAAAATCCTAAACGAGAAAGCAACAAGAAATTCGCTTACTCGAGTAATTTTGTAATCATTTAGAATTTGATTTCTTGAAAGAATTATTATTTTAAAATATTACGTTTACTTAGCTCATAGATAGTGGATATCATATCGGAAGTACCTAATTTAAGCATATTTTTTGATAGATGACTTTCAACGGTACGACCTGAAATTGTTAATCGATCTGCATTAGTTAGTATAAGCAAATCCAATTTTGTCAAATTCAAAATCTTTTTTTACAAGAATCATGATTGTTTTATCTTTTTCAGATATAAAATTGAAAAGTCAGCCTTTTGGCTTAAAAAATTTACCAGAAATTTTTATATTGGATTATATCAATCCAGCTTTGTTTATTGAATAATACCTTTCCTACAAAAAATATTTCCAGAGGAAATGATAACTCCCATACTTCTTTTGTTAATTAAATTTTTACGCTAATTAGGATTCATGAAAGTAATATTTTACAATGGTCAATAAAAAAAGTCCCTAGAAAAATGTCTAAGGACTTTCTGATAAATAAGTCAGATACACTATAGTTGATTTATCTTATAACTAACCATGAGCAGAGCTAGATTTTCATAGTGTTTCAACAATTTAGACAGTATTTTGATAGTTTCTTTTTTTTTATAATAAAATGATTAAAAATGTAAATTAAGCGGAATATTTTCTATTCTACAACTGTATTTCAAATATACAGATATGATACATTATTAGCTGATTGGCTTTACAGTCTTCTATGAAGTCACTTCAATGTGGGAAGTGGGAGTTGTCTGCTTTAAATAAAAAAAATCCAAGGTAATATGAGGGTTTTGAAAAGGATAAGGTAAGCAAAAAAACTTCAATATGGATATAATTGCATTGCTTTTACATATTTCACCGAATAATTCCCGAATAGTTAAGACCTGAAGAATATTTTTTTAGTGACTTGTCTATACATTAATTATGTCAAAAAATAATGAATTAATTTTTAAAATTAGTCTATAACAT
The DNA here is from genome assembly GCF_029254265.1 of Algoriphagus sp. GTDB lineage: Bacteria > Bacteroidota > Bacteroidia > Cytophagales > Cyclobacteriaceae > Algoriphagus. The sequence continues at coordinate 119 of NZ_JAQWXX010000062.1, read as the reverse complement.
TTTATAGAGGTGTCCGCTTAACATCATATCATATTTGAGATATACATTTTATCTGCTTTTACCATTCTGATGATTAGATTATTGAAGATGGTGTCTTTGTTCTGGGAGCGATTAATTCG
>NZ_JAQWXX010000059.1 GCF_029254265.1 Algoriphagus sp. | reverse complement strand
TCTTGCTCGAGCGGGATTGGAAGTGCCGGTGGCAACCGAGATAAAGCTTTTCGGGAATCGGGTTTTTTTCAAGTCTTTCCAAAAATCAGTGTCAAATCCATTAGGAATCACTCGAATAGACGTTTTCAGATTGGGAATCAGATTGAGCAATCCTTGTTTGGGCGAAATACTTGGATCATAGCTATAGTCTTGTTTAACCAAAGCTTCAGCTACAGGCAAGATTAAGCTGCAATTTTTAAAGGAATATATGGTGGCTTTTCGGAGCCATTTTTTCCTAAAATTTCCATAATTGATCTCAGGCATATTCATGCAATCTGTGCCTCCAGCCTGGATAATGCATCTTTTTCCAAAAACTTTCCCAAACCAAACAGGCAAAACCGAATGATATCCGCCAAAAAAGCATAGGTATTGAGTTGTTTTTGGGAGGTACCAAAGCAGCTGAAAAAACTGGAGCACAAAGTAGAAAATAAGCTTAGCTGGGTTTTGGGTAAACTCCAGTGTTTTAAGCTCAAATTCAGGAGAAATCATCTCCACATCACGGTCGATAAAGGCGGTTCGGATGGGGAAGGTGTAGATGATCATTGAATACTTTTGAAAAAAAAAAGAAAAGGGAAATTACCATTTCCCCTTTAATTTCTTTCAGTTTTAGATAACCAGATTCACAATTTTACCCGGTACAATGATCACCTTCTTAGGAGCTTTACCTTCTAGCCATTTTTGAACCGTCTCGTCTGCCATGGCTTCTTTTTCGATTTCCGGTACAGAAAGTGAAAGTGGAAGATTCAACTTCGCTCGCATTTTTCCATTGATCATCACAGGATATTCAAAGTTACTTTCTACCAAGTATTCTTCCTTGAATTCCGGGAAAGTGGCTTCAGTAATTGAGGTCGAATAACCCAATAAGCTCCAAAGTTCCTCGGCAATATGTGGAGCGTAAGGGGAAACCAAAACGGCTAATGGCTCAAGGATTCCTCTTTTGTTAGATTTCAGAGCAGTCAATTCATTTACACAAATCATAAAGCTGGAAACTGAAGTGTTGAAGGAGTGATTTTCCATATCTTCTTCCATCTTCTTAATCGCTTTGTGAAGCGCTTTCAACTCGGCCTTGCTTGGCGCTTCATCCGAAACTTGGAATTCTCCGGTAGGAGTGTGGTATAGGTTCCAAAGCTTTCTCAAAAACTTGAAAACGCCATCAATTCCGTTGGTGTTCCAAGGTTTGAACTGCTCCAAAGGTCCCAAGAACATTTCGTAAGATCGAAGCGTGTCTGCACCGTATCGCTCGATAATATCATCCGGATTGACTACGTTGTATTTGGATTTGGACATTTTTTCAACTTCAGATCCGCAATGGTATTTACCATCCTCCAAGATGAATTCTGCGTCTGCCAAATCCGGTCTCCAAGCCTTAAACTTGTCCAAATTCAGTTGGTCATTGTGAACAATATTCACATCCACATGCATCGCAGAAGTGTCGTAATTGTCTTTTAATCCAAGACTGACAAATTTATTTTCGCCTTTAATTCGATAAACAAAATTAGACCTACCCTGAATCATACCCTGGTTGATCATCTTTTGGAATGGCTCATCGATTGAAACTACCCCTAGATCAAATAAGAATTTGGTCCAGAATCTTGAATAGAGTAAGTGACCTGTAGCATGCTCTGAACCTCCGATATATAAATCCACAGCTCCCCAATAATCAGCTTTTGCTTTGTCTACAAACTCAGTGTCATTTTTAGGATCCATGTATCGGAAGAAATACCAACTTGATCCGGCCCAACCTGGCATAGTACTCATTTCCAAAGGAAATTCACCCTCGGAAGTCTTGTAGGTCCAGTTTTTGGCACGACCAAGTGGAGGTGCTCCATCCTCGGTTGGCAAATATTTATCTACCTCAGGTAATACCAAAGGCAAGTCTTTTTCTTCAATTAAATAAGGCAATCCTTCTTTGAAATAAACTGGAAGTGGTTCGCCCCAATAACGCTGACGGGTAAAAATCGCATCTCGCATTCGGTATTGAATCTTTCCTTTTCCGATTCCTTTTTCTTCCAAAAATTCAATCGCTTTGATCATCGCATCCTTCATGTAAAGGTTGGAGATGAAGCCGGAGTTAATTATTAGCCCTCCCTTTCCAGGGAAAGAGCCGTTTTCCATAGAGCCTTCGATCACTTGTCTGATCTCCAGCCCAAAATGCTTCGCAAAATTGTAATCCCGTTCATCATGAGCTGGAACGGCCATTACGGCGCCAGTTCCATAACCTGCAAGTACGTAATCTGCTACCCAAATCTGGATTTCTTCTCCGTTAAAAGGATTGATTGCGTAGGAGCCAGTGAATGCTCCGGAGATGGTTTTTACATCACTCATTCGCTCACGCTCAGAGCGATTTTTGGCAACTTCAATATAAGCTTCGGCACTAGCTCGCTGATCCTCGGTAATGAGTGCTGCTGACAAATCACTTTCTGGTGCTAAAGCCAAATAAGTCACTCCAAAAATTGTATCTACTCGTGTGGTGAAAACTTTAATGGTCTCAGATGAATCCTTTACCTCAAAAGTCACTTCAGCACCGATGGATTTCCCGATCCAGTTTCGCTGCATTTCTTTGATAGGCTCAGACCAATCAACTTTTTCAAGACCTTGAAGTAAGCGATCTGCGTAGGCAGTGATTCGCATAGACCACTGCATCATTTTCTTTCGCTCGACTGGATGGCCACCTCGCTCAGAGAATCCGTCTTTAACTTCGTCATTGGAAAGTACAGTACCTAAAGCAGCGCACCAATTCACGGTTGTCTCTGCCAAGAAAGTCAAGCGATATTTGAGCAGCATTTCTTGCTTTTCCTTTTCGGAAAAAGCTTTCCAATCCAAATGGGAAAAAATTGGCGTTTCATCATCGCAAATGGCCTTTACATTCTTGTTTCCTTCTTTTTCAAACCGAGAAATTAAGGAATCGATGGAAAGCGCTTTATCTGCTTCTTGATCGTAGTAGCTGTTGAAAAGCTGCATAAAGATCCACTGCGTCCACTTGTAATAAGCCGGATCTGAGGTACGAACCTCTTTACTCCAATCGAAAGCAAATCCAATATTTTTTAATTGCTCAGTGTAGCGAGTAATATTTTGTTCCGTAGTGATAGCAGGATGCTGACCAGTCTGGATTGCGTATTGCTCAGCAGGCAAGCCAAATGAATCATAACCCATAGGATGAAGGACATTGAATCCCTTTAATCGCTTAAATCTTGCGATGATATCAGAGGCGATATATCCTAGTGGGTGGCCAACGTGCAGGCCAGCTCCAGAAGGGTAGGGGAACATGTCAAGCGAATAAAACTTAGGTTTGTCAGGATTTGGCTCAGCCAGGTAAGTTTGATTCTTTTCCCAGTATGCCTGCCATTTTTTCTCTATTTCCCTGAAATTGTACTCCGCCATGATTGAATTATTGATGATTTTTAAGCTAAACGCCTGCAAAAATAGAAAATTCATGCGGCTTTGGTAATCAAATCTCCAATTCCTCTCAGTCTAACTTTTATTCCATTGGTCAATTTTATTTCAATCAGAAGTTGCTTTTTCTTACTTTCCACTCAAATAAAACCACCAATCAAATGAATAAAACATTAATAATAGGATTGATTGCCACTTCGGTAGCAGTTTTTGGGCTTTCGACAGAGTCATATTCTCAGAAGAAAATGTCCGCCAAGCAGATCGACGCTTTGAAGCAAGAGGTTGCAACCTTGGTCGAACAAGATGCTAAATTGAGTCAGGTGATGGTAGATAAGGTTTTCAGCTTTGCAGAACTTGGATTCCAGGAAGTTGAATCATCTAAGTATCTCACCGGGATTTTGGAAAAAAATGGATTCACTATAGAGAGGGGTGTCTCTGGAATTCCGACTGCATGGTTTGCTACTTGGAAAAATGGAGAGGGGCCAGTGATTGCGCTTGGTTCAGATGTAGATAATATTCCTAAAGCTTCCCAGTATCCAGGCGTTGCTTACCATAAGCCTATAGTTGAAGGAGCACCGGGTCATGGTGAAGGTCATAATGCGGGAATTCCTTTAAATATCACGGCAGCTTTAGCTGTGAAAAAAATCATGGAGCGTGAGAATGTTGGAGGTACTTTAATTCTTTGGCCAGGAATCGCCGAAGAGTTGGTCGCTGCGAAAGCTTGGTATACTCGAGATGGGCTTTTTGATGATGTAGATATTTGCATTTTCACCCATGTGGGAGATAACCTTGGGGTAAGTTATGGACAAGCAACTGGTACAGGATTGATTTCTGTTGAATACACCTTTTCAGGAGAAGCTGCTCACTCTGCAGGTTCACCATGGCGAGGAAGAAGTGCATTGGATGCAGCGGAATTAATGAATGTGGGTTGGAATTACAAAAGAGAGCATTTGGACCCTTTGAAGCGGTCTCATTCTATCTTTACAGATGCTGGCGATCAGCCAAATGTAGTTCCTTCGAAAGCTTCGATTTGGTACTATTTCAGAGATGTGAAGTATGATGGCATCATGGAAATGTACGAAATCGCTAATAAAATGGCAGAAGGTGCAGCTTTGATGACAGATACAGAAGTTACTTCTAAAATACTTGGTACAGCCTGGCCAAGACACTTTAATAAAGTGATTGCGGAAAAGATGTATGCTAATATTTTAAAGGTTGGTTTGCCGACTTGGTCTGAGGATGATCAAGCACTTGCCAAAGCTGTACAGACAGAAGTTGGGGCAAAGAAAATAGAAGGTTTAGATACCAAATTAGATACACTTGGACTACCGGTAAAAGTTCCGATTTCTGGTGGGTCGGATGATATCGGAGATGTTTCGTGGGTAGTTCCTACGGTAACTTTGAGATTTCCATCAAATATTCCAGGTCTTCAGGGACATCACTGGAGTAATGCAATTGCAATGGCTACTCCAATTGCGCACAAAGGTGTAACTGCTGGAGCAAAAGCTGAGGCAATGACAATTTTGGACTTCTTGTTACAGCCGGAATTGGTGGATCAGGCATGGGATTATTTCAAAAATGTCCAAACCAAAGAGGAAACTTATAAGCCGATGATTTCGGCTGAAGATGCACCGCCGATTTATTTGAATACTTCGATAATGAATCAATTCCGTCCTCAATTGGAAAAGTTTTATTACGATGAGACGAAGTATGATACCTATTTGGAGCAGTTGGGGGTAACCTATCCTACATTGAAAAAATAAGGTTGTAAGGTTTCTAAAGTCAAAAAGTGGTAAAGTTGAAAAACCTTACCACTTTTTAGCTTTTAAACTTCCCAACTTTAGAGTTACCTTTGCCTTATTAATTCACCCAGCGGTCGAATCACCCGCTTTACCAAAAATTCAAATGACTCTCGAACAACAAGTTGCTTCCGGCAAATCCTTGCCCTTGATGGAAGCTTTTTACACGATACAAGGCGAAGGTAAATTCACAGGGCATCCGGCATATTTTATCCGTTTGGGAGGCTGTGATGTAGGCTGTGTTTGGTGCGATGTCAAGGAAAGTTGGGAAGCTGGAAAATGGCCAGTCCTATCAATTGAAAGGATTGTCGAAGAAGCATGTAGCTATCCTGGTAGATTGGTAGTAATCACAGGGGGAGAACCTTTGATGTATGATTTGGGTCCATTGACAAAGCTTTTGAAAGAAAAAGGCTTCACCACAAATATTGAAACTTCCGGTGCGCATCCTTTTTCAGGAGATTTTGATTGGGTTTGTTTTTCTCCCAAGAAATTCAAAAAACCCCATCCTTCAATCTATGAAGTTGCAGATGAATTAAAAGTGGTGGTTTTCCATCAAAGTGATTTCGCTTTCGCAGAGGAGCATGCCAAACTGGTAAAAAGCGAATGTGAACTTCGTTTACAACCTGAGTGGAGCAAAGCAGAAAAATTTACTCCCGAAATTGTCGAATACGTTAAAAATCGACCTTTTTGGAAAATATCCCTCCAAACTCATAAATTTATGGCTATACCATAAACCCATGCGCCTTTACTTCTTTGGAATTCTGTTTTTTGCAACACTGTGTTTTGCGCAGGCACAGACCTATTCCATTATTGATTCAAGAGCTATTAAGTTTTTCAAGGAGGGGGAGGAACTTACTCTTTCTCGAAGATACGATGAGGCAATACAGAAGTACCAAGATGCAATTGAGCGTGAGGGCTCATTTTTAGAAGCTTATCTTAAGCAGGCACAATTACTAATTACCCAAGGGAAGTTAGAAGAAGCTGAGAAGGTCGCCCTTGCTGGAAAAAGTAGACTCAATGGAAAAAATGCCACTCAAAAGCATGCGGCAGATTTTGGTTGGCTCTTTACAAACCTCTATTTGAATCAGGGTAAGTTTGCTAAGGCGTATCAAACTTTCATGGAAGCAGATCCCATTTTAGAGGATTCTTTCAAAACCTCCATGTATTATGTCGAGATGAAAGCAAAGATGGAATTTCTTCAAACTCAAATCGGCAACACAAGAATCATTGAAAAGGAGATACTCAGCAATCCTTTGAATGAATTTAAACTCCAATACTTCCCTGTACTGACAGCGGATGGAGAGCAAATCCTTTTTACTAAAAGAGACGGAACCCAGAATACAGATAAAGAGGATATTTATATGTCATTTCTTTCGCCAGAAGGAAAATGGACAAAGCCTTCAAGTATCTCCCAAACGATTAACTCCATCTATAATGAGGGAACTTGCTCTGTAACGGCAGACGGGAATGTATTAATCTATACCTCCTGTGATTCACCAGATACCGAAGGGAGTTGTGATCTTTACATTGCATACAAAAAGAATGGTATGTGGCAAAGTCCTAAAAATATGGGCAAAAAAGTGAACTCCAGATCTTGGGACTCTCAGCCTTCACTTTCCGCAGATGGTCGAATTTTGTTTTTCTCATCCAATCGAAAAGGAGGTTTCGGAGGAAATGATATCTGGTATAGTATTCTTCAAAATGATGGCTCTTGGGCGGAGGCCAAAAATCTTGGCAATGTTGTAAATACCCCAAAAGATGAAATTAGCCCTTTTATGTTTTTCAATAATGAAATCCTTTTTTTTGCCTCCAATGGGCATGATGGATTTGGAGGGATGGATATACTGCTATCAAGAGTAGTGGATGGCGAATTTGCCAGGCCAGAGAATCTCGGTTTGCCAATCAATGACCAGTTGGATCAGGTGGCGCTTTTTATTACTGCCCAGAAGGATTATGCTTACTTTACTGAATTGACCAGTGAAGAAGGTGATAATGACCGCTCTCTTCTCTATCGCTTTAAATTCCCGAAAGAAATATACCTTGGCGAGAACTTAACTGTAACTGAGGGAAAAGTATACAATTCCAAAACTGGAGAGCCAATCGAAGCAACCTTGTCATTAGTATCTCTAACCAATGACAGCACACTATATCAATTCAGGTCAGATGGTAAGACAGGTGATTTTACCATGCTCTATCCCGACAAGGCGATTTCAGGACTGTATGTCGAGAAGCAGGGTTTTATTCCCAAAATATTCAATGTGGAGCGGGACAAAATACAGAATGTAAAAGATCTGAAGATTGAGCTGGTGCCTGTTGCTAAGGGTGAGGAGTTCGTTTTTGAAAATGTATTCTTTGAATTTGACAAATACGATCTCAAAAATGAATCAATCTCTTCATTAAAGCGATTGTTGAAGTTTTTAACAGAAAATCCAAATGTTAATATTCTGATTGTAGGTCATACAGATAATATAGGTCGCCAAGCTTACAATTTACAGTTGAGTTTACAGCGGGCACAAAGTGTTAAAAATTACCTCGTCGAAAAAGGCCTTCACCCAGCAAGAATCATGGTTGAAGGAAAGGGAGATATTGAGCCGATGGTTCCAAATACCTCCCTCGAGAATCAGGCTTTAAACCGAAGAATAACTATAAAGGTTCTATAGGTTTTACAAAGGCTTCGTTTTTCAAGTAGGAAAGTATACTAATATTATTTTTTCAAAACTATTAATATAATTACATTTTTAAATGTGTAATATATTCAGTTAATTATTCCAAGAATTATAAGTATTTGATAAAAAATATTCTCTTTAATTAGATTCGATTTAATAATATTTTGTCCTTGTGTTTTTTGAAGAAATAAACAACTGTTTATGTTGGTTAAAAATATTTTTCAAGGATTTGGATTTTTTTGTAGAAAAATTAACTTTTGTTAACAATAAATTAATAGCTCAAAAAATTAATAAAATTTTGAATTCACCTTTTATTCAGAATATTATTTCGATTATGTTTTTAATACAATTTTTTCTAAAAATGGAGATTTAAACTATTTAGGTTTTTATAGAGTAGTGGCTTTGTGTTATTCCACTTTTAGGGATATCATTGAGTCTAATTTAAACCATAATCAAACCAAATATGAGGAAAGTTTTACTTCTAGGACTCATGCTGATGTTGGGAAGTGCTGTTGCATTTGCCCAAAACCGCGTGATTACTGGTACGGTTATTTCCACTGAGGATAACCTTGGAGTGCCAGGTGCAACAGTTCTGGTAAAAGGAACAACAATCGGAACAGCCACAGATCTTGATGGCAAGTATTCTATTAGCGTTCCATCCGGAAGCAATGTTTTGGTCTTTACCTTCGTCGGCTTAAGACCACAAGAGGTAACAATTGGCAACAGAACCACAATCGATGTGTCTATGGAGCCAGATGTTCAAGCTTTGTCTGAATTCGTAATCACGTCTTACGGAGATCAGTCAAAAAGAGAAATTACTGGAGCTATTTCTTCAGTTAAAGGAGAAGTTTTCGAAAATCTACCTGTTCAATCATTTGACCGTGCGATGCAAGGTCGAATTGCTGGTGTTCAGGTAACTTCAACTTCTGGGCAGCCAGGAGGTACTTTGAACGTACGTATTAGAGGTGTTGGCTCGATCAACGCTGGTAATGATCCACTTTACATCGTGGATGGTGTACAAGTAAACAACGGCGGTCTATCTGGCCAGGGTTCTCAAAACGCACTAGCTTCTATCAACCCGAATGACATCGAGTCAATCGAAGTTCTAAAGGATGCTGCTGCTGCTGCTATTTATGGAGCTCAGGCTGCAAACGGTGTTGTTTTGATCAATACTAAAAAAGGTAAAAAAGGAAAGTCACAAGTAAAAGTATCTGTGCAAGAAGGTATTGTACAGCCTTTGAATCTTTATGATGTGATGGATGCCTCTCAGCTAGCGGGAATCAAAAGAGTAGCTTACCAAAATCGTGGTTTGGCTACTTCAGGTTCAGATGCTACTTATGGTAACCCTGAAGATCCAAATCTTCAAAGCTATGATTGGCTAGATGCGCTCTACAGACAAGGTAGATTGAGTGTTTATGATCTTTCAATTTCTGGAGGTGATGAGAAGACTACCTTCTTCCTTTCTGGCTCTTATACTAAGCAGGAAGGTCAAATCGAAATGTCTGATTACAATAGAGCAACTGGTCGTTTGAATGTAACACATAGACCAAACAAAAATCTAACTGTAGCAGCTAACCTTTCATTATCCTTCCAGAATACAAATGGATCGATCGACAGAGGTAACTTCGTAAATGGACCTTTCGTAGCTGGTTTCTCAGCTCGTCCAAACGTTCCAATTTACAATGAGGATGGATCTTTTGCTCCTTATCCTTCAAATCACTTGTTTGGTTATAACATTGTACAAGGTGTATTTGAAGAATTAAGAAGTGGAAAGACAGTACAGACTGTTTCTAACCTTCAGTTGAATTATCAAATTGCACCTTGGTTAAGCTGGACCTCTTATTTTGGTCTTGATTTCTCCGACAACGCGGATATCAACAATAGACCATCTACGATCCCAGTATTCTCATCTTATGGAGGAGCTTCTGTATTTACAGCTAGAAGAAACACAAACTTCAATACCAACCACAACTTCAATTTCAATAAGAAATTCAATGATGTACATACCGTATCCGGTATCTTAGGTTTTGAATACAAAGGTTCTCAGTCTGATTTTCAATCTGCGACAGGTAGAGGATTTCCTAATCCTACTTTGATTTATTTGGCAAATGCAGCTACACCTTTTGCTGTGAATAGCTCATTCACTGAGTACAAAAGAGCTGGTTTCTTCGGTCAAGCAAAATATGATTATGATGATCGATACACTGCTGATGTAACAGTAAGAAGAGATGGTCACTCTAGATTTGGAGAGAAAAACAGATGGGGTACTTTCTATGCAGCTTCTGCTGGATGGAGACTTTCTTCTGAAGCATTCCTTCAGGATGTTACATGGTTGGATAATTTGAGAGTTAGAGCATCTTACGGTGTAACTGGAAACTCTGATATTGCCAATTTTGCTTCAAGAACTCTTGTAGGTTCCTCAGGTCAGTATCTTGGTCAAGGTGGATTGGATTTAAGTCAATTGGGTAACGATTTATTGACTTGGGAAGAATCAGAAACTATCAACCTTGGTTTGGATGCAACCTTGTTCAATGGTAGAATCATCACTACAGTTGATTTCTGGAGAAAAAATTCAAACAATCTATTGTTCAATACGCCTCTTCCAACTGATTCAGGATTTGGATCAATTACAAGAAATACAGGTGAAGTAAGAAATCAAGGAATTGATATTGATGTACAAACTGTAAATATTGTAGCTGGAAAATTCCAGTGGAGCACTGGTTTCAACATCACCTTCTTGGAGAACGAATTAATTTCGCTTTATGATGGTTTGGATCGAATTGGTAACAGTTTGATCGTTGGAAGACCTATTTCTTTCTTCTACACTAATGAATACCTCGGTGTAAACCCTGCGAATGGTAGAGCGATGTATGATGATGGAACTGGAACAGGAAACTTTACTTATGTAACAGGTCAAAATACATTGGATTACAGAGGAAGTGCATTGCCTTCTAGCTATGGTGGTCTTTCAAACACCTTCTCTTATGGTCCATTGACACTTGAAGTGTTCTTCCAGTATCAGTTTGGTAATTTTGCAACCAATTCAGATTTATATAACCTAGCTAACTGGGGATCTGGAACTGGTAACTTGTTAGTAAATCAATTAGATTACTGGAAGCAACCAGGCGATATCACTACTGTAGGTAGACCTTACGAAGGTGGTCAAGAGCCAGGTACTTCTGCGGTCAACACCTTCTCAACTCGTTTGATGAGCGATGGAGGATATGTAAGATTGAAGCAAGTGACCCTTAACTATACATTGGGCTCGGCTGCTGCAAGCAAAATAGGTATGGCAAGCGCTTCGCTATTTGTTCAAGGATTAAACTTGGCAACGTTCACCAATTATAACGGAATTGATCCTGAGGCAAACTCAATCGGAAACACTTTCGGTGCTTATCCAAATGCTCGTCAGATTTCTGCTGGTATCAATCTTAACTTCTAATCAGAAATAGGAATGAAAAATTATATAAAAATTATAGCGCTTGGCTCCGTACTATCTCTGGCTTCTTGCTCAGATTTATTGGAAACCGAGCCAAGACAAAGCTTAACACCGCAGACAGCATTATCTGATATTAATGGGTATGAGTCTGTATTGGCTGCCGCTTATGGTGGTGCAAGAGGTTTCGGGAATTATGGACAAACTCTGATGATTGCTCCTGAAATTATGGCCGATAACCTAAGAATTATCGCAAATACAGGACGATATATTGGTCAGGAAGTAAATGCAGACAGAGCTCATATCGGACTTTGGGGTAATTATGGTTCCATCAACCGGACTAATATCGTAATCGCTGGCATTGATGAAATTGATGGTGATGCGGCTAGAAAGAATCGAATTAAGGGCGAGGCACTATTCTTAAGATCCCTATACTATTTCGATATGGCAAAAGTTTATGGATATGAGCCAGGAAAAGAAGTGAACGGTTGGAACAATTCAGTGATTATCAGAACTGAGCCAACTTTAGGCTTTTCGGATGCAGACTTCAAAGCTAGATCTACAAACAGACAAGTATATGATCTGATTGAGTCTGACTTGAATACTGCAATCGGATTGCTTCCAACTGCTGCAAAGGGTACTGCTGGTATTTACAGAGTAACCAAAGGAGCAGCTGAAGCACTTCTTGCAAGAGTGTATTTGTATGATTCTAAATTTTCTGAAGCTGCTGCAATGGCATCTCAGGCAATGGCTACTTTTGGTCTTGCTAACGATGGTACTGGTCTAGCTACTCCTGAGAATTATGTTTCAGGCTTCTCTACCTATCCTAATCCTGAATCTCTTTTTGAGGTTGAAATCAGATCCGTGGATTGGTCAACTGTAGATGGTGTGAATAACTCCATGTGTACACTTACAGCCAATGTATTCAGCAGTGCACAGTTTATTGTAACTGCATCGAATGAATTGCTTGCAACTTATGAGACTGGAGACATTCGAAGAGATACTTGGACTGAAACTACTCGTTCTGGTGCCTCAGGTACAGTTTACAGATCTAACAAGTGGTTAGGTACCAAAGGTGATTTTCTAGAGAATCTTCCGATTATTAGAGCTGCAGAGCTTTATCTAATCAGAGCAGAAGCTAGATTTAGAACCAATGACGCTGCTGGAGCGAGATCAGATTTGAATGCATTAAGAACTAACAGAGGTTTAGCTGCAGTAGATGCTGGATTGTCTGGAGATGCTCTATTCAATCAGATTATGACTGAAAGAAGACTTGAATTTGCTGTTGAAGGTCATAGATGGTTCGATTTAAAAAGAAATGGACTTACTATTACTAAGCAGGGAGATAATGAGCCTGTTCCTTATTCGGATTACAGACTTCTTGCTCCTCTTCCTCAGGATCAGATACAATTAAATGAGCTGTTGGTAGACAACCCAGGTTATAACTAAAACCGGAAAAAATAATGAAAAGCAATAAAATATATATTTTCCTAGCAATGCTTGTCGCTACGTTGACAACCACTGCTTGTTTCGATGATCAAGGTGTTGATACCTTCTTCGACGGGAATCAAGTTGAGTTTAATGCGGCAAATCTTCCAAATGGATTGACTCAATCATTTGTAAGATTGTCTCCTACTCAGACTGATGTTTTGAACGTTCAAGTCAATAGAGTATCTACATCAGGTACTGCTGCTGTTACTGTTAATATAGAGGCTGACCCTACTTCCACCGCTGTTGAAGGGGTTCACTACAGATTGGATTCTAAATCAATTACAATTGGCGCAGGTGAGTTCATTACTAATTTACCTATCACTGTATTGACAGGAAATATCGATCCTTCTGAGACACCAGATTTGGTATTGAATATTGCAAGTGCCACTGGTGCTGAAGTATCTACTAACTATGGCTCTTTGAAAGTAGCTATTCGGGTAATCTGTCCTTCTGAATTAGCTGGAACATACTCAGTATTCTGGGAGTATCTTCAGACTGGTGATGGAGCAGGTGGTCCGAGACAAACTGCAACTGATTTCGTAATAGCATCAGCTAGCACTATGTCTTTTGCTGTCGCAGGTACTGGCGCATATACAATGAGTGATATGTCATTCGGAATGTATCCTGGTATTTACAATGATGCTAGACCAACTGGAACTATCAGAGATAATTGTGATGTACTAACTGGTGCTGCATCTAATCAAGATCAGTATGATGATCCGTTTACTATTTCAGGCGTTGTAAATGCCGATAGAACAATTACCATTACTTGGTCAAATACTTGGGGAGATGGTGGAACTGTGGTTCTAACCAAAGTTTAAATTCTCTTAAATTTTATTTAAAAGAGGGCTTTTATAGCCCTCTTTTTTTTAAACTTTAATTAATTTTAGAGCGTTGGTATTTTGTATGTCGGTATATAGATAAAAATTTGATGAGATTAATATTTACAATTTGGCTATTAGGTCTAAGTTTTGGTTTTTTAAATGCGCAACAAATAGTTAACCCTCCTTCCCTTGAAAAAGAAAGGAGTACTATATCAAAGAATTTTAATACAAATTTTCCTTCTTTCATTTTGAATAAAGAGGCTATAAAGCAGAAAGCTTCTCAAATGGGGATTCCATATCTACTTGAATTGGAAAATGGTGAGATAGCAGAGCTTAACTTTTTTGATGAGTCCAATGCTCCGGTTTACTACACTATTTTTAACACCAGAGCTGCTATCACGACATCCACTAATGCCCTTCAACAAGGTGGGAGCTTGGGTTTAAATCTTACTGGCAAAGGAATGACTGTTGGAATATATGACCAGACCAGACCTAAGCCAGATCATATAGAGTTCCAAGGTCGTCTGACTCAAGTAGACGGTTCTACTGAGACGATTAGTAACCATGCTACGCACGTTTCAGGTACTATTATGGCTGGAGGAGTCAATGCGAACGCAAAAGGAATGGCAAGCGAAGCTACTGGTTGGGCTTTTAATTGGGAAAGTGACCTCTCAAAAATGAACGTAAACGCTTATGATCCGATTACGAAAACTAATGGTCATCTAGTTTCCAACCATTCTTATGGAATCGTATTGGGATGGTATCGAAATTCCAGTAATGCTTGGGTTTGGGCGGGTAATGCTTCCGTTGATCCAAATGAAGAATACCGATTTGGGTTTTATTCTAGTAAAAGCAAAGGTCTAGATGATTTAATTTTTGCGAAGCCTTATTATACAGTTGTTTGGGCAGCAGGTAATGATCGAGATGATTCAGGTGATGGATCAAGAAACCCAGATGGACCCGATGATACTATCGGACCAGAAGGAGTTGCAAAAAATGTCATTACTGTAGGGGCTATTAATAACATCAATGAATATACCGGGCCTCAGGATGTTGCGATTAGTAGTTTTTCCAGCGTCGGTCCCGTTGATGATGGAAGAATCAAACCTGATGTCGTGGGAATGGGAGTTAATGTTTTTAGTTCTGCTATTGCTGATGGTGGTGCTACTGATTCCTATGCCTCCCTCAGTGGAACGTCTATGGCTTCCCCAAATGTAACTGGGTCATTATTGTTGCTTCAGCAATTGTATGCTGAAAGAAATTCAGGTAGATATATGTGGGCTTCGACAGTAAAGGCCCTAATGATAAATACCACAAAAGAAGCTGGGAATAATCCAGGTCCGGACTATGTATATGGATGGGGGCTTCTAAGTACCAAAGGAGCAGCAGAAATTATTTTGAATGAGAATGGAAGTTCAGACGTGATTCGTGAAGAAAAACTTGAACAGGGAGCTGTTTTTGAAAATGAATTTATTTCAGATGGAGTCACTCCGATTAGAATTTCCATAGCTTGGACTGATCCCTCTGGAAACCCTGCTTCTCCTTCTGTAAATCCCCAAAATCTTATGTTGGTCAATGATTTGGATTTAAGAATTGTAGATGAACAAGGAAATACCTTTTTCCCATATTCACTGGATCCTGCTTTGAGGCTTTCAGCGAAAGCAGAAACTGATAAAGACAATTTCAGAGATAATGTTGAGCAGATTTATATCCCTAATCCAAAACCTCAGCGGTATAAAGTGAGAGTTACCCATAAGGGGGAATTGAAAAATGGAGTTCAGGATTTTTCATTTGTAATGAAAGCAGGAACTGCAGATGGCGCTGATGAGACCTTATATTGGATAGGAGCTTCAGGTGGAGATTGGAATAATCCATCTAACTGGTCAACTTCCTCCAATGGATCTGCTGCAAATAAGATTCCTTCTGCGGGAAGTAGAGTAGTATTCGAAGGGGCTAATGCGGGTTCCATTTTGGTAAACTTCCCTACTGATGCTAATGCATTTAGTGTTAATCTTTTTGGTAATCAATTAGTTACTTTCGATCTAAAAGGAAATGAAATCCTAGTTTCTAACGGGTTTAGAGTGAGTAATCAAATTACGGACATTAAGAATGGTAAAATTGTATTTACAAATTCCACTATAAATGATCAGTTAGTTGAGCTTGGAAAAGCTATTTTTGATGATGTGGAATTAGAATTCTCATCGGGGACATGGCAATTACTGGAAGCTGAAAAATTAGACCAAGTATCAGTTTCCAATGCAAACCTGAAAATTGGCTTTCCTCAATTGAACCTAAATTCTCTTTCGCTTTCTTCTTCATCAAGTCTTTCTGGAGCTCTTGAGGAAATTGAGATCGTAAGTAGCGTGACTATTTCTAGTAATTCAACCTTGAAAGAGGGGGTTGATCTTGTATTTAGTGGCCAAACCGGTCAATTTGAAAATAATTCGACTACAGACTTTTCGAATCTTAAAATAGAGTCTGGTGAATTAAATGTTTTATCTGGAGGTTTTAGGAATCTGGAGATCTTGTCTGGAAAAATGATTCAAACAGCTACCTCAATTGAAGTCGAAGATTTATTCTTAGGTGCTGGATCAGAATTGAATTTGGATCAAAGTGGATCAATCGCAATTTTGAATTCGATTTCTGTTCAGGCTACTTCCGCTTCTAAAGCTATACTGTCTGCCTCAGGAAAAGGGAAACTAATCCATGAATTGTATAAGAGATATTGCTTTGAAAATCTCAATGTCTCTAATGTAGATCATGAAGGGGCCTCGATAGTCAATCTTAGCACTAATGCATCCATTTCAAATTCAACTGGATGGTTAGCCCAGAATTGTGAAGATGTACTATTTGCTAATTTCAATTCCAGATTTAGTTGTGTAGGTGCTGCTTCAGAATTTGAGAACTTAAGTGAAGGTGCGATCTCGACTTATCTCTGGGATTTTGGTGGTAAGGGGACTTCAACTGATCAAAATCCTATTTTTGTTTTTGATCAACCTGGAGAGTACATCGTTAAACTGACTATTTCAAACTCCTTAGGGTTAACAGAATTTGATCAAAAGATAACAGTAGTAGAGAATGATCTGCAAAAGCCTAATATCGTTGCAAATGGAAATGTACTTACATCCCAACAGCCGGGTTCTTCCTATCAGTGGTATCTAAATGGGGCCAAGATTCAAGGAGCGACTAATAGATCTTTTGAAGCTACGGGAGATGGACTATATCAAGTAGCAATCTTTGACGAGAGCTGTAATCGGATTTCTGAACCTACAGTGATCTCTGCGATTCCTGATCAAGAAGCGGAATTAAGCCGATTTGGAATATTTGTAGGGCCGATTCCAACTGTAGACAAGTTGAATATTACCATTTCCAATAGCTATAGAGGAGAGATACAGCTACAGCTAATAGATTTAGCTGGTCGTGTGTATCTAGCTCAAGAGGCGAATAAGTCAGAGGAAGAATTAAATATGGAGATGACAATGACCGGTCCTGCCGGAATGTATATCCTGAAGATTAATACCAACAATTTAACTTTACACAAAAAAGTAATTAAGTACTAAAATGAAAAAAATCTTATTAGTTGCAGGGCTATTTTGTTCTCAACTTGCAGTTGCACAAATCTCAAATATGGATATGAATGGAGCTCCTGCTCGAATTACTTCATATACTGAAATCGACGGCTCTCCATATCTTTTCGACGATTGGGCTCGTGCTGATATCGGAACTACCAATGCCGGATTAAAAGAGAATGTGGCCTATAAATTTAATATTCACGATAATGAATTAGAAGTAATCAATGAGGCAGGTAATAAAATCTTTCTGAACAAAGATTATGTAGAATATGCCATTTTAGAAAGGCCTTCTATTTTATTGGCTAATGGGACTCCCGGGATGTTGACACGCTTATTGGTAAAAAAGGGATTTGATTTTGTACCTGGTGTTGGCCCTAAGGATTTTGTAAATGTAATTGCTGAAGGAAATAATTACACTCTGATTAGAAGATTCTATTCTGATCTTGTAACTCCACCTAAAAACAGTTACGCACCTACTCCCGGTAGGATGTTTGTTTTTGAGGAAACTTATTATTTAATAGATTCTGACGAAAATGTGGAATCTGTTCGAACAAGGACAAATAATTTGATCAAATCCTTAAGAGAAGAAGATCAAGAAAAAGGAAAAGCTATAGTGAAGGATAATAAACTAGATTTAGGCAGAGAAGATCATCTAGTCATTTTCTTTCAAAAGCTTAACGAAGCCTAATTATAAAGCCTGATTTCTGATCAGGCTTTTTCATGAATTGTATTTCAAAGGAGAAATTCTAAATCTATTTTCTTTTCTATAACTTTGCAGCGAATTTAAGAAAGTAATGATTTACGTTAGTAGAAAGGAACATTTCAATGCGGCACATAAGCTCTGGAATCCTAAGTGGTCTGAGGAGAAGAATATAGAGGTTTTTGGTCCTTGTGCTAATGTCAACTGGCATGGTCATAATTTTGAGTTGATTGTCACAGTTAAAGGCATTCCGGAACCGGAGACTGGTTTTGTGGTAGATCTCAAGAAACTGAGTAACGTAATCAAATCATTAGTAATTGATCGCGTGGATCATAAAAACTTGAATTTGGATGTAGATTTCATGTTTGGTAAACTAGCTAGCTGTGAGAATCTGGTGATGGAATTTTGGAAAATATTGGAGCCTGCTATCAAAGAAATCACTCCAAATGGAAAATTGTATAAATTAACACTTTACGAAACTCCAAGAAATTTTGTGGAGTATTTGGGAGAATAGTCCCTTTTGACAAAGAAAAAGTATATAAGAACTAGAGCAGGTGAATGACCTGCTCTTTTTTATTAGCTTTAAAATCCAATCTTTAGAAATAATAAGAAAGTTTTGAGTTCGAAAAATATCTACATCATATCCGGAGAGCGTTCCGGAGATCTTCACACTTCCAATCTTGTATTGGCCATGAAAGAATTAGATGAAACTCTTTCATTCAGAGGAATGGGTGGGAGTTACTCTGCTGAGGCAGGTGTTGATTTGGTTGTTGATTATTCGGAAGTAGCACTTATGGGTTTCTTAGAGGTAGTCTTGGGGTTTAGAAAAGTGCTAAAATACCTTCGGTTGATCAAAAATGATATTATCGCTTTTCGACCTCAAGCTATTATTTTGGTTGATTATGGAGGGTTTAATATGAGAATTGCAGCATTTGCAAAAGAATTAAATATTCCAGTTCATTATTATATTCCTCCAAAAGTTTGGGCTTGGAACCAAAAAAGAGCTCTTAAACTCAAAAAAAACACGGATCATATTTATTCTATTTTGCCTTTTGAACCAGCTTTTTTCGAAAGATTTGGGATGAAGGTTCATTACGTAGGAAACCCGCTTTTTGATGAAATCAAAAAGTTTAGCCCACATGATTTTTTCTTTCAAAAGAATGAATTGAGCTACCAACCGATTGTTGCTTTGCTTCCTGGAAGTAGAAAGCAAGAAATCTATGGAATGCTGGATCGAATGGTAGAGTTGGTCCCTGAGTTTCCAAATGCTCAATTTGTAATAGCAGGGGTTGATAGTTTAGGAAAGGAATTATATGCTAACGCTGAAAAGGCTGGGATTAAAGTGGTTTTTAATCAAACCTACGATCTATTATCACATTCCGTAGCCGCTGTTGTGACCTCTGGAACAGCTACTTTAGAGACAGCTTTATTCCGTGTGCCACAGATAGTCGTATATAGAACCAGTAGCCTTTCTTATCTGATTGCAAAAAATCTTATTCGTGTTCCGTTTATTTCGCTTGTGAATCTTATAGCAGATCAAGAAATAGTAAAGGAGTTAATTCAAGATGATTTTTCAGTGAAAAATCTTAGAATTGAATTATCCAAGATTCTTTCAAATACTCAGACCAAAGGGGCAATTTTTCAAGGATATGATTTGATTCAAGATCGATTGGGAACTGAAAGCGCCTCTAAAAATACTGCTAGACTGATTTGTAGTACGCTCAAAAAATAAACCCTGCCTTTTTCAAAGCAGGGTTTCGTATTTATGCCACTTGAAGTCTCTTAAACTTCGATTTATCAAACTTATTTTTTGCATATGATTCATCGATCACGAGTTCCTTAACAGAATCGTCAGAGGGAAGTTCATACATCGCATCAGTGATTATCGCCTCGCAAATCGAACGTAGCCCTCTCGCACCGAGGTTGTATTCCACTGCTTTTTCCACGATGAAATCAATCCCACTTTCCTCAAATTTAAGATCAACATCTTCCATTTTTAGAAGTTTGGTGTACTGCTTTACTAGAGCATTTTTTGGTTCGGTAAGGATTTGCTTTAGCGCACTGCTATCCAATGGATCTAAATGCGTCAAAACAGGAAGTCTTCCAATCAGTTCAGGAATTAATCCAAATGCCTTTAAATCTTGTGCAGTGACATATTGGAGTAGATTCTCCCGATCAGCTTCTATGGCTCCTGTATTTTTACTGAAGCCCATCGGCTGAGTATTCAGTCGCTTTCCAATGTGACGGGTAATTCCGTCAAAGGCACCACCGCAGATGAAAAGAATATTCTCTGTGTTAACAGCAATCATTTTTTGATCGGGATGCTTCCGTCCACCTTGTGGGGGAACGTTCACTACAGTCCCTTCCAATAGTTTCAATAAGGCTTGCTGTACGCCCTCGCCACTTACATCCCGAGTGATGGAAGGATTATCCGACTTTCTGGCAACTTTATCCAACTCATCTATGTAAACGATTCCCTTTTCTGCTGCTTCTACATTGTAGTCAGCTGCTTGAAGCAATCTCGTAAGTATACTTTCAACATCCTCTCCAACATAGCCAGCCTCAGTCAGGACTGTTGCATCAGCGATGCAAAAAGGCACTTCTAAGGTCTTAGCCAGGGTTTTAGCCAGATAAGTCTTTCCAGTACCCGTATCGCCAACCATAATAATATTTGATTTTTCAATCTTCACCTCATCCTTTTCATCCTTTTGAAAAAGACGTTTGTAGTGGTTGTAAACTGCTACGGTTAGAACTTTTTTCGCATCTTCTTGGCCAATCACATATTGATCCAAATAGGAGGTAAGTTCCTTTGGTTTTTTGAGTTTAATTTTTGGTTTTACACCAGGTTTTACGGTTTTCTCTTCCTCTCCTAAAATTAGATGAGCCTGTTCGATGCAGTGATTACAGATGTGGGCAGAAATCCCTGACACCATTAAATCAACATCTTTTTTGTTTCTGCCGCAAAACGAGCAGGTTACTTGAGCCATTATATTGGTTTTTTTACTAAAACTTCATCAATTAATCCATACTCCTTTGCTTCAGGAGCTTTTAGCCAATAATCTCTATCTGAATCTCGCTCGATTTCTTCAAAAGATTTTCCGGTATGGTCAGCTAAAATCTGATATAATTCTTGACGCATGGACAAGATCAATTTAAGTGATATTTCCATGTCTCTGGATTGTCCTTGCATTCCACCTGATGGCTGATGGATCATTACTCTAGCATGTTTTAATGCAGATCTTTTCTCCTTTGCACCGCCAGCTAGTAAAACTGCTCCCATAGAGGCCGCTATACCAGTACAGATTGTTGCTACATCAGGACCGATATATTGCATCGTGTCATAGATTCCAAGACCTGCGGTTACAGATCCTCCTGGGCTATTTACATATAGCAATACATCTTTTTTAGAATCTACAGATTCGAGGAATAAAAGCTGAGCAACAATAATGTTAGCAACGTGGTCATCAATCCCTGTTCCTAAGAAAATGATTCTGTCCATGATCAAGCGAGAGAAAACGTCGATCTCTCTAAAATTTTGAGGGCGCTCCTCAATCACTGAACGGGTCATGTTTTCAATATGCTGAGTATATTGGTCAAAAGCTGTTCCGCTGACGCCCTGATTGTGAATGGCGTATTTTCTGAATTCTTCTTTGTTGATCATCTTTCAAGTAGTTGTAGTAAGCAAAAATAAAAAAAGCCCTTAAATAAGGACTTTTTTATGTTGATTTAAGCGAATTACTTTTCTAAAAGTTCCTTAAACTCATCAATGCTTATTTCTTTTTCGCTGAGTTTGATGTTATCCTGTACAAAAGAAAGGACTTTATCATTTTGAACTGAAGTAAGCATATTCATATAGTTCTGACCTTCTTCACCTTTCAGGTAATTGTCCACAAACATGTCCATGCTGTCTTCCATTTGAGATCCCAAGCCGGAAGAAGCAAACTGCTCTCTTACCATTTGCTTGGTTTTTTCCAACACGTCCTGATGTTCAGCTTGAATCTTATTTTCAGTTGCTAGGAAATTGGAAATCAATGACCACGTCAATTGCTTTGCATAAAGAGGGAATTCTTTATCAACATCTTCCTGAGTCACTTTTCCTTTATTGGCTTCTAAAAGCCACTCTTTTAAGAAATCTTCAGGTAGATCTATTTTAGCATTTTCAGTGAGTGCTTTTTTCAACTCCTCCTCTGTAAATACTTTGGATTCCCGATCGTAATTTCCTTGAAGTGTTTCTTTTACTTTAGCGATGAATTCTTCTTCAGAAGCAACTACGCCAGGACCGAAAATCTTGTCAAAGAACTCTTGGTTCATTTCAGCTCTCTCAGTTCTGTTGATATTTTTTACAGTGAAAGTTAAAGCTCCTTCCATCTTGGAAGCTTCTTCTTCATCCAATCCAAACGCCTCTTCCCACTGTCCCTTTTTGATATCCTTGTCTTCAAATTCAATCACAGCATCTTTGCTCACTCCGGTGAATTTACCTGCAAGTTTCTTGGTGATTTTAGTCAAATCAAGTGAAAGTGATTTTGAAAAGTCAGCAGCTTCACATTTTAAATCTCCGTAGATTGAGTCAGTAGCTTCACTTACTTCAGGATTTGTACTGTTTCCATATTGAGAAACAAGGTTTTCCAAAGTTTCGTTGACCAATTTGTCGTCAACTTTGATACTGTATTTCGTTGCTTTGATCTTATCAAGCGGAAGGGAGATGTTCTCAACAAATCCTATTTTGTATTCGAAATCAAAATCTTTTTGGGTTTTCCAATCGATTTGAGATTCATTTTGCGCTACTGGAAGTGGATCACCAAGGATCTTAAAAGTTTGTTCTTTGATGTAATTATTCAGAGATTCTCCAAGTAAGGTATTGATTTCTTCTACCAAAAGAGAAGTACCATACATGTTTTTTACCATAGAGATCGGTGCTTTTCCCGGTCTGAATCCTTTGATATTGGCTTTTCGGGCATAATCCTTAAGTTTTGCCTCTACCTTAGGTTGGTAATCTGCTTCGGATAATTTAATTTTAATTGAAGCTTGATTTGCTGAATGCTTGTCTAGTGTGATTTCCAAGGCTCTAAAATTTAAAATGAAGTTTAACTAAAAACCCCCAATCACTTTTCTGTAAACAGTCTAGTGATTGAGGGTTCGGTAATCGTGCGGATAGAGGGACTCGAACCCCCATGCCTCGCGGCGCTAGATCCTAAGTCTAGTGCGTCTACCAATTTCGCCACATCCGCAGTTCATCTGAAACCATAATTGAAAAGACTTTTCTTCTCTGTTTTCAGATTGTGGATGCAAAGGTAAGTGCTAATAATTATTTTGCAAGGACCTGCCGAAAATAATTATTAAGAATTTTAAAAATTTAGCCTTTGACCCTAATTTTATATTAAATTTCTCAGGTATGATTCAAGTGGATTTAGAAGAAGAACGTAAAGAAATACTCAAAAGATACCGGAGATTGCTCAGGCAGGCGAAACCTTTTTTGAAGGAAGGGGATGCAAAACTGATCAAAAGAGCTTTCAATATTTCTATGGAGGCTCATAAGGATATGCGTAGAAAATCGGGAGAGCCCTATATCTATCATCCTTTAGAAGTAGCTCTAGTCTGTGTCGAGGAGATAGGTCTTGGAACCACATCAATAGTTGCAGCGCTTCTTCATGATGTAGTAGAAGATACAGATTGGGAGTTGGAGGATATTGAGCGAGAATTTGGGTATAAAGTCATGACCATTATTGATGGATTGACTAAGATATCCGGAGTCTTTGAATACGGAAGTTCTCAACAAGCAGAAAACTTCCGCAAAATGCTACTCACACTGTCTGATGATGTGAGAGTTATTTTGATCAAGCTGGCGGATCGGCTCAATAACATGCGTACGTTGGGAAGTATGCCTCGCCATAAGCAACTTAAAATCGCTTCGGAGACCATGTATCTTTATGCGCCTCTTGCGCATCGATTAGGTTTGTATTCGATCAAATCTGAGCTGGAAGATTTGTATTTGAAATATACAGATCCAAATACCTATAAAGAAATCGTACATAAGATAAATGAATCAAAATCTTATCGAAATAAATTCATCAAGGCTTTTATCCAGCCTTTGGAAGAGGAACTTCATCGTCAAGGATTAAACTTTGTAATCAAAGGGAGACCAAAATCAGTGTACTCTATTTTCAATAAAATGAAAAAGCAGGGGATTCCTTTCGAAGAAGTATATGATCTCTTTGCGGTTCGAATTATTCTTGAAAGCGACTTCGAAAATGAAAAAGCTGATTGTTGGCAAGTCTATTCGATCGTCACTGATTTTTATCGACCCAATCCTGATCGGTTGAGAGATTGGATCAGTACTCCTCGTTCCAATGGATATGAATCATTACATACGACTGTCATGAGTAATACCGGTCAATGGGTCGAAGTACAGATACGAACATCCCGAATGGATGAAATTGCAGAGCGTGGATATGCGGCCCATTGGAAATACAAGGAAAAAGATAGCTCAAAGGCACCAACAGGTCTGGATGATTGGATTACTCAGGTAAGAGGACTATTAGAGTCAAATGAGGGCAATGCGATCGAGTTTATGGATGATTTTAGAGGAAATCTATTCCATGAAGAAGTCTTTGTCTTTACTCCGAAAGGGGAATTGAAAGTGCTTCCTTTTGGCTCGACTGCCTTAGACTTTGCTTTTGAAATCCATACGCAGGTAGGGGCTAAATGTATTGGTGCCAAAGTGAATCAAAGGCTGGTCCCGATTTCTCACAAACTGAAAAATGGAGATCAGGTAGAAATCCTTACTTCAAACAAGCAAAAACCCACTGAGGATTGGTTAAATCAAGTGGTAACATCGCGTGCCAAAGCCAAAATAAAGGATGCTATTCGAGAAGAAAAGAAATCTTCTATTTTGGACGGAAAAGAGATTGTTCAGCGAAAATTGAAACAAATGAAGATGGAGTTCAACTCTGAAAATGTAGAAAAACTCAGAGCCTTCTTCGAACTCAAAACTGCAAATGAATTTTACTATAGAATTGGTAAAGGGGTAATTGACCCAACTTTAATCAAATCCTTTAAAGATTTTAAAGATGCCCAAAAGAGTCAAAGCAAACCCTCTCAGGACAAAGTAAGAGACGAATCTTCTTTTACAAGGGAAATAAAAAGCCTAAAAGGTCCAGACCACGATCAATTACTGATTGGTGAGGATATGGATGTAGTGGATTATATTTTGGCTAAATGTTGCAACCCTATCCCAGGAGATGAGGTTTTTGGATTTGTGACTGTAAATGAAGGGATCAAAATTCATCGAACATCTTGTCCAAATGCCTTAGAATTGCTTTCAAATCATGGTAATCGGGTAATCAAAGCAAGGTGGACCAGTCAAAAAGAAATAGCATTCCTTGCTGGCTTACGGATTGTAGGTACAGATAGGGTAGGCTTGATTAACGACGTCACTAAAGTGATTTCCAGTGAATTGAAAGTAAACATGCGTTCAATCACTGTTGATTCAGACGCTGGAATCTTTGAAGGAACTATCAAATTATACGTTAATAGTACAACCCACCTAGATAAGCTCATTTCAAATCTTTCCGAAGTAGAAGGTATCCTTAAGGTTTTCAGGTTTGATTACTAGAGTTGAATCATTTATAAGTTAGTAGAGTTATATTTGGAAAAAATCGCTGAAAATGCCATTAAATATCACCCATTTTGAAGAGGTCAAGAAGATTTTTACAGCTTACCTTGAAACCCAGAAACTTAGAAAAACCCCTGAACGCTACGCGATATTAGAAGAAATCTATACCCGTAGCGGTCACTTTGATGTAGAATCACTTTACATCAGTATGAAAAACAAGAACTATAGTGTCAGCCGAGCTACTGTGTATAATACCTTAGATCTTTTAGTGGAGTGTGACTTGGTTACCAAGCATCAATTTGGGAAAAACTTGGCACAATTTGAAAAATCGTATGGCTACAAGCAACATGATCATTTGATCTGCGTCACTTGCAATGAGGTTTTAGAATTTTGCGATCCACGCATCCAAAACATCCAAAATACCGTAGGAGAGATTTTAAACTTCAAAGTGCTGCACCATTCACTCATACTGTATGGGAACTGCAACAATGAATCTTGTGAAAATAAAAAAGCGAAAGCATTATGAAATCGAGCATGAATCAAAAGTCACACACCATATTGATTATCAACCATGCGAGATTCCTCCCGATAGCTATCGGGAGGACCTATAAAAATCAAATTACATACAGATGAAACTGACCTACAATTCAAGCAAGGATGAACTTGCCCACTATCTTTTCATTCAAGGTGATTTGATTGGAGATGAAGTTGGGCCAAAATTGGTAGAAATCGTTTCTGATGCGATACTAGATGGTGCAAAAACTTTTGTGATTGATCTAAGCGAAGTGAGATACATTAGCTCCAGTGGAATAGGTCTTTTGATTACCATGCTTACTAAAATGAGAAATGTTGGAGGTGAAGTTTATCTCACTGCACCCTCGGAGCATGTGAAGAAATTATTGATAATTACTAAGTTGAATAATATTTTCACCGTCTTTGATTCGGTAGATGATTTTAAAAAACAAGCTTAGCTTAATTGGATTTCTTTTAATCCTTTTATCCTGTTCAGAAAGACCATCTTTCGAGCAGGATATTTTTTTGGAAATATCTGATCGAAAAAAATTCCATATCGATGAGAGTGGGTTAATTCCAGATTTTTTTAGGTCAGTTTCACTTGACTCCTCACAAAGTAAAGGTGTCATCTTCAATGACGTTGTCCACTCGCTCGATAGTATTTTTATCTCTCAGGATTCGGCATGGATTAAAGAGGGGGATTTTATCCCCATGGAAGGCCCTGATGGTGTAGGGACAATTTTCTCGTTTTTTACCGCGGAGAATTATGTGATTTTCATGAATGCTCAACAGTTTTTCAGGAAAGAGAAAAGTACAGGTACCGTCCAAAGTAAGTTTATGCATGAATACGGAGTGTTTGGAAATCTAAAATATCCCGGTATTTCTGTTAACAGCACTTCTTTTTCTCCAGAATTTAATGCCTACGACAAGAATACTGATACAGGGTATTTGATTTATGTCGAGGACAACCGAATTTCGGTGATGGGCTATAAACCCGGCTTGGATTCGATGTTTATTCTACCTATCAATTTAGATTCAGCTAATTTTTTTAATCTAAGGTTTAAAGTTAGAACAGGGGGCTTGACCCTTTTGGGAGATGATCAGCCGCAGTTGAGTATAGTTGATAGGAAACTGATGGTTAGTTATCCTTCGTTTAGTGATTTTTTAGTTTATGATTTAGAGTCTGGAAATCATCAAATTTTTACTTCCAATTCCGATTTTTTCCCATTAAAAAGAAATCCCCCCAAACATTTTGGAAATGAGTCAGTGGATGTAGATTCCTTTGAGTTGCTGAAATTGTGGAATAAAGAAGTTCGCTTTGGACCGATTTCCTATCTCAAGGATCATAATAAATTTATCAGGTTTGTGAAGGGCGAATATGCTGGTGAAGAACAAGCCAATGCTCCTATATTTTTAGAAGTTTTCAGTGATTCATTTGAGAAGCTAAAAGAATTTGACCTGTCGTCGTTAAATTCAGATTTACGTCCCCAATATCTGAATACTCCATATGGACTGATGCTCCGGGCGAAAACCCAACCTGAGGAGGACGTCATGTATTATTATTACTTAAATCTCCACCATTCGAAATAATTACAATCTTTCTCTTGGTTTTCTATGGGCTTATCGCAAATTTCACGCTTCAAAAAGACTAGTGTAACCGAATAGACCGAACATCAAATGAAGATGGATGTACTTCTGGGTCTCCAGTGGGGAGATGAAGGAAAAGGAAAAATAGTAGATGTTTTAGCTCCAAAATATGAGATCGTAGCCCGATTTCAGGGAGGCCCGAATGCTGGGCATACCCTTGAATTTGATGGAATTAAGCATGTTTTGCATCAAATTCCTTCTGGGATTTTTCGCTCTCAAATTTTAAATATTATTGGTAATGGAGTAGTCCTTGATCCCATCATTCTCAAAAAAGAGATTGATGGTTTAGGTAAGTTTTCCATTGACTACATGAAAAACTTGGTGATCTCTAAGAAAGCTACCATAATCATTCCTACTCATAAATTACTAGATGCTGCTCTTGAAACTTCCAAAGGAGACAAGAAAATCGGTTCTACACTGAAAGGAATCGGTCCTACTTATCAGGATAAAATCGGAAGATCGGCGCTTCGAGTTGGGGATATCCTAAGTCCGGACTTTAAAGAAAAATATCAAGCACTGGTAGAGAAGCATAAAACCATCCTTTCATTTTACAATCATCCACTCGACGTATTGGCTGAAATGGAAGAGCAGTTCTTCGCAGCGGTTGAGTTTTTCAAGACTTTGAATTTGATTGATAGTGAATATGTGGTAAATGATGCTTTGGCAGCTAATAAGAGAATTTTAGCGGAAGGAGCACAAGGGTCATTGTTGGATATTGACTTTGGATCCTATCCATTTGTCACGAGTAGTACGACAATGACTGCAGGAGCTTGTACTGGTTTGGGTGTAGCCCCTTCTAAAATCGGAGAGGTTTTTGGGATTTTCAAAGCTTATTGTACTCGAGTAGGAAGTGGACCTTTTCCAACTGAGCTTTTTGATGAGACAGGGGAAGCGATGCGAAAGGAAGGAAATGAATTTGGAAGTACGACAGGTCGTCCTAGAAGATGCGGATGGTTGGATCTTCCGGCTTTGAGATATTCAATAATGATCAATGGAGTAACTCAACTTTTCATGATGAAAGGTGATGTGTTGAATATCTTTGAGGAGATCAAAATATGTACACATTATGAGCTGCCGACTGGAGAGCGAATAGATCGTTTAAGTTTTGAGATTTCGGATTTAGATGTAAAGCCTGTCTATAAGACAATGAAAGGCTGGAACACTTCACTCAAAGGAATTAGAGACTACGAAAATTTTCCGATCGAACTGAAAGATTATGTTTCATTCTTAGAAGAGGAACTTAATGTCCCGATAAAGCTTGTTTCGATCGGCCCGGATCGAGAACAGACCATCTTGAGATAAAAAATAACAAAGCCTTTCATCTAAAAATGAAAGGCTTTTTTGTGTTCTTAAGTTTCTAAGTATATTTTTGATTATCTCGATACTCAACTGATTAAGTTATGCGGTCTATATCGCTTTTTTGTGTTCTGTTTCTTTTCCTGTTTCAAAATTCTTTTGGGCAGGTTGGTTTTCCATATTGTGAGCCATTTGATGGATCGACAGTTCAGGAGGCGACTGTATTTGGTGGGAACGCTCGCTTAATAGATGGGGTCCTTCGATTGACAGAAAACCAAACTAACCAACGCGGATATGTCTACATTGATATTCCTTTTCCTTCAGCTTTTGGGATCAAAACCTCTTTTGAATATTTTAGTTATGGTGGAGATGTGTTGAGTAGAGCTGATGGGATCTCCTTCTTTCTTTTTGATGCCGATGTGCCGGTATTCAATCCAGGTGGATTTGGAGGCTCACTTGGTTATGCCCAGAGAGGAAATGATCCAGGCTTATCGAGGGGTTATATTGGAATCGGCTTTGATGAATTTGGGAATTTTGGAAATACAGCAGAAAATAAAGTAGGTGGATTTGCAGGTGCAGGGACAGATTTGGTCCCTGATGCAATAGTAATACGTGGGCCGGGAAATGGAACTTCAGGGTATGCTTTTTTAGTTGGCAGGAAGACCATGACAACAGGGAATGATGGGCTTAATCCTGGAGGTCAATTTCCAATAAGTTCTGGAGGGACAGGGACACAACGAGTAACCGATCCAAATCAGCCAGGATATCGAAAAGTATTTTTGGATCTTCAACCCAAAGCGGACGGCACTGGTTACTTTATAACTTTGAGGATGATGGTGACTACTGCACAAGGTCAACCAAGAATGGTGACCATATTTGATCGACCATATGATTTTCCTGCTCCCAAAAATCTAAAAATAGGGTTTGCAGCTTCTACCGGAGGCTTCACCAATTTTCATGAAATAAAAAATTTAATTGTAGAGGTTTCAAATGATGAAGCTTTACAAGAGCCGAAAGGGGTAGACTTTGATGAAATTGCCTCCTGTGAAGGACAGGAAAATACCTATTTTATCACGGATGAGGAAGTGGTTTTGCCAAATGAAAATAGCGTAATCCGTTGTCTACAGTTTTATGCTTCTTTGGAGGATATCGAAGAAGAGTCAGAGGACATCTGTTCGCAAGCCAAATGCAGAGAAGAAAATAGAGTTCTGGAACTTCCTCAGGGTACTTTTCGGGCAGGGGATGTAGGAGGGGATTTTACTTTTTTTCCTAATCCTGGATTTGCTGATCAGCAGGTAACTGTTTTTTATACGCTGACAGATTCCTATGGAAAAAGCTCCTCGGGCAATTCCATGACATTGACAATTCAAGAATCTCCGGAGCCGATAAGTCTTCGAGTTACTGGAGATAGTGAAAGTCCAGAAGGAGAATTAAGACTTTGCCCGGGAGAAGACGTGTCTTTGACTGGATTTGGGGAGGAAGCTTATTTCCGCTTCGAATGGTATCGGAACGGTGAATTATTGGAAGGAGAAGTACAAAGCTCTTATTTAGTTTCCGATTCTGGGGAATACCAGGTCGTGGGATACAACCGAAAGAATTGTCCAGCCAAATCCAATACTATCAAAGTTGATTACCCAGAAGTACCTCCAATTATAATCACTAACCCGACTGTAGGCTGTACTCCCGGTCAATCGGTAGATGTCACTACCTCTATTTCAGATTTTGACTTGACTTCTTTTGATTATCTTTTAAAAGGGCAAGGTTTGGAATTCGAAAATGAGGCATTAAAAAATGTGAGTGAATACGGGGTTTTTGAGCTTTTTGTGAAATTCAAAGATTTGGAATGCTACAAGGATCCATCGCGGTTGGAAGTAATAATTCTTGACCAACCACTTGAAGCAAATTTTGATTTTGTGGTCGAAGGAACGGATATCAAAGGGGATGAACAGGGAGGGATTTTTCCAGACGATCCCATCCAGTTCACAGATCTTTCGGACTCCAGGGCAGTCAAATGGGAATGGGATTTTGGAGATGGGGCTTCTTCAAATGAAAAGAATCCTATTCATGTTTTTGGAAAGAAGGGAGCTTTCGAAGTCTTATTGACTATTTTTGATCAATATGGATGTAGCCAAACAGTAACCAAAATAGTCGCTATTACTAAAAGTTACCGAGTTATGTTTCCAACTGGTTTTACGCCATTGGACGGGCTGAATAAAACCTTTGTTCCAAAATATAAAGGGATCGCAGAACTTGAGTTTATGATTTTCAATAATTGGGGTGAGCTGATTTTCCGTACAGATGATCTTATGACAGAGGGTTGGGATGGGAATTTGAATGGGGAATTACTTGATGCAGGGTTTTACTTTTTCAAGTTTAATGCTACTGCCATAGATGGGGAGAAAGTGATGGAGGCAGGAAAATTTAAACTGATAAGGTGATGCTTAGAATAGTTTTTTTGATTGTGTTTTCTTTTATAGTAACATTATCGTTAGGTCAAGATGTCCAGTATTCGCAGTTTTATGCAAATCCCCTTTATTTAAACCCAGCTTTTTCAGGCGCAACGGGACTTACGCGAGTCGGTGCTAATTTTCGAACGCAATGGCCCGCATTAGATCAAAGTTTTATTGCTTATTCGGCTTACTTGGATCACTTTTCTGAAAAGTATAATTCGGGAATTGGTATTTTGATCAGTGGTGCGAAAGAGTCATTTACCCAAAGTCAGAATTATGAGTTAGGATTGGTTTATAGCTATAAATTGAGGTTGGGGGAAACAAGTTATCTGCATGCGGGTACCCAAGCTAGTTTTGTTTCTAGGAACGCCTTGTTTGATGATGTGATTCTGGGTACTCAACTAGATATTAATCGAGGTACCATTATTGGCGAACCAGGAGAGGGTTTTGAGGGAGAAGCCAGTCAATCAGCCTTTGATCTTGGTTCAGGTTTGTTATTCTACAATGAGAAAATTTGGCTTGGTATTTCAGCATTTCATTTGCTGACTCCACAAATCAGCTACCTTATAGTGGAGGGGAATCAACTTCCAATAAAATACTCAGCACATGGTGGAATAAGATTTGATCTTGCTCCTGGCGATATAAATGATTTTTTCAATAATACGAATCAAGAGCGGTCAATAGCTTTTGCTTTCAATTATAAATCACAGGGGCAGTTTTCTCAATTAGATTTTGGAGCAGAATTATTTTTCGAGCCATTAGTCCTCGGATTTTGGTATCGCGGGTTGCCTACCAAATATTCCCTTCCAAATAATGAGTCGATTATTGGGTTGCTTGGAATAAGTTTGGAGTCTGGAGTGGAGATTGGCTACAGTTATGATTTTACCGTTTCCAAATTTGGACAGCGAAGTACGGGAGGAGCACATGAGGTGTCTTTTAGGTATGTATTCTCTTCAAAAGACCCTCGGAAAAAGTACTATGCACCGCTTCCAAGCTTTAGATATTGAGGGATAATAGTATAAATCAAAATATAATTTTTTAAAAACCGATTATTATAAAACAATTCATTTTTTAATCTAAAATTTCAGTGCAGTATTTACTGATTATTTGGTTGTAAATTTTTCTCCTTACTGATCAATAGGTTAGCAACTTTTGTTCGAAAAGTTTAAACTTCCCCTTGTCAGAAGAAATAAAAGGGAGATATTTGCACTCCCAAACGACGCGAACGGTGTCTGGGAAATAAGGAAAAGGAAGGAGTAGATCGGGTTATAGATCGATACTGAAAAAAGAAACTGAGATTATTTTAAAATTCTTTTGCTCTTTAAAAAACTTCAGTTACCTTTGCAACCCTGTTCGGAAGGAACAGAAAAGCAGAAAGATTAAAAACACGGAAATCGGGCTAGATAAGCAGATTTTT
>NZ_JAQWXX010000048.1 GCF_029254265.1 Algoriphagus sp. | reverse complement strand
ACCCACTTCGATCCGTGGGGAGTAGAACTAAGCGGTCTTGGTTATCAGTATGGAGGAATTAAAGTGAATCCT
This sequence comes from Algoriphagus sp., assembly GCF_029254265.1. GTDB lineage: Bacteria > Bacteroidota > Bacteroidia > Cytophagales > Cyclobacteriaceae > Algoriphagus. Next base: position 122,081 of record NZ_JAQWXX010000048.1, on the reverse strand, counting down.
TATCTTTATAATGGCAAGGAGGCGAACGGCCACTTGGGCGTGAACTTGTATGATTATGGAGCGAGATTATATGATCCAAGTATAGGGAAATGGTTTGTTGTTGACCCGATGGCGGAGCAGATGCGGAGACATTCACCTTACAATTATGCCTTCAACAATCCGATGAGGTTTATCGATCCGGATGGAATGGCACCTATGGATCCAAATGGCGGAGTTACTTTTAGCGGTTATTCTGGGGATGAAAATAAAAAGTTTGATAAGCCTGATCCGAATGAGAATCTATTTAGATGCATTTGCCAAGATTCTCAAATAAATTCTAATGATAAAAAAATTTATGAAGGATCAACTCTTCCAGAACATACAGTATCTGCCCCAAGAGACTTAGGAGGAGTTTTAGGAAGAGCAGCAGACAATTGGATGGATAAAAATTTAGAGTATTCAACTTTCGGAAGAATAAACATGAATGGACCAAAAAGATATCCAGACCCTTTGAATTTGATTCCAGATTATGTTGGAATTGATTTTTCTGGTTCGTTTGCATTTCATGATTTTGGTTATGGAGTGGGATTCTCAGCAAGTGACATTGGTGGTGTTGGGAATGGTGGAATACTTACTTTTGAACATGGAAGGGTTTATGGATATGATCTTTCTTTTGGAATTAATTTGCACATAGGATATTCAGATGTAAGAGGATTTAATGGTCATAACCTTACAATAGGTGATTTACAGGGTAATGCTTCTCAAATTTCAGGTGGATTAGATTTCCTTAATTTAGCAGGTGGGTCTTCAATAACAAATCACTGGTATTCAGCAGGAGTTTCTTTTAGTGCTTTACCAGTTAGGTTCAGCAGTTCTTATCAAAATATTAAATCGCATAAACTCTACTCATGGTAAAATTTCCTTATTATAGTAAATATTATAATTCTAGGCTGTCTAGCATGAATATGAATTATAGATTAGATAGATTAGTAAATCAGTCTGTGGGGAGTAGATTATTTTCAAATAAATTTTATGGGCATTTAGAAAATAATGGCTTTGTTGCTTATAAAAATAGTGTTTATTCGAATATGACACTAGTGAAAATAGTTGGTAATTATAGTGAAGTTGATAAAAATACAAAATTGAAACTTCAATTTATGCTTTCAGAGTATGTCTTGGTTTTCTATTTTATTTTTATTTTTTCACTTTTTTTTATATTTTATTTAATATTATTTGAACCAATTTCTCTTTGGTTAAAATGTATGCCTTTAATCATGATATTTATAAGCTATATTCTTATTATTTTCCCTTTTAATTTTATAAGTAAAGATGCTCAAAATATTATAGAGCAATTATTAGAATTGGAGATGTAAATTAATGGATATTGCTTCGATTGGGTTAAACCTTGATTAGTATTGTTTTAGATTTACAATCCCGCTCTTGGCAATCAATTATCCCACTGCAAGTCAATTTGCATTTACGAAAACGGGGACAGGGGACAATCAAAAAGTTGCTATGACAAAAGTTCAAGATATTCCTTTAGATCAGGTAGATAATGATTTGACAGATGTAGCAAATAGTGTTTCGGACTATAAAGATTCTAATGGTGGCGATAGCAAATTACAGACAACCGCTGATAATTTGAATAACGGAATCGCAGGGGTTACATCAGTTGTTACAGCTGTTGCTACTAGTGGACTATCTTTGAAATACCAAATAGCTGCTGGCGCAGTTTCTGGTTATGCTGCATCAAAGGTTGTGTCTCCAGAAGGCTTGAGTATAACCCATAAATTTGATAAAACTAAATAAAATGTCAAAATTAAGAATATGTTTTGTTGCTTTGGTGATATTTTTATATTCATTATATCTAATTAGTTTTGATAGATTTCATCAATTCATTTTACTGTTAGTTATATTGGGATTAATGATTTTACTGCCATTAATTGAATATAAGCAATCAATAATGAAGTTTAGAGGCTTAATGAAATTTGAAGTTCGCCTAACAAGAGGTTTCGCTTATTGCATAGCCAGTCTACCTATTGTTTACATTCTTTGGGACTCTCGCCATTTTGAAATAATAAAATATCAATTAATAGTTTACATTATAACTCTCCTATTTGCTATTTTTAATTATGGTATTAAATCTGATTCAGAGGAAAGTGTAAATTCCTCGGCAGAGAGTAGAAAACCTGATTAAGACAGAGTAGGATTAGCAATTCCACCAAGCTGGGGAATAAGTATCTTTATAACGGCAAGGAGGCAAATGGCCACCTTGGAGTGAACTTGTATGACTACGGGGCCAGGATGTATGATCCGGCGATCGGGAGGTGGTTTGTTGTGGATCCGCATGCAGAAAATTACTACAATGCATCACCTTATTCATATGTGGAGAACCCGTTAACTAGAATTGACCCAGATGGGGAAAGCTTTATGAAGAGTCTGGGGCAAGACGATATTGCGGCTTTGTTGACCTAATAAAAGTCAAAGTTTTATAGAATCGAGGGAAAGGTGGAAGCCTTTCCCTTTTTTTTGGATTGGTTTTTTCAAAATATAATATGATCAAAAGCCAGATTCAAATCATAATAGGTTAGAAGTCGAAGCTTCAACTTCTAGCAATTATCCCCCTGCTGGGTGTAGATAAAACATGGTTGGGACTAAACGTAGGTACTATTTTTAATATCATTTAGACTCCCGTAATGCAGCCGGGAGCAATCGGGATTTGAAAATGAGCCTAAGATTTTGGATCTTGAACTAACGGTATCCCGACAGCCTTACGGGATGCTAAGAGTATAAGGCTGTGGTAGTACCGTCAATTGTAGCAGATTACTCCCAATTACACGCAATGATTTCACTATTCCGAGGCGGGGGAAATGTGTTTGACTACCCACAAAGTTTGGATTGTGTCATTATGAAAAAGCACTCTAAAGTTAATTCAGTACTAGTCATGGTTATGGGACTTCCAGGTTCTGGTAAGAGCTATTTTGCAAAAGGATTGGCCAAAGAAATAGGAGCAGAATATCTTGGGAGTGATGAGATCCGAAAAGAAATAGGGTTGATGGGCAGTTATCAAATGGACAACAAATTATCTGTCTACGAGGAGATGTTGAGTAGGGCTAAGGAAATCCATAAATCAGGTAGAAGCCTGGTTTTGGATGGTACTTTTTACTTGCAAAAAATCAGAGATCCTTTTATTTCTTTTGCCAAGTCTTTATCATGGAAACTATTAATTATCCATATCAAAGCAGATGAAGAACTGATTTCAAAAAGGCTTTCTAAACCCAGAGAGGACAGTGAGGCAGATATGGAGGTTTATCAGAAGATCAAATCTGAGTTTGAACCGATCCGGGAAGCCCATCTTTTGATCCAATCCACTGATAGTGCACTCCAAGAAAGTGTAGAAAAAGCTGTGAAATATATTCATTCAGATCATGAATAGGCAGGAAGTAAGGCAGTTGATGGTGGAAGGAATCTATCAAGGTAAACCCATCAAAGGGGTATTGGAAGAGACCAACATATCTTGGGTAATTCTGAGCAGAAGACATGCTTTTAAAATCAAGAAGGACATAAAATTGTCATTTTTGGATTATTCCACCCTCGAGTTGAGAAAAAAAAACTGTGAAAAGGAATTGGAGCTCAACAAAAGATTTTCCTCTATTTACCTTTCCGTCCAACCTGTAACCTATTTCAATGAACAATTTGTCATTGGAGACGGAACAGGGAAAATTGTGGATTATGTGGTTTGCATGAAACGGATGCGTGGAGACAAAAGAATGGATGCGCTTCTTGCTCAAAATAAAGTCGATCCCTCAAGGATTTCACTCTTGGCCAAGCAGGTCGCTGAGTTTCATCAAACTGCCGAAATCATTGATAGTGAATTTATTCAGAAACAAGCTAGAGAATTGTTCAATGACTTGATCACAGTTCAAGAAGTGGTTTTGCAAGAATTTGAAACAGACTTTTCAGAGGTGATCCCACGATTGATTTCTTTCAGTGATGATTTTTTAAAGAGACATGCTGGGAGATTTGGAGAAAGAAACAAGCAAGGATTTAAAAGGGATGTTCATGGCGATCTTCATAGTGGCAATATTTTTTTGTACAAATCCCCGGTTATATTTGATTGCATTGAATTTCAGGATGCTTTCAGGCAGATAGATATTTTATATGAAATCGCTTTCCTTTGCATGGATCTGGAATTTTTCGGCAGGAAAGACCTTTCGGATTTGTTTTTGGATGCGTATGATGCCATTTTGACCTCCTTTCCAAAAGAAGTGGATAAAGAAATATTCCTGTATTTCAAGAGCCTGAGGGCAAATGTAAGGGCTAAAGTATTTCTATTGAACAGCCAGTCCGAACCTAACCCCGAAAAGAAAGCCCAAAAATTAGCCAAGGGTAAAAAGTATCTTGAACTTGCGTTAAGTTATCAAGTAGAACTCAATCTATAGAATGAATAGCCCTTGATCTTCTTCTGAGTGTAGAGTAGAATGTTTGGTTAAGAGAAGTCTGCGAAAGCTGCATAGGAGCAGGGAAGATAAATTATACCTAGAGTCACCACGATGATTTGACTACGCCTAGGCGGGATTCAGTAATACAGAGGAAAGCTTTATTAAGAGTCTCTGACAAGAGAATTTCGCAGCTTTGAAGGCATAAAAGTCAAAGCTGTCTAGAATCGAGGAAAAGGATGAAAACTTTGCCTTTTTTATTGCATTGATTGTCAAATGGATAAGAGATATTATTGATTTATTAACCATAAATTCTTTTTAAAACTTGGGCAATACATCCAATATTTTTCTAAATTAAAATGTACAGTAGCTTAATAAACACCTGCGCATGCCTAGAGCCAAATCCGAAAACGATCGGAAAATCTTTGTGCTGGATACTTCAGTCATCCTTTACGCACACAACTCCATCATGAATTTTGCCGAACACGACGTAGTCATTCCGATTACAGTTTTGGAGGAACTGGATCAGTTCAAAAAGGGCAATGATACCAAGAATTTTGAGGCGAGAGAGTTTATCCGATTGCTGGATAAGCTATCTCAGGATCACATGATTCATAACTGGACTCCTTTGAATGGGAAGACGAAAGGGAACTTTCGGGTACTCATGAACCCAGACAATAAGCTTAATGCAAATGAGATTTTTGGCGAGGAAAAAAACGATCATAAAATCTTAAATGCAGCACTTTACCTCAAGCAGTTTGAGAAAAACCGAAAGGTGATTTTGGTCAGTAAGGATATCAACCTACGGCTTAAGGCAAAGTCTTTGGAGATTCATGCCGAAGACTATGAGACTGGTAAAATCAAAAACATCACGGAACTTGAGAATACTGGAAAGTATGTGATGGAAAATGTGGATATCAACGCGATCAATACACTATACGATCAGGGTTATGTAGAGGCGAAAACCGTTCTCGGGACTCGAAAGCGAAAGTCTAACGCCTTTTACATTCTTCGCTCCGACAAAAACTCGGTCCTGTCTTATTACAATTCTCAGGAAAATATTCTGGAGCGTGTTGACAAGCGTTTGGCTTATAACATCAAGCCAAAAAATGCGGAGCAAGCTTTTGCATTACATGCAATCATGGATCCCAATATCAAGTTAGTCTCCATTCAGGGTGTAGCAGGGACGGGTAAAACCCTACTTGCATTAGCGGGAGCATTGGAGCAGCGAAGGGAATACAAACAGATTTTCTTGGCAAGGCCAATCGTACCTTTGAGCAATAAGGATATCGGTTTTCTTCCCGGTGATGTCAAGTCGAAGTTGAATCCTTATATGGAGCCGCTTTGGGATAACCTAAAATTCATACAAAATCAATATAAAGAGACCGATAAAGAATTTCAGAAAATAACTGAATTGGTAAATCAAGAGAAATTAGTGATTCAGCCATTGGCTTATATCCGGGGAAGATCACTTTCCAATATTTTCTTTATAGTGGATGAAGCGCAGAACTTGACGCCTCATGAGATCAAAACGATTATCTCCCGAGCTGGGGATAATACCAAGATTGTGTTTACAGGTGATGTATTTCAGATTGATACCCCTTACTTGGATTCACAGTCCAATGGGCTTTCCTACCTGATTGATCGGGTGAAAGATCATCCGCTCTATGCGCATATCAAGCTGGAAAAGGGGGAACGGTCAGAGTTGGCGAATCTGGCCAACGAACTTCTTTGACCCTATTTATCCATTATTCAAAAGGCTTCGAAAGAAGCCTTTTTTTTGATTCTTAAGAGATCAGATTTTTTAACTGTTAAAAATTGTGGAGGGTGCAACCTTTTGAATCTTAATTGATTGTTCGATGCTGAGGAAATCCTGTACGTTATCGTACAGCAAAAATCTTGGCATTTTTTTTAAAAAATTGAAAATCAAGTAGTTAAAAAAAAGGGGCGCTTTTTGGAATAGGTAGGATAGAACGCTAAACCAACTATTTACGCCATGACTACCTCACTATTTACTCAGAAAAATATTTGTGCTGCTTTAGGATTTATAATGGCGATTACCATTGTCCTAAAGGCAAATCAAGAAGCGAAGCTCGCCAAGCAAACTGCCCGATTTGAATATGCTAAACCAACTACTACAATCGGAGAACGATCGCATAGTTCGATCATTGAATTCACAGAATTCCAAAATGAAAAACCCCAAGTATCAGAAGTATTTCCAAAGCTTGGGGTTTAAAGAAATTTAAAGTACTCGTAAGGGTTAATTTGGTTGATTGTTTGATTAGACTAAAGAGGTGGATTTTATCCACCTCTTTCTTTTTTTTAACTTTCAGTGATGGTGTTCAATTTCGCTAAAAAGCTATTATAATACTGCCTTCCTACCTGAACCGCAGCTCCACCCTTCAAGAAAATCTCCTTGGTATTGAAGCTTTCAATTTGCCCAAGATTGACGATAAAAGATTTTTGTACTCGTAAGAATAATTGAGAAGGAAGAATTTCTTCGATCTCTTTCATCGATTTACGGATACTATAGTCTCTATTTCTGGTATAGATAGTGACCATGTTTCCATTTGCCTCCACATAATATAACTCCTCGTATGGTACTTTTTCGAATGCATTATCGGCTTTGATAAATACAGAATCAGTTACCAGGAAGGGACTATCTGCAGCGGTCTTTACTGCGGCAGTTTCAGTCGCTGGTTTTGTTCGCTTATTATAAAGTACAATTTCTACAATTGCATGAATATCATTTGTGTTGAAAGGCTTCACGATAAATCCAGCTGGATTAATTCGTTTTGCCCGCTCGATGATAGTAGGATCCGAATATGAAGTTACATACACCAAAGGAGCATCTACCATTTGTTTAACAATCTCACCAAGTTCAATCCCGTCTTTATCACCTTTTAATTTGATATCCATAAATATCAAATCTGGTCGGTTTTTCTTTATGACTTTGATGCACTGATTGGCAGAGTTTGCAATATCAATATTCACATAGCCTAATAGTTCAAGAATTTCTTGAATATTCTCTGCGATACTGATATCGTCTTCGACGATTAGAATCCGCTCTTCTTTCATATTGGCTGGAAGTGGTTAAGGTTAGAGGTATTATTTTATGATTAAAATTTTTTTGTCATAATACACCTCTAATTACCGAATTTTATTCCGAAAATCAAATGCTTTTTTTTGGTTATGAAATATTTACAGACTCATCATTTCTTTAAATCTGGCTGCTTGTCTCCTGCTAACTTCGATTTTGTCTCCACCTCTGAGCGTGACTACAAGTCCTCCATTGAACCAAGGCTCGATGCCTTCTACCCAGCCCAGATTAATGATGTGTTTTCGGCTTGCCCTGAAAAAAGATTTCTCATCAAGTCGCTCATCCAAGGCATTCAATGACTTATGAATCATTGGTTTGAAATTATCAAAATAGACTTTGATATAATTACCGTCAGACTCAAAAAGTCTAACATTGGAAAGTCTTACGAACCAACATCGATCTCCATCCTTGACAAAAACCTGGTCATCTAGAGTAAGTTTTTTCTGATTTATATTCGATGTAGAAACCTCTGATCTTGTAAAACTTTCGATTTTGCTCTGAAGTCGGGTGATGGCTTCTTCAAGTCTTTTCGGTTCAATCGGCTTTAATAAATAATCCAATGCATTGACTTGAAAGGCCTTTAGGGCATATTCATCATAGGCTGTTGTGAAAATTACATGAGGAACATTTTCTAATTCTTCCAGCAAGTCAAAGCCTGTTTTTTCTGGCATTTGAATGTCGAGGAATATTACATCTGGATTTAATTGATCTATTTTTTCTTTTGCATCATCCACATTTACGGCTTCTCCTACCACTTCAACACTTTCCAATTGATTCAAAAGGGTAATTAGCTCCTTTCGAGCTAGTCTTTCATCATCGATTACAATCGCTCGCATTTTTTTTTAGTTTGTTATTCGAAGTTAACTCTTTGTTTTGGAATCTTAATTTCGGTGATCACAAATTGGTTTCCAGAATTGAATATTCGAAAACTTGCCTGATCTCCGTAGATTAATTTAAGTCTTTGTACTGTATTACTCAGGCCGTGACCTTCATCTCCTTTTGATTTTAGGCTGGGGGTTTGGTCAAGATGGCCGCTGTTTTTCACTTGAATATACAAATCCTCATTTAATCCTTCCCTGCATTTAATCTCAATCAAGCCTCCTTTGACCAAGTTTGAAATCCCATGCTTTATCGCATTTTCCACAATTGTTTGAAGCATCATAGGCGGTATTTTGTAGCTATAAGCTTCATCCTCAATCAAGTATCTTATTTGAAGGCGCTCCTCAAATCGAATTGACTCTAGCTCCAAATAGTCTTTTACAGTATTCAGTTCTTCGGCAAATTCGATGGTTTGTTTTTTATCCATCATCAGTGAAAACCGAAGCATATTGGAGATTCTGGTGATTGCAGATTTAGCTTTTACTGGATCTTCATCTACCAAAGCACGAACACTGTTTAGCGCATTGAATATAAAATGTGGGTTGAGCTGGCTTTTCAAATGATTGAGACGGATCTCATTTATTTTGGCTTCGTATTTTAAGGATGTGTTGTAATTATCCAAAAAGTGGAAGAGAAAATAAAGCAAAAACCACATGACATAGAATAAGAATGCCTGAAAAAGATTAGCCAAAATCACCAAAATCCTAAAATCCTCAGTTGGGTTTAGGGTGTTGAAGACAATATTTATCAGGATCTGAGCTATTACATTGACAAAGCTTAATGCCAGTATAGCGAGTAACGATTGGAATAAAAGAAGGGGAATGCTCAGCTTAAACCAATTATAGGTCTTCACGATATAGCGCAGAAAATGGGTGGAGACCAGATTGAACATCGCCAAAACCACAAAAGCCCAAACCTGAACTGCCGATACTCCACTGGAAAGTGAGGCAAGAAAAATAATCACGAAGGCAAATCCTCCCCAGCCTAAAATCTGAAGTATCCAATAAAGCCTCTCTCTATTCATGATCAACAAAGTTAATCTTCCTCACATCTTTAGGGTTTTTATTTTGATAAATGGAGGAAACCTTTGATTTAATCAATTTTTAGACATTTAACTCCGGCTTAAGGAATTTGCCGGTGTAGCTATCTGGATGGATTGCCACTATTTCAGGTGTACCTTGGATGACTATAGAACCTCCCTTGTTTCCGCCTTCCGGACCCAAATCTACAATGTAATCTGCCATCTTTATGATGTCAAGATTATGTTCAATGATCAGGACAGTGTTTCCTTTATCCACTAATCCCTGAACCACGAGCATGAGAAGTTCGATATCCTTGAAATGTAGACCTGTCGTAGGTTCGTCCAGAATGTAGAAGGTTTTTCCGGTATCTTTTTTCGAAAGTTCTGTTGCCAGTTTCACACGTTGCGCCTCCCCACCTGAAAGTGTAGTAGCATGCTGACCTAGCGTGATGTACCCCAGTCCTACATCATTTAGGGTTTTGATCTTTCGGAGTATTTTAGGCTGAAACTCAAAAAATTCAACTGCCTGCTCCACGGTCATATCCAAGACATCCGAAATGGACTTTCCTTTGAATCGGACTTCTAAAGTTTCTCGGTTGTATCGCTTGCCTTTACAAGTCTCACAAGGAACATGCACATCGGGAAGGAAATCCATTTCAACCAATTTCATACCTGCTCCCTCACAATCTTCACAACGTCCACCTTTTACATTAAAAGAAAAACGACCCGGCTTATAGCCACGGATTTTTGATTCGGGAAGTTCGGTGAAAAGGGTGCGGATATCGGAGAAAACTCCCGTGTATGTAGCTGGATTTGATCTCGGAGTTCTGCCTATCGGGGATTGATCTACTTCGATTACTTTATCGAGTTCTTTCAACCCATCTATGCTTTTATAGGCCATAGGCTCCTTTTTGGAGTGATAAATCTCTCGATTTAGAATAGGATATAGTGTCTCATGAATTAGTGTGCTTTTTCCAGATCCTGAGACACCTGTGATACAGATCAACGTGCCAAGTGGCAGATTGAGATCCACATTCTTGAGATTGTTTCCTGATGCACCTTTGAGGGAAAGTGAGATGCCTTGACCTGTTCTCCTCTTTTTTGGAACAGGTAATCCAAGTTTTCCACTGAGGTATTCTGCAGTGACGGAAGAAGATTTGAGGATATCTGAGGGTGTACCTGATGCTACAATATGGCCGCCATGCCTTCCTGCTCCAGGGCCCATGTCAATTACATAGTCAGACTCGAGCATCATGTCTTTGTCATGTTCCACTACCAAGACAGAGTTTCCCAAATCTCGAAGACTTTGAAGGGCTTTGATCAGTTTTTCATTGTCACGCTGGTGAAGACCGATGCTTGGTTCATCCAAGATATAAAGGACACCCACAAGTTGAGTTCCAATCTGAGTCGCCAGTCGAATTCGCTGAGCTTCCCCTCCTGAAAGTGTTCGAAGAGGCCTATTAAGAGACAAATAATCCAATCCTATGTCTAGCAAGAAACCAATTCGTTTTCTGATTTCTTTCAATACTTCGGCAGCGATTTTATTTTGCTTTTCTGAGAGTCGTTCTTCTAAATTTTCAAACCATTCTCCTAAGCTACGGATATCCATCACAGCCAATTGACCGATATGGGTATCATCTAATTTGATGTGCAGAGATTCTTTTTTCAACCTATAGCCATTACACTCTGGGCAGGTTTGAGTTACAGTGAATTCACTTACCCAATCTTGAATCTTATCAGAACTCCCTTCTTGATATTTCTGAAGGAAATTGATGATTCCTTCGAAAGTCGTGTGCCATTTGGTTCCAGGATATTTCACCGAATCAACTGCTACTTCCACCTTATCACCATTCAGAAGGATTTCAATGACTTGCTCGGGCAAATCTTTGATTGGTGTGCTCATCGAGCACTTATAATGCTTGAGAATCGCTTCAATCTTTTTAAAAATCCAGATATCCCGATATTCTCCTAAAGGAGCAATCCCCCCTCTTGTGATGCTGAGTTTGGGGTCAGGTATAATACTTTCTCGGGTGATTTCTTCAGTAATTCCCAGACCATTGCAAACCGGGCAGGCACCATATGGACTATTGAAAGAAAAGGAATTAGGCGCAGGCTCATCGTATGAAAGGCCCGTTTCCGGATCCATGAGGTATTTGGAAAAATGGTGAATCTCTCCCGCCTCATCTCGAATCATCATTACTCCTTTACCGTGCTGCAATGCAGATTTTATAGATTGGGTAATCCTAAACCGATCTGATTCCTCGGCGATGATTCGATCAATAACGATTTCAATGTCATGGATTTTATATCGATCTACTTGCATTTTCGGGACCATCTCCATGACCACTCCATCCACTCTGACTTTTGAAAATCCCATTTTACGGATTTGCTCAAAAAGTTCCCTATAATGACCTTTTCTACCCTTTACCACTGGTGCAAGGATATATAATTTATTGTTTAAGAAATTTGCAAAAAGCTGCTCTATAATCTGGTCCTCAGTCTGACGGATCATCTTTTTGCCTGTCAGGTAGGAATAAGCTTCTCCTGCTCTGGCGTAAAGCAAACGCATGAAATCGTAGATTTCTGTGACCGTGCCCACAGTTGATCTTGGGTTTTTCGAAGTAGTTTTTTGCTCAATAGCAATTACAGGCGAAAGCCCGTTAATTTTATCGACATCTGGACGCTCCAGCCCTCCCAAAAATGATCTTGCATAGGCAGAGAAACTTTCCATGTAACGCCGCTGACCTTCAGCATAGATCGTATCGAAGGCAAGAGAACTCTTTCCACTACCACTTAAGCCTGTCAAAACCACAAGCTTATTTCGTGGGATTTTCAGATCAAGATTTTTCAGATTATGCTCACGAGCACCAAAAATTTCTATAAATTCTTCCTGAGAAGAAGTGGTATTACTCATAAATAAAGGGACGATTTCAATCGGCGAAGGTACGAAATTAGAAAGGGAAGGACTAGCTGTATTTCAAGATACTAACCCAAATAGGGTCAGGTTGGTTTGAAGCAAGGGGACATTTTCTAAATCAATAGCGAGACTGAGGTTCCATCAGAATTGGAATTTCATTTAAAAATGGTCAGGGCTTTAAGAAGACTCGCTGGTTTCTATTATTCTGGCAAAAGTATTTCGTAGGATTTTCCTCTTTTGATATTGAGATCCTTATCTCTAAGCCAGGGATTGTAAAGCTTCAAATCTTTATAGTTACTACCGTTTGTCTTGGCCCAACGGGCTAGATTTTTAATATCGGAAGTGACCTTGATTGATTTGAGAGGAGGGTTTTGATAATAATCTATAGGCCTTAATTTGAAACCAAAGGCTTCAGGATCTTCAAATATCACCTTGAAAGCCAGAATCCGAAACATATACCTGCTTGTCTCATCGTTCAAATACAGTTCGTAATAGTTTCTGCTAAGCTGCTCTTCTTGTCGTTTTGCGAAGCCAGTTTGCCCCATATTATAACTCGCAGCTACGGCGGTCCAATCCCCAAATTTGGTGTGTGCTTTTGTAAGGTATCTCGAAGCTGCTTTTGTGGCTTTTTCGAAATGATATCGTTCATCAACGTCCTTGCTCACTTCCAGTCCATATTCTTTTGCAGTTGCAGGCATAAATTGCCAAAAACCTCTTGCCCCTGCTGGGGAAGTTACATTCATTAAGCCCGATTCAGCGATAGCCAGATATTTAAAATCATCTGGGACATTGTTTTCTTTTAACCACTCTTCGATTTGAGGTAAGAATTTGGAAGATCGCTTCATCAGTAAAAGCATATTGGATTCCCAATAGGCATTTACATAGATTTCCCTCTCCAATCGCTCTCTCACATCGGGAATCGAAAGCGGAACTGATTCTCCGGCGAAGGATAGTTCTGCTGGAAGATCAAATAACCGGATTGAATCCCTGAATGAACCCGGGATGGTATTCATCAACTGCTCTGATGCAAGAGTTGGTTCAGACCCCAGAGAATTCTGACTTTTAAATAGTGAGAAAATCGTAATGCCTAAGCAAACTATCACTAAAAAATAGAGCAGTATGATATGGTTTTTAGACATTTAGAAGTTCGGACTGAGTAAGTATTTGGAGTAGAATTCATCGATTACTTTCACTGCCTCGGTTGCATCTTCTACTACACTAAACAACTCCAAATCGTCCTCAAGGATATAATGATGAGAGAGAAGAGATTTTTTAATCCAGTCTACCAGACCTTCCCAATAGGATTTACCAACCAACACGATCGGAAATTTTCCAATTTTATTGGTTTGTATTAAAGTTAAAGCCTCAAAAAACTCATCCATTGTTCCGAATCCGCCAGGAAGAACTACAAAGCCTTGGGAATATTTGATAAACATGACTTTTCTCACAAAGAAATAGTCAAAAGTCATCAGCTTATCTCGGTCGATATAGATATTATTGAACTGCTCAAAGGGTAATTCAATGTTCAAACCTACCGATTTCCCTCCCTCGGAGTAGGCTCCCTTGTTACCTGCTTCCATGATACCGGGGCCACCACCGGTAATCACGCCATATCCGTGACGGACAAGCTTAGCGGCTATATCTTCTGCCATCTTATAATGCTCGTGATCTCTGGCGGTACGAGCTGAACCAAATATCGAAACACAGGGGCCTATTTTGGATAGTTTTTCGAATCCTTCTACGAATTCGGCCATCACTTTAAAGATTACCCATGAGTCTGCACTTTTGATTTCATTCCAGTCTCGCTCTTTGAAAGCACTTCTGATTTTATCTTCCGCAATTTTTTCTTCTTCGTTGCTCATAAAAATTCTTTTACCTAAGAAAACGATCTTCTTTCTGAAATGGACAATGAAATTAAATTTTATGTCCTAAGGATTTCCTAAAGGATTGAGGGTCAATATAAAAAAAATAGAGGATCTAAGAATCAATGAGCCTTTCTCCATCGTAGTTTTGTAATATTATTTATATATCGATGAATCTTGCAGAGAAGTCTCAGGCTGTTTCAAAATTATTTGAAAAGCTTGGTGAAGAAGCGAATCAATTCGCTTCTGAGAGTGGTTTGGGATGTGTTGCTGGATGCGGAGCGTGCTGCGCAAATCCTAAGGTTTCTGCGTCCCCATTGGAATTTTTGCCTCTTGCTTTTGACTTTTTTAATAAAGGTCTTGCCGATACTATTTTGAATTTGTTGGATTCCGATGAAGAAGGAAGTGCTTGTATAGTTTACAGAGCTCATTCTGCTGATGGGAAAAAGGGTTATTGTACGAATTATGCCAATCGGGGGATGATTTGCAGGTTGTTTGCTGCTGCAGCAAGAAAGAATAAATATGGTTCAAAAGAGTTGATCATCTGCAAAATCCTGAAAGAAGAAAAATCTGAGAAATATCAACTTACCACTCAGCGAATAAACCAAGATATGGGGATTCCCAATGCCGCAAAATATTATATGCTAATAGAGGAAATCGACGATCAGTTGGCCCAACAGCACCCTATAAATACTGCGATAAAATTGGCATTGGAATTGGTTTTGCGCTACAAATTTTATCAAGAAGGAGAGTTACTTCAAGAGTTGTAATTTTTTTGCTCTTTGCTTTTAAAGTATATTGGGGTTTAGATTTTAAGTAAATTTTCCCGCATGTTGAAAATTGGAGAAATAATAGAAACGGTCAAAGGAATCGTAGAAACCAAAGTAGAATTGGTGAAATATGAGATTCAAGAAGAATTTATCGGAATTGTATTTCGGATAATGCTTTTGATATTTATCAGTGCGGTAGGTCTTTTGGTCCTTTTGTTTTTCAGTTTTTCATTGGCTTTTTTTCTGAGTCAATATACTAAGACTTCCTACATGGGCTTTTTGATGGTAGGGGGTTTGTATCTGATACTGATGGCAGTTTTGTATTACACTAGATATTCACAAGCTGTGCAGCGGACTGTAGAATCAGGACTGAGGAGTTTTATTTTCAAAAGAAGAAATAAGAAAAATGAAAATGAATAAGGATCTAGAAAATAAAGCTGAGGAACTTGAACAGACCCTTTCCAAGCAATTAGAACTTTTGAAAGTTGACTCGAAAGAATGGGTTAAAATAGGAGGCTTAGTCTTAGCTGGAGGCTTGTTGACCTATGCAATAATAAGAACCTCCAAAAAGAAAAAAGACAGAGAAACTGATCGCGCAATTGAGGTATTGGAAAGAGAAGGTTTACTTACCAAAGACTTGGAGAAGAAACTTACTGAACCTCAAAAATCAAGCTTTTGGCCAAGTCTTAGCCAACGTTTGTTGATTTTAGGTTTGGCAATTGCAAAGGAAAAATTGCTTCCCAACCTTTTTAATTTAGCAAAGGAAGATGAGGACGTCCAAGAAAAAAGTAAGTAAGCTTTTAAAAGCTATTCACAGAACTTCCCAAAAAGGTATTGCTTGGCTTATCGATCCTGATAAAATTATTGATACAGCTTCCGTCGAAAGAGATTTTTCCTGGGTTAGAGATTCTGGATTAGATTTCATTTTTGTTGGGGGCAGCTGCTTGAATCAAGATAATTTCAAAGAAGTAATTCGATCAGTTCAAACTATCTCTGGAAATATTCCCGTTGTGATTTTTCCTGGCTCCCAATTACAGTTAGCAAAAGAAGCTGATGCCATTTTGTTTCTTTCTTTAATTTCAGGGAGAAATCCGGAGTACCTGATTGGACAGCAGGTTGCAGCAGCACCGACAATTAATCAAATGGATATTGAAGTGCTTCCAACAGCCTATTTATTGGTTAATGAAAGTGATGTCACCAGTGTTCAATACATCAGTCAAACAACGCCTATACCTAATTCCAAACCAAAACTTGCCATAGCAACCGCCCTTGCAGGGCAATTTATGGGGATGCGGTTTTTCTTTTTGGACGCCGGAAGTGGAGCAAAAAAACCTGTTTCAGAAGTAGTTATTGAGGAAGTAAGAAAGACTATTAATCATCCGCTGATAGTAGGCGGTGGAATTGATTCAATGGATAAACTTAAGATAGCCTTCAATGCTGGTGCGGATGTGGTAGTTTTGGGTAATGCCATAGAAAAAGACCCCGACTTTTTGGTCGAGGCCTTGGCATTTAAATCAGGATTGAATACTGCTTTAAACGTTAATTAGCGATTCTCTTCTACGCATTTTCCCGGCCGGTACTCCATACATCATCTTGAATCTTCTGCAGAAATAGGCTGTGTCCTTGTATCCTACTTCTTTACCAATATCCCGGATAGATTTTTTCGAAGTTCTTAATAATTCAACTGCGGTTTCCATTCGCTGGTATTCGATGTAATCCTGTGGATTAATTCCGGTAAGCATTTTGAAATATTGACCTACGTAATCTTCAGATACATTAGCTACTTGGGCTAGCACTTTATTGGATAAATCTCCACCGAGATTGGTTTTGATAAAATTGAAAAGATCAATCAATCTAGGATCTTTGAAATAGGTCGCATTGGTAGAAAGTTCTTCCAAGAAAAGACGGTTTTTCAAAATATGACGCAAAAGCTCGATCACTAAAATCTCAGTCTCCGCCTTCAAAATACGCTCTTTACCAATATAACTGACTTCAACCTCTTTCATCAAATCTTCCATTACAGTAGAAAGGCGATCATTGAATCGAATGATAAAAGGAGGAATATCCAGTGAATTAAAGAAGTTGACAACATCAAAAACTTTGGATTCAAAGCTAATCATCGAGATACAATCCTCTTCCGAGTTTTGAATATCCTTGAAAGAAAGACTTTGAAGATATTTTTTCTTTGACTCTTTGAATTGGGAATTATTCAACTCGGTTTTTTTCGCACTATTGCCAATAGTTAGCTTGGTTTTTTGATCTGCCGGAAGAAAGAGTACTTCCCCTTCATTTAAAAGCTCTTGATCTTCGCCAAATTTTAATGTGCCGTGGTGAAGTAGGATTAAGGTATTTTCAGCTTCTCGATAGTCTTTGACAGAAAAATGCTTTTCGAGCCTATAATTATTCCCTCTAATAAACCTAACATTGACTGACTCAATGACTTTGTTGTAATATTCCATGAATTATTTGGAAGATGTTTAAAAGCCAAAA
The DNA here is from genome assembly GCF_029254265.1 of Algoriphagus sp. Lineage (GTDB taxonomy): Bacteria > Bacteroidota > Bacteroidia > Cytophagales > Cyclobacteriaceae > Algoriphagus. Next base: position 104,624 of record NZ_JAQWXX010000048.1, on the reverse strand, counting down.
ATATAATTTTTCTAATTAAAAAACATCACTTTTTTATCAACATAAGTATAAAAATAAAAAAAGGGTATAATTTATAGAAATTATACCCTTCAACTCAAGAGCTTAATTTTATCTTAGAATACCTCGAGATATGACTATTTTTTGAATTTCAGAAGTTCCCTCATATATCTGGGTGATTTTTGCATCTCGCATCAATCGCTCGACATGATACTCTTTGACATAGCCGTATCCTCCATGTACCTGAACAGCCTCTATGGTCACATCCATGGCCACTTGTGAGGCGTAAAGTTTGGCCATTGCTGAAGCATGGGAATAATCCTCGCCTTGATCTTTGAGCCAAGCAGCTTTATATACTAAAAGTCTTGCGGCTTCAATAGTAGTAGCCATATCTGCAAGCTTGAACTGAATCGCCTGATGTTGACTAATTGGTTTGCCAAAGGCCTTTCGCTCTTTGGAATAAGCCAATGCAAACTCATAAGCTCCTGCTGCAATGCCTAATGCTTGGGCAGCAATTCCGATTCTGCCTCCATTAAGGGTTTCCATCGCAAAAGTAAATCCAAATCCCTCTTCTCCGATTCTGTTCTCAACAGGCACTTTGACATCGGTAAACATAAGAGAATGGGTATCCGAACCACGGATTCCAAGTTTATCTTCCTTTTTACCGACAATAAATCCATCCCAGCCTTTTTCGACTATGAAAACGGAAATTCCTTTGTGACCTTTGCTAGCGTCCGTTTGGGCGATTACTAGATAAATGCTTGCGGAAGACCCGTTGGTAATCCAGTTTTTCGTTCCGTTTAAAATATAATGATCGCCATTAAGTTGTGCTTCTGTCCGCTGTGAAGTAGCATCAGAACCAGCTTCAGGTTCAGAAAGGCAAAAAGCCCCAAGAACTTCGCCCGTAGCGAGTTTTTTTAAATATTTTTCTTTTTGAGCTTCTGATCCGTACTTCTCCAAACCCCAGCAAACCAAAGAGTTGTTTACTGACATGCAAACTGAAGCCGAGGCATCAATTTTGGATAGTTCTTCCATTGCCAAAACATAAGAGATGGTATCCATTCCACCCCCATTATATTCTGGCTCCACCATCATTCCCATGAATCCAAGTTCTCCCATTTTTTTTACCTGCTCCTTTGGAAATTTTGCCTCTGAGTCACGTTCAATTACTCCCGGTAATAATTCAGTTTGTGCAAACTCTCTCGCCGCTTCTTGTACTGCTAAATGCTCTTCAGTAAGTTGGAAATGCATATTTTAATTGTTTGGGTTTAATTCAATCTTGAAATTAAATCAAAAAAAGAAGAGGGGCAAAACCTTGCCCCTCTTCGAATTAGTTATTTGATCTGGATCAATCTCTATTTCCAAAGAAAATGAAAATATAATAGGCTAATGTTGCTAGAGCAGCCAAGGCTGCAACTACATAAGTCATAGCCGCCCATTTCAATGCGTCTTTTGACATTGCATATTCATCGGGAGTGACAATGTTTCGGGTTTTTACCCATGCTAATGCCCGATTACTTGCATCAAATTCTACTGGAAGTGTAACTAAAGTAAATAATGTCATTACCCCATAGGCACCGACCACGATATATCCGACAAACTCATAAGGAAGGCCTAATGCAAATCCTCCAAAAAGGGATGCAATCAAAACAATGTTCAGAATTTTACTTGCGCTATTTTGAATAGGAACCAGCGTGGATCTCAAGTTTAACCATGCGTACGATTTTGCATGCTGCACCGCGTGACCACATTCGTGGGCAGCTACTGCAGCAGCAGAAGCATTGCGGCCATAATAGACATCTGGACTTAGATTTACAGTTTTATTCAGAGGATTATAATGGTCTGTCAACTGTCCTTCTACGGAAACTACCTGTACATCTGTGATTTGATTGTCTGCCAACATTAATTTGGCAATTTCAGCACCTGAAAGATTTGCTTTCAAAGGTGTCTGAGAATACTTTTTGAATTTACTTTTTAAAGTCCTGCTGACTAGAAAACCAGCTGCGGCAAAGACTACAAAGATTACTATGATCATGTTTAAATTAGTTAGCGAAATGATTACGAAATTAGAACAAGTCGGGTTTTTTCCAAGCTGGAATTCTCACTAAAATTATCCAGCTGAACAAACCAAAAACTAAGACCAGTAGAACCTGAGTGCCATGTATGATTGCAGCAAAGATTTTCCCGTCTTGTTCGGATACACCAAGTTGTATCAAAATGAAAGCCACAAGCGCATGAAAGGTGCCTATACCTCCCTGTACAGGCGCAATCATGCCAATACTGCCCATTACCATTACCAAAAGCACTTCGCTTGAAGACAAATTGGCAGTGCTTTGGATTCCCAATGCAACGGTGTACATGGTCAAAAAATAAATCAACCAGATCAAAATTGAACTGAACACAAAGCCTACAGGATTTTGGAGTTTGCCTATAGATTTCAGGCCGCCTCTGATTTCCCTGAAAAAATGCTGGATTTTGTTTACCAAAGAGTGGTTTTTGAATCTTCTAAAAACAAGGTAAATAAATAGGATAAAGATGACTAAGCCGCCCAAAGCTATTGGAAGGTTGGAAAGGATACCATCGCTTAAAGCCTTTAAATCTACCAATTGACTTGCGAGATTTAAGAAAAGCTCATTTTCTACCAAAAAGGCCAAAAGTATAGTGCCGATCAAAAAAATTAAATCTACACTTCGTTCCACGATGACAGTTCCTACTAAATGCCCCAAAGAGATTCCGTTTGTCCGAGTAAGGACTCCGCAGCGAGCCACTTCTCCAGCTCTTGGGACCAGCATGTTGACCAGATATCCCACCATCACTGCATGATAAGCTCTATTAGGAGTTACTTTGAGTCCCTCCTCTTCTTGAATCAAAAGACTCCATCTCCATCCTCGAACCCAATATCCTATTAGTGCTATTGTCAAGGATGTTAGGATCCAAAACCAATTACTTGACTTGACCTGCTCAATCAGACTATCTAAAGCAATATCCCGGTATAAAAACCAAAAAATCCAACCGGCAACCCCAAGAGAAATTGTCAGCTGGATAATTTGTTTAAGATTTTTCTGAAGCATCAGATTAGTTTGTTTTGCTCGTCGGGGAAGATCAGTTTTGGAGTGTAGTTCTTAGCCTCTTCGAGTTCCATTCCTGCATAGGAGATGATGATTACGATGTCTCCCACTTGTGCTTTTCTCGCAGCGGGACCGTTTAGGCAAACTTCTCCTGAACCTCTTTCTCCTTTGATGACATAGGTTTCCAGACGTTCGCCATTATTTACGTTTACGATCTGAACTTTCTCATTTGCGATTAGATTCGCAGCATCCATTAGATCTTCATCAATGGTGATGGAGCCTACATAGTGTAATTCCGCCTGGGTGATTTTCACACGGTGGATTTTTGACTTTAATACCTGAATTTGCATTGGTTTAGTTTTGCTGCAAAATTAAGAAATAATAGAAAGGTTGTCGATCAATCTGATATTTCCTAAGTATGCTGCTGTGCAAATTGAAGATTTTTGATTTGAGTCAAATTCTTGATAAGGCATAAAGGTGTCAGGATGAATCAGTTCAAAGTATTCAAGATTCATCAATGAATTTTCTTTAAAACTAGCGACAATTTCTTGTTGTACTTTAAACCAGCTTGTTCCTGCCAATAGTTCATTTTTTGCCTTTGTCAAGCTTTTGAAAATTTGGGGAGCACTCTCTCGTTCTATTGGAGAAAGTCTAAGGTTTCGGGAGGACATCGCAAGACCATCCGGCTCCCTTTTAGTGGGGACTACTACCAATTCAATACCAAATGAGAGGTCGGTAACTAGTCGCCTGATTATTGCAACTTGCTGCAGATCTTTTTGACCGAAAAATGATCGATTCGGTCTGATTATGTTAAAAAGCTTAGAAACCACAATCCCAACTCCGTTAAAATGGCCGGGTCTGAATGCCCCTTCTAAAGTTGATTCCAATCTTCCAAAAGAAAAACTGAGGATAGGCAGTTCTGTATATATATCATCATTTGATGGTGTATATACATAATCAACTTTTTCTTGTCTTAATTTTTCTAAATCCTCATTTAGAGTTTTCGGATAATTGGTAAAATCTTCCGAATTGTTGAACTGCGTTGGGTTTACAAAAATTGAAACCACCGTAATATCACAGGTCAGTTTGGAGGCACGAATCAGCTCTAAATGGCCTTCGTGAAGTGCTCCCATAGTAGGTACAAAACCTATTGTTTTATTTGATTGTATGGCATTAAGCCATTTTTCTTGCCAGTCATCCCGGCGCCAAATCTGTATCAAAAGAGAGGGGGTATTTAATGGGTAAATAGGGGCAAATCTATATTAATATTCAGAAATACAAGGCGTTTCAGCATTTTTTTTATATATTTGCGCAGCTGTTTATCACCTTAATACTTAAAATCCGATAACTATGTCCAATTTACGTATTCTCTACGTCGCAAGTGAAATCAATCCTTTTCTTGAAACTTCCCAAGTTGCAAACTTCCTGAGGGCCCTACCACAAGCTATGCAGGAGCGAGGAATGGAGATCAGGATTTTAGTACCAAGATTTGGTTTGATAAACGAACGAAAGAACAGATTACATGAGGTTGTTCGTTTGTCCGGAATTAATATCGCAGTAGGAGACGAGGAGAAGCCGTTGGTTATTAAAGTGGCTTCAATTCCTAATGCGAAAATGCAAGTCTATTTTATAGATAATGAAGATTACTTCCAAAGGAAGCATGTCTTTCATGATAAGCAGAAGAAATTTTATGAAGATAATGACGAGCGAGCGATCTTCTTTTGTAAAGGAGTGATTGAAACAGTTAAAAAATTAGGATGGGCTCCAGATATCGTTCATTGTAATGATTGGATGACAAGCTTGATTCCTATGTATTTGAAGACTACTTACAAAAGTGAGCCACTTTTTAAGAATACTAAATCCGTATTTGCCGTTTATAACAATGGATTTTCTCATACCTTTGGCGATGATTTGTTAAACAAGGTTAAGATGGTGGATATAGATGACGCTATTTTAGCACCTTTGATGAGCAAAGACTACATAGGATTTATCAAGATGGGTATGGAATATGCCGATTTGATAGTCAAAGGCGGTGAAGTTTCCGCAGAATTAAACCAACTAATCGAGGGTCTCTCAAAAGACAAGAAGTTTGAAATCAGCATTGAATCAGAATCAGAAGAACAAGCTCACGAAGAGCTTTACGACATATATACCAACCTCGCCGGTTAAGATTGCCCTATGGGCGATCCTTTCAATTTCATTTCTTAGTTTTTCTTGCAGCGATCCTGCCACGGTAGGCTTGCAGCTAGCGCCCGGAAATAATCAAATCGGCGTGTTTTTCACTGAAATTGAACTTCCTGCTAGGGTAGTTTTACTTGATTCTTTTAATACCACAAATCAGGGGGTGCTGATAGTAGGGGAAGAAGTTGACCCCTTTTTCGGGAAATCTTCTGGAAGAGGTTTTTCTAGAATGTTTATTGATGTCACAGAAGATAGACCAACAAGAGAGGCATTTTTTGATTCAGTTTTCTTTTTTCTAGACGTAGTCAGTGTTAATGGGGAAAATCTTGATCAACCAAAACAGATCTCGATTCATAAATTGACTCAGCCTATTCTGGATACGCTTTATTACAATTTTGATGAGCTGTCTTTTGAGAATGAGCCCTTCTCCCAAGCAGAAATTACTTTTGATGATGTAAGAGACACAACAATTAAAATGCCGGTAAACGAAGAGTTTGGTCTTGAATTGTTTGATAAAATTGTAAGAGGAAGGGAGTTTAATGACCTCTTTAGTTTCAGGGATTACTTTCCTGGGATTGCAGTTACGGCAAGAGAAGGAGATAATGCTACAGTCGGTGTCAATCTTGGTTTCCTAACAAAATTGTCTTTCTATTACCATTTGGCAGGCGATACTTTACCCTCTATTTATGAAATCAATACTGCTTCATCAAGAAGCTTCAATGGAGTGAAAAGTGATCGATCGGGTTCTGCTACAGCAATTGTTGAGGATTTGGGGAAAGATTATGATGTAGGACCTTTAGTAGGATTGAAAGCCAATCTAGGGATGACAATTAAATTAGACACCAGTCCATTTGACCCATTTTTAGATACTTTAGATGGGGTAACTTTTAATCAGGTAAATTTTGAAATTGGAAAGATTCAGGATCAACCTGAAACTCAGAATCCGCTTTCGTCAATGATTATTTATTTTACTGATAATTCAAATGAGATATTAACAAGGTCAGACGGTCTTCCCTTGACTTTGCAAACAGATGGCCAGCCGCAGATAGTATTAGATGCTGATGGAAATGAGCAACCAGCAGTAAATGCTCCCTCAATACTTAGGTTTAATGAGAATACTGGGATTTATACAACACAGATTAGCTCATATTTGGGAGCTCTTTATCGAAAAGAGATAACAAGAAGAGATTGGTTGCTTTATGGCAATTCGCCCCAGACTTCCGGAGATGATTTTAAACGTTCATTTAGAGAGTTTTTAGTCAACCAGGAAAATATTAAAGTAAAAGTTATTTATTCGAAAATCAGGTAATACAATCGTTTTCGAAAAAGTCAGGCTAGCCCACTGCGCTAAAAAGGCGAAGTGGGCTATTTTTTTTGGATGGAATCATGTTTCTTTGTAGAAGTAAATAAAAAGCTAAAAAATTTTTCAATATGTGTGGAATTGTTGCGTACGTTGGTCAGCAGGAAGCCTTGCCAATCATCATCAAAGGTTTAAGAAGATTAGAATACAGAGGTTATGATAGTGCAGGTGTAGCGCTATTAGATAGCAGCGGCTTGAGTATTTATAAAAAGAAAGGGAAGGTTTCCGAATTGGAAAAACATCTGGAATCTTCGTTTGATTTGACTTCGAAGATAGGTATTGGTCATACCCGATGGGCTACTCATGGTGAACCGAATGATGCAAACGCTCATCCGCATTACTCTTCTTCTGAGAAAATAGCTATGATCCACAATGGGATCATCGAAAACTACGAGGTGTTGAAAAAGGACCTTGAGAAGAAAGGCTACACCTTCCAGTCAGATACGGATACTGAGGTCTTTATCAAGTTTATCGAAGATATTCAAATCAACAATCACTGTAGTCTGGAAGAAGCACTTCGGCTTGCATTACATAAGGTAGTAGGAGCATATGCGATCGTATTGATCAATAAAGAGGAGCCTGATACGCTTATCGCTGCAAGAAAAGGATCTCCTTTGGTGATAGGAGTTGGAGAAGATGAGTACTTCTTAGCATCTGATGCTACACCGATTATCGAATACACTAATAAGGTCATTTATCTAGATGATTATGAAATTGCAGTAATTCGGAATAATAGACTTCAAGTTAAAACCATTGAAAATGTAGAGACTAGTCCCTACATCAATCAATTGGAAATGGAGCTTGAGGCAATCGAAAAAGGCGGTTACGAGCACTTCATGCTAAAGGAAATCTATGAGCAGCCAAAATCAATTGCGGATTGCCTTAGAGGAAGACTGGATGCAAAATCTGGAAGATTGGTTCTTGGTGGTCTTCGTGACTACATGAATAAATTCCAAAATGCAGAACGAATCATTATCACCGCTTGTGGAACTTCTTGGCACGCAGGCTTAGTTGCCGAATACTTGTTTGAAGAGTTTGCAAGAGTACCTGTGGAGGTGGAATATGCATCGGAATTTCGATACAGAAATCCAGTAATCAGCGAAAAAGATTTTGTTATTGCTATTTCACAATCCGGAGAAACCGCAGATACTTTAGCTGCAATCGAGCTTGCAAAGTCAAAAGGCGCAACAATTTTTGGAGTTTGTAATGTTGTAGGTTCTTCGATTCCTAGAGCTACCCATGCTGGATCTTACACGCACGCTGGACCAGAAATTGGAGTAGCTTCTACCAAAGCGTTCACAGCTCAAATTTCTGTTTTGGCGATGATGGCTTTGAAACTAGGTTATCAAAGAGGGACTCTACCTGAAAACAGATACATCCAACTGCTAAACGAGCTTGAGGCTATACCAAGTAAAGTTGAGAAGGCTTTGCAAAGTAATGAAGCGATCAAATACATTGCAGGAGAATACAAAAATGTTAGAAATGCGCTTTATCTGGGAAGAGGATACAATTTCCCGGTTGCTTTAGAAGGAGCCTTGAAGTTGAAAGAGATTTCATACATCCATGCTGAAGGATATCCAGCAGCAGAGATGAAGCATGGTCCGATTGCATTAATTGATGAGGAAATGCCGGTGATTTTTATTGCGACTCAAGACAGCTCTTATGAAAAAGTAGTTAGCAATATCCAAGAAGTAAAAGCCAGAAAAGGAAAAGTTATTGCCGTTGTTACCGAAGGTGATACACAGGTAAAAGCAATGGCTGACCACGTGATAGAAATTCCAGCAACTCATGAGGCCTTTGCTCCTTTAGTTTCAGTGGTGCCACTTCAGCTACTATCCTATCACATTGCTGTGATGAGAGGTTGCAACGTGGATCAACCAAGGAATTTAGCCAAGTCAGTTACTGTAGAATAAATTTCAAAGGCTATCGATTCGATAGCCTTTTTACTTGCATTCTCCTAAAGTCCAGGATTTGACCCCGGCAAGATCAGCTGAACAGGCATTACTATACGTTTTTAGATCACAGCCACAAACGGGATTGTAATCCATTGTGCAAATACCTGTCCTAATCTTTTCAGGGTCAATGCAATCATCAATTGGCATTTGATCCTCACATTGGAATGCTGAAATAGATATCAGTAGAAAAACGAAAAAGGAGAGTTTTTTCAAAATGAGAAGTTATTTAATTACTCCGTTGAAACGCAGTAATCGAATGTCAGTTTAGAATTAGCACAAATAAAAATTCCTATTTTTGTAGAGCGAAGAAAAAACTATGCTGGATAAATTACAAGCTATTAAAGAACGATTTGAGGAAGTTGGTCAATTGATCGTAATGCCGGAGTCTATGGCAGATATGAGTAAGTATGCCAAGCTCAACAAAGAATATAAGGATTTGGAAAAAATCGTAAAGATCTACGATGAATACGTGCTTGTCTTACAAAACTTAACCAGTTCGAAGGAAATTTTAGATACTGAAAAAGACGCTGAATTTCGCGAAATGGCGAAGTCTGAATTGGAAGAACTACGACCTAGGAAAATTGAGTTGGAAGAAGAGTTAAAACAACTTTTGATTCCCAAAGATCCCAATGACTCCAAAGATTGTATTTTGGAAATCCGTGGAGGAGCAGGAGGAGATGAGGCGTCCATTTTTGCCGGTGATCTTTTCAGAATGTATGAGCGATTCTGTGAATTGCAGGGTTGGAAACTGACAGTACTAGATTTGACTTTTGGGACAGCTGGTGGCTATAAAGAAATCATTGCCACAGTTTCGGGAGCAGATGTATATGGGATGCTAAAGTACGAATCAGGTGTTCATCGAGTGCAGCGTGTTCCGGCCACAGAATCCCAAGGACGAGTACACACCTCTGCGGCCTCAGTTGCGGTGCTTCCTGAGATGGATGAGGTGGAAGTCAACATTGATATGAATGACGTACGAAAAGACACTTACTGTTCTTCTGGCCCTGGTGGTCAGTCGGTAAATACAACCTATTCAGCTGTTCGATTGACTCACAATCCAACTGGGTTAGTAGTAACCTGCCAAGATGAAAAGTCTCAAATCAAAAACTTTGAAAAGGCACTAAAAGTCCTTCGCTCTAGGCTTTATGAGATTGAATTGGCAAAGCATAATGACGCAGTAGGTGCCCAACGGAAGTCTATGGTAGGAAGTGGTGATCGCTCGGATAAAATCCGGACTTATAATTATCCTCAGTCAAGGGTGACAGATCATAGGATCAACAAGACAGTCTATAACCTACCTGAGGTCATGGATGGGCAAATTGGTGAATTTATATCCGCATTGAGGTTTGCAGAAAACCTTGAAAAAATGCAGACAAGCGGGATTGAAGAATAGGTATACAATTTGTATAAAATCCCTTAGAAATTTATTTTTTCTAAGAATAGCCTATTATCTTGAACAATTAACAATCAAACTTTTATGATTATTACTGGAGAACGAGGAATCAATTTGGTGAGCTGGAATGAAGCTCATTTTCATCAGCTCTATCCACTGGCTAATAATCCCAAGATTGCTATGAATCTACGCGATAGCTATCCTCAGCCCTATACCATTCATGATGCGAGGCACTGGATTGAGCATAATCAAAAATTCAATCCTCCTCAAAATTTTGCAATTGAATTTGAAGGTAAGCTAGCAGGATCTGTAGGCTCAGAGCGAGGTAAGGATGAGCTTAGAACGAATATGGAGTTAGGCTTTTGGGTAGGCGAGCCTTTTTGGGGCAAAGGAATTGCCACAGAAGCAATTAAACTTTACTCAGATTTTATATTTCAAAAATTCGATATACAGCGAATCTATGCTCAAGTATATGATTTCAATGGTCAATCGATGAGCGTATTAGAAAAGGCAGGCTATTTTCCTGAAGCTATTTTGAAAAAAGCGTTTATTAAAAATGGGATTGTAGGGGATATTTTTCAGTATGTGAGAATTCGAGGAGAGCAATAATCATCATCAATTCACAATTACTTTGTATTGGCTTATTGAGTTCTTGCTCTGAAGCTGAATGATGTATAGCCCCTTTTTTAAATTCTCTATTCGAATCCGATCCATAGTTCCTGTTTGCTGAAATGATTGGATTTCTTGACCTATAGAGTTTACCAAGAGTAGTGATTCCCAACTAGAGGAGCCTTCAAATTCAATGAAAATTATCCCGGAGGAAGGATTGGGATAAATCTTAATTCCTGTGATTTCTTTTTCTGGCAGAGCTGTGATGACATTTACATTTACGTCAAGAACTCTGGCAACTCCCTCATTACACTCATTTTGCGGGGTCACTTTGAGTTGGAAATCCCCTTCATTCTGCCATGATACTAGAACCCTGTTGGAGCCTTGTCCTCGTTCAATGACGCCTCCTCCAGAGATTTCCCATTTGAAATTTACTTCATTTTGAAGTTCGACTTCATAGAATTGAACTCCAAGTCCTGTCTGGGATTCCCCTACAATCTCGCTAGGTTGAGGGGGAGCTGCTGTTACAAAGATAGGAAGCTCTATAGGGTTAGCCTTTCCACAGCTATTTTCTTGGGTTACCGAAACTAGCTGATTCCCTTCCGAGGACCATTCCACTAAGATTGATGCACTCCCTTGACCTGAAGAAATCTCGCCTCCAGTTACTGTCCAGCTATAAGTGACACCTGATTTGACAGGGACAGAGTAAGAATAAACAGATTCTTTACAGACTTTACCATCACCGCTAATTTGTAGATCAGAAGATGCCAAATCATCCACCAATACCTCCATAAAGGAGGTTTCACCATTACCACAGAAGTTTTGTCTGCTGACAAAGACTCCGTTTTTACCAGGGATAGTCCACATTACATCAATTTCACTGCTTCCTTGACCGCCTATAATAATTCCTCCATCGACCCTCCATACCAATTCAGATCCATCTACTGGACTATCCAAAATCGAATATTTTTGCATTGTTAGACAGCTATTCTGGGGACCAAGTACTTCGCTCACATCTGTAGGAGGAACACATCTGTAATTTAGAATTGTACCATCTTCGCCCACAGCAAATGCAACGACTGGGTTGCCTGCGCTTACTGAAGTCAGGTTTCTGGTTGTCCCACTTGATATTTCAACCCAAGTCTCTCCTCCGTCTTTGGTTTGGAGCGTTTTTCCATTGTCGCCCACTACAAATCCAATAAATTCGTCCCAAAAATCTACAGAATTTAGGTTCTCAGTTTCATCTAATTTAATTCTTCTCCATGTTTTAGCTTTATCTTCTGACTTTAATATCACCCCTGCATCTCCTACAATTATTGCGGTGGAAGAATCTACTTTAGCAAGGGCATTTAAATTTTCGGAGGTGAGTTTTGGGAGATTTTCCCAGATGTTCCCACCGTTTGACCAGCTGATTTGACCATTATCGCCCATTGCAAAACCAACTTGAAAATCGAAGAAAGTTATATCGCGAAGGTTTTCCGAAGTGTTGGTTGCAATGTTTGAATCCCAAGTACCTCCTGAATCAAATGATCTTGCGATGTAGCCATTACCTCCTGCAATGTAAGCGACAGATGGGGCAAAAAGGTAAAAGTCATTTATAGTTTCACTAGTTTGAGCGGGAACAGATACCCAGCTTGATCCACTATTTCCGGTTCTATACATTTTGCCGCCTTCTCCTGATACATATCCAAAAGAAGTATTCCAAAAATCAAGACTCACTTGATCTAAACTTCCGGGGACAGGCCTACTTGTGAGACTAACTGCCCCATTAGTAGTTAAGAAAAATTGACCATTCTCACCTGAAATAAGGCCAGCTCTATCTGATTTGAAATCCGTTCCGGAGAAATTGGTCCTTATCCCTGCGAGTCTCTGAGTATAGCTGCTCCCAGCATTGGTTGAGCTTATTAAATAACCATCCTGACCTATTGCCATCACTAAATTGGAGTTAGGCTTGAAAGCAAGAGCTATCAAATTTCTTTGATTGGTTGCTCCAAGGTTTGCCTTAGTGAAACTTGCCCCAGAATTCGTGGATCGTAAGGCAGTAGCATTTTCTCCTACTATAGTTATGATTCTAATGTCTATTGGACTGATAGATACTTTCCTCAATTCGGTGGTTACAATTGAGGGAGCAGCAGTCCATGATTCACCTCCATTGATTGTTTTCAGTATTGTTCCTTGATCTCCTACCGCATATCCAATTAGGGCTGTGGAGAAAGTGATCCCTTTCAGGTTTTGAGATTGTCCAGAATTAATTGAAGTCCATTGTAATCCTCCATCATAAGTCCTGAGGATTTTCCCTTCATTTGAAGCTACAAAGGCAGTATCCTGATTGACGATAAATAGGTCGTTTAAACTAAGGTCTGATCCCGAGGGAATAGAATTCCAGGTCTGGCCTGCATTTTCGGAGCGAAAAATTAGCCCGTTTTCTCCAGTAGCTATAAGTTTGGTCGAGTTTGAAAAAGCAACACTCAATAAATTGGAGGTAGTGGGGGGACTGATTTTTATCCAATTCCCACCGCCATCACTGGTTCTAAAAATCAATCCATTTTCTCCTACAGCGACTCCAAGGTCCTTATCCCAAAAATCTACGTCCTTTAGCTTGCCTTCAAAAGTAATCGGATATTCTTTCCAAGAGACTCCGCCGTCTGTGGTTCGAATTATTAAATTTTCCCCTACAATAAATCCTAAATCGGCATCTACCCAGTTTATGGATTCAAAGTCAAGTCCCCAACTTTGCATGCGAGTCCAAGTTTGCCCCCAGAGGGAAATGGAACCAATAAAAAATAAGCAAAATAGAAGTAAGAATTTTCGCATTCTTTAGATTCAGGGATTTAAAACAAAAATACGTGATTTTGCTAGTTGTCAAAGTGGTATCTTGATATAGCTTGTTTAAAAGGCTCATTCTGGATTTCTATTTTGATCCGAGATTTGTAGCTTTAGAAGAATAGAAATGAAAAGAAAAATGAAAGTATTAGTAAAACTGATTATTCCTGCACTCTTAATTTGTTCCTGTGGCCCTCAGGAGCGAGTTTCAAAAGAGGTATTTGAGGCAGTAAATGAGAAAATGGAAGTAAAAAAACTTTCAGATTTTGAAATTGTGCAGGAAGCAATGGTCTGGGGAGATTCGATTGCCACTGAAGCGCAAGTCCAATTGATATCCAATCTGCAAAAAGCAATCGCTGATAAGGGAGTAGACGGTGCAGTTGAATTTTGTAATGTCAATGCCACTTCACTTCTGAATGAAGTTGCCGAAAAATATAACGTTAGTATTCGTAGGGCTTCAAATCGATACCGCAACCCTGCAGATCAACCCAACGAAGACGAACAGCCACTTCTGGAAGCCTATGAATACAATGCGGAAAACGGGATCAAGAGCGAACCTAGTATTCAAAAGATAGAGAATGGTGACGTATTGTTATATACTAAAGCTATCGTAATTCCCGGTGCCTTTTGTCTGAGTTGTCATGGCGACCCAAGTAAGGAAATAGATTCCAAAACGCTTCAAAAGATAGATTCAATCTACCCAAATGATAAAGCCAAAGGTCACCAAATTGGTGATTTAAGGGGAATGTGGTCTATTCGAATACCAAAAAAAGAAGTTGTGAACCGATTATAAATCCCGTTCTATAAATCTGGATAATATTTCTTAGCATCTAATTGTATTTCAATTACCTATTAAACATATGAGTACTTTTCAAAGAACTTTTATTTTCCTGGGATTCTTGGGTTTTGCTGGCTATCTGGTCAGTTTCATTTCAAATAGGGATTCTCTTTTTGAAGCGTACACCCAAAAAATACCTGGGACTCAAGTGACTTTTGAAATGACTCCTATCCCAGAAGGTGAGTTTCTAATGGGGAATGATAATTCTAATAACCAGGATGAAAAACCTGCTCATAAAGTAAAATTAGATTCCTTTTGGATGGGAACCCATGAAGTCACTTGGGAAGCTTTCGAGCTTTTTTTGGACAAAAACTATGAATTAGCTATCTCTGAGGAGCCGATAGGAGAGATTGTGGATGGATTAAGTAGACCAAGTTTGCCATATCTGGATATGACTTTTGGAATGGGTAAGGAAGGTAAACCTGCAGTTGGTATGACCCAGTATGGAGCCATTCAGTATTGCCATTGGCTCTACCTGAAGACCGGGATTTTCTATAGACTCCCGACTGAGGCTGAATGGGAATATGCAGCAAAAGCAGGTTCCAATTCTAGGTTTTTCTTTGGAGATGATCCAAGTAAACTAATAGATTATGCTTGGATCAAAGAAAATTCAAAAGAATCTACTCAGAAAATCGGAACCAAAAAGCCAAATCCTTGGGGTCTTTATGATATCTATGGGAATGTTTTGGAATGGACATATGATTTGTATGATCCTGAATTTTATAAAAAATCAAATTCTCTAAACCCTCAGAATCCTCCAGTCAGACTCTATTCTAGAGTGGTAAGAGGAGGAAGTTTTGCTACAGCAGCAGATGAGCTTAGCGCTACAAAGCGTTTTCAAACCTCTCCGGACTGGAAGCGAATTGATCCACAAATACCAAAAAGCCAATGGTGGTTTCCAGAAGCTCCCTTTTTGGGGATTAGAATAGTTAGACCGCTCAATCCACCTTCACCAGAATTAATTAAAAACTATTATACAGCAAGCCCAATAACTGATTATTAAACCTAAAATAACCCAATTATGAAAAACTCTAATTCCCGTAGAGACTTTATCAAAACCGGAGCCTTGGTGACCGGTGGAGTTCTTGCATCCCCATTTGTTCTTCCAGGCGCATACGCGGCTCCTGTGAATGAACTCAAACTTGCCGTCATAGGATGTGGCGGAAGAGGAACTGGTGCTGTATTTCAGGCAATGGAAACTGGTCATCCAATCAAGCTGGTTGCAATGGCAGATGCTTTTAGAGACCGATTAGATAATAGCCATAAGTTGATTTTAGAAAAATATGGTGCAGATAAAGTAGCTGTTCCGGAGGAAATGAAATTAGTGGGATTTGAGGGTTACAAAGAAGCAATTGCAGCTGCTGATGTGGTGATTTTGGCTACACCTCCAGGTTTTAGACCGATGCATTTTGAAGAAGCTGTCAAGCAAGGCAAGCAGATATTTATGGAAAAACCAGTAGCTACGGATGCAGCTGGTATCCGGAGAATATTGAAAGCTGCTGAGGAGGCAAAGGCTAAAAAGCTTAATGTAGTGGTGGGCCTGCAGCGCCATTATCAGAATAATTATCGGGACACTATCGCCAAGATCCATGACGGGGCAATAGGTGAAATTACCGGTGGTCAAGTGTACTGGAATGATGGCGGTGTCTGGGTAAGAGAGCGTCAGCCAGGTCAGACTGAAATGGAATATCAAATGCGTAACTGGTATTATTTCAATTGGCTATGCGGAGATCATATCACTGAGCAGCATGTGCATAATATTGATGTAGCTAATTGGGTTAAGAAAGGATATCCTGTAAAAGCTGAAGGGACAGGAGGAAGATTAGTGAGAACTGGGAAGGAGAATGGAGAAATCTTCGATCACCACGTGGTATCATTTACTTACGAAGACGGCTCTGTCATACACAGCGAGTGCCGCCATTTTCCGGGAGCTGCCAATCGGGTAGACGAGACATTCCAGGGCACTAATGGTCGGGCTTATCTAAGTGCAGGAAACCACGGAATATTGACGGATTGGAAGGGGAAGGAACTTTACAATCACTCAAGAGACAATCAGCCCAACCCGTATCAACAAGAGCATGACGAGCTATGGGCTACGCTTTTCAAAGGTGAATATAAATTTGCAGATGCAGAGAATGCTGCTAAAAGTACGATGACCTCCATTATGGGACGTTATGCCACCTACTCTGGAAAACCATTGACATGGGATGAAGCTTTAAATGGCTCTGTGGATCTTTTCCCTGAGAAATTGGCCTGGGATGCGATGCCAAAAATTTTACCAGGTCCTGATGGCTATTACCCACATGCGATTCCAGGAAAAACTAAAGTGATCTAGATCATGAAAAGAAGAGGATTTATAAAGAAAATTGGATTGGGTGGGACTGTTTTAGGAGTTTCCGGTGCCACAAGTTTTTCTTCGTTTGCGAGGAATAGTGCCGAACCTACATTTAATATGGACTTTGCTCCACATTTTGGAATGTTCAAAAACTCAGCTCCAGGAGGAATTTTTGATGAGTTGAGATTTATGGCTGATCAGGGATTTAGGTCCTTAGAGGATAATGGCCTGCTGAAAAGATCTGTTGAGGATCAGACTAAAATTGGGAACATGCTCTCCGAGTTAGGTATGAGGATGGGTGTTTTTGTAGTAGACGGCGGAGATAATTGGAAAATATCTCTTACCACTGGGAAGCAAGAGTTTATAGATACTTTTCTCGCTACTTGCCGCCAATCAGTTGAGGCAGCCAAGCGAGTCAATGCTAAATGGATGACTGTGGTGCCTGGATTCTTTGACCGTAGTTTACCTATTGGTATTCAAACTGGGCATGTAATAGAGGCGCTTAGAAGGGGCGCAGAGATTTTTGAGCCACATGGACTCGTTATGGTACTGGAGCCACTGAGTGACACTCCGGAGCTTTTCCTGAGACATGCTGATCAAAGTCATATGATTTGTAAAGCGGTGGCTAGTCCAAGTTGTAAGATTCTGTATGATATTTATCATATGCAGCGGAATGAGGGGAATTTGATTGCTACTATGGATAAAACCTGGGATGAAATAGCTTACATCCAAATCGGTGATAATCCTGGACGAAAAGAGCCAGGCACCGGAGAAATCAATTTTGAGAATGTCTTTAAATTTATTCATGAAAAAGGATTCAAGGGAGTGATGGGTATGGAGCATGGCAATGCTGGTCCAGGTATAGAAGGTGAAAAAGCTCTAATTGCCGCATATAGAAATGTTGATATAAAGAATTAAATAAAGAATGAGACAATTTTTAATAGCGCTTTCCTTTTTAGGAGCGCTTTTTTCCTGTTCAACCCATACGGAGCCAATACCAGAAGCACCAAAAGGATGGGAAGTATTTCAAACTCCCGTCAAATCGTCATTGCGTGGACTTTCTCCATTGACTAAAGATATTGCTTGGGCGAGTGGAAGTAATGGTACTTGGCTGCGGACTTTAGATGGTGGAAAAACCTGGGATCATGGAGTCATTGCGGGATTGGATACTGTCGATTTTAGGTCAATTCACGCATTTGATGCTGAAAATGCTGTTGCAGTTTCTGCTGGTCAGCCGGCTGTAATCTATCGAACAGCTGATGGAGGTATAACTTGGGAGTTGAAACATCGGGAAAGTGATCAGGCATTTTTGGATGGAATTTCCTTTGCCAATCAGGACACCGGTTATGTGATTGGTGATCCAGTGAATGGTAAATGGACTGTATTAAAGACAGTCAATAAGGGGGAGACTTGGTATTCTTTGCTGAATCCTCCAGATGCAGCATTTGGTGAGGCAGGCTTTGCTGCTAGTGCAAGTTCTTTACTGGCAATTGAGGAGATGTTGATTTTAGGAAGTGGAGGGTCTGAGGCTAATCTTTATATTTCTGAAAATGGTGGAGATCAATGGAGAGAGTATAATTCTATTTTAATTCAAGGCGAAAGTTCTCAGGGAATATTTGCAGTTACTGCCATCGGGAAAAATCAATTATTCGCTGTAGGGGGAGACTACTTAAAGGAAACTGATTCGATTAAAAATTTCGGAAAATTTGTTCTGGATCAAGAGGAATGGATTCAAGTAGGGAGTCCTCCTAAAGGGTATCGATCTGGTGTGACATTTTTTCCAGGATTGGATTGGCTAATAGCGGTGGGGCCTAGTGGCTCCGATTTTTCAAAGGATGGCGGAGTCTTTTGGCAAAATTTCTCTCAAGAAGGATTTCATTCTGTGAAAATCGGTCACACAGAAGCCTCTATTTGGGCTTCAGGAGCCAATGGGAAAGTTGCTAAATTGAAATATTGAAAATAAAATCCAAGATTTATTATAGTATATTCGATTTACCGGATTATTTATTCAAAAATCTGAAAGAATAGATTTGAAGTTTTACAGAAGAATCCTATCCTGTATTATCTTTGAACACCGGTTTTAAAAACCAATACTAATAATTTAGAAAACCCCACTGTAATGTTTGAAATAGTCCCTTCGATTTGGTTAATTAATGGAAAATGCGTCCGCCTAAAGCGTGGCGACTTCTCCACTGAGAAGGTAATTTCGGATAATCCTCTTGAAATTGCCCAAGCTTTTGAGTCCATCGGTCTGAAGCGGATTCATTTGGTTGATCTTGATGGTGCAAGAAGAGGCGAGCCAAAAAATTATCATATTTTAGAAGCAATCACTGGATACACAGATCTCAAAGTTGACTTCACTGGAGGTATTACAACCGATGGAGACGTAATCAAGTCTTTTGAATTTGGAGCTGCTACAGTTACTGTAAGTTCTATAGCAGCGAATAATCCTGAGCGCTTTGCGCAATTTTTACTTTCCTACGGTAGGGAAAAAATAAATTTAGCTGCTGACGTCAATCCGGCAGATTACAAAATCAAAATAAGAGGTTGGTTAAAAAAGACTGAAATTGATCTTTTTGATCACATTGAATTCTTTCACGAGCGAGGATTAAAATACTTAAAATGCTCTGATGTGAGTCGTGACGGGATAGCAGAAGGTCCAAATTTTGTTCTTTTCCAAAAAATAAGAGATCGTTTTCCATCAATCCATTTAGCTGCGAGCGGTGGAGTAAGAGGCATAGATGATTTCAGAAAACTTAAGGAAATGGGGGTGACAGCCGCAGTATTTGGAAGAGCCTATTACGAGGGGCTTATTTCCCTAGAAGAGTTGGAAAAATTTAATTCTGAGAACGCATAAAAAAAGAGGCATTAAGCCTCTTTTTTTATGCGTTTTATATTTTTTAATCTGCTTTAAACTTGTCAACGATGTAAAGAAAAATATTGAAGTTAAGAGTGGAAGGTGCCGGTTCAGACTTTTTACCCTCTCCCACTAATGGATTTTCTTTCTTTACTGCTGCTCCTTTTTGAATTATAACAGTCTGTTTGGGATTAAGGATAGCCCCAGAAGCACTACCTTCCAATAAGTTGATACTATTGTCTTGATTAACTCTATCCGAAGGTTTTAAAATCTCTGATTCGACTTTTCCTAAGTCTTCTTGAGCGAAAGAAACTTCCGGCAAAAAGCAAAAACCCAATACAGCAAGGCTGAAAAAGGTGATTTTTTTAAAAGGGAATTTGGATGAATCGGTCATTTTTAAAATTTCTAGTCTTGTTATTTAACTTTGACTTTGCGAAAAGGTTCCTAAAATTAGTAAAAATATCCACTATGCAAACGATTGATTACGAAGATTTCGAAAAAATAGACCTTAGAGTCGGTACTATTGTCAAAGCAGAGAACTTTGAAAAAGCAAGAAAGCCTGCTTATAAAATTTGGGTGGATCTGGGAGAGGAAGTCGGGATTAAAAAATCCTCCGCTCAAATCACAGATTATTATCAAATTGAAGATTTGATCGGTCGTCAGGTTGTTTGCGTATGTAATTTCAAGCCTCGTCAAATTGCTGATTTCATGTCTGAAGTATTGGTCACAGGATTCTTAGCATACGGTGGAGGTGTTATACTTACGTCTGTGGAACGGTCAGTTCCTAATGGAGCAAAACTCCATTAAATGCTTTTATTTAGATCGTATTCGAAGTCTAAAGGATTTGGGGTTTTAAATTGATATCCAGAGTCTTGGATTTTTTGGGAAGATATCAAGCGGTCTAAGCTACTAATTCCAGTTGAATAACTTTTGGGAGGGTCTAATCCATATTCTATCGCATTCCTTTCATAAATCTCCTTTCTAAAGGGATGAAAAGGAGCTACACCATTGAACGTTTCGTTCCATAGTCCTTTCAAGATTACCCATTCGACTATTCCAATTGCATCGAGGATATGGATAAAATTGACCCTGGTATGTCCCATTACATTTTCTTTACCTGCAAAATATTTCCCTGGAATTCGATTTCCTCCCATCAGACCACCAAATCTGATGATAGTAAGTTCATAATCTTTTGCCCCTTGAAGTAGGGATTCTCCACGCAATTGAGTTTGATTCCCGGTGTTTTCCAGATTGAGGGATTCAGATTCAAGATATTCTTTTTGTCTTGGAGCTTCCGGATAAATACTTGTGCTTGAGATGAAAACAACCTTATTCACCTTTGAATTGGTGATCATGCTTTTTAGATATTTCAATTGTTCAAGATAAAAATCTCCGGATTGCTGTCTAGATTTTGAAGGAATTGTAATGATTAAAACGTCTACATCAAATAGTGGTGCGAATCCTAATCCTATCGGATGAGGTGCCATTTCCAACTGAACTGAAGTAATACCCAGTTTTTGAATCCTTTCTTTTTTTTCTAAGCTAGTGGTACTACCGATTACTGAGAATCCTTTTGATTGTAGTGATTTTGCCAGTGGAAATCCTAGCCAACCCAAACCTATGATTGATACTTTCATTTTTGAAAATAAAATAAAAAAACCTCCTATTCGGGAGGCTTAAAATATTAATCCTTTTTTGGCATCGTACCCAGAATGATATCCCATAGGGGTGTACTTACTCCAAAGGCTGAATCGGGATCTTTATAATGATGAATTGCATGATTTACCCAAAGGGTTTTGAAGAAATTCTTGGGAGGTGGAAATGCATGTACAATGTAGTGTACCCCTAGATAGGATGCGTACCCTATTAAGAAACCTGGGAGAAAATAATAAGCTAAATCACCCATAATCAATTTAAAGATCAAATATAGAATTGCTGCATAAGCAGCGCTCACAAAAGGAGGCATAGCTAATCGATCTTTATCCTTTGGATAATCATGGTGAACTCCATGTATGCTATACTGTACTTTGTCTTTAATCGGCGTATTAGGTTCCATATGGAAAAAATACTTGTGCATGAAATATTCCACAAAAGTAAAAAAGATAAATCCTGCGATTAATAATAATATTCCTGTTCCAATAAAAGTACTAGTCTCAGTGTAGGCAATGTAAAATGATATCAGGGCCATCACTAGGAACATAGTGATAGGTATAGATATATGCGTTCTCGAAATCCTTTCAAGAATAGGGTTGGAGAACATGTGGGCTGAACCAAAATTGTCTGGCTTTTCCAATCTTCCAATCTTTTTCATATGCAACTTAAGTGACTTAAATAATAATTCGTATTCCCCTAAAAAAGGTTTTATCTGATTACAAAGGTAAGATAAATCGACTTTTATAAGGGATGATTTAACTCATAATAATCTATTTCCTATCAAATTTGTGCCATCGTCAATTCAATAGTCCGATGATAGTAAGCTACGTATTTTGGCAAAATCTCAGAAATATCAAATTCTTTAGCCCTTGCCAATGCGTTTGCTTTAAATTTTGGCAGGTTGTTGTCATCAAGAATAAACAGTGCTTTTTCTTTCATGTCTTGTACATCACCGACATTACAGGCATATCCAGTTACCCCATCAATATTTAGTTCAGGGATTCCACCTGCATTCGAAGTAAGAATTGGAACTTCACAAGCCATCGCTTCGAGGGCAGCAAGTCCAAAACTCTCTTTTTCGGAAGGCATTAGGAATAAGTCCGCTACTGACAAAACCTCTTCTACCGCATCTAGCTTACCCAAAAACCGGGTGTCTTCACAAGTTCCTAATTCCCTGCACAATCGCTCCATACGGTCCCGCTCTGGACCATCTCCTACGAGCAAAAGTTTAGCAGGAATCATTTTCCTTACTTCGAAAAAAACTCTAATCACATCTTCTACCCGCTTCACTTTTCGAAAATTGGAGGTGTGAACCAATAGTTTTTCACCATTTGGACAGATTGCTAATTTGAAGTGCTCTTTTTTCTGTCTTTTGAATCGCTCCAGATCAATAAAGTTTGGAATCACTTCAATGTCTCGAGTTACTTCAAAATGCGAATAGGTTTCCTTCTTTAAATCCTCAGAAACGGATGTCACCCCGTCTGATTGATTAATACTGAATGTTACTACAGGTTCATAACTTTGATCCTTACCCACCAAAGTAATATCCGTTCCGTGAAGTGTAGTTACAACAGGAATGTGAATTCCTTGTGTTTTTAAGATTTGCTTTGCCATATATGCTGCAGAAGCATGAGGAATCGCATAATGGACATGAAGAAGGTCCAAGTTTTCATATTTAACTACACTGACCATTTTACTTGCAAGGGCAAGTTCGTAGGGAGCATGCTCGAAAAGAGGATAACTCTTAATATCTACCTCATGATAAAATAGATTTTCACTAAAAAAATCTAACCTTGAAGGCTGCCTATAGGTGATGAAATGAATTTCATGACCCAGTTTTGCCAGTCCCTTTCCTAGTTCAGTGGCGACTACTCCACTTCCTCCAAAAGTTGGGTAACAAACAATTCCTATTTTCATAATATAATATGGTGGTGCAGGTTTAATTGCTGTGTTGGTAACACGCATAAACCTATTTTTTGTTCAAATTAAAATTTTTTTATGGATCAATCAGAAAACTGGCTTCGTAACTTTTATTCAATATCCTTTTTTTTACCAGTTTGAGCCCTTTTTAATAATATGAAGCATTGAATTTTCCAATTTACTTTATCTTCGAATTCAAAAAATATCTGCATATGAACAGACTTGTCAATCTGCTTTTTTTCTTCCTATTGGTTTTTCAGGCATGTGATCAGCCCTCGGAAAAGCAAACAGTATCCCAAAATTCAGAAAATCTTTGGTCAAATAATCCATGGCCGGAAATCCGAAAGGAGCGAATTTCAGTTTTACTACCTAAGGCTATGAAAGCTGCAGGGGTGGACTGTTGGGTAAGCATCTGTAGAGAAAACAATAATGATCCCATCGCGAGTCATATCGGAGGGGAAAATGCCAGCGGATCTGCAATATTTATTTTTTACTTTGATGAAGTTGGATTTCACTCCTTGGTTTTTTCTCCGGATGGAGAGGCTACGGCTCTGGATGAACTCGATATTCATGATACGGTTGTAAGAGTGGAGCGCGGTATTTCCACTCTTGATCAGGCAGCTGACTTTATCAAAGAAAAGAATTTTTCTGCCATTGCGATTAATACTTCCGCCTCAAACTCGCTCGCAGACGGGCTTACCCATTCCCAGCATTTGGAACTTGAAAAAGCATTGGGTGAGGAAGCTTCTAAATTGGTTTCATCTACTGAGCTTGTCTATGAATGGCTCTCAATTAAGCTTCCTGCTGAAGTTGAAATTCTTAAACAAGCCGCAAAACTCGCTTCGGACTTCCAGTACGAAGCTTATCAAATGATAGAACCCGGCAAAACCACAGATGCGGATGTTGCAAGATTTTTAAAATCAAAAATGGTTGAATATGGAGTCACTGACGCTTGGCATCCAGATCAAAATCCAAATGTCAATTCTGGGCCTGATCGGGGTCACTCACATGCCACAGATAAGGTGATTCAGGGCGGGGATGTGATTCAGATTGATTTTGGCGTCAAGCTTTATGATATCTGGGTAAGTGATATTCAGCGATTTGGATATGTCCTGAAAGATGGAGAGACAGAAGCTCCGGTAGAGATTCAAAGCTATTGGAATCATGGGAAAGCTGGTAGTAGAGCGGCTTTGGCTGCAATGAAACCCGGCGTCAAAGGAGAGGATGTAGATCGGGCTCAACGTAACCTAATGGAGGCTGCTGGTTCTGAATATGTAATGTGGAGCACTGGTCACCCTGTCGGTTATGTAGCACATGATGTGGGGCCGAATCTTGGAGGCTCGCAAAGTCCAACTCCCCGACCGGCTGCTCAAAAAGAATTAAAAGAGGGAATGACTTTCGCTTTCGATGGGTTTCATTGTTGGAAATTGCCTGATGGAAATACCAAAACCATATCTGTAGAGGAAATGGCAGTAGTCACTTCAGATGGTGCTACCTATCTGATCGAGCCACAAGAAGAATTGATTCTTGTAGGTAAAAAGTAAGTTTTAAAAAAAAGAAAGGCAGAAAATGAGTATAATTTCTGCCTTTCTTGAATTTCTATTTTTTACTGAGAGCTTGATAAATGATATCGTGAATTTCTGTTCGAATACCTTCTTTCAATAATCTGGTGTTGTTTCCGTCAGGATATACTCGGTTGGATAGAAAGACATAAATCAGGTTATTCTCTGGATCCGCCCATACACAGGTTCCTGTGAATCCGGTATGTCCAAAGGTGCTTTTTGGAGCTAGATCTCCTGCAGATCCTCCCTTTCCTTTTTCAGGTTCTGGCTTGTCCCAGCCCCAGCCTCTTCTACTTTGAGTGGATTGTCTTTTTGTGAATTCTGTTACCGTGCCGCTTTTTATTAGACTGACATCTCCATAATAGCCTTTGTTCAGCATAAGCTGCATCATAACAGCAAGATCATTGGCTGTACCGAAAAGGCCAGCATGTCCAGCCACTCCTCCGTACATTGCTGCTCCTGGATCATGTACATATCCTTGAACTTGCCGCTTACGAAACGCTACATCATTTTCTGTAGGAGCAATGTTGTCCAGTGGCATTTTGTTAAATGGATTGAAAGTCAAAGTATGGAGACCAAGTGGAGCATAAAAGTTCTGCTCCAAAAATACTTCCATGGGTTGGTTAACAATTTTTTCTACTACTGCCTGCATAAAATACATTGTCAAGTCAGAATAGACATATTTATGCTTGGCCGCTCCTGAGGGTTTAGGCGTGAGTTTAGATTCGATAGTCCAGGTCCAAATACTGTCTCGAAGGGCATCATTTCCAAACATGTCATTGGATACGGGACGAGAAAAACCTGGACTCGAAGTGGCATGAAAATATTCTGATTTCCAGTTTCCTCCTTCTACAGTTTTTGCATAATGAGGAATAAAAGCAACCAAGCCGGCCTCATGTGCCATCACGTCTTTGAGCACTAGTTTTTCTTTGTTGGTGCCTCTTAATTCCGGGAGATAATGCCCCAAGGTTTTATCCATGTCCAATTCACCTCGACTTTGAAGAAACATTACTGCCTGTGTAGTCGCCAGGACTTTCGTGATCGAGGCTAAATCATAAACTGTTTCGGAATTGACTTTTGGACTGCTTTTGTATTCGAGCTTACCGTAGGAGCGCTCAAAGACTACTTTTCCATCTTTGACGACCAATACATTTGCACCGGGCGTGGCTTGAATCCGAATGGCTTTTTCAGCCACTTCATCTATTTTATTTAAGATCTTGCTATCCAACCCTACACTCTCAGGAGTCCCATAGGAAAGTCTTTTCAAAGATTCCATATAGCCACCCACTCCAAAAGAATATTGGCTACTAACTGTCACAGGAAGAATTCCTTCTGCAGGTCTAGCTCCGAAAAGGATCTGGGGAGCTAATTCTTGTGTAGTTTCATTATTTTCAAAGGCAAAGACTAAATTTCCCAACCCTTCCAAATGCTGAGAAGCGTAGGCATTTCCAAATAATACAGTTACGACTTTTTGTCTTTTGGAAAGATCCCGGATCAATTGTACATCGGCATCTGCAATACCAAATTTCCGCTTTGGACTATTAGTCACTCCCATCAATCCCACTACGACGACATCATAGTCTTCGAGTTGTTTCAGGGTGTTGTAATGCGTGGTTTCATTTGCCGCTTTTTGAATACTGAAATGGTCAAACTTGGTATACTTCCCAAGGTATTTTTGAAACACTTTCCCATCATCACCTATACTCAGACTTGCAAAACTCTTGAGGTCTAATTGCTCAAAGGGGATTAATTTGTCTTTATTGGAAGCTACTGTGATGGAACTAGCATACAATTTTTCTATAAGTTCATCTGTTTTTGGGGTATGTAGCCGATCATTTAGTTCAAAAGTTTTAATCGGCACATAATGATTGAGTCCAGACCAGTATTTTGCTTTTAAGATTTTTTTTACTCTTCGATCTATTTCAGACTCGCTAATGATTCCATCTTCCACAGCTTTCTTGATCATTGCCTTCGCCTTTGGCACATCCATGGAATATAGCAAGACATCATTTCCTGCCAAAAGTGCCTTTAAATCTACCTCACCTGGAGAATTTGCTTTTGCCACACCCCGCATATTTAATGCATCTGTGAAAACCAACCCTTGGAAATTCATCCTTTTCTGAAGTAGGTCAGTTACCACTTTTTTTGAAAGGCTAGTAGCACTGTTGGCCTCGCTGTCCAGACTCGGGATATTTAAATGGACAACCATGACAGACATGAGGTTTTCTTTGAAAAGCTCCTCATAGGGATATAGATCTATATCCCAGATTCGTTGCTCAGGGTGCTTGATTACGGGGAGTGAATAGTGACTATCAGCTTCAGTATCACCATGACCCGGAAAATGCTTTGCATTGGCGATTACCCCATTATCCTGAAGACCTTTCATGTAAGCTACCGCCTGCTTTGCGACCAGTTCCTTGTTTCCTCCAAAAGCTCGATAGCCTATAACTGGATTGTCAGGATTAGAATTAACATCTACTACAGGTGCAAAATTGATATGCATTCGAAGCTCTTTGAATTGGCGGGCCATCTCTTCGCCCATTTCATAGATGAGTTTTTCATCTTGAATAGCTCCCAAAGTCATTGCCTTGGGGAAATCAGGTACAGAATCCAAACGCATTCCAATTCCCCACTCAGCATCCATTGCAATAAAAAGAGGAGTTTTAGCCTGAGCTTGGTAGAGATTGGTCAATCGGGCTTGCCGATCAGGGCCTCCCTGAAAAAAGATCAGACCTCCAAGATTTTCTGTCTTGATCAAATTAGTGATCTCGTTGACATGTGCCTGATCTTTGTTGGAGTAAGCTGCCACCATAAAAAGCTGACCAAGCCGCTCATCAAATGTCAAACTTTGAAATACCGAATCAACCCAATTGCTTTGGGAAATTTGGTCAACGGAAATCAATGGGTCCTCGATTAGAAGTGATTCGTCGAGTTTCCCGGAAGAGAAAGTAAGAACAATAATACAGACGGCGAATACCCTCCAAAGCATGTTGCTCATGTATGAGTAAATTTTTAATTCGTAACTTTTAAAATAAATTTGTACGTCAACACTTTCATCTTAACGGTCTTTGCCAGATAAAAGTGATCATATAGGAATATTGTACGGTAGAGTTCGTCCTAGAATAGATTAATATACTAAAGATAAGGCAACATAAAACCGTAAATCTGGTTAAAAAGGGTATAAATTTGATGTTTGGTCAATATCTTGGAACTTATGACTTTGTTGACGTTTTACCTTATTGAGTTCCAATAAAATTCGAGAAAAATGAAATTCCCATCTGTCTTCCGTACTGCCGCTCCAATGCGATTTGATATCAAGCCAAGATATTATGATCCTGTCAAAGAAGAAATTGACCAGCGTACCTCTCGGATCAAAAGAGAACTTCAGGCCGAAGGATTGATTAAAGAAGGAGATGAGGAGTTAGGATCTTATGGGGGAGGAATCAGAGGATCGTTTTCACAATATCGAGGAATAAAAGAGCGATCCAGTCCAAATATGTTTGCATCCACTGCAATGATCAGAACTTTCATTTTTTTGATTTTGCTGGGGTCAATTTTCGGCTATGTCTACCTCGGTCCGGTAATTTTTGAATATATGCTTTATGTCGCACTGCTGATCGTAGCTGTTTATTTTTTCTTTAGGCTAAAACCCAAAAAGAAAAATGAGTGATATTATCCAGCTTCTGCCTGATGCGATCGCAAATCAAATTGCGGCAGGGGAAGTAGTACAACGTCCAGCCTCGGCACTCAAAGAACTTTTGGAAAATGCCGTGGATGCGGGTGCTACTCAAATTCAAGTTGTGGTAAAGGAAGCCGGCAAGCAATTGATTCAGGTAATTGACAACGGAAAAGGAATGTCAGCTACTGACGCTCGGATGAGTTTTGAGCGACATGCTACTTCCAAAATCAGAAATTCTACCGATCTATTTACCATTCGTACCTTCGGATTTAGAGGAGAGGCCTTAGCTTCCATCGCTGCTGTCGCTCAAGTGGAGTTGAAAACTAAGCAAGCAGAATCTGAGCTTGGGACATTGATTCAGATCGAAGGGTCTGAGGTGAAAAAGCAAGAACCATTTGCAGGAAATGTAGGTACTGCAGTTTCAATGAAAAATCTATTTTTCAATGTGCCTGCCAGAAGGAATTTCCTGAAATCAAATCCCGTCGAGATGCGACACATTGTGGACGAGTTTCAACGGGTGGCCCTTTCTTATCCTGAAATTGGGTTTTCGCTTTTTCAGCAGGATTTGGAAGTTTATAACCTTACGCCTGGCAAATTAAGCCATCGTATTGTCCAACTTTTCGGAAAAAGCTATCAGGGACAGTTGGTTCCCTGCGAAGAACTTACGCCGCATGTCAATGTAAAAGGCTATGTAGGCAAACCGGAAAATGCTAAAAAGACCCGAGGAGAGCAGTTCTTTTTTGTCAATAATCGATACATCAAAAGCAGCTACCTGCATCACGCAGTTGGCAATGCTTTTGAAGGCTTGATCCAGCCGGATCAGCATCCTTTTTATGTTCTTTTTTTGGAAATAGACCCCTCGCATATTGATATCAATGTGCACCCAACCAAAACTGAAATCAAGTTTGATGATGAGCGTACAGTCTACGCGGTGATCCGTTCAGCAGTGAAGCAAGCCTTAGGTTCTCACCATGTAGTCCCTTCAATTGACTTTTCATATGACGTGAATTTCAATGAAAAATGGGATCAGGATCCATCTAAAAAAGAGCAAGTCGATCGTGAGTACAGCTATAAAACTTTTAATACACCTGAATTTAAAAAGGCAAGTACTTCCGGTTGGGAAAAACTGTTTGAAAGTAATATCCCTGTGAATCAGCCGCAGGATTACACCAGAAAAACTGAAAGTGAGGATACAGAAGTGCTCACTTTTTCCAGTAAAGCTAATCCGGATCAGATTCCTGATCGAATTCCGCGGCCCTCAGCAGAAGATTCTACCGGGACGACCTTTCAAGTGGAATTGAGCTATGTTGTCGCTCAAATGTCGACAGGGATGCTGATTGTCGATCAGCAAGCCGCACATGAGCGAGTTTTATACGAACGCTATCTGCGTCAATTGAAAATCGCCCAAGGACCATCTCAACAATGTCTTTTTCCTCCAATCATTGAACTCGGATCTTCTGATTTTGCATTGGTACAAGATCTTTTGCCTGAGTTGCATAGCTTAGGGTTTATGGTTTCTGAGTTTGGAAAAGACACGGTGATCATTCAGGGAGTTCCTGCAGATATACAGGTGAAAAACGAAAAGGAGCTCTTCGAGGGATTATTGGAGCAGTTTAAAAATTATAAAAATGAGCTTTCGTTGGATAAAAGAGAGAACCTCGCTCGGTCTCTAGCTCGAAAATCTGCCCTGAAAAAGGGGCAAAAACTTAATCCTCAGGAAATGGAAACCCTCGTGGGACAATTATTTGCCTGTCAGAACCCTAATTTTGGTTTGGGAGGGAACAAATCTTTCGTCAAATTGGATTTAAGCAGTATTCATTCATTCTTCGGAAAATAGCATGTTTAGAAATATCACCCCAGTAGTACAAAATCTTTTGATAGCCAACGTTGCACTGTTTTTGGTGAGTGCGTTTTTATTTCCTCAGTTGAGTGATTGGTTTGCACTGTACTACATACATAGCCAATATTTTAAGCCATTTCAGTTTCTGACCTACATGTTCATGCATGCAGATTTTTGGCATCTATTCAGCAATATGTTTGGACTGATGATCTTTGGACCTCTTTTGGAGCAATTCCTTGGACCCAAAAAACTTCTGATTCTTTGGATGGTTTGTGGAGTAGGTTCAGGAGTTCTTTATTCCGGGTATACTGCTTATCGGATGAATAACTTGCAGGACAAGGTTGAAGCATTTGAAAGTAATCCTGATCCCGATGCTTTTAACAAGTTGGTGGTTGAGAATCGTGGATTTTTCCAAAGTTCTGTTTTTGATTTTGTAGATGATTTCAGCCGGAATCCTAATGATCCAAATAAAATCAGTCAGGCAAAACAAACTTTGAATGCCATTTTAGAAATTCAGGGGAATGTCCCAATGGTTGGTGCTTCAGGAGCTTTGTTTGGGGTTTTAATTGCTTTTGCAATGCTTTTCCCAAATACTCAACTCTTTTTGCTTTTTCCTCCAATGCCGGTAAAAGCAAAATACTTGGTCTTATTTTATGGACTTTATACCATTTATAACGTAGTGATAAACAACCCCACTGATAATGTGGCACACTTTGCCCACTTAAGTGGATTGGTGATCGGTGCGATCTTGGTTTACGGATGGAAAAAAGACAGAACTAATTTTTATTAAAAATGTACGGCGGTTTTTGGGATAATTTAAAAAATGCATTCAAGCATAGCGACAACAGTCTTTATAAACTGATTGCTATCAACTTGCTGGTATTCTTGGTCGTCATGGTCGCACGGGTGTTGATGACGATCGGTGGCGTGGGAGATTTGTATTCCAGTGCACTGTCTTACTTGATGATGCCTGCGTCAGTCTCTCGGTTGATTTTACAGCCATGGAGTATATTGACTTACATGTTTTTGCATGAAGGGATTTTCCATATTCTCTTCAATATGCTGTTCCTTTATTGGTTTGGACTCTTGATTAATCAGTATTTGGGTAGTCGCAAATTGGCAAATCTCTATATTCTTGGAGGTTTGGCTGGTGCTGTTTTTTATGTGTTGATCTACAATTTGGCACCGTATTTCAGCGGATCAGTTGATTCATCTTTGATGCTTGGAGCAAGTGCTGGGGTATTTGCAGTAGTAGTTGGAGCGGCGACTTTGACTCCTAATACCACTTTTATGCTGATTCTTATCGGACCTGTTAAGATCAAATACATCGCGATTTTCTACGTGATTCTTTCCTTCGCCAATTCTGCTGGAGCAAATGCAGGAGGTGAGCTTGCGCATCTTGGTGGAGCTTTGCTGGGTTTTATTTACATCACGCAGCTTCGAAAAGGAATTGATTGGGGAATTCCGGTTCAGAAAGTCGGGATCTTTTTTGAGAATTTTTTTACCAGTCGAAAAGGCGTAAAAGTTTCCTACCGAAAAAAGAAAACATCGGCAGGTTATGGATCCTCTTTTTCAAACCCTTCCAAATCGAATACTCCAGTGACTAACAGTTCTGATGCGACTCAAGAAGAAATTGATCGGATTTTGGATAAGATTGCGGAGCGAGGATATGAAGCGTTGAACAAAGAAGAGAAACGAAAGCTGTTTGAATTTTCGAAGAAATAAAGTTCTCCTGTTTCTTGGCTCTCTTTTAAAGGGGGAAAGCAAAGCCGAACCGAAAGCCAACCTCTTGCGGACTAGTACTCTGAAATTTGAACTCAGTACTTAAACCGACCCAATCTACAAGCCTGATGTATGCGCCAACTCCCACATTTGCCCCATTGTAAGAGCGCCTTACTCCAGCTCCATCCGGCTGTGAATTCTCCCAGCTTTGAGCGTATCCGGCCATAAAATAAAGTTGCGAAGGTCCCTCTGAGACATAGTACCTGAGGTCCGCATTGAAATTGCTCGATGTGCCTACATTGGGAAAGTTGCGGATGTAGCTTGGCATGATCGCAAAGTGTTCTGCGAAAAAGTATTCTATTCCGACACCTGCTCCAAAATTATTCCATCGAAGTCCATAAGTCCCCAACACATGCACTCGAGCATCTCCCTGATTCTGCGTTTGAGCCATGCTCCCAAACGTGATCAAAAATGCTCCAAAAAAAATCACCAAAGCCTTTTTCATTTCTTCCTGTTTAATTTGGGAAGAAATTAGGAGGCTTTGGTGAGGAAAACAAATGCTTATTCTAAAATTCGAACCAATCGGCCCAGTCTGCCTTCTGAATCAATTCCTTCGACAATGATCATTTGCTTTGAAGCTATATCAGTATTGTAAAACTCCAGACGTGATTCTCCATTTTCTCCAGTCTCCACTAGCGGATTCCAATAGATGGTAGCACGAGCATCCTTGATTGCATTTTCTACCGTTTTGGTATCATATTTTGGAAGGTAAAATTCGCGAGGAACAGCATATCCTCCATATTGTGTTACCAAAGTACCTCCTACACTTTTCCCAAATCCAGCACCGGTTTTGGTGTAAACCGCTATTACACCATTTGCACCCTGTGCTCCAAAAATAGCCGTCTTGGCGGGGTCTTTGAATACATCTACGTTGGCTACATCTCTTGGGCTGATTGTGAGCAAAGTCGAGGCTTCAACAGGTATATTGTCCAACAAATAAAGTGGCTGTGTACCAGAGCCACCGAGTGAACCTACCCCTCGGATCGTGACATTAACAGATAAACCAGATACAAAGACTTGTACACCGGATACTCTTCCTTGGATCAATTGGAAGACATTTGTAAAACCAACAGAGGAAGGGATTTTTTCCGGATCGAGTGTTACATCACCAGATCCATAGATTTTTCTGATTTCTTCTTCCTCGCGTTCAATAGTCTTTGCTTCAACCGTGACTCCCTCCAGATCTATAATATCTTTTTCTGCATTGAGTTGTTGCATCATCGTCCGCTCTCGATAAGTAGCCACAAGCCCTTCTGGCCAAACCACTTCCTGTGTATAATTTCCTTCGATCGAATTAAAAACAGGTTCTGGCTGAATCACCGACACGTCGATAAAGTTTTTGAGTCGTGTATCCTCAGCCGTGATCGTAACTGAAGCGGAATCCAAATATTCCAAATCTCTAAAAATGAAGCGACCATTAGGGCCATATTCCGAGGTGACAATTTCAATTCCTTCACCTACTAAGGCCGTGATTTTTCCACCAGCGAGACCTTTTTTAGTTTGCTCGGCATCTGTTACCTGACCTTCGATATTGATTCCCCGCTCGATAAACTGCTCAATCTTTGGGAGATTCCCCGCAAGGACATCAGACCACTCAAATCTTCTCCAACCATGTGTCATCATCACCAGATCCAATGCTTCCTGCGTCTCTGCGGAGTTATCTTTGAAGTATCTTCCCGGTTGGTAGATTTCAGCAGATAAATCTGAAGTCAAAAGAAGAGTAGAAAAAATATCTCCGGCTTCCAATTCACTTGGATTAACCTGAGCTGCATCCAATACGGCCACAGAGAAACTTCCTGAATTAGCTGTTCCGGCAAAGGTTGATTTTAGATTCAGACTGATTTTCTCACGTGGAGAAACACTTCCCGTCTTTGCAATGTCTAGTTGTATTTGATCTTCTTTTTGGACAAATATCAATCTCTCCAACAGCGGCTTTCCATCCTCGCTCATCACAGTGATTTGGTTGATCCCTGAGATCAGATTCTCTTTAGGAATACGTACACCCCAGACACCATTTGCCAAAGTGCCTTGAATCATGTAATTGATGATTCCCCGAGTTTGAGAGACTAACAAAAGTGAATTTGCGGCATATTCCCCCTGCACAAATGCAGTTAAATAGCTTGCAGCAGGATTATTGATCACTTGCATGACCAATCCTTCTGAATCAATTTTAGAAAGATTTGTGCTGATTTCCTGAGCGGTAGTTTTTTCAGTGATTTTTACTGGATAGCTGGATTGGGTTGGAGTGAGTTCAAATTTTCCCAAACCTGCAAAATTGCTTTCGAAAGTAATATCACTTCCTTCGATTGAGCCTTGGATTTCGGCAGGCATCCCGTCAGGATAGATCGCTCGAAATCCAAAGTTGGTCTTTTTCCCAATCACGGAGTGGCCGCCTTCCGGCAAAAACTGAATATCTGCCAAAGTTAAACTATAGGGTAGGCGAAGCTTTTGGGTTACAGAATAGTTTTCATTTTCCATGAAAGTTAATTCCAAATGCTGCGATGAATTAGCTTTTTCAGGGATTGCAAACGTGAAACTTACCTGTCCTTGTGCATTTACCGGCAGTGCTTGTGTATACAACTCTTCTTCGCCTGCTTTTGCCTTTATTTCAACCGTTTTACCTGCAAGTGGATTGCCCTCACTATCAATCACGATCAGATCTGCTTTATAAGTTACTTTTCCAGCCGCAGCACTGATGCTAGTAAAAGTGATTTTTGGAAGGAATGAACCTCCTGCTCCATCGACCACATTGATTTGGGAGTTAAAGAAATATTCATCTCCAAAATTCCGCATCCAAGAAGTATAAGCTTTAAGTTGGTAGATCCCAGGTTTGCCAAAGGCCGGTAAGGCGAAGTCTCCTTTCCCTCTTCCTTTTTCCAATCGAATAGTTTTTTGCTCTAAAAGCAATCCATCTCCGTCAAACAAGTCAACATATAGGGTAGCACTCAAAGGGGATGGGATTTGACTGCTTCCAGCAGTCAGGTAAGCACTAAACCAAAGATCTTCACCGAGTGTGTAGGTGGTTTTGTCTAAATGGAGATAAGCTTTTTCTACAGGGTATTCTTTCTGATAAGTGTCAAAATAGCTCTGGATCTTTTGAGGCAAAGCTTCTTGTCCAAATAGCTCCGTTGAGCTAAAGCTGATGAGAAAAATAATCAGCGTTAAAACTTGATTTTTCATAAAATAGTTGGTTTGTTACTAAAAACAGAGGCAATAAAACTAATTGCTTATAAATTGACAAGTGAAAAAATCTTAAATAGCATTCAGTGCCGCTACTTCATTTTTATTTGCCAGCTGACCGCATGCAGCATCGATGTCCTGACCTCTTGATTTTCTGACCTTTGCGATGATTCCTTGCGATTCTAAAATCCGAACATACATATCCACGGCTTCCTGTTTTGCCTGACGAAATTCACCTTCATCGATCGGATTGTATTGGATAATGTTGACTTTGGAAGGAATGATTTTGCAGAATTTAGCCAAAGCTCGAGCATGCCGTTCATCGTCGTTGATACCATCCCAGATGACGTATTCGTAAGTCACCTTTCGTTTGGTCTTGTCGTACCAATATTTCAATGATTCCCCCAATTCTTCGACTGGATTGCTGTCGTTGATTGGCATAAGCCGGGATCGAGTTTCATTGATAGCAGAGTGGAGGGAAACGGCAAGGTTAAATTTCACTCCATCATCAGCCAGTTTGCGGATCATTTTGGTTACGCCAACTGTAGAGAGTGTAATTCTCCTGGGAGCCATCCCAAGACCTTCAGGGGAAGTGATTTTATCGATTGCCTCGAGAACATTCGCATAATTGAGCAGGGGCTCACCCATTCCCATAAAAACAATATTGGTCAGTGGACGCTGGAAATATGTTTCGGCCTCATCCTTGATCGCCACGACTTGATCATAGATTTCATCAGGGTTTAGATTTCGCATGCGCTTTAGACGGGCAGTCGCGCAAAAGTTGCAATCCAAACTGCATCCTACCTGAGAGGAGACACAGGCGGTGATTCGCTTGGTAGTTGGAATGAGTACAGATTCGACAATTTTTGAATCATAGAGTTTTACCGCATTCTTGATCGTACCATCTGAGGAATGCTGCATCAGATCCACCAAGATGTGATTGATCTCAAAATGGGTTTTGAGCATTTCCCGGGTAGAAAGGGAAATATTACTCATGTCATCGAAGTTCTTCAGCGACTTATTCCAAAGCCACTCATAGACCTGCTTGGCTCGGAACTTCTTTTCGCCATGTGCTAAAAAGAACTCCTCCAATTCTGTCAAAGTAAGCTTACGAATGTCTTTTTTCTGAATCTCTTCCATGCTGCAAAGTTAAGGGATTCAAGAGGATTTCTTAGCCGGAAATCAAGCCTTGGTATTTGTATCCCTTCTTCACGAAAACCTTCGCAGACTTAGCGGTAAAAAAGGCTCCAACTTATTACGTTTCGTGAAGACTCGAACCGCGGAGAATTTTCAGCTTTCTGATTTTAAACCTTTGTGTCCTCCGTGATATCCTCCGTGTCCTTAGTGGTTAAATAAAAAAATCAAACTCGAACTGAAGCCCGAAAGCCACGACCTGCATAATAGGACTGGGCGCCATTATGGTAGATGAATACCTGTCCATATCTGAAATCAGCGAAAATAGCTCCGCCAAGTTTCCGTACAGATTCAGGCGTTTTGAGCCAACTGGAGGTTTTTTGATCAAATGTCCCCAAAGCTTGCAGGCTTCGGTATTCTTCTTCATTGAGCAATTCTACCCCCATGTCCGCAGCCATATCTATGGCCGTATCTTTTGGAGGATAGTCTTTGCGAGATTCCAAACCCTCTCGATCATAGCAGATGCTTCTTCGACCTTTCGGGGTTTCTGGAGAGCAATCGTAAAAAATAAATTCATTTGTTGCTTCATCAAAACCAACCACATCCGGTTCGCCTCCAGTTTCTTCTAGCCGGAAAATCGACCAGAGTTTCTCTTGGGATTCCAAGGCCTCGAGTTTAGTCAAAACCTTCTCCCAGTCCAGTCCCTTATGCCGAGCTTTATTTTTCTCAAAGCGACTTTTTAACGTTTTCAGTAGAGTTTCCTTTTCGGAATTGCTTAGTCTGTTATTGGCTTTCATTAGAATTTTTATTGGGAAAAGAAATACAATGGAAATAAGGTTGAAATACCCCTCCCTTCGGTCGTCGAAATAAGAAACAATAAATTCGAATCCTATTTCAATTTATTTCGCCGAAGTCGTATTTCTACTGTATTTCGCGAAGCTTATTTCAGCAAAGCTGTATTTCTATATTATTTTTTCAACTTAAAACTCTTCCCATCAATCGCCCGCATGGTACAGAGAATGCCGTCTAAGTGATCATATTCGTGCTGGATTAATTCAGAAAGTGCTCCTGTGACCGATAATGACTGCTTTTCCCAATTTTCATCCAAATAGTCCAAAGTCAGGGATTCGTGGCGGGCCACCTTGACCAAAAGATTGGGAAATGACATGCAGTCATCCCAAAGCTCAAATTTTTCATCACTTAGGTTTTTCAACTCAGGATTTAGAATCACATAGGGGCGATCCAGATTCAGGTAAAAAAGTCGCTTCATAATTCCCAATTGGGGAGCAGCAATGCCCCGACCAAAACCATAAACTTTTCGGATGTCCTCCATGGCTTCATGAAGCTGCTGCACCCAGCCGGGGACTAATGGAAGTTCAGACTCGAGTACAGGCTCACAAATCTCATATAGTTTTGGATCGCCGAGCTTCAATATATCGTGAATGGTTTTCATTGTGAAAATATAGTAAAATCCGTTTGAGTTAGGTTTTAAACATAGCTGTATTTACCATTAGTTAAGGTAAATGAATTTTAAAAAATGAATAGTTCCAGCCAGAATATTGTATTCCACATGATTGCCTGCCTTCTTTTCCTTACTTTTGCGGCATGAATTACCTTTCGGTCGAAAACCTCAGTAAAGCGTTCGGTGAGCGCAAGCTTTTTTCCAATATTTCCTTTGGCATATTACAAGGACAAAAAATCGCCTTAGTGGGTATCAACGGTGCCGGTAAATCCACCTTGATGAAAATCATCATGGGGCTGGAAATCGCCGATACGGGTCAAGTTGGGATCAACCAAGCGATCAAAGTGGCTTATGTGCATCAAAATCCGGTTTTTGAAGGAACGATGAGCATTTACCAGACGATCTTTGATCAGAGCAATAGTGAGGTGCTGCAAGTGATTGAGGATTATCATAAAGCGATGCTGGATGCGGAGCGGGGCATTGACAACTCCGATAAGATGACGGTGCTTTTTGAAAAAATGGATGCTTTTCAAGCTTGGGATTTTGAATACCAAGTGAAGGAAGTTCTGGGAAAATTAGGGCTTCACGATACAGAGTTGCCAGTTGGTTCCCTTTCCGGAGGACAGCGCAAGCGGGTTGCTTTGGCGAAAGCCATTCTCGAAAAACCGGATCTTCTCCTGCTTGACGAACCGACCAACCACCTTGACTTGGAAACGATCGAGTGGCTGGAAGATTACCTAGCGAAAGCCAATTTGGCACTTTTTATGGTCACCCACGACCGCTATTTTCTAGAAAAAGTGACTAACGAGATTCTTGAACTCGATCAGGGTAAAGTACATCGCTACCAAGGAAATTACGGCTATTTTCTCGACAAGAAAGCCGAGCGAATGCAAAACGAGGATATTGAATTGGAAAAGGCGAAAAGTCTTTATAAGAAAGAACTTGACTGGATCAGACGGCAGCCTAAAGCCCGAACTACCAAAGCAAAATATAGAGTTGATGCTTTCGAGGAAACCAAAGAAAAAGCATCTCAGAAGCGGGAAGACCGCGATATCGAACTTCAAGTGAGTGCCCAGCGACTGGGAAATAAAATCATAGAGATCGATAAAATCAGTAAATCCTATGGCGATAAAAAGCTGGTGGAAGATTTTTCCTATGTCTTCAAAAAGAAAGACCGGGTAGGAATCGTCGGACCAAACGGAGCCGGGAAAACCACTTTTCTAAATATGATCACGGGCCAATTGGCACCGGATAAAGGGAAGATTTCCATCGGTCAGACTACGGCTTTTGGCTATTACCGACAGGAAGAAAGTAGCTTTGACGAGAGCAAGCGATTAATTGATATCGTCAAGGATGTGGCTGAAGTCGTGGTGCTGGATAAAGGTCAGACGATCACAGTTAGCCAGTTTTTGACGCAATTTGGCTTCCCTCCAAAGCAGCAGCATACGCCGATCGAGAAACTCAGTGGTGGTGAGCGTCGTCGCTTGCAGCTTTTGATGGTCTTGATCAAGAATCCAAACTTCCTGATTCTCGATGAGCCTACCAATGACCTGGATCTGATGACCTTGAATACCTTGGAGGAGTTTTTGGATTCTTTCCCAGGTTGCTTGATCATTGTTTCCCACGATAGATATTTTATGGATCGCTTGGTGGAGCATTTGTTTGTTTTCGAGGGCGAGGGAGTGATTTCTGATTTCCCTGGGAATTATTCGGAGTTTAGAGAGGCGGAGAAAGAGAACAAAGACGGAAGACCGAAGTCTGGAGACCGAAGTACCGGCACCACCCCTACGAATCAATCCGAAAAGGCTGAAGTTGCTGCTACAGCTCCTTCTAAAGCAAAAGCTAGTTTTAAGCAGAAGAATGAATTTAAGGAAGTTACTGCTTCTATGGCCAAATTGGAAAAAGAGAAAGCTGACCTTACCGAGAAAATCAGCGGTGGAAATTCCGATCACGAAGAGCTGATGAAAATATCATCCCGTATGCTGGAAATCGATTCTAAATTGGAAGAATTAGAGTTGACTTGGTTGGAATTGAGCGAGTTGGACGGGATAGAGTAAAATAAAAGATAAGATAGAAATACTGTGGAAATATAGCTTCGCTGAAATAAGCCTTTGGCGAAATATCGATTTGAAAGTACTATGTAAGCTCGGACTAGAACCTAATATTTCACCGACCGAAGGAAGGTGTATTTCAACCTTATTTCCATTGTATTATCAAATCTAGGAAGGTGTATTTCAATCGTATTTCTATTTAATAAAGAAATCCTACTTTAATACCCCCATACCAATTTCTTGTCGGAGCTGGCTGATAATATCTTCCACCAAAAGGATTCAGATCGTTTCCAAGTGAATAGCTTTCATCCAACAAATTATCTACCCCAGCAAAGGCTTCCAATTCCCATTTTCCGGCAAAAGTTTTTGCCCAGCCAAATCGCAGATTGACCAAATTGTAGGCATCTTGAAATACCGTATTGGCATCATTAAGCGGAAGCTCGCTCACATAGTTATGGGTGAAATTCAGATAGAACCCCGGCTTGGTTCGGAGATCTAATCGGGTCACCAAAGTAGTCTCCGGTACGCCAGTCAGCGCATTTCCTGAGAAATCATCATCTCGTTTTTGGTAGTCTTTAAAGGTGAAAAACTGACCTGTATAAGCGGTTCCCAAACTTAAATTCTGAATAAATCCTTGACCATTTTGGATCAAGCTGTAATCAATCGCTGCTTCGATTCCCTTTTGATCCGTGGAACCTGCATTTCTGAATAAAACTACGCCTTGGGGATTGGTAAATGTCGTAATCGTCTGATCCAACTTGAAATAATAAGTGGTCAGGTCGAGATTGAATTTCCCTTTTCCAAGGCGATATCCCAATTCATAATTAACTCCTTTT
This sequence comes from Algoriphagus sp., assembly GCF_029254265.1. Lineage (GTDB taxonomy): Bacteria > Bacteroidota > Bacteroidia > Cytophagales > Cyclobacteriaceae > Algoriphagus. Next base: position 64,109 of record NZ_JAQWXX010000048.1, on the reverse strand, counting down.
TCAGCTTCTAAATCCAGATTCAAACTTCCTTCATTCGTTCGAACTTCATCGATAGTCGGCGGAGAAAATCCACTGCTTACACTTCCGTAAACTGCCGAGGCTTCATTTACACGATAATTCAGCGCTACTCGTGGAACTACGATCGGATCAAATGTTCGGGTTTGAAGTCCTGTTGGACCTCCTGCGGCATCAATCTGTCGGTCGATTTCGAAGCTCGAGAAGTTTTCACTCAAGCCCAGAGTGAAGAGGAACTTGGAAGCAATTTGCCATTCTGCCTGCTGGAAAAGGAACCCTTGCGTGGCTCGAAGTTTATCCGAAAAGCGAACCGTGTCTGCCACACCTGCCCGATTTCCAAAGTTCTGTGCATCAGTCAAACTCGTCTGATATTCTCCACCTGCAATGAGACGGAGTGATTTTCCACCGAGTTGGGTGTCATGCGTGAAGCGAGTCCGACCACCAAAACCGAATCCTAATTCCTTTTTGTAGTCTAGGATAAAAGGATTTTCGAAGTCATTGGTGTTTAGGTATACCGTTGTGTTATTGCTTGTTTTCTCAGAAAAGCGATATAAATGGCCAAAGGAAGCGAAGACCGACTGCTGAGCAATGGAGCTATTTTGAGCCACCGAACCTGGACGGGCTTGAGTAGGGTCAGCTGAAAGTTGATCAGCATTAAGTGCTCCGGGAATTTGATAGTTTAGGTCAGAGATCAAGAGTTGCGTCCGTATTTCTTGATTTTCCGATACCGGAAAAAAGCTTCCCAATTGAAATACTTTTCGATCCATTGCTGAATGCTCTCTGTAGCCATCCGCTTTTTGAGTGACAAAGGAAGCTTCGATTCCGCCTTCTCCGATTTGTTGAGAAAGTGCGACTCTAAAGCGATTAAGCCCAAAATCACCCGCCATATATTCGCTGCTGATTCTTCCTCCTTGTGGATTTGAAGGACTGTTTAGGCTGATCGCCCCTCCATTTCCAGCCCCGTAAATACTTCCCGATGGGCCTTTGATTACCTCGGCAGTTCGAATATTGGAAAGATCGAGCAAGTTCAGAGGTGTGGTTCCATCAGGTGATGTAAAAGGAACTTCATTCCAGTAAACCTTGACATTTCGTACACCAAAAGGAGATCTTAAAGAGCTTCCTCGGATAGAAATTCGATAACTCGCCGGGGCACGCTCTTCGATTCGGATACCAGGTTTGGTGTTGAAAGAATTGACGATAGAAGTTTCATTGAAGCGGTTGAAATCCCGCTCTGTCACTACGGAAATAGCTGCTGACTGCTCCAAAAGTGGACGTTCAGACTCAAACGCTGTGACGGTGACTTGGGATAGATCTACTGATTTTGGGCTTAATTCTACCAAATGTTCCCCCGCTCCAAAATCTGCCTTGAAGGGTTCGTAGCCAGATTTGAAGAAGGTAAAAGTTGCGGCCTCCGATACTGCGAATGCTACGATTCCCGAAGCATTTGAAAGCTGAGCTGTCCCATTTTTAGGCTGAATCCGAACATTTTCCAAAGGCAAAGCAGTATTACCGTCTACTACTTTGAATTGAACTTGGGCAATTGTAGAAAAACTTATAAATAGTAATAGGAGGCTTAGGCATCTTTTCATGGAGCGAATTTACAGGGTTTTTGGAGATCGATTTTAACCGTTTAAAAATTTACCATCCGGTATTTAATAAGAACCCTTTTACCTAAATCAAAATCCCCTTCCGATTTCCATCCAAAATGGCTAATATCCTACTTTGATATCACCTTATGAAAAAACTATTCTGGCCCCTTTGCTTACTTATCCTTTCTTTTTGCCAAGAGAAAGCTGCTCCCCCAGAACCGGTTTTGCCTATTCCGGATGCTAGACAGATTGCATGGCAAGAACTCGAATATTACGGCTTCATTCATTTCAATATGAATACATTCTCAGATCGGGAATGGGGATTTGGGGATGAAAAACCCGAACAATTTAACCCGATTGAACTGGATGCCCGCCAATGGGCAAGAATAGCATCGGAATCTGGAATGAAAGGCTTGATCATTACGGCCAAGCATCACGATGGTTATGTACTTTGGCCGTCTGCTTACACGGAGCACTCGGTAAAAAATAGCCCTTGGCGTGATGGAAAAGGAGATTTGATCAGAGAGTTTGCAGATGCTTGTCGGGAGTATGGTTTGAAAGTGGGGATCTATTACTCTCCTTGGGATCGAAATCATCCTGATTATGGCAAGCCGGAATACATCACCTATATGCGAAATCAGCTCACCGAGTTGTTGACCAACTATGGGGATATTTTTGAAGTTTGGTTTGACGGTGCCAATGGTGGAGATGGCTGGTACGGAGGAGCAAATGAGACGCGTACGGTAGATAAATTCAGTTATTACGATTGGCCGACGACTCATGAACTGGTTAGAACCCTTCAACCGGGAGCCATGATGTTTAGCGATGCCGGGCCAGATGTACGCTGGGTGGGCAATGAGCAGGGTTTTGCTTACGAGACTACATGGTCAAATTTGATGCGGGATTCGGTTTATGCCGGAATGCCGGAATATTCAGAAAAATGGGCGGATGGCCAGGAAAACGGGACGCATTGGGTGCCGGCGGAGTCGGATGTGAGCATTCGTCCGGGATGGTATTACCATGCTTATGAGGATCATAAAGTGAAGACATTGCCTCAGCTGGTCGAAATTTTTTACAACAGTATCGGAAGAAATAGCTCCATGCTGATCAATTTTCCAGTAGACCGACGGGGATTGATTCATGAAAAAGATGGAGCTGCGATTTTGGCCTTGGGAAAGAAAATCAAGGCTGACTTTTCGGTCAACTTAGCTGCACAAGCGGTGATTTCTGCAAGTGAAAGTCGGGGTAAAGGATATGAAGCTGCGAAAGTTTTGGACGAAGATTATGCAACCTACTGGACTACTTCGGATGGGATGATTTCCGCTAGTCTTGATTTAGACTTTGGGAAAGAATCTGAGTTCAATCGACTGTTGCTACAAGAATTCACCCCTTTGGGTCAGCGACAAAAAGCTTTTTCACTGGAAAAGGAAGTCAATGGAAACTGGGAGAAAATCGCCGAGGGAACTACCATCGGTTATAAGCGAATCCTTAGATTTCCTCTGCAAAAAGCTCAAAAAGTCCGAATCAATTTCTTGGACGGAAAAGGAATTCCTGTAATCTCTGAACTTGGAATTTATCATGCGCCGACACTGCTTCTTCCGCCTAGCATCAAGCGGGATAAATCAGGCGAGGTCACCTTAATTCAGTCAGATGAGGATTTGGAAATCCGCTATAGTTTGGATGGAAGTGAACCGACTCAAACTTATTTGAATCCGATTCCTTTGCTGGAAGCCAGAACCTTGAAGGTGTTGAGTTTTGATCCAAATAGGGAAGAAAGTAGTGAGCTTTTGGAAGTGAACTTGGATCTGGCTAAAGTCAATTGGAAGGCCATGGAGACAGACGCTGAAAAAGCCATTGATGAAAATTCAGGTACTTTCTGGACTAGCTCGGATAATCAGTTAACCATCGATTTGGGAGAGTCTATTACAATCAAAGGCTTTACCTATTTCCCCATGCAGGCACGATATCCCAGTGGATTTATTCAGAATTATGAGTTTGAGATTTCGGCTGATGGGAAAAGTTGGAAGTCTGTTACCAAAGGTGAATTCGCCAATATTGCCAATAATCCCATTCAGCAGGAAGTACGATTTGATCCGGTTTTAGCGCGATTTATTCGTCTGAAAGCTATTAAAACCACTGATGGAAATTCAGCCACTTTCGCCGAACTAGGTATTTTGACCCGATAATCATGAAATCGAGCAGGACTAAAAAGTCACACCCTAGGATTATTATAAACCTTGCGAGATTCCATATGGCCATTAAAAAGAAATTATAATCATATGAAACATTTATTCCTTTTAATTTTCCTTTTGACTTTTGTATTTGCACCATGCTTTGCAAAGCAAAAACCTAATATCATCATCCTGTTTGCGGATGATATGGGCTATGGCGATTTGGGAATCACAGGTCACCCGACGATTCGCACACCCAATCTGGATCAGATGGCGATGGAAGGAATGCGCTGGAGTAATTTTTATTCTGTTTCTCCTGCTTGTACAGCAAGTCGATATGGATTACTGACCGGAAGATATCCGGGAAGATCTGGCTTTGGTTGGGTACTTAATCCGGATTCGCCACGAGGAATTCATCCAAAGGAACTGACTTTGGCAGAAGGCCTAAAATCCCAAGGCTACGCTACTGCCATGTTTGGAAAATGGCACCTCGGCACGACTAAACCCGAATTTTTACCGCTCCAAAATGGCTTTGATGAATATGTGGGTTTGCCTTATAGCAATGATATGATCCCTCCAAAATGGCCGGATATCGCACTCATGTCTGGCAATGACACGCTCGAACTCAATCCAGATCAGACCAAATTGACTCAGCTTTATACGGATCGGGCTATCCAGTTTATGGAAAAGAATAGGGATCAACCTTTCTTTATCTATTTGCCCTATGCGATGCCGCATGTGCCACTTTTCCCGGGGAAAGCTTATCAAGGTAAATCCCGACGAGGTTTGTATGGAGATGTAATTGAAGAAATTGATGCATCGGTGGGGCAGATTTTAGCTTATTTGAAAGCAAATGGATTGGCTGAAAATACGCTGGTTTGGTTTACTTCTGACAACGGGCCTTGGATCATCAAAGGAGATCAGGCTGGCTCGGCCGGACTCTTCCGAGATGGGAAAGGAAGCACTTGGGAGGGCGGGCAGCGCGAACCTTCCATAGCTTGGTGGCCGGGGACGATAGCTGCGGGTTCGGTAGAGATGAATTTGGGAGCGACCAAAGATATTTATGCGACAGCCATGCAGTTGGGAGGAGCGAAAGTTCCTACGGACCGAATTGTAGATGGAGTGAATCTTAGTGGGAATCTGAACCCGAATTTCGGAGCAAAAGCGAATTCTGAAACCTTCTTCTATTTTGGTTTCGATAATACCGTTTTTGCCGTCAGGCAGGGGAAGTGGAAACTTCATATTCGCACGAACAGCCAAACGGGTGAAAGCTATTTTTTAGATCCTCTACCCTTGCTTTTTGATCTGGATACTGATCCTTCGGAAAAGTATAATCTTGCTGCGGCCAATCCTGAAATGGTGAAGCAATTGGAAGAATTGATCCAAAAATTCAATGCTGAGGCTGCGGCTAATCCGAGTTTTTATGATAAAGATGGTTCTACCCCGAATTAAATTGAAACTTGATTATTTTATGGTAATTGGCACTGGAGGTTAATTTCCGGATGGGTGAGCCTTTCGGGATTTTCGGTTTTGGGCTGGTTTGCAAGCCGTTAAGAAAATGACTTAGCTCCCAAGGTACGAGGGAGATCCAGTCATTTTTAGGTGCGCAAGGCAGCACAAAATTCCGCTGTTTCTTCACATCATATCAATAAATAAAGCTGACAGCGGAAAGAAAAAACTGAGGCTCAGGGCTTTTTGGTCACTTTTTGGCCGCCAAAAAGTGACAAAGATAAATGGCTAGAATTTGGCTTTATGAGCTTGGAAGGTTCAAACTTCGCTTTAGTAAAATAAGTATCCTTCTTTATACCATATAGTTTTAGTCCAAAACCTATTTTACTTCCTCACTAAAGTCAGGGGAAGAACCATAAAGATTAACCCCCAAAAAAAATTAAAAAACGCTAGGAAATTAGGAGCATTTTAATCCATTATTACATCTTTTGGGAAATAGGTTTGTCCTTCTCCTTGTTTAGTGACTTGCCATCGTAGATTTTTGGTTTCGGGGAAATAAGTGACTTTGATTTCGCTTAGGGTCCTTGAATAGGCACTTAAAATTCTTCATGAAAATACATTTTCAAACACCTTATGGAGAGCTATGGAGTATTCTTCATAGCTACAGTCCATTCTTTTCCCCTCAAAGTATACCCCGCAATGTTCGCCTTTGAAACTAGTTGGTATGGACCCTCTTATAGAATTTTTTGGGCTTAGGTCAATTACAAAACTACTTTCGCCATCATCCACCCACCATCGATAGGAGCCTGAGATGTCTTGGGAAAAAACATCTGGAGAAACGAAAAGCATTAAAATGAGGATTATTGGTTTCCAAAAGTGCTTTTTAAGTTCGAATGGTATCATACTATAATATCAATTATTTTTCCAGTTTCTAAATTAAAAACAATAATTGTATTCATCGAAACTAGTAGGATTACTCTAAATAGGAGGATAAGTTTTATTTTTTAAATTAAATCACCCTCCTTTCAGTTTTTTTAAAAGAGGGGGATAAGTAACTTTGATTTCACTGCTTGTATCTTGAATAAAAAAGCTCTATTTCTAGAGCTTCAATTTAGATAATGGTTTAATTTTTTTCTACTTCAATAATTATAAAATCTACTTTATCAAAAGTAAATCAATCTTATCCTTGTAATTAAATTATTATTTGATTTTATACTTATTGCAGAACTCACATATTCTGCTCCATTTTTTAAATAAATAACGTTATCCACACTACCTGCGGAGTAGCTTGGTAAAAAATTACTTATCATACTTGTTTTATCCCCTACTTTAAGATAAACATTGTTGTTTCCAATAGCAAATGCACTTGAGTTCAATTCAAACCCATACAGCCTATCAGTAAAATAGAACTCATTTCCAGAATACTTGTACAGTGTACCAACCTTTTCATCCATTTCAAAAACATAGGGTTGTGATGAAGTAGGAGAACCAAACATTTGAATAACCTTTTCAATTCCATCAAAAATATCAATAGTATTTGAATTTGATATTTTTTTGATAGTCAAATTATTGACATCAAGTGAGGTGGTTTTTGGAGTTTTAGGAATTAATTGGGCGTGAGAGCTAAAAGCAGCAACCATTGTCAATATAACTGTGAAGAATATGTTTTTCATTTTTTAAATATTTTAATTATTACAAGGATTAAAAGAAACATTCCCTTGGGAATCATACCGAAATTTCATGTAGTTTTCTGGGTTAACTCTTATTTGTTTGCTATTTGAGTTAAGTTTTGTTGCCTCAATGTGGACATGTTTCTTTACGTATTGATCTCCAGCATTGCCTGTGGCTCCAGACAAACCTACTGCCTGCCCTTTTTCAATAACATCACCCTTACCAACCCAAACATAATTCAAGTGATTATATGAAAGATAAAACACTTCCCCGTTTGAATCTATTGATTTTATTTTCACATAGTTTCCTAAACTTCTGCTTATATATTTATTTGGAGTAATATGAGAGACTACTTCATCCACAACTCCAGGATGAACGCTAAATACAGGTGTGCCTGGAGTAGTAGCAATATCTAGGCCCCAATGTGGCTTTGGAGATCCATCATCATATTTCCTTGCTGTTGCAGAATATCTTCCACTATTTTTACCTGTCCAAGCAGTAGTATTCTGTATAGCAATTGAATATGTTGGTATATCATCACAAGGTGGAGATAGTTGTTCACATAGTACCCGTTCACTAAGAGGAGCTTTGCAGCAAGGGCAGTCCAGATCTAAAGATCCACAAGGCACCACTTGACCCTCCATAAACGGATTAGGCTCGTAGCAGCCTGGATCTTCTCCTCCTGTACCAGGACCACTATCCGGTGGGGCTATTTTTTCTGGAACCTGTGTAAATTCACAATCCCAAAGTTCAATTTGTGCCACGACCTCGGGTTCGCCATCTCCCGCCTGGACATAGGTGGTAATAGTAGTCACCTCACAGGTGTAGTTCCAATCGGATGTTCTTGCGTTGTTTTTTCCTGATTCAGCAGGAGCTGGTTTTCGATACGATTCTGCTCTGGTTCTTTCCCCTGATTCTATAATCCAAGAACCAACGAATCCTCCATCCAAATTGAAAAACATATATTTGCCGCTGAAATCTTTTGGAATCTGGTTCAGATTGAGATGCTTCAAATTTTTGTTTTTTGAATCAAATGAATCTTCGCCATTTTCGATCTTAAATAAATAAGGTTTGAATTGATTCTCTTGCAGTTGGAAAAGTAGAATTCGATAATCGCCAGAATTTTTTTTAAAATTTTTATTTCCTTGTGCAAAGAGGTTTTTTACAGAAAGGTTCACGGGGATTTCCAGCACTTTTCTTCCCTTATGGATATACTCTATGGACTTTTTCCAATCCGGCTCCCCAGCTATCAAATTATTAATTCTGAAATTCTGGTTTCCAGACGTGACAGGACTAGTCCTGTACCAGTTTTGAGCATTTGAAATTAGGGTTTCATCAATTTTTGAGGTAGGATCTAACTCAAGTTCTTGCTCAATACAGCTTCCGATTAGGGCAATTAACCCTAAAGCAACTACCCATTTTAAATGGGAAAATCTTCCTTTTGGTTTCATACTTATTTTTAAGTAAAATGAAACCTTGGCCAAGGCTATCCATTATTCATAAGACCTTCTTCTGAACTAAGGACACTGGCAACATATTATTATTATTATTATTATTATTATCCAAACTAAATTTTTATGAAAAAGAATATTTTTAAAAAACAATAACCAGTATTGGGTATTTTTTGAAGGTTTTTGATCTAGTTTGGATTATAAGAAATAAATAAAACGCATGAAATATTTAGGCAACATCCTCCTTGCAGGATCCTTTCTCCTTTTCTCCTGTGGAAAAAAGGCCCAAGAAATCCCCAAACCGGCCAAGCCAAATATCCTGATTATCCTTTCGGACGATCAGGGGACTTTAGACTTGAATAGCTACGGTTCGACGGATTTGGCTACGCCAAATTTGGATCGAATGGCTAGTCGGGGGGTTCGATTTACTCAGTTCTATGCGGCGGCACCTGTTTGTTCCCCTTCTCGAGCCAGTTTGTTGACAGGCAAATACAATTTCAACGCTGGACTTTTTGGGAATGTCGATACGCCAAACAATGATCCGGAAGGATTGTCTGGATTGCCAACAGAGGAGATCACGATGGCGGAGGTTTTCCGACCTGCAGGTTATCGAACAGCAGCTATTGGGAAGTGGCATTTGGGACATAACCCAGAGAAATTACCCAATGGTCAGGGCTTCGATTATTTCTTTGGACACCAGCGGGGATGCATCGATAACTATTCCCACTTCTTTTATTGGAATGGGCCAAATCTTCATGATCTCTACCAAAATGAGCAGGAAATCTATCGAGAAGGGCAATTCTTTGGTGACTTGATGGTGGAGGAAGTGAAGCAATTCACCCAACCTTCGGCTGATCCCTTCTTTATTTATTGGGCGATCAATATGCCACACTATCCTTATCAAGGTCGCGAATCTTGGCTAAAGCATTATGAAAATCTGCCAAGCCCTCGCCGTGAATATGCTGCATTCCTTTCCACACTAGATGAATTGGTAGGCAATGTGCTGGATCATTTGGAGCAAACGGGCCAGTTGGAAAATACCATTATCGTCTTTCAATCTGATCACGGACACAGTACCGAAGAGCGAGCCTATTTCGGTGGAGGAAATGCAGGACCTTTTGCCGGAGCTAAATTCAGCATGCTCGAGGGAGGCATCCGAGTTCCGGCGATTATTTCCTGGCCTGGGCAAATTCCTGAAGGTGAAGTTCGCCATCAATGGGCCGGAGCGGTGGATTGGCTGCCGACTTTAGCGGATTATGCCGAAGTGGAAATCCCCAACCCCACTGAGTTGGACGGACTAAGTCTGCGAAAAGTAATCTCTGAGAATGCGTCTTCTCCACATGATCTGATGCACTGGGGGACTGGAAATCCTGAGAATCCAAAAGCTTCTTGGGCTGTGCGAAAAGGACCTTGGAAGCTCTTGGGAAATCCCACTGACCCAACGAACAAACTCACTTTTGGCGAAGCCGATCAACTCTATCTGGTCAATTTGGAACGAGATAGTACTGAAGCGAAGAATTTGGCAACTGAAAACTCCGAGGTGTTAGCCGAACTGCTGAAACTTCATGAAGATTGGCTAAAAGGGATTTTGGACCGATAGCTGTTTTTTAATGGCATTTACGTCACATTTTCCTTACCTTATTTGCGAGAATTCACCCAAACCCAAAACTCAAATTAACCGAAAACCTATGAACAGACGCATTGCTCTGCGACATCTGGCACTAATCTCCGGAGGACTCGCCCTGATTCCTTCCTGCGATTTCAGTTCGGATGATATACTCGCAGCATACGACAAACTCAAAGTCACCGCTTCTCAAAAAACGCTACTCGGTGATATTTCCAATACGATTATTCCTGCAGGGGAAATCAAAGGAGCCTTGGATTTAGAGGTTCCGGATTTTATCCTTGTGATGATCAACGATTGTTACACCGCTGAAAACCAGGCTCTTTTTACCAAAGGGTTTGCAGCTTTTCCTGACTATGTGAAGAAAACAGGTGGGAGTAATTTTGAAAAACTGGATACAAAAAAGAAGGAGGAAATCATCCAAGCTGGCACCAAACTGGAAGGAGGAGAAACCGAAGAGGGACAGACCAACAAGGCAATTTCTTATTTCCTGAATACAACCAAGCGATTTACTATCCAAGGCTACATGGCCTCTGAATACATTCAAACCGAAGTAATCCCATACTCATTGATTCCTGGCGAATACAATGGTGCTGTGTTGATTACTGACCTTCAAAAACCTCGCATCAATGGCTAATCTGAATATTAGAAGTAAACAAGAACGAACTTATGAAGCGATTGTGGTCGGTTCGGGAATCAGTGGAAGCTGGGCTGCAAAAGAACTCTGTGACTTGGGCGTGAAAACCCTGATGATCGAGCGTGGTCGCAATGTGGAACACATCAAAGATTATCCCACCACCAACCTACTTCCTTACGAATTTCCGCATCGCGGACAAATGCCTCAGGAAGTGAAAGATGCCAATCCGGTGGTAAGTAAGTGCTATGCTTTCAATGAAGACGCCGCTCATTTTTTCGTAAAAGATGCAGAGCATCCTTATGTACAAGAAAAGCCTTTTGATTGGATCCGGGGCTATCAAGTAGGAGGTAAATCTTTGCTATGGGCAAGACAAGTACAGCGCTGGTCGGAATTTGATTTTGAAGGCCCTGCTCGGGATGGTTTTGCGGTGGATTGGCCGATTCGATACAAGGATATTGCTTCCTGGTACAGCCATGTGGAGAAGTTTGCCGGGGTATCTGGGAACAAAGATGGGTTACCTAATTTACCGGATGGGGAGTTTTTGCCGGGTTATGAGTTGAATGTGGTGGAGAAATATTTTGCGGAGCAACTCAAAAAACACTACGGCAATGACCGTCACATGATATCCTCACGCTGTGCGCATATTCACGGAAATGCAGATTATTATGCCCAGCAAGGGCGGGCAATGTGCCAAAATAGAAACCTTTGTCAGCGAGGATGTCCTTTTGGAGGCTATTTTTCTTCCAACTCATCGACCATTCCTTGGGCTTTGAAAACTGGAAATCTCACCTTGAGACCGGACGCTATTGTGCATTCGGTGATCTACGATGAGGAATTAGGTAAAGCCACAGGTGTACGGATCATCGATGCGCATACCAAAGAAATGGAGGAGTTTTATGCTCCGGTACTTTTCATCAATGCAGCCGCCTTGAATACCAATTTGATTTTATTGAATTCCACTTCCAATCGCTTCCCGAATGGCCTTGGAAATGACAATGGGTTAATGGGTAAATATGTGGCTTTCCATAATTACCGAGCACGTGTTTCGGGAGAATACGAGGGGCTTTCTGAATATGCCACTTCCGGCGGAAGACCAACGAGTGGCTATTTCCCAAGATTCCGAAATGTCTATAAGCAGGAGACAGATTTTCTTCGTGGATACGCTGCAGGCTTCTCTGGAGGAAGAGGTGTGAGATCGGATAATAGTGGAATAGGTATGGAGCTGAAAGAAAGCTTGCTCAATCCAGATCAATATGGGCCTTGGCGTGTAGGTTCTCATATGATGGGAGAAACTATCCCAAAAGAAACTAATTATGTGGCTTTGGACGAAAATCTAAAAGATCCATACGGAATGCCTCAGTTGAAGATCAACATTGACTATGATGACAATGATGAGAAGATGACGAAGGATTACATCGAGCAGATGACCGAGATGTTTGAAAAGGCTGGTTTTACGAATATTCAATCCAGTGACAGCAAGCAAGCACCGGGATTAGATATCCATGAGATGGGTGGTATACGAATGGGTAGAGATCCGAAGACTTCTCTGCTTAATGCTAACCATCAGCTTCATGCTGTTCCGAATGTTTATGTGACAGATGGGGCTTCTATGACTTCAACGTCTACTCAGAATCCATCCTTGACCTATATGGCTTTTGCGGCGAGAGCAGCGCATCATGCGGTTGCAGAAAGCAAAAAGTAATTCAGAAAGCTAAGGTTATAAGTATGAAAAATACAGCCCAAATCGAAAGATTTGGGCTTTTTTATTTCTAAGATCATCAAGGAAAAAGAAAATCGTTTTGATTAATTAAAAGATAGTTTATCTTTCAAAAAAAAGCATGAAAAATCTGATTGCAACCTTCCTGCTAAGTGTCATTAGTTTTGGAGTATTTTCTCAAAACTTCACTTACTCAGAGGACTACCCTAAATATTACAAACTATCTAAAATTCAAGACGACCCCAATTTTTATGAAAGTCTTAGATCCAGGTTTAATGAAGAGGGAGAGAATTTCACGAAGAAAGAAGTAATTCGATTGTTGATCGGACAAACTGCCCAAGAAAGCTACAATGCCTATGGAATGGTTGGTTTGGAAAGATCTTTTTTAGCTACAGATCAGGTTTCACCGGATACACTTTTGAAATACGGGAAGTTAGTTTACGAAATGAACCCTGTTGATTTGTCGGTTAACTATGGCCTCTGGAAGGCAAATTCCAAGATTATAAATGAACAGGAAACGAAGAAGTATGAAGCAAGATTTAAGTTAATCGCGGAATCTATTTTGTCTACCGGCGACGGCTCCAAAGAGCGCCCTTATTTTGTGATTTCTCCTATTGATGGTTATGTGTTGATCACCAAATACTATGAAAAAGAAATAGGTACTATGGGTTCAGGCGAGGATGCAAAAGGATACTTCTTAGATATTCTGGAGATGGTTGATGCGCCAGACAATAAAACGCTTCATTTTGTGATTGACCATGGAATGGGTGGATTGAGCAAAATATTGTCAGAGATTGAATAATAGTTTGGGATGTGTAATTCTTTTTTTCAACCCTTCAAGAGTATATGTGTCCGCTAAAAATGAATAACAAACACATGAAACTCTCGGTGACCCTAATGCAAAAGGCCAAAAGTGCTCTTATTCTAGCTGTACTAATAGTCTTGACTAACTCTATTTACTTATCTGCACAAACAAAAAGTGAAAAACTAATGAATAAAGTCTGTGTATTATTAGAGAAAGGCGAAGGGAAATATAAAATTTTGAATAAGACCTTTGCCTTTTCTGAAGAAATAGGGAATGGTTCAGAACTTGAATCAGTCTTCTTTCCTTTAATCAAAGGTGGACAATTAATTTCTGATAGTTTATCTACGCTTATTGGTGAAAAAATTGATATGAATATTTTAGATACATTAATTGATTCATCTTACGAAACGACAATAAGTGATGAGTGTAATTTAAAGTCAATCAAACAATGGCCAAAAAAATCCAATAAATATTGGAGTCTAAAGATTTCTAGTCCTTTAATAATCAATACTAAAGCCAGAACTATCGGATTTCTAATTATAAAATCAAATAGTAATCATAGTGAACTTACTCCCTTAACGGCATTTATGTTTCTATGGGAAAATAATGAATGGATAGAAGTATCTAGGAAAGACTTGCTGTTTCTCGATTGAAAAGGATCAATTATTCAACAACAAAGATGAGATGGTAGATTTTGTGGAAATTAAAATGAGTGTAAAGAAGAAATTTAGGTACTTGTTTCTACTACAAAAAGAACAATTATGACAATAAATTAGATTTACCTGCCGAAGATAGTGTGCGATGCGATCTTAAAAATACAAAAACAGCCCAAGTCGAAAGATTTGGGCTGTTTTCTTAATCAAAAAGGCAACTTGATTCTCTGGTTATATTAATTGACCAATCTTATGGAAAATAGATTGCTTTCATTCTTTAACGATTTTTGACTATGCTTTACTCCTATGTGGTTAAAACCCTTTGGGTACTTGGCAATAGCCTTTGTTGACTTGGTGACGAACTCAAAAAGGCAATTTCCCTAAATCCACATTTCCGCCGGAGAGGATGATTCTGTCATTTTTTAGGAGTTATCTGTTCCTTTAGTCTTTAAAACATCTCATTTCAATGCCGAAGAATATGATTTAAGTCATTAAGGGCTAAATGATTGTCCAAAAATTTAATTTCATTTTTATAAAATGGTAAATTAGGAAAGGATCAATACCTCATCTGGTTTTTGAGGGATTAGAAGTTGGAATTCTGTTAAAAAAACAGGCTTTCAAAAAATTTTTGGAATAAAAGATCTGCGTATGAAAAAGCCAAATTTAACCGATTATGCCAAGCTTTATCAAGATTTTGACTGGCAAAAGGAGCGAAATCAATTATCAGGATTACCCGACGGAAAAGGACTGAATATCGCACATGAAGCGGTGGATAGGCATGCTTCTGGCCACTTGAAAAATACGGTTGCGCTTCGCTTTATCGGAAAGGAGGAAAAGACTAATGATTACTCTTATGGAGATTTAAAAACCCAAACTTCCAAGTTTGCCAATGTACTGGCTGGATTACGATTGAAAAAAGGAGAACGGGTTTTTTCATTATTGGGTCGAGTACCGGACTTGTATATCGCGGCTTTAGGGACGCTGAAATTCAAAGCTGTTTTTTGTCCCTTGTTCTCGGTTTTTGGACCAGAACCCATTTTTCAACGATTGAGTAAGGGTGATGCAAAAGTGTTGGTCACCAATACAAGCTTTTACGAGAAAAAGATAAAGGGACTTCTCGATCGGCTTCCTTCCTTAGAAGTCATCTTACTGACGGACTCAGATGAGCATGTGGATAAGAAAGCTCTTTCATTGACCAAACTCATGGGGGAAGCTTCTGAAGAATTCACTATTCCTCCCACCGATTCGGAAGACCCGGCTTTGTTGCATTTTACAAGCGGAACCACAGGAATGCCGAAAGGTGCTTTACACGTTCACCAGGCCGTACTTACGCATTATACCACCGGGAAATACGTATTGGATTTTCATGAGGGGGATGTTTTTTGGTGTACTGCAGATCCAGGTTGGGTGACCGGCACTTCTTATGGGATCATGGCTCCTCTGGTCAACGGCGTAACCAGCATCATAGATGAAGAGGAATTTGATGCCTTGCGCTGGTATTCCATTTTGGAAAAGCAGAAAGTCAATGTGTGGTATACTGCGCCAACGGCCATCCGAAGATTGATGCGAATGGAACTGGTGCCCAAAGAAAAATATGACCTTTCTAATTTGAGATTGGTACTAAGTGTAGGCGAGCCACTTCACCCCGGAGCTGTGACCTGGGGACAAAAAGCTTTTGGAGTTCCCGTGCTGGATAATTGGTGGCAAACAGAAACTGGGGGGATAATGATTGCCAATTATCGTTCGATGGAGGTAAAACCAGGTTCCATGGGAAAGCCACTTCCCGGAATAATCGCAGCGATTGCTGATATAGAAGGTGAAGATATCAAGATCTATGATCAGCCGGATAATCAAGGTCATTTGGTTTTGAAAAAAGGGTTTCCTTCTCTTTTCAGGGGTTATCTCCATGAGGAAGAACGCTACCAAAAATGCTTTAAAGGAGACTGGTATATCTCTGGGGATCTGGCGAAAATTGATAAGGAGGGTTACTTCTGGTTTATTGGAAGGGCGGATGACATCATCAAAACTTCTGGCCATATGGTTGGTCCATTTGAAGTGGAAAGTACACTTATGAAGCATCCGGCAGTGGTGGAAGCCGCAGTAATCGGAAAACCTGAACCATCTATCGGAGAATTGGTCAAGGCATTTGTAGTCCTGAAAGAAGGCTTTGAACCTACTGACGAAATGAGCCAAGAATTGATTGGCTTCGCCCGAAAGACGATGGGTCCGGCGGTAGCTCCCAAAGAAATTTCCTTTATCGAAAGTCTTCCTAAAACCAAAAGCGGAAAGATCTTGAGAAGGCTGTTGAAAGCCCGTGAATTGGGATTACCGGAAGGAGATTTATCTACACTTGAAAAAGGCTAAAATCATGGAGAAGAAGCAAAAATTAGATGCTAAAGAAGGCCAAAGGCTTTTGCAGCAAATGATACTCATTCGCAGGTTTGAAGAGAAATCTGCTGAAGAATATACCAAGTCCAAAATACGGGGATTCTTGCATCTCTATACGGGTGAGGAGGCAGTTGCTGTTGGCGTTATTCAAGCATTAACTGAAGAGGATAATCTTCTTTGTACTTATCGGGAGCATGGACATGCGCTAGCGAGAGGAGTCGATCCTAATGCAATTATGGCGGAGATGTATGGAAAGCAAGAAGGTTGCAGCAAAGGCCGTGGAGGATCCATGCATCTTTTTGACGCGACCAAGAATTTTTTTGGAGGAAATGCAATCGTCTGCGGGCATTTGCCATTGGCGGTGGGAATGGCTTTGGCAGCAAAAAAGCAAAAGAAAAATAATGTGACTTGTTGCTTTTTTGGCGAGGGAGCTGCAGCAGAAGGTGAGTTTCATGAGTCAATGAATTTAGCCGCATTATGGGAAGTTCCTGTGCTTTTTGTTTGTGAAAATAACCTTTACGCGATGGGTACTGCAATCAAATTAACCCATTCTGTACAGCAATTGGAGAAAAAGGGTCCTGCTTATGGCATTGAATCAGCAGCAGTAGACGGGATGGATCTTTTGGCAGTGATGGAAGCCACAGCAAAAGCGGTGAAGACGATCAAGGAAAAAGGGAAGCCCTATTTTTTGGTTTGTAATACCTATCGATTTCGAGCGCATTCCATGTTTGATGCTGAATTATATCGGGAAAAATCGGAGGTAGAGGAGTGGAAAAAGAAAGATCCGATTCCAAAGTTTCAGGAATTTTTACTGAAGGGAAAACTCATTACGGCTAAGAAAATAACCGAAATCGAAAAAGCTGCGGATGCACAGATTCAAGAAGCGATTGAGTTTGCAGAAAACGGAACTTGGGAAGATACTGAAAACCTGACGCGATTTGTATACTCTGAAACAGAATCGATATGAGCGACATGATCAAAATAACTTACCGAGAGGCTATCAAACAAGCTATTCGAGAAGTCATGCAAAAAGATGAACGGGTTTTCCTAATGGGTGAGGATGTGGGGAATTATGGTGGAGCATTCGCCGTGAGTAAAGGATTGTTGAAGGAATTTGGAGCAGATCGGATTATGGATGTGCCGCTGTCAGAATCCGGATTTACCGGTGCGGGAATTGGGGCTGCCCTTGCCGGGATGAAGCCAATAGTGGAAGTGATGACGGTCAATTTCAGTCTTCTCGCTATGGATCAAATAGTCAACAATGCTTCGACTCTTCTCCATATGTCTGGCGGACAGTTGAATGTTCCAGTGGTGATTCGAATGGGTTGTGGCATAGGTCGTCAGTTGGCGGCGCAGCATTCCCATAGTTGGGAACCGTTTTTTGCCCATGTGCCGGGATTGATTGTGCTTTCCGTAGGTACCCATGAAGATGCAAGAGGGATGTTGCTTTCTGCCATGCAAAGTCCTGATCCGGTAGTCATTTTTGAATATACCTTCATGCTGAATCTGGAGAAAGAAATCCCAGCAGATGCAGGAGCTGTCGAGATCAAAAAAGCCAAGGTCCTTCGCGAAGGAAAAGATATTTCGCTGATCACCTACGGTGCGGGAGTTTACAAATGCTTGGAAGCGGCCGAAGCGCTGGGAGAAGAAGGAATTGATGCCGAAGTGATTGATTTGAGAGTGTTGAGGCCGATGGATGAGGAGACTTTCCTGAATTCCGTGAAAAAGACACATCGAGCGCTAGTTGTAGAAGAAGCATGGAAATCGGTCAGTATTTCATCTGAAGTGATTTCCAGAATTATGGAAAAAGCCTTTTTTGATTTGGATGGGCCTGTAGAAAGACTCTGCGGTGTGGAGGTGCCAATTCCGTATCCCAAGCATTTGGAAGATGCTTCTGTTCCTCAAGTATCGGATATTTTAGAAAAGGTTAAAAAAATGCTAAAGCCATGATCAAGTTTCAAATGCCCAATTTGGGTGCAGATATGGAAGCCGGTACGTTGGTTGAATGGAGAAAACAAACTGGCGAAGTCCTCCATCGAGGTGATATTATTGCTGATGTGGAAACGCAAAAAGGCTTGATAGAAATAGAGGTTTTTGAGGAAGGAACCTTAGAAAAGCTTCTGGTGAAAGAAGGAGAAAAGGTTCCTGTCGGTACCGTTTTGGCTTTGATCAATGACGGAAAAGCTGAAGTTTCCGAATCTGTTATTCCTGCTGAGGAAGCTCAAAAACCGGAAATTCATCCTATTGAGGAAAAGACAGAAACACCTCATGAGAAAACTGAAGAAGGAGAGAGAATAAAGATTTCCCCTTTGGCAAGGAAAATTGCTGAGGCTAATCAGGTTGATATTTCCTTGTTGAAAGGAACAGGTCCCGAGGGGTCGATTGTGAAAAAAGACGTTGAAGAGGCTATTTCCGAAGGGGAAAAGCCAACTCAAGAAGTTGAAAAGAAAACAGAGGAAATAAAAGAAATTTCAGCAAAACCTGTTACGGCAAATGCCAATGCTGTGCGGATGGCTGTGGCTGCTGCCATGAGTAAGTCCAACCGCGAGATTCCTCATTACTATCTGGAAAAAAGGATGGACATGTCCAAAGCCATGGATTGGGTGAAGGAAGCCAACAAAGAGCTGCCGATTCAAAAGCGTCTATTACCTGTTGCTCTTTTGATCAAAGCAGTAGCAAAAGCATTGGATGAAGTTCCGGATCTCAATGCAACATGGGAAAATGGGCTTCAGCGGAAAAACGAAATCAATATAGGTTTTGTGGTTTCCTTGAGATCTGGTGGGATTGTCGTTCCGGCTATCCTTCAGACAGATTCGAAATCTGTGGACGAAATCATGGAAAACCTCAACGATCTTATCCCTAGAGCACGAGCCTTCAAATTGAGAAGCTCAGAGCTCAGTCAGTCCACATTTACCATCACTAGCATCGGAGAAGGAGGAGCGGATAAAGTCTTTGGACTGATTTATCCGCCACAGGTTGGGATTGTCGGTTTTGGAGAAATCAGCGAGCAGCCATTTGCCGACGAAGGCATGTTGGGAATTCGGCCAGTTGTAGACGTGACTTTGGCAGCAGATCATCGTGCTACGGATGGATTAATAGGAAGCAAGTTTTTAGCAGCACTCAATAGACACTTACAAAATCCCGAAGAATTATGACCGAGGAAGAAATCAAGAAAACAGTTTTTCAATTATTGCAAAGGATTGCCCCAGAGACAGACCCCTCGCAGCTGATGCCCGAAGAGAATATCCGAGAAGCACTAAATATCGATTCTTTTGATGCTCTTCAGTTTATCGTGTCAATTAGCGAGAAACTGAATGTAGATATCCCTGAAGAGGACTATGGAAAAACCAGTAATCTCAAATCCTTATTGGCTTATTTGGAAAAGAAGGTGAAAAAGTGATTTTGTCAAATTGCTCTTTAGTCTTTATCAAAAAGGTAATTTCCCTAAATCCACATTTCCACCGGATAGGATAATTCCTACTTTTTTTCCTTTGAAGCGCTCTTTATTTGCCAACAAGGCAGCAAGCGGTACTGCGCAGGAAGGTTCGATGATAATCTTCATTCGTTCATAGATCAGGCGCATAGCGGCGATAATCTGTGGATCTGTCGCTAAAAGGATATCAGACACATACTTCTGGATCAGTTCAAAATTCAGAACTCCAAGAGAAGTGAGTAATCCATCGGCAATGGTGTTTGGGCCTGTTTGTGGAATAATTTTACCTGCATGGAAGGAGCGATAGGCATCATCTGCACCTGCAGGTTCCGCACCGATCACCTCTATTTCAGGATCCCAATGATGGGTAAGTAAGGCTGTTCCACCCAAAAGGCCACCCCCGCCCACAGGAGCCATGATAATTTCCAGGTCATCCTGTTCCTCATGAAATTCCAATGCGCAAGTTGCTTGCCCTTCGATCACATCCATAAAATCATAAGGAGGAATAAATGTCGCTCCGGTACGTTTTACGACCGCTTCAAGCGTAGTCTCACGTGCTTTGAGATTAGGTTCACACTCAATAATTTCTCCACCATAGCCCTTCACTGCTTTTTTCTTAATCTCCGGTGCATTGGAAGGCATCACGATGTAAGAAGGTATTCCAGCCACAGTTGCAGCACGGGCAAGTGCAGCAGCATGATTTCCGCTACTATGCGTGGCTACACCCTTTTTCTTTTGCTCATCAGTTAGTTTCATGACCGCGTTTGCAGCGCCACGAGCTTTGAAAGCTCCAACCTTCTGGAAGTTTTCACATTTGAAATAAATCTCACAACCTGCCATCTCATTGATGGTGGAATTGGTCAAGATTGGAGTTTTATGAATAAATGATTTGATCCGAACTGCGGCAAATCGAATGTCGTTCAGTGAAGGGAAGTGGGTGTTTTCCATGTCGAAAAGTAGGAATTTCTTTTTGCCTATGAAATGTTAAGGGATAGATTCTCGTCAGATGATTTAGGGCTTTCAATTATTTTTTAAATCTTCGGGCATGAATTGGAATGAGATTGATTTTTACCCGATCATGGGAGAGTCGCTGAATAGCAAGAATACGATGAAACTGGATTTCAGTCCTGCAAATAAGGAATTGGAAAATGTGGATTTGGGGAATACTGCAGTATTCAATGAGTTTGTTTTTGACCAGTTGAAAGGGTCTAGTAAGACTTACGGAGTAGGTGGTTATCTCGAGCATCGGGCTATTTATCGTAGAAGTGAGCGATTTGAGACTTCGGATGCTGACTTTCGTAATATTCATTTGGGAGTGGATATTTGGACGACTGCTGGCGCAGCAGTTTATGCACCTTTGGATGGGAAGATTTTTTCGATTCAGGATAATGAAGGTTTTGGTGATTATGGCCCAACTATCATCTTGAAGCATAGTCTGAATGGTAAGACACTGTATTCACTTTATGGGCATTTGACCAAAACAGATTTGCAGCTTTTTGAAAAGGGCCAAGAAGTCAAAGCAGGAACAGTTCTCTGCCATGTCGGTCCATTCCCAGAAAATGGAGATTGGCCACCACATTTACACTTTCAATTGATGTGGGAATTGGGCGAGAAATTTGGTGATTATCCAGGCGTCTGTGCCAAGCGGGAGTTAGACTATTATTCTGAAAATTGTCCTAATCCCAATCTGGTCTTGAACTGTGAAGTTTTGGATTAAGTATTTGCTTCGGTGATTAGTCTTAATCCTTCCAGTGTAAGATTTCGATCCACCTCATCGAAAATTTTCTCCAATGGTGTCAAGACTGCGGATAATCCTCCGGTTGCGATTACTTTGAATTCCAGCTTTGCTTCCTGACTGATGGTTTCCAGCATACCTTTGATCAAGCTACTATAGCCATAAAAAATCCCTGCCTGAATTGCGTGTATCGTATTTTTCCCGATGGCCGATTCGGGGACTTTCAGAGCAACTTCCGGGAGTTTGGAAGTATTGGAAAAAAGTGATTTAATAGCTGTTTTGATCCCAGGAACGATATTGACCCCAAGCACTTCGCCGTTTTCATTGATTACAGTAAAGGTAAGCGCCGTTCCAAAATCGACGATAATTACAGGTCTTTGAAATCTTTTAAATCCTGCCATCACATTACACATCAGGTCAGTTCCCATTTCTTGTGGCCTGCTTGTTTTGACTGGAAGCTTCGAATAGCTTTTTGCAGAAATGAGGTAGGGTTTTTTGCCTAAAAAGTTTACGCAAAAGTCAGTGATGATCTTATTGATTTCAGGGACTACTGAGCTATAACCTATTTGGGAAATATCCTGTGGTCCAATTCCATGCTCTAAAAAATAGAGCGGGACTTTTTTGCTGAGCTGAATTCCTAGCGTTTCAAAATTTGTTTCGAGGCGGAATTGATTTTTCCATCGGTTTTCTCTTCTGTCATAAAGAGCAAAAACTACATTGGAATTCCCCGCGTCAATCGCTAAAAACATATACCTTGGTTTTCGCTAAATTTAGCCTTTCCTTCATATAAAATCCAAAATTCAATTCAACCCCTTATCAAATGTTTTTAATTCGAGCTGGAAAAATCGAGGACTTGCCTCGTGTTTTAGAGTTGATCTACGAACTCGCAGTGTATGAAAAAGCGCCTGAACAAGTCATTAACACCGTCGAGATGATGGAAAAAGATGGTTTCGGTCCCAATCCGGTCTTTAGATTCTTTGTTTGTGAAAAAGAAGATTCTGGTGAAATAATTGGTACAGCAATTTATTACTACCGCTATTCAACTTGGAAAGGGAAACGTATTTACCTTGAAGATTTGATCGTCACTGAATCTGAAAGAGCCCAAGGAGCTGGTAAATTATTGTTTGATCGCATCATGGAGAAAGGTCTGGAAGAAGGCTGTACCGGGATGATGTGGCAAGTACTGGATTGGAATGAGCCAGCGATCAATTTTTATAAAAAATACTACAATGCGACTTTGGAAGCTGGATGGTTGAACGCCCACCTTCAGGATTACGAGATCAAGACTTTATTAAAATAGAAATAAAAAAAGACCAGCCGAGACTGGTCTTTTTGGTTGAAAGCAATTTTCAACTTATGACTTCACCGAATAATTTGGTGCCTCTCTAGTCACACTTACATCATGTGGGTGAGATTCTTTCACACCGGCTGCTGTGATCTTGACAAACTTGCCGTTTTTCTGAAGGTCTTCTATGGTTTTGGTACCGCAATAGCCCATTCCAGCTTGAAGTCCACCTACCAGCTGATATAAGACTTCGGCTACCAAGCCTTTGTAAGGTACGCGGCCAACGATTCCTTCAGGAACAAGCTTCTTAATATTATCTTCAGCATCTTGGAAGTAACGGTCTTTTGAGCCCGATTCCATGGCTTCAAGTGAACCCATGCCTCGGTAAGATTTGAATTTTCTTCCTTCAAAAATAATCATCTCACCCGGAGCTTCTTCAGTTCCTGCAAGTAACGAACCGATCATAATTGAGCTTCCGCCTGCTGCAATTGCTTTTACCAAATCACCGGAATATCTGATTCCACCGTCAGCGATTACTGGTACTCCTCGATGCTTCAGAACTTCCGCACATTCAAAAACAGCAGAAAGCTGAGGTACACCTACCCCGGCGATGACCCTGGTGGTACAGATAGATCCAGGCCCAACTCCGACTTTAACAGCATCTGCTCCGGCATCAGCCAAAGCGATTGCTGCTTCAGGTGTAGCAATATTCCCTACGATGACTTCAAGGTCGGGAAATGCATCTTTTATTTTTCTACAGGTATCAATTACCCCTCTGGAGTGACCGTGCGCGGTATCAATTGATACAACATCCACACCGGCATTTTTCAAGGCTTCCACTCGTGCCACGATGTCTGCAGTCACACCTACAGCAGCACCTACGCGTAATCTTCCGTATTCATCTTTACAAGCGTGAGGCTTATCCTTTCGCTTTAAAATATCTTTATAGGTGATTAGACCTGTCAATTTATACTCATCGTCGACGATGGGCAATTTTTCGATTTTATATTCCTGAAGTATTTCTTCGGCTTCTTCCAAAGAGACTCCAGACTTAGCAGTGATCAGATTGCTGGTGGTCATAATCTCTCTGATCGGGCGACTTTGATCTTTTATAAATCTCAGATCCCGATTTGTAATAATGCCTTTCAGCACCTTGTCTTTATCAACCACGGGAATACCTCCAATTGAGAATTCGCGCATGATTGCTTCAGCGTCTCGTACAAAAGAATCAATATGAAGCGTTATCGGATCTAGGATCATCCCAGCTTGAGATCGTTTTACTTTTCTCACCTGAGCGGCTTGCTGATCGATAGACATGTTTTTATGAATAAAACCCAGACCACCTTCCAAGGCAATTGCGATTGCTAATTCAGCTTCAGTCACCGTATCCATAGCGGCGGAGACCAAAGGAATATTCAATCTGATTTTCTTAGTGAGTTGGGTGGAGGTATTCGTGTCTCGGGGAAGGACTTCTGAATAACCTGGGACTAGAAGCACATCATCATAGGTGAGGGCTTCGTAGAGGAACTTATCGGAGTTTCTGTTCATGGCAAATATTGGTTATAGGTAACCCTATTTGCCCGTCAAAGTTAAAGACAAAATCCGAAGCTGGCGTAGTCCATTCAAAAATTTATTTTGAATGAGTGGCTTTTTCTTGAAGATAGTAGACAAAAATTTTGATTGCAGCCTTAAAATAGACTATTTCCCTGCAAACTTTTCCATAAGATACCCGAGCTCATCAAAAAATATACAATGCCAAAAAGTGTAATTTTCCAAGGCTTGTTTTTAAAGAAATACCAGCCCGTCAGGGATAAAACTTGCAAAGCGTGTAATCCCAAGAAGTGAAAAACCCGAAGATCTCCATAAGCTTTTGTCCAACCTAAGAAAAAATAGCCATCCTGCCCATCTGCTGCGCCAATGGTATGACTAAGCCTCCCGGCCATCAAATAACCCTCATATCCCCCAATTAAAAATATTATCAATCCCAATTGAATTCCCCTTTTATAGCCTTCAGGAAGGGTTTCTACTTTTGAAATCAAAAAAAGGAGGTAAATGAAGCAAAGTGAATTCAAAAAAATCAGGATTCCCATCGTGCCAAAAATTGCACTGTCAATCGGACTGGAAATGTTGAAATGAGATTGTTTTCCCTGAACAGCTTGGTAAAAAATCAAGATAAGTTCACCTGTCAGAAGTAGAAATACACTTCTGGAAATAAACTTTACTGCTTTTTGATTGGGAATATCCACCATGATCCAACCGATTGTCCAAAATAAAACAGTTGTGGAGACAAAGAATTTTAAGGGTTTATTCCATACACTCACACCCAATAATTCTCTGGGATCAAAAAGAGTGAGAATCGCTAATCCAATAAAAACGAAAAGGTAAAATAAGCCAGTATCTGCCAATAAGCGATTTCTTCGCCTTAATTCAAGAAACCATTTTCGGATCATAAGGATGCTGAGGGTATTTTTTTAAGTGAATGACACGTATCAAAATATAGATCAGAAGCCCTGCGGGACCTAGCATAAAGGTGAAGACCAAACAAGGAAGCAGAATCCAGCGATTTATTCCTCGCTTATCCCCATCATTACAAATCCACATACCGGTGAATAAATCAAATACCAGATAGTGGATCCAGCCTGCCAAAACTGCCTCATCTTTTCCAAAAAGTAGTTTCACATTCGCTAAGGTGTCAAAGCCACCCTGCGAATCTCCACCAATCCC
Source organism: Algoriphagus sp. (assembly GCF_029254265.1). Lineage (GTDB taxonomy): Bacteria > Bacteroidota > Bacteroidia > Cytophagales > Cyclobacteriaceae > Algoriphagus. Next base: position 38,762 of record NZ_JAQWXX010000048.1, on the reverse strand, counting down.
TTGAAGAATAAAGAATAGGTAAAGACAAGCCATAAAGACAAATACAAAAGAGAAAAGAAAAGTATATACCCATCGTTTTTGGTACAAAACAAAAAGTAATATCCAACTCAGTAATGCAAGAGAATTTGCGATGGAAAAAATTATTTCTAAGTCCATTTTAAGAAAATTTAGACCTAAGTTAAAAATATCCTTTTGAAAATCAGAAACTTAAATGATTATTTTTTCTTTTGAAGTCGAGCAATATAGAATCCGTCAAACCCACTTTCTTGGGCCAGTACTTTTTGATCTTCAATTAATTCAAAATCTTTTCCTGCTTCTGAAGCCAAGAATTTAGCTACCTGATCTTGATTTTCGGAAGGAAGAATGCTACAGGTCGCATAGACCATTTGACCACCCGGCTTGACCATGGATGGATAGGATTGAAGAATTTCCTGCTGCGTTTGCCTTACTTTCTCGATGGACTCTTCGCTAAGCTTCCATTTTGTGTCAGGGTTTCTTCGTAATACTCCGAGTCCTGAACAAGGTACATCTAGCAATAAACGGTCTGCCGTATCCTTTAATCGCTTGATTGTTTTCGAACCCTCTATTACTTTCCGCTCGATGATGGATACACCATCTCTTCTAGCGCGAAGCTTAGTTTGCTGGAGTTTCCACTCTTCCACATCCATGGACAAGACTTTCCCTTTATTCTGCATCAAAGCGGCAATGTGAAGGGATTTTCCACCGGCGCCAGCACAGGCATCAATCACACGCATTCCTGGCTCTACAGCCAAAGCTGCGGCTACCAATTGTGAAGAAGCATCTTGCACTTCGAATAGTCCTTCTTTGAAAGTTGGATGACGGAATACATTCGCTCGCTCGTCCAAGATCAATGCATCTGGATAGCCTTTGATGATGTGAGTTGAAATATTATCCTCGGCCAAACGATTTTTCAATCGCTCACGTGTGGTTTTTAAGGTGTTTACTCTCAAAACTACCTGGGCTTCTTGATTCAAAGAATGGATTTCTGCCTCCCATTTTTCTCCCAATTCTTTTTTGCCCATTTCAAAAAGCCAATCTGGAACAGACTCCAGTTTCGCTGGGTCGTCCAGCTTTTCGTATTTGTCTTGAAGTTTGTCGGGATTGATTCGTGCAAACTCCTCCCATGGTGGAAGAGAATGTCCCTGCATCAACCAATAAGTACCAAATAGATCGTAATAATCCTTTGACGGACTCAAGTAATTGATCAATCTCCACCAGCGCACCATCTCGTAAGTCGTCTCCGCGATGAAAGAACGATCTCTCGCTCCCCATTTAGGGTTGGATTTTAGGGTACGCTCGATGACTTTGTCAGCGTATTGTCCTTCTTCGAATATTGCTTTTAATGCGGTATGAACTCCGCGGATGGTATTGTTATGTAGCTTCATGGAAATAAAATTCTCCACAAAGGTAGTTTTTCTTTCGGAGTGTACCGATTGCAAAGTTTAAAAGGGAGTAAAGACTAGCCCAAAGCGGATTCCTTCACGAGTGACTGCCGAGCCAAAGTCTGAATAATTACCAAAATAACCTTGTGTGGCAGAAAGAAAAGGATCGAAAACTGACAATCCATTAGTAAGGTTATTTCGCTCATCACTTAGGGTTTGTTTTCTCAATTCGAGCAGATTTGCCCGTATTTCTAGCTTCAGCCAATTAGAGGCTTGGTAGGCAAAAGCTGCATCTACACCAAATCTCCAATTTTCCTCACTGATTGGGACCTCAATCGGTCCCGGAAAAATGGAAAGGCAGTTTAAACAATAGTCATAGAAAGTCAGGTTATAAGGAAAATAAAAATCCATCGTGCCGGAGTCACCAGATTCTCTTAAAATGTAAGGGCTTAGATTAAAAGAAAATTTTTGATTCAACCTGAAGTGCCTTCTTGCGAAAATTCCAACTCCAAAAAGCTGATTATCAATGCTAGTCTGGTAAACGGTAGTCTGAGCATCTTGGGAAATCAAAATTCCATCCTCGTTGAAATTGGAGGAAAAAGTAGTCAAACTCAATGGTGAAATCTCTTCGACGTATGAATTGAAACTTACCATTACTCCTAAGTCCCATTTTTGATTGAGGCTCAAGCCGACCATAGGGCGTAAGCTTCCAAAATTCTCATTTTTTAAACTTACCAAACCTGAAGATTTAACTGATTTTTGCCAATAAGAGCCATCTATTCCGATCCAAATTTTAGAATCTGATTGGGCAAAGGATTCAAAAAATAGACCCGATGCTAAAAGGAGTAAAAGTATTTTTTTCATATTTGGAGGATTGAGTTTGCTACTTTTACGGCTTTAGTATATATCAAGGTTCTTCAAATGTCAAACTATTCAGAATTAGTCCAAAAGCTTTCCTCTCAACTCGAAATCTATGATAATCAGGAGGCTACCAGTTTGGTCAACTGGCTTTTGGAGCATCACCTTGGACTTCGACGGGTCGATATGATGCATTTTTTGGAAGAAAAGGATTTACCCCAAAAGCTTTGGAAGGATTTTGATCGACTCAAGAAAGGAGAACCTATTCAATACATTCTTGGGAAAGCTCCTTTTTATGGGTATGAATTTCTGGTGAATTCATCCACGTTGATTCCCAGAAACGAAACCGAAGAGTTGGTTCATCTGATTCTCAAGGAAAATAAATTGCCTGGCTTGAAAGTTCTGGATATCGGGACGGGGACCGGTTGTATCCCAATCACATTGGCTTTGGAGCTGGATCAGGCTGAAGTTTATGGTTTGGATATTTCTGAAAAAGCCCTTGAAGTGGCTCGGAAAAATGCCAAACTCCTCCATGCGCCTGTAACCTTCCTGAAATGTAATATTTTGGAAGAGCTACCGCATGTTGAAGAGCTGGATATTTTAGTCAGTAACCCACCCTATATTCCGGAAAAGGGAAAAGCTGAAATGCATCGTAATGTACTGGATTTTGAGCCCGGTTTGGCACTTTTTGTGCCCGATGAAGACCCGCTGCTTTTCTATAGAACCATTGCCGAAAAGGGCAAAAAACTATTGAAACCTAGGAGTAAACTCTATTTCGAAATTCATGAAGAGTTCGGCACTGAAGTGCTTTCCTTGTTGGAGGAAAAAGGATATTCTGAGCGAAGATTACTGAAAGATCTGAATGGGAAAGATAGGATGGTCACTGCCCGGAGTTAATCAGGAGATCTCCTCCCCAATCCAAAAAATTCCCGGCGCATTGATCTCCGTAATTCCTTCAGGTACTTCAATCATCGTAGCATAAGTGATTGGAAGAAGAATTTCCCCTTCCGAATTCTTGATCTCTATTGGCATTCCTTCTTTTCCATGGATATGAATTGAAGACTCCGCAAACCATTTTTTGAATTTACCGGACTTGACTGGATAATATTTCCAGTTTCCGTCTACTAAAGTCAAGTTCATCAGGTCCAATTTTTCCTGTAAGGCAAAAGCACTTTGATGCGAAATTCCCACCAAATGAACTGCTTCATGCTTGCTAGCCAGGAGGTACTGTAATCCCTCATTTAAAAAATCCTCATTTTCCACGGTCAGGAATTTCACGGGATATTGTTCCTCCAGAAGCTGAAGGTTTTCTTTTTGAAAAGCAGCAGAGGCCAAAATCACATCGATTTTGATCCCCCAGCTTAAGACCTGATCCAATGCCTTTTCACTGACTAAAATTGTTGGTACCCATTCCAAAAGTCCCGAAATCCGATCAAAATGAATATGCTCAGCATCCAGAATAAATACCGCGGGCTCTTGTTGCTCTTTTACAAAATGATGAGATGACATTAGCTCCAGAGTTTTTGATAGAAATTGAGTGCATTTTCAAAGGCCAAGCCTTTGAGCTGCTTTTCGGTTAAGTCAAGCTCCAAGCTGTCCAAAAGCGAAGGGTATTTTCCTGCATTTTCCGCCAAGGGGAAATAGAAAGGGATTCGGCTTGGGTCGCCAAAGTTTTTGGTATAGAAAAAGTCAGCTCCAAAGCAGATGTTCTTTTCAGCTCCGATGGCAAATCCATGTAAAATATGTTCGAATAATCGCTCCGGAACATCCGTGTCCAAAAATGCCCGTAGGAAATTCACTCCTATGATTCCACCTCGATGGATGATTTCTTTGGCAAACTCATCAGTCAAGTTTCGTCGATGATTCCAGATGGCTCTAAAATTTGAGTGACTGGCAATTACCCGAATGTCAAGTTTCTGGCTATCAATATGGGTAAGAATTCCTTCTGCCAAAAGATCAGAAGTATGAGAGAGATCAATGGGGATTTGCTTTCCGGACATGTAATCCAGCAGCTTTTTGCCATCATCTTTCAGACCGATTCCATCTGTATAATTCCCGCCGCCAAAGCGGTTTTCGGTATGGTGGGTGAGGCTGATGTATGCTAATTTTCCCACTTGGCTGACGATCGAATCAAACTGAGCATAGATTTCCGGCCAGGAAGCGGTTTCATTTCCCAATCCAGCTGCATTTTCTACTGAAGCGATCACCCCAACCCGCTTTTGTTTGGCCCAATCTGAAAGAAAGGAAGGGTCCACAAAGGCCATATCGATTGGATTATCTTGAAGAAGTTTGGAAAAAATACTCGCTTGTCTGCTTGCCAGTTTCATGCTTTCCGGCCTGACATCGGTATAGATTGCCATAACCTGCATTCTCACTCCTCCGGCAATTAGCCAGGGAATAGCGCAGGCGATATCATCTTTGGAATAGGGGTTGGCACTTGGGACGCTGCAGAGGTAGGAAAGCATGTCGCAGTGCATGTCAATAATAGGCAGACGCATGGATTTTGGGCTTTTGAACAAAGTAAACCAAAAAACGGGGGTTTTTTAATACTTTTAAGACTGATTCAAATCGAGGATTTTCCAACAAAAAAAGATTATGGCAATAACAAAACCTTTCAATTTCAAAAAATGGATCGATGAAAACAGGCCCCTGTTGAAGCCTCCGGTTGGTAATCAGCAGGTTTTCAAGGGAAATGACGATTTCATTGTGATGGTTGTGGGTGGTCCAAATTCAAGGAAGGATTACCATTACGATGAAGGGGAGGAGTTTTTCTATCAATTGGAAGGGGATATTATTTTAAAAATCATTGAGGATGGCAAGCCCAAAGATATCGAAATCAAAGAAGGTGAAATTTTCCTTCTACCTCCCAGAGTCCCCCATTCTCCAAGAAGGCCAGCCAATACGATCGGTTTGGTAATCGAACGATACCGCAGAGAAGGGGAAAAGGATGGATTTATTTGGCACTGCGAAAACTGTGGGGAACTGCTTTATGAGGAGTATGTAGAGCTGACTGACATCGTCAACCAACTTCCTCCAATTATGGATAGATTCTGGAATAATCCGGAGCATTGTACCTGCAAAAACTGTGGAACAGTTATGGAGAAATAAGTGCAGTGGGCAGCTGGCAGTTTTCCAGTGAGCAGTTTGCAGTTAGACAGGACGAATAAACATATTTACGTCTTCTAACTTTAACACCTTTCAACTTTAACACCTTTCAACCTGAAAAAAATGAACTACGAATATTCTGAAGCTTTTGCTCAAAAGATGGATCAAAATGATCCCTTGGAAAGCTTCCGTGACCGATTCCTTTTTCCAAAAGTTAATGGAAAAGAAGCCATTTATTTCTGTGGCAATTCTTTGGGGCTTCAGCCAAAATCCGTTAAAGATTATTTGGAAAAAGAGTTAGGGAATTGGGCTGATTTGGCTGTGGATGGACATTTTGAAGGAGAGGATGCCTGGATGTTTGTTCGTCAGAAATCCAAACCAGCCCTAGCTGAAATTCTTGGCACGCATCCCCATGAAGTCGTAGCAATGAATAACCTTACTGTAAACCTTCACCTACTGATGGTGTCTTTTTACAGGCCTACCAAGGATCGCTTTAAAATTATCATTGAAGCCGGAGCTTTTCCTTCGGATCAATACATGCTTGAATCTCAGGTGAAATGGCATGGCTTGAACCCCGAAGAAGTGATTGTAGAACTCAAGCCAAGAGTTGGCGAGCATACGCTACGAACCGAGGACATTCTGTCGGAAATTCATAATCAGGGAGGTGCGCTGGCCATGGTAAATATGGCTGGAATCCAATATTACACCGGGCAGCTTTTTGATATGAAAGCAATCACTGCAGCAGCTCATGCTGTCGGCGCGGTAGCTGGGTTTGACTTGGCACATGCAGCAGGTAATGCTCCTTTAAGTCTTCATGACTGGGACGTTGACTTTGCCACCTGGTGCAGTTATAAATACATGAATTCCGGTCCTGGGAATGTTTCAGGAATCTATGTCCATGAAAAATATGCGGATCGACCTGATTTACCACGGTTTGCAGGTTGGTGGGGACATGATGAAGGAAAGCGATTTCTGATGGAAAAGGGATTTATCCCCATGCATGGAGCAGACGGATGGCAGTTGGCGAACTCAAATATTTTGGCTTTGGCAGCACATCAGGCTTCTTTGGATATTTTTCAGGAAGCTGGGATGAAGAATTTGCGTGCAAAAAGTGAAAAACTCACTGGTTATCTGGAATACTTAATCCGCCAAATCAGCGGAAAATCAGGGGTTTTGGAAATAATTACTCCAGAAAACCCTGCCGAAAGAGGCTGTCAATTATCTTTACTGATTCATCAGGGAGGCAAAGCAGTCTTTGATGAGTTTTATAAACATGGCGTGGTGGGGGACTGGAGAAATCCAAATGTCATCCGATTGGCACCTACTCCGCTATATAACAGCTTCTTGGATGTTTTCCGTTTTGCTCAGGTTTTGGAACAATCCTTGGAAAAATTCGCTTAAAGAGAAGCATGGATAAACTATCCGAATGAAAAAGAACGAAATAACTATTCTGGGTGCTGGTCTTATCGGTACACTGATGGCAATATATCTCAAACGTCAAGGTCTGGAAGTTTCTGTCTACGACAAGCGTCCTGACAAGCGTCAAAAACCTTACGATGAAGGTGGCAGATCCATCAATATGGCATTGAGCCATCGGGGTTGGAAAGCCCTTGAGGAAGTTGGGCTAAAGGATAAAGTGCTCCCTATTGCGATCCCAATGTATGGTCGGAAGATTCATGATGAACATGGAGGGACTTCATTTATTCCTTATGGAAAGGTCAATCAAGCCATTTATTCTATTTCCAGAGGAAAATTCAATCAGCTGCTTGCCGAGGAAGGTGAGCGACTGGGAGTGAATTTCAATTTCGAGCACAAATGTGTTAATGTAGATTTTCGAAATCAGGAAATCACTTTTGAGACTGAGCAAGGAGAATCTAAAATAATCGCTTCTGCAATTATAGGTGCTGACGGTGCTTATTCTGCGCTTCGTATGTCGATGCAGAAGCAGATCCGTTTCAATTACAAGCAGGAATACATATCCCACGGCTACAAAGAGTTGACGATTCCTGCTACCGCTGAAGGCGAATTCGCCATGGATCCGAATGCTTTGCATATCTGGCCACGTGGTAAGTTTATGCTGATTGCATTGCCTAACCCTGATAAATCATTTACCTGCACCCTCTTTTTACCTTTTGAAGGGACAAAAGTTTGTTTCGAAAAGATCAATGATGATCAGGATTTAGAATCTGTATTCAAAACCTATTTTGATGACGCCTATCAGCTCATGCCGGATTTGAAAACTGAATTCTTCAAAAACCCTACTGCGGCCTTGATCAATGTTGAGTGCTACCCTTGGGTGCAAGGAACAAGTATATTGCTAGGTGATGCCTCGCATGCAATGGTGCCTTTTTATGGACAGGGTATGAATTGCGGCTTTGAGGATTGCTCGATCTTAAATGGTTTAATTGATAAGTTGGGGACAAATTCCTGGAGTTTGGTTTTTGAAAAGTTTCAAAAGAAACGAAAGCCAGATACAGATGCGATTTGCCAATTGGCGATGGAAAACTTTGTGGAAATGCGGGATTCTGTCTCTGATCCTAAGTTTATTATCCGCATGAAGATTGAAGCGAAGCTTCACGAACTCTATCCGAATGATTGGATTCCATTGTATTCCATGGTGACTTTCTCGGATATGGGATATGCGGAGGCATACGCTCAGGGGAAATTGCAGGAAACTATTATGAATCGGGTGATGGCAGATCCACTTATCACCGAAAATTGGAATAAGCTAGATTACGAGGATATCATTTATAAGATGGAAACATCCAAAGCGGTTTAAGGATCTTTTAACCAAAAACGTGTTTTAACCACAAAAGACACAAAGGTTTTCACGGAGGCCACAAAGGTTTTAAATCAGAAGATTTAAATCAGAAGATTTAAATCAGAAGGCTAAAAATTATTGACTTTTGGGGACAAAAAGGTTCTTTTAACTATTGCTAAACTTCTAAGTCTAAAACACCCCAGAGGGGTGATATATTGGTAGAAATCTGGATCGCTGCAATTATCCGGCTCCCGCGCAGGATTATTGTTTGGAAATAGGATGATTGTGCGGGAGGATGGAAAGGGATTTATTTTTTACCTCAACAAGGCACAAAGGTTTCACAAAGGCAAAAAAAGGGAGGCAATTTTATAATTGCCTCCCTTTTTATTTGTCATTTCTCTTCCTAAAGCACCGTTCGGAATTGCTTCAGGAATCTGGAATCATTCTCAGTGAATAGTCTCAAATCTTTGATCTGATATTTCAGCATGGCTATTCGCTCTATGCCCATACCGAAGGCAAAGCCAGTATATTTTTTAGAATCGATACCACAGTTTTCCAGCACGTTAGGATCCACCATCCCCGAACCTCCGATTTCTACCCAGCCACTTCCCTTGCAGACGTTACAGCCTTTTCCTCCGCAGATCAGGCAAGTGATATCAATCTCTGCACTTGGCTCGGTGAAAGGGAAAAAAGAAGGCCGGAATCGAACTTTGGTTTCCTTGCCAAACATTTCCTTCGCGAAGTGATAGAGCGTATTTTTCAAGTCGGCGAAACCTACATTCTCATCCACATAAAGTCCTTCTACTTGGTGGAAAATACAATGCGCACGAGCAGAAATGGCTTCATTTCGATAAACTCTGCCTGGGGAAAGTGTACGAATTGGTGGTTTTTGATTTTCCATGACCCTCACCTGTACCGATGATGTATGGGTTCGTAAAGCGATATCTGGATTTTTTTCAATGAAAAAAGTATCCTGCATCTCACGAGCTGGATGATTTTCAGGGAAATTCAGCGCGGTGAAATTATGCCAATCATCTTCAATTTCCGGTCCTTCGGAGAGGTTGAAGCCGATCCGCTCAAAGATCTCAATCATTCGCTGTCTTGTAGCGGTAAGTGGATGAATACCACCCATTGCAAGATTAGAAGGAGGGAGCGTCAGGTCGATTCCTGCAGACTTTGATTTTTTGTTAGCAGAATTTACCTTCTCGATCAATTCCTGAAAACGTTCTTCTGCAAGTTGCTTTACGCTATTGACGAGTTGCCCGTAGGCTTTTTTCTCCTCATTTGGGATTTGGCCCATGGCCCCAAAGAGTTCACCCACGACACTTTTCTTGGAGATAAACTCCATTCGGTAAGCTTCCAGTTGGTCGGGGGTATTTGCATCTGCGGCAGCAATGGCTGCTTTGATGGCTTCTATTTTCTCTTGGTACATGGGATTCATTTTATTCGAATGACAAAGCTAAGGCTTTTAGGGTTTTTTGGAAAGGTACGCGGGTTGTAAAGTTGAAAGGTTATAAAGTTATAAGGTTTGCTTATTTCGAAAGTTGAAATTCATCATTCGATATTCGGCATTTGAATTTGGAAAGATTGGATTTTCAACAATATCATAAATCGGAAATCATATTTCTTATATTTTTTCACCTCCCCTCAATCCAATCATCCAGTCCCCCTCGTATCTCCTTCCAAATACAAAAACTAACAAAAATCAATCTTAACAAACAACATCATGAAATCGAGCATGACTAAAAAGTCACACACTGGGATGATTATAATCTGCGAGATTCCATATGGCCTTTAAAAAACAAATTATCATATGAAAATTCAAAATTATTTCAAAGGGGCATTAGTTGCCTTCGCGTTTTTAACAGCAAACCTTGCATTTGGACAAATGGAAAAAACCAAAATGGTAGGCGGAGCAGAAATGTATCCTTCTAAAAACATCGTAGAGAATGCAGTGAACTCTGCTAATCACACTACACTTGTAGCAGCAGTAAAAGCAGCAGGTTTGGTAGAGACGCTTCAGTCAAAAGGTCCATTTACAGTTTTTGCTCCAGAGAATTCTGCTTTTGACAAACTTCCAGAAGGAACCGTTGAGACACTTCTAAAGCCTGAAAACAAAGCGCAATTACAAGCAGTATTGACTTACCACGTCGTGGCCGGAAAAATGGGATCCAAAGAAATCGCGGAAGCCATCAAAAAAGGAAATGGTAAAGCGACTTTGACAACGGTTCAAGGTGGAACATTAACGGCTTGGATGAAAGGTAAAGATCTGTACCTCACTGACGCAAATGGTGGCCAGTCTAAAGTAACAATTGCTGATGTATTCCAGGCTAATGGAGTGATTCACTCAGTGGATACTGTGGTTCTTCCTAAAATGTAATTGTTGCTAGTCACCCAATTGCTAAGCCGGTTCCGTATGGAGCCGGTTTTTTTGTTTTTATAAAAGCTCATCTGGGATTTTAAAAACAGCAATACCCGGATCTTCGTCCGTAGTCAATCCGTAAATTTTGTTGTTCTTTTCGTTTATGGAAATTTGAGAAACTGACCTATCCAGTGCAAACCTCCATTTAGGTTTTCCTTTCAGATCAAACACCCGGATTTCTTGTGCAGATAATCCAGAATTAACATAGTCTAAATGAGAATATCCTGAATAGAGTACAAAAATGTATCGTTCGGATACCGCAATATCTTGGTATTTCTTAGGGACATCAGGTTCAAAACTGATCATTCCTCCAAATTTACTGTCATGATATTCAAATTCAGGTAACTTAAGATCCGGCCCAATAACTGAGATAAATTTTTTCGTTTTATAGTTGAATATTTCCATTAGGTCTCGGTACATACTGGCTCTCACATAAATTCCATTGTTTTGATTGCCATGAAATCGCCCATTGTTTAGAAGACTAACCTGAAGCTTCGGTAGATCTGGCCTTTCTTCTGGAACTTCAAATTCCCCATAAGCATCAATCAGGTTTCCCTCAGGGTCAAACTCCAGTATTTTATTTTCATTCTCCCTTGGAACCCCCAAGTAATTTCCACTTGGAGTTAAAATTAGTCTCATGGGCCCCAAATTTGGATCTGTGATTTTCCTATCACTACTGGCCAAAAGAGTAGAGTCATTAAATGAAAAAGTTGAGATCTTTCTGTTATTGTAATCATATACCCAAAAATTATCTGAGTCTTGCGAAACTATAAATTCGGGTATATTAATCTCCCGCGGACCTTGGCCAAATCTCCCTTTGGGTTTGTCATAAGTCCAATCACTGGTATTTATGATATGTATTCGAGGAAATTCATCAGGCACATTGTGATATTCACTTATCAATATCTTATCACCCTGAAGTGTCATACTGGAAGCATTGATTACCTCTTCAAAAAAGTGTTTTTCAGAACTAAGATTGATCTCCTCAAAATCTATGAGCTCTATTGATATTATAGATTCTTTCTCTGGTTCTGCTGCACAAGAAGAGAGAAAGATGAGTAGAGGAATTAAGTATAACAACTTCATATCACGGACAATATAGTAAATTACCATAATTTAGTAGTAGGAAAATAAAAAACCGACTGAATTGTTCCAGTCGGTTTGATATTCTTTAGTTCCGTAAATCAAATCTTACCAAGTTCTTCCTCCGCTTGGTCTGCCTCTTTCCCAAGGATTGTTGGATGGCTCTGGCTCTTTAAAGTTACCAATGATGTAAGTGAAAGTCAGCATGCCATAGCGTGTCAGGACATTGGTGAATACATCGGTTACCGCTACATCGGAGATGGTTCGGCTGATGCTATTGTTTTGATTCAGTAAGTCAAAGATCACTACTTTCAGTTCTGCCTTGTTATTCTTCGCAAATCGCTGACCTGCCTCGATATTCCAGAGCCAAACCGACTGATCCAAGCCCTCTGACAATCCTCTGTAGAAGGTGTTGTTGATATTATTTCCGATAAAGGTTTTTCCGTTGTTAGGGGAATAATACAGTCTCAAGTTTGACTCTTGGATGTAATAGTTTTGATCCAAATTCGACTGCAAGCTTGAATTCACGATAGTATAAGTACCCGTGGTGCTGATCGTGAAGTCCACATTCTTGGAGATATTACTGCTCAGGGTAAATCCTTGACTCAGGTCGATATTGTCATTCAGATTCAGATCTCCATTGATCAATCCCGGAGTTCTGTTGAATCCTAATCGGGTATTCAAATTCAAATTAGATTTGATTTTCTTCACTGGCATGCCATAGGTCAGGAAGAATCGGGTTCTGAAGTTACCATCCAAGTTTTCCGGTCTGGAGATTTGCCCACCTGGACGAAGCAGAATTTCTCCGTTGATCAGGGTATCCTGAGCGGTGATAAAGGTGCTGTTTCCGATGAAATTTGCAGTAGATGAATAGTTGATAAACATGAAGAGTGTCTTAGACTTTTCCAGATTCACCTTGCTGATATTTGCGAAAATATTGTGGTTAAAGCTTTGTCCCAAGTTAGGATTACCCACACTTAGATTGAGTGGATTTTGGTTATTTACCACATTCTGAAGCTGATTTACACTTGGCTCATCCGTGTCAGTTCGATATCTAATTCTCCAGGAAAAACCAGTCTCTCGATTTCGGAAGTTGACATTGGCACTTGGAAGGATATTGTTAAAACTACGCTTAAATACGCCAGGAGTAGGGAAGAAGGCTTCGTTGTTTAATTGAGCATTTTGATAATCCAAATTCAAATTGATGCTGTAGCCACTGTTGTTGTAGGCATAGCCTGTTCGGAGTCGCTGCGTGATGAATTTATTGTCAAACTCGTTACTCAAGGCACTGTCTAGTACAAATTGGTTTTCGCTATCCAGCACTCTGGTCTTTTGATCAGCACGGGTATCATTGTTGCTGATTTGATATCCAATAGTTCCAATTGACTTTTCGCCAAGCGGCTCAGTTAATGTAGCATTGATTCGATAATTGAAACCATCGTTCAATGCGTCTGTCCGCTGTTCAGTAGTGTCTAGTCGATCTCGATTGTAGTCTAAGCTTGCTGCCAACAAACTGGACAACTGATCGCGGTTAGACCAAGTGGTATTGATATCTGTAGAAAGTGTTCTTCCCTTCTTATCAAACTTGTATCGATAGGTAATATTATTTGAAATATTCAGCGCTTTCGTTTCTGTGTTTGAAATAGAACGAAGTGCACTCAGTGAGTCTCCGGTGCTCGCCAACGTCAAGGCATCTCGATCGCTGAAAGTCTTATTATTTTGATATGAAAATGATGGCGTGATTACCAAAGAATTTTTATCATTCAAATCCGCCTCGATTCTACCGCTTGCACGATGATTGTAATTATCGACAGTGTTGATCAGATTTTCTTGATAAATCTGGCTCAAGCTCTCATTGATTACAGTTTCACGATTGGTGATCTGGCTGAGCGTATTTGCAGTATTGTTGAAGAAGTAATTTCCAGTGAAATTCACCTTCTTACCCCATTTATCACTGTAGTTTAAACCTACGGCATTGGTTGTGATAATACCGATATCATTTCCACCAGAGAATGCATTATTTCCTCCGCCTCCCCAGCGTCCTCTTCCTCCACCTCCACCAGCAGAAGCATTGGCATTTACCCCAGCTAGATCTTGACTGGAGAAGTTTTGCTGATTGATATTGTTAAATAATCCCAGTATCGAAATTCGTTGGTCTCCTTTGAACAAATTGACGCTTCCACCTGCGGAATATCGATCATCCGTACCATAACCTGCATAAGCTCGGCCGAACTGGCCATTTTTTCGGTCTTCCCGGAGAATAATGTTGATGGTTTTGGTATAAGTTCCGTCGTCAAATCCAGTTAATCGGCTTTGATCCGAGCGCTGATCCAATACTTCCACCCGCTCAATTGCGTCAGCTGGTAAGTTTCGAAGCGCGATACTTGGATCCGATCCAAAGAACTCTCTTCCGTCAACTAATACTTTTTGGACCGCTTCACCCTGTGCCTGAAGTTGCCCACCTTGCATGGTGATGCCAGGCATCTTTCGGATCAAATCTTCCGCTTGTGCATTTTCTTGTGTTTTGAAAGCCTTGGCGTTGAAAGAAGTGGTGTCTCCTCTTTGCTCTCCAACCGGATTGAGTCCTTCGATTACTACCTCATCGAGTACCTTGGAATCTTCCAAAAGGATCAAATTTCCTAATTCTACAGGATCTCTAAAATTGTGATTCTTTGTGATGGTCACATAACCGATAAATTTAATTTCGATTTTGACGTCAGGAATTTGAGGTCTTGCGATAGAAAATTTACCCTGTCCATCCGTCACCGTTCCGACCAAAAGTGAATCAGTTACAGTTTTAATGAGTACGTTGGCCCCAGCCATTGGAGTATTGGTGACTCCGTCGAATACAGTCCCAGTGAATACTCTAGCCTGTCGAGCCTCACCAGTTGGCCGCTGACCAAAGGCAGAAAAAGCAATTAAACTGCTAAAAATCAGTAAAATAAACGCGTATTTGTTTTTCATATTGTTACAAAGTTCTGATACTTTGACTGATTGACAATACGAAAGGTTTACTGGAACGTCAAACTAAAATAAGAATGGATACAGGATTGGATAAGTGGTTTTTAATGCGTTTAGAAGTTTAAAAAAATTAAACTTTGCTTATGATTTCGGGATATGAAATTCCAAAATGGCTGTTATCAAAGATTGCCGAACCATTTTTGATTACGATCACCTGAGGTGACTGGTGTGGTACTCCGAATTCCTGAGCCACTAAGTTTGATAATTCCCGATAAGCAATGAGGTCCAAAAAATAAGGAACCACTTTTTCTTCATCCCCATGCTTCCAATTGCGGAGCAGTCTGTCAAGAGACATACCACTTACCGAGCAGCGGGTGCTATGTTTGAAGATCATCACAGGTGTAGATTCGCTCAGTACTTTAATTTCTGCGATTTGGCCGGGTTGAGTCAGTTTATTCCAGTTCATTTGTTTATTCTTTACTTTTGGGACAATACTTGCAGGGATGAAATAGTTCCCTTCTAAGCAGCTATCATACATGAAAATGCCTTCTTTTTATTCTTTACTTAAAAGCTTCCTTTTATTCGGTTTTCTAGCAATAGTTTTTTCTGCTTGTAAAACCCTAAGTCCAACCAGCGATCCTGGTCCTATTCCAGTACCTCCGCCAGCACTTTCTTCAGTGAATGTGCCCTTGCAAATTCCAAAGGCGACTTTGGATAAAATTTTCAATTCTCAGATTCCCGGGGTGCTCTTCGATGAAAAGGATGTAGATATGGGTTCGGGAATAAACGGGGATTTGAAGCTAAGTAGAAATGGAAGGATTACTTGGGCCGCACTGGATAGTCAGCTTATTGAGTTACGGGTTCCGATTTCAGTTCAAGGTCAAGTAGGGCTCAAAAAAGGTGGTTTAGGAAGTCTTTTCAAATCTAAAGTTCCGATTAATGAGCAACTTAATCCTGTATTTGTGGTTGATCCGGAAATCAATTCCAACTGGGATTTAGGAATCAAAGCTCTTGAATTAGTCGATTTGGGAGGTTCGCTGACGCTTGATATCCTCGGGATGCAAGTGGATTTGAGCAGCTTGATTGCTAGGGAGATCCGAAAATGGAGCGAACAAAATCTAGTCGGTGAAGAATCGATTGTTAGCCTAAAACCTTTGATAGATTTGACCTGGGCTCAGGTAGGTAAGCCCTTTGAGGTGGAATTGGAAGGAGTGAAGACTGCTTTTTCAATCCAGCCTCAGGAAGTTCGATTCCGAGAGTTTTTTGATGCCGACCAAAATTTTAATGTCTGGCTTGGGCTTTCCGGTAAAGTGAATTCACATCCTGCTACAGCTGCTCCTTCACGAGCTTTTCCTTTACCAAAACTAAGTCCAAATGAAAACTCCAAAAATGAACTGGAAATCCTGATGCCATTAAGCGTTAGCTATTTGGAGTTGGATCAGCTTTTAGCGGAAAATCTGGCGGATAAATTATTCCGAATAGACAAGAAAACCACGATGATTCCCTCCAATATCAAGACTCAAGCTTTTGGTGAATTGGTCGCTGTGAGTATGGATTTTTTTGCAGAGAAAAGTAATGGTAAGTCGCTTGAAGGGACCATTTTCGCTGTGGGAAAACCTGCCTATGATACACAAGTGCGTCAGCTGATTTTTGAGGATGTGAATTTCAAACTGGAAACTGGAAATCTCGGAGCGCAAACTGGGATAGGACTGAAAAAGCGAAAAATCATCAAGAATATTGAAAGGCGTGCGGTGTTTCCAATAGGTGAATTGTTGGATGGAAGCTTGGGAAGTATCCAGGATAGACTGGGATTGTCCACTCCGATTGCTGATTTGGAAATTCAAAATTTAAACATCTTGCCGGCTGGATTTTACCCCATGAAAAATGGCCTTCTGATCCAGATCAAAGCGACCGGGAAAGTTGGGATAGATTGGAAATAAAAAAGTGATCTTTTGGACTATCAGTTTTTGCAACAGATCTACTTCAAGACAAGCTAATTCTCTCAAAGTGGGACAGGGTTTAAGATTAACCTAACCCAGCTCCCCAGCTTTAGAGAGCGAAAATCTGGATGAAATGGGACCTATGATTTCATGAATCAATGCTGCACCGATTACTACTCCTATAACAATTGACCCAGTTTCTTCAAAAACAGGATCTTTTGCGAGTAACAGAGCAAGACCAATTACAATCCCACCTTGGGGAAGTAGTCCGCCTGCAGTGTATTTCATAACTTTTGAATCGGACCTGGCTATTTTCCCCCCTACGTATATACCTGAAAATTTCCCGATTACCCTGGCAATGATATAGATAAGGATGAGTACATAGCTTCCTGATATAGAGCCTAGATCCAGTTGCATACCGGATAAAGTAAAAAATATCACGAAAATCAATTCATCGGTATACCGTTCAATAAGCTTGAATATCTCCTCTGAAACCGGATTTAAATTAACTACAAAAGCTCCGAGCGCTATTGTAGCTAGCAGGGATTCAAAACCGAAGTAATCTGCAACTCCGTAGCTTAATAGTATCAAGCTTATGGTTATAACGATTAAGGCTCCTTCCTCTTGTTTTTTAAAAATCTTGATGATCAAATAAAACAGTAAGCCAATTAATCCGCCCACAAGTAATGCTCCTCCAATACTTAAGCCCAGCTCCAATAGCGTTTCGTTGTATTCAATATTCGATTTCCCCAAAAAAGAGGCTGCAAACGCAGTCACTAAGGTGTAAATAATAATGCCCACGATATCATCAAATGCTGCGATTCCCATCATTGTGGAACTCACCTCACCCTTTGCTTTATATTCATGGATTACGGCAAGTGTAGCTGATGGATCCGTTGGTGCTGCCAAAGATGCAAGAACCAGACTAATAGCGATTATCACATGGACTGAAGCGAAAATGTGAATGAAAAAATAAAGGGTTAAAAACATAAACAAAAAGACAGAAATGAATGCAAAGACACATTCCATGACTGTTAATATTAGGATTTTGCTTCCTGTGGTCCTGAGTTTTTGTATTGATAATGAACCACCTATTGAAAAGGTTATGACAGAAAGGGATATGGAAAGTAATGGGTCTGTATGATCCACAAACTCGGATGACATAATTCCCGATAAGTCGGGATTAAGAAGGATTCCGGCTAGGATATATCCTGAGATTTTGGGCAGTTTTATTTTTTCTGCCAATTCTCCAGCTATATATCCAACGAATATTAATATCCCTATACTCAAGATTACGTGCATAATTCTTTTGTTGGATTGTGGATAACAAATTAAAATACATTTTAAAAGTTTACTATAAAAGTTATTAAGGTTCGAATTTGCCCTAAACTGCTTTGAGATCCTTTTAATAAAGTCACCTACTTTTCCTTGCTGTTCCATATGTACCACGAGGAAGCTTTTGGGAGAATAGGCCTGAGTGAAAACGTAAAAACTTATTGTGATTGGGAGTGTAAACTCGCTGGATTGATAAGAAAAGGTTGTCTAAGTGCCTTGGCCTATAACTTAAAATCAAAGCCTGAAATTCAATAAACTGCTACTAGATCGAAATCAAAAAAGCCGTCCAAAGGACGGCTCTTCAATCGGGTTCAACAGGTTAATTACTTCATCTTCTTCATAAGATTCAATGCATCTGCTTTGATGCTGTCATTCAAGAAGGTTTTGGAGATGTGGTCTATTTTGCTTTTGAAGTTTTTCTCCATATTCAATGCGGATGCTGAGCGCATCGCAAACTTCACCACAGAGGGGTCATTGTCGTCTAAGGATCGCTGTAGAATCGCTTCGGCGATTTTAGGTTCCCGCTTTTGAGCGCCATATGCCGCCGCAATCCGAACAGGGGCAATACCCCGATCAGCAGCTCCCTTAAGGATTTCATCAGCTCCGGTACCGGAGATATAGCCCACTAGGTAGGCGGCTTTGATGGATAGATTTTCATCATTCCCTTCAATCAATTCAGCGAGTAGCGGTAATGCGGCCTCTCCGAATTTCTTTGCGCCAGCCGGATAGTCCAACTCATCCTGTCTCAAAAAAGCGAGCAGTTCCTGTGGATCAAATTCCGACGTTTTCTTTTTTGCTTGTGCCATGATTTTTTGAGTTTATAGTGGAATGGTAAGATTTGAACTTCGCATAGTGGATGACTCTCCGGAAGTCAAATCAGGTGGAGGATTGGTAATATTAAACGTACCATTTCCAGTCATCAGTCTGTTGTTATTATTCACATGATGAATCCCTAAGACGTGACCAAATTCATGACCCAAAGTCCAACGACTGGCTGATCGTACTACTACACAACCAGGCTTTCCTGAGGGATGAGCTGCACATCCGTTATAACCTGGTACAGTACTTCGGACAAAATATACCACCACGTCATTAGAACCTACGAAATTCCGCTGGTTGAAGAGCATATTTTGCTCGATGGTAACAGAGCCCATTGTACAACCTCCGACGTCTACATCATTTAGCGAAGGAATATTGAGGTTTTCTGTAGAAGCACAATCCACTCGAATACCAGCTACTGCATAAACTTCCTGCATGGCCGCAAATTGCTCATTGATCGTAAAGCTTACGGGAGTCTCAAGGATTTTAACATGAACTCTAACTCGCTCTCGAAGCACTCGGACCCCAGCTGTAGAAGACCAATAGATACTACCATGTTGGAAATGTGAGATTCTTGCTGCACCATCAAAAACCACCAACTCATCCGAGATGGGATAGCCTAAGAAGCTGCGCTCCCAGCCCAAAGATGCCCAGTGAGATCGGATTAGTCCATGTACTTCATGAGCTCCGGTACTTGGACTCCAATAAATACTTCCTCCTTGGAAATGATTGAATCTACCTACTCCATCGGGGCATGTGGTTTCATTTGTCAGTGGATAGCGGAGAAAACTCCGCTCCCAGCCCAAGCTGGAGTACTTGTTGCGGATGGATCCATGCACTTCCCAAGCTCCTGTGCTCGGACTCCAAAAGATACTGCCTCCCTGAAAATGATTGTATCTCCCAATCCCATCTAGAGTTTTGGTTTCATCTGTTTTTGGATATCCTAAAAAACTTCGCTCCCAGCCTAAAGAAGACCATCTGGCTCGAATTAATCCATGTACTTCATGCGCTCCTGTGGAAGGATGATAGTAGATGGAACCATTGACATAATGCTGGTATTCACCGACTCCATCAGGACATTTTTTGATGGTAGTGGTGTTGGTGCCCAGCCAACCTGAAGTGCCTCCCAAAGCCCAGTATTTTTGGGTAATTGGGTGCAACTGGAAAACTCTGATCGCCTCAATCGCTTTGAGATTCAAATCCTTCTCTAAAACAATATTAGGATCAATTCTAAATTTTGACATAATGTTAAAAGTTTATGTGAGGAAAAAAGTAATAATCTAATATAGACATAAATACCTGAAAACAAAGCTATTATGTTTTTAGGTTTATGATCATACCAATAAAAAATAGAAAATTTCGAATAAGTGAAAAATTCTTATCGAATCAGTTGTCCGAAGTTTTGGATTCCTTTGGCAGCTGCCAATTTTAAAAGTTTGAGAAAAAGCTGTGCTGTTAGGAAGGCATCTCCCGCGGCAGTATGTCGATCTTCAGTAATTATATTATAGCGTGCACAAAGCTCGTCAAGCCCATAGTGTTCCGGGTTGTATTGGCTACGGTCAGCATGAGGTCCATGCTCCAGACGTATCGCAAAGCTCATGGTGTCGATCATTGGATTTGGCAGTCTTTCCAATCCAAATGGTTTACAAGCCTTTTGCATCATCTCCGTATCAAAACCTATATGATGTGCCACCAAGACTGAGTTTCCGAAATAGGACAAGCTTTGCTCCGCAAACTGCCGAATGGAAAGCTGATTTTCACGCTGGATCAGTCCATGGATCGCGGCAGTGTTTTGTCCGGAGTTTGGGGAATTGGGGTAAAGTTCCAAAGCAGTTTCAATCTGTATTGCTTGATTTCTAATCTTGATTGCCCCAAAGGACAGGATGTAATCATCCTTTGTCGAAAGCCCCGTGGTTTCGGTATCAAATACTGTAAATTCAAGTTGAGCTATACTTCGGATCGCAGGGATAGGCTTTTGATTTTTAAGGAGAAAAGCATCCACAAAGTCAGCATGATCAATCTTTTTCCGCCCAAAATTCCACCAACTCATTGCTGAAAATAGTCTAATTGAAATCGGACTTTTACGATACTTTGAAGCTCAGTGATCGGTGAAAAGGTGTTTTTCAACAGTTGACGTTCCAATTTCCCCAAACTTTCGGGCTTGATAAATCGGCCACTGGATTCATTTCCCAAGCCTTCCAAAGCCCGGGTTCGCATCAGAATTTCATAAGCTTTGGCAGCCTGCTTGAATAATGCTTCATAGTTTGGCTCCAACTCTGCCAGTCGATCAAATCGCTTAAACGTATTATTCACCCCGATCACACCATGGCTGAGGACCAGCAGTCTGGCCAAATCAGCCAAAGGCATCATTGCCCGGGATTTGATATCAAATTCATTTTCGTGTTCACCTGACTTTTCCACCACAAAACCCTTGAAAAAACCAAGTGGAGGTGGATTCATTAGAGCATTTTTTGCCAAGAAATTAAGGAAGATCTTCTTCTTCTGGATTTCTTCATAGATGTGAAGACTCAGCGTTTCTCCCAGTCCGAGATTCCCTGCAATAGGCCTGAAGTCGAAGAAAATCGTGGCGCTGAGGATGGCTTCTTCAGTTGGTCGGATGATCCACTCACTGAAATAGCCTTTCCATTTACTCATCGGTTGTACCCATTTTGGATTGCTGGCCATGATATCTCCAGGACAGGAAGCAAAGCCACAAGCAAGTAAAACTTCGACCATTGCTGTTCCTAGTTTGAGAAAGTAGGCATGAGCCTGTTCTGCCAAAGCTTCTGGCACATCTTCGTACACCAAAGCATTGTCTTGGTCAGTTCGCAGAAGTTGCTCTTCTCTTCCTTCTGAACCTAGCGAGAGAAAGCAAAAAGGAATTTTCTTCAAGGCCGGATCCTCATCGGAAAGCGAGTTTTCTGCGATTCTCAACGCCTGCTTGATGATGATATCATTCACTTCAGTCATGACTGAGGCCACGAAATCCATGGTCAACTCATTTTCCAGATAATAACCTAGCATCTGCTCCGCCTGATCCCGAATCAGTCGCATCTCTTTCAAATCAAGCGTATTCATCAGGCCATGGATCAGCACCGCTGGACTGTTTCCCATGGAAAGAAGGACATCGTGATCGGAAAGAATCCCGCAGACCTGACTTTGATCCGTCCCATCCTCAGTGAGAATAAGATGGTGCAATCGATTCTTGATCATCGTCAGATAGAGATCCGAAAAAGAAGCATCCTTTCTCATCGTCAAAACCGGCGCAGACATAATTTCTGAGCTGGGGGTTTCCAAAGGAATTCCTTTGGCTACGACTTTTGATCGCAAATCTTTATCTGTGATGATTCCCAATGGTTTCAGATCCTCGCGGCAAACTACGATACTGCTGACTTGCTTTTCAGCCATCAAGGCAGCAGCTTGCTGAATGGATTGTTCTGGGCTGCAAGTGAGAACTTTTTCTGAAAATTTGATTTCTGACTTATCCGAAAAAATCATCAAGGAATGGTCACGAGATTCATTTTTGAAAGCCCCACGAGCTTTTTGTCCTTCGGAAAGGTCCTGGCGAATGACCACTTGACCTGAAGCGAAGCCCGCCGCAAAATATAAGGCCACTCTACTATTATGCTCTAAAATCTCTTCGAAAATGGCAACTGGAATGGCATAGACCAAACTGTTTTCATCTACTTTTGCAGAGAGCACATAAGGTCTCTTTCCCAGCAAAGCCAGTACTCCAAAGACATCGCCCTCATCACATTGATCTCGAATTTCTTCATGGTTTTGAAGTGACTCCGTCAATACGATGGCTCCCTCCTTGAGAATGTAAAAATGGGGTTCGGCAGGCTGTCCCTGTCGAAATAAAATGTCACCTTTTTCCAAATAGCGTACCTGCACCGACGCCGCGACCTTTTCCAAAACTTCTTTTGAAAGAAATGAAAATGGTGGAAACCGTTTAAGAAACTCCGCTACCCGATGGACGATGACATTGCTCATTACCTGACAGTTTGGCTAGAAAATTATTGGTACATTAATTGACTTAATTTGTTATCAAACAATTGTAAATGAAGGCATTTTTCAAAATATTCCGTCCAATTCGACAATTGCTCTGGGCTCTTATTGTAGCCTTCATGGTAGGTGTCCATAATTTTTATAAGCAAGAGATGGATTCACCTGACTCGATTGTAAGTTCCATTGAAATAGATGCTGAGGATGAAGATTCCGCTCCAAAAGATTAACCAAAAAAGAGTCGAAATTTTCTACTCTTTTTTGGTTATTTCCTTCCTTCAATAATTTGATTCACAACTTCTGGATCCAATAATGTCGAAGTATCTCCCATGCTATCAAGGCTGTTTTCTGCCACTTTTCGGAGGATTCTGCGCATGATTTTACCAGAGCGAGTTTTAGGAAGTCCAGGGACAATCTGAATTTTATCCGGCTTCGCGATTGGTCCAATGATTTTGGAAACCATGTCTTTGATCTCATTGATCAGATTTTCCTCTGTTCGATGGGTCATATCGCAAATTACATAAGCATAGATACCTTGACCTTTGACCTCGTGTGGGTATCCTACTACAGCAGATTCGATGACTAGCGGATGTTCATTGATTGCATTTTCCACTTCGGCAGTACCCATTCGGTGTCCGGATACATTGATTACATCATCCACTCTTCCGAGGATTCTGTAATATCCATCATGGTCTCGCTTCACACCATCTCCTGTGAAATACATTCCCGGGTAGGTAGAGAAATAGGTTTGCTTGCATCGCTCATGATCGCCGTAAGTTGTTCGGATCATGGATGGCCAAGGGAATTTGATGCAAAGGTTTCCTTCTACGGAATTCCCCGTCAATTCATTTCCCTCCGGATCTACGATGCAGAGCTGTATTCCCGGAAGCGGAAGTGTGGCGAAAGCAGGTTTGGTTGGCGTGATACCTGCAATAGGGGAAATCAAGATTCCTCCTGTTTCAGTCTGCCACCAGGTATCGACAATCGGACATTTGGACTTGCCAATGTGAGTGTGGTACCAATGCCAAGCCTCTTCATTAATCGGCTCTCCTACGGAGCCAAGGACTTTCAGCGAACTTAGATCATAACCTTCGATTGGCTCAGTGCCATAAGCCTGCAAAGCTCGAATGGCTGTTGGAGCGGTATAAAATACATTCACTTTATGCTTTTCGCAGACTGCCCAGAATCTTCCCGCATCTGGGAAAGTCGGAACACCCTCAAACATCAAAGTAGTCGCTCCAGCTAATAATGGTCCATAAACGATATACGAGTGACCTGTAATCCAGCCGATATCAGCTGTACACCAGTACACATCTCCTGCGGAATATTGAAATACATTCTCAAAGGAATATTGGGTATAGACCATGTAGCCACCCGTAGTGTGTACGACTCCCTTTGGCTTTCCTGTGGATCCTGAGGTGTAAAGAATGAAAAGCATATCCTCGCTGTCCATTTCGGCTGCTACATTTTGATCAGACTCGCTAGCAATGACCTCATGCCACCAGAAATCTCTCCCCTCTTTCATGGTGACTTCCTGATTGGTTCGCTGATAGACAATGACTGTATCTACAGGTGATTTTTCCAAAGCCTCGTCGACCACAGATTTCACCCCGATTTTCTTATTTCCTCTATAGTTTCCATCAGAAGTTAAAACAGCTTTGGCACCGCAATCTTCGATTCGATCCGCCAGAGCGTTACTTGAAAATCCTGCAAAAACTACCGAATGAATCGCTCCGATTCGTGCACAGGCAAGCATGGCAATCGCTGCTTCCGGCACCATTGGCATGTAGATGATAACTTTATCGCCTTTGCTGATTCCTTTGGATTTGAGTGCATTGGCAAAGCGATTTACTTCATGAAAAAGTTGGCGGTAGGTAAGTGTTCTTCCAGCTTCATTGGGATCATTTGCTTCCCAAATAATTGCAGGTCGGTCTCCAATAGTGTATAGATGTCGCTCGAAAATATTTTCGGTGATATTCAGCTTGCCATCGACAAACCATTTTACATCCGGATCTTTGAAATTCCACTTGAGGACATTTTTCCAACGCTTTCGCCAGTGAAAAGAATCTGCAATCCTAGCCCAAAACTCTTCGGGCTGAGTTACACTTTTTTGGTATTCGTAGAGGTATCCGCTGAGGGTATGAATTCGATCACTCATGATGGGTTCGTTTATTGTTAAAAGATTATTTAATTCAGTAAATTTTTGACTTCAGCCACAATTTCTTTGGTAGAAAAAGGCTTGGTGAGATATCGGTCGGCACCTAATGCCAAACCTTTTTGAAGGTCTTTTTCTTTGCTTTTCGCAGAAAGGAAGATGACTTGCGTTTTTGGATAGTTTTTTTTGACATATGCACAGACCTCGTATCCATCTACTTTTGGCATCATGATGTCCAGAATAATTAATTCTGGAACTTGATTTTCGATCAGCTGCATAGCTTCCTCACCATCTCGGGCAATAAGAACTTGGTATCCTTCTTTTTTGAATAGGAATTCTAAGGAAAGTAAAATATTAGGTTCGTCATCTACTATCAGGATTTTATTCATGGTGTGTAGCGGTATTTATTAATTGGGATTCTTTCTGTTGTATAGGAATACTGATTTGGAAAACGGTTTTACCATGTTTGGTTTGAACTTGGATTTTACCACCATGGTAGTCCATTATTTTCTTTGATATTGCCAAGCCCAAGCCGGTCCCAATTGGTTTTTTTTCGGTTTGATTTTTTGCCTGAAAAAACTTTTCAAACAGAAAAGGAAGATCTTCATCTGGAATTCCGATTCCATCGTCAATCACAGATATGTAAAGTTGTTCATCAACCTGATTCGCTATCAGCTGAACCGACGTTTTTGCGAACTTTGAAGCATTGCTCAGCAAATTGAGCAGCACTTGTTTGATTCGGTCTGGATCTACCATTAGGAAAAGCTCCTCAAAGCTGCAGTCGATCTGAAACGTTAGGCCTTTTTCCAAAAACACTTTTTCCACGCTTTCTGCAGTTTCCAGAAGTAGTGTTCGAAGCTCAACCTTTTCCCAATTTAAGGTTTGCCGTCCAGAATCAAATCGTTCTAAGTCTAATACTTGATCAATCAGTCGAGTCATTCGCCCAGTCTCATCAATAATGATTTGAAGAAATCGCTTTTTCTCCGTTTCGCTCAGACCTTCGTCTTGAAGGATTTCTGAAAATGCCCGGATCGAAGTGATTGGCGTTTTCATTTCATGCGTCACCGTGGAAATAAATTCATCTTTCAGCATGTCATTTAATTTTAAGGCTTCATTTGCTTCACTGAGTTTCTCAGAGGCTTTCTTCAGTGCTTTGGTTTTGGATTTGAGCTCTTGATTCAAGGATTTCAATTCCTGCGTTTCCTTGAGGATATGTAGCACCTCTTCCATTGGTATCTCCTCTTCTTTGACCACTGAGCCCACCAAGATTCTGGCAGATGCAGCACCGATCACTCCTGATAGAATTCGCTGCGCAAAGTTTACAAACTCCGGATCGGCCATTCCTTTTTGCTGCACAGGTTTGTCATAACTGAGGCTAAAATCATGGAGTGCATTACTAGCTTTTTTCTCTCCAAGAAAAGTCTGTAGAAGTCCCTGAAGTGCGGGGAATTGAGCTTGACCTTTCCAGAAAATATTGGTATCGAGATTTTTGTCATAACTGAAAATATCCACGAATAATACAGCCTGATTCAGTTCTTTAGAGTTTTGCTTCGAAAAAAGAGAGATAGAAACATAAAGTAGAAGATTAGCAAACAAGCTGAAAAAGAGTGAATGTGAAATGATACTCATTCCTTCCATTCCAAACAGATTGTAGGGCTTTAGCCAGGCCAATCCAAATAATCCCTCATTCAAAATTTCGATCGGAATCAATCCATTAATTGCGAATGTTGGTAGAATCAGCGTAAAGGCCCAAATGAACATTCCTGCCAAAAGACCCCAGATTGCACCGGATTTGGATCCTTTTTTCCAAAAAATCCCTCCAATTATAGAGGGGCTTAATTGAGCAATAGCCACAAAAGAAATCAGACCGGTGGAAACTAATGAGCTGCCGGAACCCAAAACCCTAAAGTAGAAATAGGAAAGTAAAATGATCGCGAAAATGGTAAGTCGTCTCCCCCAGATCAAAATTCGGGGCAAGTTGGATTGGAACCTCTGCGAAAAACTGGTATTGGCAACTAAAATAGGCATCAGCAAATTATTGCTGACCATGGTGCTGAGTGAGATGGTCGAAACAATGATCATACTTGTGGCTGCCGCAAAACCACCCAAATACCCGAAAATCGCTAATCCTTCATAGCCATATTCCAAAGGTATAGCAAGAACGAATGTATCTGCGATGACGCCTTGATTTTGGAAAATCATCAAGCCAGAAAGTGCAATCGGCAATACAAACAAGTTGATCAAAACCAAGTAAAGCGGGAAGAGCCACATGGCAGTGTCCAAATGTTTTTCTGAAGTGTTTTCGATGATTCCCATCTGAAATTGACGGGGTAAAAAAAGTACAGCCATCATGGATAGCAATCCCATCCAAAACCAATCGGAGATTCCATTTTCTCCGGAAAGCACGAAAAGATGTGAAAGATCAGCCTCTTTTGCTTTGGCGAAAATGTCTGGAAGCCCATCAAAAAGGAAAAAACTAACGAAGACCCCGATGGCAAGAAAAGAAATAAGCTTGACGATGGATTCAAAGGCAACTGCCATGACTAAACCTTCATGTCTGGCTGTAGCTTCAATAGCTCGGGTTCCAAAAATTACCGTGAATAGCGCGAGGCCTAAAGCTAAATATAAGCCCGAGTCACCGAATACCGAGAAGGCCCCAACTTGCTCTAAAGGATCAGTGAATTGCATGATATCGAGCGAGCTGGAAATTCCTTTGATTTGGATTGAGATGTAAGGCAGAATCCCAAAAAGACAAAAAATCGTAACCAAAGCTCCAAGATTGGCAGATTTGCCATATCTAGAACTGATAAAATCCGCAATCGAAGAGATATTCATCAGCTTGGAGATCCGGATGATCTTGCGCATCACCAGCCACCACAGGGGAGCAATCAAGCAAGGCCCAATATAAATAGTAAGGAAATCTAGCCCACTTTCTGCAGCCCTGCCTACTGAACCGTAAAAGGTCCAGGCAGTACAATAAACCGCCAAAGAGAGAGAATAGACATAAGGGTGAGCCGCCCATTTTTTGAGCATTGAGCCTTTGCGCTCGGTAAACCAAGTTATGGCAAAGAGTAGGATTAAATATCCAAAAGTGACCGATATGATTACCTCTGTACTAAGCATCAGAATCATTATTGGATTTTTTGATCACCAATCGGGTCAAAAGCAAAATGATGAAAAGGAAAATGAAGATGAAAAAATAAAGTATTGGAATACCCCAGATCATTAGATCCTTATTGTAAAGCATCAGAAAGGGGTAATTCAGCAGGAAAAATCCTAGCAAAAACACTCCCCAGAGACGTTGACTTTTCAAGGTATTTTAGGTTTTGAGGTAAATTGGAAATTACCAGTTTTGAAATTTTAAAAAAAGGGAACTCCGGATTTAGATACCCGAAATTCCCTTTAACTGATTTAATGTTCCTGAGCAGCACCTGCACCACGTGGAACACGAATCTCCTGAATCATATCCTGGACATCCTGAGGGGGAGCAGGAGTCATTTTAGAAACCGCTACGCAGACTATGAAATTTAGAAACATGCCAACAGAACCAATTCCTTCTGGAGAGATCCCAAACCACCAATTATCTGCCGAATTCAATTCTGGACTGATGAATTTGAAGAATATGATGTAGCTCAGCGTAAAAACTAGGCCTGAGATCATTCCAGCAATTGCACCTTCTTTATTGATACGGCTGGAGAAAATACCCATGATGATCACCGGGAAGAATGAGGCTGCCGCCAAACCAAAGGCAAAGGCTACAACTTCGGCGACAAATCCAGGAGGGTTTATCCCGAAATAACCTGCTATTACCACCGCACCTGCAGCAGCAATACGAGCGATCCGAAGCTCTTTTTTCTCAGACATATTCGGGTTGAATGTGCGGAAAAGGTCTCTTGAAACTGAAGTCGAAATCACCAACAATAAACCTGCTGCTGTGGAAAGTGCTGCTGCCATTGCACCGGCAGCAACCAAACCTACCACCCAATTAGGAAGCTTGGCGATCTCAGGTGATGCCAGTACCATGATGTCCTTGTCGATCGTTAATTCATTGACGGTTTTGTCTGCACGGTATTGAACCAAGCCATCACCATTTTTATCATCTACAGTAATTAGATTCGTTTTTTGCCATGTGCCTACCCAAGTTGGAAGGTTTTCCACAGGCTTTTCATTGACAGATTCGATGGCATTATAGATTCCAAAAGCTGCGACAGCTGGTGCCGTTGTGTAAAGAATCATAATAAAAACCAATGCATAGCCAGCAGATAATCGTGCATCTTTCACTCGTGGTACGGTGAAAAAACGAACAATTACGTGAGGCAATCCTGCAGTGCCGACCATCAGGGCTAGCGTGATCATAAATATGTCCACCATTCCTTTTCGTCCTTCAGTGTAGGCTGCAAATCCCAATTCAGTCAATACTCCATCCAGCTTATCAAGCAAATAAGTGCCATCAGCAACCGTGCTTCCCAATCCCAATTGCGGAATAGGATTCCCTGTTAACTGCATAGACACAAAAATTGCTGGAACCATAAAGGCAAAAATTAGCACGCAATATTGAGCAACCTGTGTGTAGGTAATTCCCTTCATTCCGCCTAAAACAGCATAGAAAAATACGATACACATTCCTATCACTACGCCCCATTCAATTGGAACTTCTAAGTAACGGGAGAAAACAATTCCTACACCACGCATTTGACCTGCAACATAAGTAAAGGAGATAAAAAGCGCACAGATGACAGCTACAACTCGGGCCTTATTGGAATAATAACGATCACCGACAAAATCAGGAACCGTGAACTTTCCAAATTTCCGAAGGTAGGGAGCTAATAGTAAGGCAAGCAATACATAGCCACCGGTCCAACCCATCAGGTAAACTGATCCGTCATATCCGGAAAAGGAGATAATCCCCGCCATAGAGATAAATGATGCTGCTGACATCCAGTCTGCCGCAGTAGCCATTCCATTTGCAAGAGGAGAAACGCCACCTCCTGCGGTATAAAATTCTTTTGTAGATCCGGCACGAGTATAGATCGCGATGCCGATGTATAAGGCGAACGAAAGGCCCACCAGTATATAAGTCCAGGTTAAAATTTCCATGATTTTTCTTTTTTGGGTGAGTTAATCTTCGTTGACATCAAATTCCTTATCGAGCTTGTTCATTCGGACCACATAGATGAAGATCAGAATGACGAAAGCGAAAATGGATCCTTGTTGGGCAAACCAGAATCCGAGTTTATAGCCTCCGATTTGAATTGTATTGAGTGGCTCTACCAGAAGGATCCCGAATCCGAAGGAGACGGTAAACCAGATAATCAGTAATACGAATAGCGTCTGGAGGTTTTTCTTCCAGTAGGCTTTCATTTTTGGGTCTTGGTTAGGCATAGTATTTTGGGTTAGAGAAATATTTGTGTTTGTAAGAAGAATTCCCCAGCTGCGCCGGATTTTTTAAAGTTTTCAAAAAGCGGTCTTTGGCTGTATTGAAATGTTATTTTGGCTTGGTGCCCATTGATGTAATAGTTCATTCCGAGATCATACTGCCAGCTACTGTCATCGAAATGCTCAAAGTTTTTATGTGTCAAGGCACCAAAAGCCTGTAGCCGTCCTTTATCTTTCAATATAGAGTTTGGTAGAAGAAAGCCGTGCAAAGTGTAGAAAATAGTGCCCGTTCCGATGGTTGGCTGGGAGTTTCCACTGCCATTTTGAGTGGTTCCCGGACCAAAACCTACATTCATGATGCCGATATTCCGCATGTAATTGGGTCCAAAATCATAGGAATAAAGTACAGCATAGGAGGTCAAAGCTGTTCCAGAGGCAGAACTCAAGGGAATGTCCAAAAAAGCATCAAAGCCAAAGAGTTTCATGTCGTGGGTTTGAGTGTTGCCATCGGCCAATTTTGAACTTGTGGCTCCGGCGTGATGATACCAGCCTGCTCCGATGTTAAAGACTTTTTTTGTGCCAAGGTAGCTTCCTACGAAATAGGGCAGTTTGTTATTTTCTTTTTCAAGAAATTGGTAGGCTGCATAGCCTTGGGTGGCCCAGTTGTCCGTCAAGGTATTTGCTGCAATGGGGCGTTGAGTGGCCTCATCGTATCTTCCCCCACTGCCTACAGCAAAAGGTTTGTTGAGCGCGAATCGATAATTGATTTTGCCGACAGTGCCTTTGGTATACATCCCCAGTTGTCTGGCAAATTGATCAGTGAGTTCAATATTTGGCCAGTTGAAGATTGGAGCATCAATTGCCATAAAATTGAGGGTAGAGTGACTGGTGAATCGGGAGATTCCATTCCAATAATGTAGTCCTGCTCCGGCATAAAGCCAGTCTGTGATTTTATATTCGGTCCAGATATCGTGAAAAAATAATTGAGGTTTTTTTGCAGAGGTACCAATTGCACTTCCTAAACCAGTCTCAGGATTAACGGTGACAGGTAAGTTTCCTGCATTGCCTGTTGCACCGCCGGCAGGAGCTCCACCATTGGCAAAGGTTTGATTGTTGATTCCGAAATGAGATAGGATTAGAAATCTTGGGGAAACTTCAGCAACTGCCAAAATTCTAGCTCTTCGGATTCCAATGTCAGCAGTAGTCTTCTTAGGCTGCCCATCGATTCCCAATGTTCCTGGGTTATTTTGGGTGATGCTGGCCCACATTTGATTCCAGATAATAAATCGAACATACTTTGACCCATCCGAGGATAAGTTTAATGTCAAGGGCTTATAAGAATGATCAATTGGCGGTTTTTCAGTCGTGGGCCCTTGGGCATAGGTCAGTTGGCACAAGAATGCCAAAAAGACCAGAGTCAGAAAATGGGTTTTTAAATACATGATCTTGGGTTTATTGCTAGTTGACTAGTAAAGTCGGGCCCTGACAATAACTGTGATCAAGTTGGTGGCTTTCGAGAAAAAATAAAAAACAGAGCTATACTTTTGTAAAAATGATATAGGTTATTTAAAAGGAGGATTTAGCGATTCTTAAACCGTTCCCATTTGATCACCATGAATTTATCTCCTAATTCAGTGATAATCATTCCTGATCCAGCTATTTCAGACTTTTTAGCCATGAATTTGACTAATTCCTCATGATTGAAGATTTTATAAGTTGGTCTGTAATCTGAGTTTTCAGGGGCTTTGATTCCGTATTCTTTTACCCAATTCATCACCTATACATGACTGACACCAATGATTCGTTCGATCTCCCGGAGCGAAATTCCTTCCAGATAGAGCTGTAACGCCTTAATGACATAGTACTTATCTATGCTTTTCCCAAGCTTGGCTACTGAGAAGTGATAGTTGCAATTCTTGCATTTATAGCGTTGTCTACCTGATATTATTCCGCTTTTTGAAATATTTTCATTAGAACATTTGGGGCATTGAATTTCCTGCATAGTTTTCTCAATAGCGTTGCTATAGCTATTTAGCGTAAATATATTTTTTTAGCAATAAATTTATAATGTTTTGTAAAAGTTGACAATAGAAGAATAATATTTTAAAAAAAATAAAGATAAAAGATGATTAATATCATCTTCTAAGGTTAAATAAAAATCAAATTAATGGTGGAGCCTTTTTCTTTTCAAATAAAATACTCCGAGGCTATCGCCAATCCAGCTGCTAAGAAGCTTACCAGTAATTTGTTCCAGTGGAAGGTGTGATGAGGACTACTTTCAAAAAATATGGTAGTGGAAATATGGAGAAAACCACCTACGACCAAACCATAGAGCATCCCGATTCCTTCTTTTTGAAGAATCCCATTCTCGAAGAGAAATGCACTCGAAAACATGCCCAGTGGCGACGCCAAGGCAAATAGTGTTAATAAAATCAAAGTCCATTTTCTCGATAGCGAACTGCTCAGGACAGCAGCAAGCGCAAAAGCTGCGGGACCTTTATGCATGATAATTCCTATCAAAACTGATTTTCCACTATGCAAATGACCCGCGGAATCAACCCCGACCAAATTACCATGAGACAGTAAAGTGCCTTCTAAAAATGCATGAATAAACAGTCCCAGCATCACCGTGATTACCCCACTTTTGCTTTCCCCATGATGATTATGGATATGCCCATGTTCGATTCCGCTGGAAAGAAACTCAAGAATCTGCTGAAGCAAAAAGCCGATTAGGATAAATAAACCCATCTTTCCTCCGTCAAATCCGCTGGAAAAGAGTTCAGGTAAAAGGTGTAGTACAGTGATAGAGAATAAATAAGATCCTGCGAAAACCAAGATCAATTTGAAATACTTCTCTTTGAATTTTGGCGCGAAAAAAACTAATGATCCTGCGCCAATTGCTGTGAAGAAAAGAAGAAGAAAGTTTATTCCCATGTCTTAGAAGGCTTTCTGCTGTCTTTCAGAAAAGCTTGGAGGTATAACTCAGGCAAAGGTAATAAAATTCAATAATGTTGCATTTATATTACTATTCCTGAATGAAAGATAAGAATGGCTTGAGGGTTTCGCTGGCAAAAGTGCCATAGCCTCCCTTACCATCATCATAAATCAAGAAAACTTCAATTTCACTTAAGGTCGAGTCAAGCTG
Organism: Algoriphagus sp.; assembly: GCF_029254265.1. GTDB lineage: Bacteria > Bacteroidota > Bacteroidia > Cytophagales > Cyclobacteriaceae > Algoriphagus. Next base: position 5,394 of record NZ_JAQWXX010000048.1, on the reverse strand, counting down.
AATAGCACGGTCGAGTCCCATGACCATCATAGCCGTCGCATAAGCATCTGCAGTCATACAGTCTTTTGCCAAAACAGTAGCACTGAGCAAGCTGTGATTTACAGGATAGCCCGTTGCAGGATTGATGGTATGAGAGATTTTGACGGAATCTCTGACATAGTAATTACGATAATTTCCAGAAGTGGCCATTCCCCGATCCTCTAAGGCAATAATGCTATAAAGATCAGAAGCATTAGCACTTTCATCTGGCCGATTAATCCCGACTTTCCAAAGCTCTCCTTTTTCATTTACTCCTTTTGCGACTAGTTCTCCGCCGATTTCCACTAAATAATTTTCTATTCCCTTTTTGTTTAGAAAGTCTGCGATGGCATCCACACCCTGACCTTTGGCGATAGCCGAAAAATCCAGATACATACCTGGCTTGGTCTTTCGTACTAGTTTTTCATCAAATTGGATTTTGTCAAAACCTACTGCATCCAATAGTAAACTGATGTCCGTACTGTCTTTTAGTTCAGGACCTCCAGGGCCAAAACCCCAAACATTCACCAAAGGTCCAATAGTCGGGTCAAAAGCTCCATTAGTGTTTTGGAATACTTTTTTAGATGCATTGAGCACCTGAGGTAAATAGGGTAATTTGAAAAGTAAGCTATCCGCACTGTTGAACTGGGAAATCTCGGAATCCGGAATGTAAGTGGAAAGACTATTATTGAAAACCACCAACAGGGAATCAACGGACGATTGTAGGTTTTTGCCCGATTCGGTAAGGTAAGTCAGCGAATAAGTCGTGCCCATTGTTTGACCAGAAAAAGTAACTTTTCCGGGACTTGAAATTTCCAGGATCTCTGTTTCTTGAGAGCTTGTCTTAGACCTCCAGAAATAAACACTTACTACCAGAACAAGAAGTACAAGAGAGTATATCGTATTTTTCTGCGCGTTGGAGGCCATAGGTCAAGAGATTTAATGCGAATTTAAGGCTTATTTTCCGCTTTGGACAAAATGTGGGTTTATGAAATTCACTATCTAGGGCAAGTCTAATTTTCTATATTTGTTCATCATGAGAGAAGATTACCTAAGTGGAGACGAAGAAAGCTTAAGTCCAAGAGATCGGGATTTTGAAAAGGCATTGAGGCCCTTGAGTTTTGAGGATTTTACCGGCCAATTTAAAATTGTGGAGAATCTGAGGGTATTTGTGCTTGCAGCCAAAAATCGAAATGAGCCTCTGGATCACGTATTGCTGCATGGGCCTCCAGGCTTGGGAAAAACTACTCTGAGCCATATTATTGCAAATGAATTGGGTTCTGGCTTGAAAATCACTTCAGGTCCAGTATTGGATAAACCCTCTGATCTTGCAGGTTTACTCACCAATCTGGAAGAAGGCGATGTACTTTTTATAGATGAGATTCACCGGCTGAATCCTATTGTGGAGGAATACCTGTATTCTGCGATGGAGGATTTCCGAATAGATATCATGCTGGATTCCGGTCCAAATGCCCGTTCGGTGCAGATTTCCTTAAGTCCATTCACCCTGATCGGAGCGACAACCCGCTCTGGACTATTGACCTCTCCACTTCGTGCCCGATTTGGGATCAATTCTCGACTCGAATATTACGATGCGAAATTATTGACAGATATCGTAACTCGATCTGCAGGAATCCTGCAAACGCCCATAGATGAAGTAGCTTCCTATGAAATCGCCCGCCGAAGTCGTGGTACGCCACGAATAGCGAATATGCTTTTGCGGAGAACCCGGGACTTTGCGGAAGTAAAAGGAAATGGAACGATCACCTTGGATATAGCACAGTTTGCCCTGAATGCCCTCGATGTGGATGTGAACGGCTTGGATGAAATGGATAATCGAATCTTGCTCACGATCATCGAAAAATTCAAAGGCGGACCGGTTGGCTTAAGTACCATTGCCACGGCTTGTGGTGAGGAAGCAGAGACGATTGAGGAGGTTTACGAACCCTTCCTGATTCAAGAGGGCTATCTCAAGCGAACCGCCAGAGGGCGAATGGCTACTGAGCAAGCTTACAAGCACCTGAAAATTAAGCCAAATTTGGGATTGGGTGGGTTGTTTGAGGGAGTGTAATAATCAATTTTAGAAATTGAAAAAGCCAGTCCAAATTACTTTAGACTGGCTTTTTTTGTTTTTTCAATAACTTACTTCTTTAGCGAAGCCATATCGATCACAAATCGGTAGCGCACATCTCCTGCGATGGTTCGCTCCGCTCGGCGAAGTCAAATCATTGCTATTAACTGGGTGGGATTTATAATTCCACCCATATATCCTTACCATCCCGTACAGCTGTCGGGATTCAATTAGTTTAAGGTCTAAACTTATAGTCTCATAATCAAATCTGAATTGCGAATTCTAATTGATAGGAAGGCGTAATTACAAATCACGCCTAGCACAAACGCTACATTCAACCCAGAGGGGGGTACTAAATTATTCCGTGTGAATTCATTGCTATTTCCAAGAATACAAGCGAATCAAGACCTTCTCGATTTGCCTTAACAAGATTCTCTTTTTCGATAAGGAAATATTTTTCATAATCTAGATAGAACCACTTTTCGAAAGGTATAAGTGAATCATAAAGCACATCGTAATTGTTTAAAGATTTGATTTTAATATTCAATTTTCCTAAATCAGGATAACTCCCCATATTTACAATAAGGTTGGGGTCTTCATCAAACTCTCTCCTGTAATAAATATATTTTTCATTTGAAATAATCTCAATTCGGTTTTGGGTGAATTCGCTTTTGGCATCCAATATAATCAAGAGAGTATCACCTTTATTTCCTCCACTCAAAGAATTTAAATAAAGGGTGGATAAAATTCTATCTTCTTTTTCTTTACAGGAGAAAAGGGAGAAAGAATACAAAAGTATAATTAGTAGTTTAGCTCTCATTATTGGCAATTTTTTGTAAGCCTAGTTCAGATTTATGGAGCTTATCCGAAATAACACTCAATTACAGCAGAAATAGGAACGATGCATTCTCTTATCCACCCTTTTTTAGGATCTCGATAATAGATATATACTGATTCAGATTTAGGTTTTCTAACTAAAATAAATGCATAGTTCTTATTAATTAAAGGCTCAGAGATATATTGGGTACTCTCATCTTTTCTTTTTTTTCGAAACTTAACCTTAGAAGAAAGCTTCATTCTATTTAAGACTTTCGTGGACAGCAGGGCGCTGAGCACAGGAAGCTCGTCCAATTCAGCCGGCAGTTCAGAATTTTTGAAAGAGCAAAACAATATGCCTTCTTCCCATTTATATTCGAGTAAAAGATCGATCCAAGATGGATCCCCAATAGTTTTATAGTAGAGTCGTAGTCTATCCTTTTCTTTGTCGGAATAAAGAATGTTTAACAATTCATACTGCTCATCGCTTAATTTTTCAAAGTTCTTTGACTCTTGAGCTAAGGCAGGAATAGCGTATAACCCAAGGAGGAAGAATACTCCTATTTCCAACCTAATTTTAATCACACTTTTCACCATAGACTTGATAATTTCATTTTGCGCCATTATCAATAATTTCTGACCAGCTGCTACCAGAAGAAGAAAAATTAGCCATCTCATTTTGTGAGATGGCTAATGAACTATTTTTAATCGATAAAGACAACATAGAGTGGAATCGAGCATTCATACTCCCAATCCCCATTCTGATTTCTTTTTTGAATTCGAAGACTCTCAGAGTATCGATATTTAAATAACATGAAGGAATAGTTTCCGACAATTATAGGCTCTGTAACCGACAAATAAGAATCGTACTTGAAATCCTTAATTAGAATAAATCGTTTACTTAGCTTCTTTGGATTTAGATCTTTGACTTGGATATTCATTACATGATCACTAAGTTGATCGATGGATCTTTCCAATTGGGGATCTTCAATCGAGCAAAGTCCTATTCCTCTTTTCTCCCTATAATAATCTCCATATAATAAATGAACCCAAGATTTATAATCAATGGTCTGATAGAAGATTTTTGTTGATTCTTTTCCGGAATTCTTAAATGAGTCTTCGATCACTTTGTATTGTTCCTTCGTCAGCTCCTTTTTAGTTTGGGCCTCTGTAAAGAAAGGTATCATGATCAATGCTCCGATAGCTATTTTATTAATTACACTTTGTCCCATTGGCTTGATTCGTTCCATTTGCTTCTCTATTCAAGATTTGATTGATTTCTGACCAGCTACTACCAGATGGAATCAAAGGTTTAGCCTCGTAAATTAGCTCATTTGGATTAGCTGGATTTATCAAACCTCCAAAGGCCATCTTATAGTAATAATCAAAGGGTAAATTACCTCCTGTAGCACCATGCTTTTTATCCCAATTGTATAGGGATACGGTCATGCCTAGAACGAAGTCGCCCATGGTGGTTTTTGAATCCCCTTTTTTGGATACAAATATCTTAATCACTAGTTAAGAAAAGTCATCTCATTTTCTAAGATGGCTTTAAATCATGATTATTTATCAATGTAGTTCTCCATAGAGGGTAACCCCACATTCAGGATCCCAATTTCCTTCTGAATTTTTCTTTTGAACGTAAAGACCTTTATCCTTTTTCGACCTAAAAAACAAGAAAGCAAAATCTCCCAAAATTATCGGTTCTGAAAGGGTTAGTACCTTGTCAATTTTTGGACGTCTTTTTAGGTCAAATCTATCATCAATAAGGTTCTTTGAGAACTTTTTAATTTCGAGATTTTTCACTGGAATCCTTAAGTCTTTAAAAGCTTTAGCTAAATTTTGATCTTCAAAGAGGCAAAACCCAACCCCAATTGTAGTGGAAAATTCGTCTCCCCAAACCTAATCCATCCAAACTTCATATCCGAGAGTCTTCTCGTTAAGTTTTATATTTTTAACATTTGAATCTGGCCATACACCAGAAATAATCTCATATTTTTCCTGGCTAATTCCAAATTCCTCTTGAGCGAACGAATGTTGTGAAACAAAGTATAATAAGGAAAGAATTACAAAACCAAGGTTTAAGCTATTTACATTTTTCCCCATTAGATTCATAGTTTCCTGTTGCCTCATTTTCAATAATTTTATTAATATCTGCCCAGCTACTTCCTTCAGGGATTAATCCCTTCGCTTCGTCTAGCAATTCAGAGGTCCCGTCTTTTATTAATCCTGCAAACGCTAACTTGTAATAATAATCAAAACCCAAACTACCCCCTGAAGGACCAAATTTTTTATCTCAATTATAAAGATTTCAGTTAAGCCTATTCCTAATAATCTCCAATTGTTCTCGATTCCAGTATTTTGCTAAAAAGTATCCATCCGATCAACCCCATATTGCTAAAGGCCTCCTGACTGTATAATGTTGCAGGATGAAAAACGTAAGCAACGAAGAATACTATTCCCTTTTCTGTAAATGGAGGGAATCCGGT
>NZ_JAQWXX010000045.1 GCF_029254265.1 Algoriphagus sp. | reverse complement strand
AGAAAGAATACCTCTGAAAAACTAGTTTTCAAAGGACTGGCTTCGTCGGCCTACGGCCTCCTCTGCCAGTCCTTTGAAACATAAATTTAAACCTAGACACAGTTTAATGAACTATCCCGAAATTCTAAAAAACAGCAATTTTAACGGCTTGGGCTGGGGAGTTACAAGTGTGCTTTTTTACTTATCCCTATACCATTTCGTTCTTTTCATCAAAAGCAGAGAGAAGTTTTATCTGTTTTATAGCTTGTATGCACTGATCAATGGTATCAATCTAATTCAGCGAGTTAAGGGCGTATTTGTAGAAAATATTTATACTGAATTTTCAGACTTTTTTATCCATCTTAATTTTCCAATTCAATTTGCCAGTTTTCTGATTTTCTCTTTCTTCCTAATTGAGATTCTAAATTTTAGAAAGCATTTCCCAAAATTCACTTCCTTCTTTACCTACTATGCTTTGATCACTAGCTCTATTTTCGGAGTCTTGGTTTTAGGAAGATATCTTTGGGATGGGTATGATATGATGCGGGGTTATTACATCCTAGTTTTCATGCCCTGTACCTTGATTTTCTTGATTTATGGGATATATCTTACAATCAAAACGGGGGAGAAGGTTAGGTATTTCATTCTTGCAGGTTATCTTATTTTAGGGATTAGTTCCTTCATTTTTGCTTCCTTGACTTTTGGAAAGGATATATCATTTACCAATAAATATTATTACATCTTTTACTTAGCGGTTTTGGCTGAAAACTTTTTATATACCTATGCTCTTGCTATTAAGCAAAGAGAGGTTTACACAGATAAATTTCAAATTCAGACCTTGTTGGTAGAAAAGCTACAAGAAAACGAAGACCTACGAGAGAGGTTAAATGAAAATCTCAGAAATGAATTGAAGCTTAAGGAAAGCCAAATTTCATTTCTAGAAGCTGATGCAGAGGAACATCGGGTAGCCAAGCTTAGTGCTGATTATGAAAAGCAAATTACACTCCTTCATCTTCAGTCACTAAGAAGCCAAATGAATCCACATTTCATCTTCAATGCCCTGAATTCGATCAAGGTCTTTTTGATTGAAAGTGATAAAGAGAATGCTATCCTTTATCTTAACAAGTTTGCAAAGCTTATTAGGATGGTTTTGGAAAGTTCTCGGGAGTTTAAAATTTCGCTAGGTGAGGAGTTGGACATTGCAAAGCTTTATATCAGCCTGGAGGCAATCCGATTTGAGGATGGGTTAGATTTCACGATTGATGTCGAAAGAGGAATAAATCTTAGAGACACAAAAGTTCCTCCATTGGTTTTTCAGCCATTTTTGGAAAATGCCGTTTGGCATGGATTAATGCCAAAAAAAGGACCAAAATCTATTTTAATTCGTGTGTATAAAGTAGATCATGATGTTGTTGTTTCTATCCGAGACAATGGGGTAGGAAGAGCAGCGTCAATGAAAATCAAATCTACTCAAACCATCCAAAAGCAATCAATAGGTATTTCGCTTTCCTCAGACCGTCTTAAATTCTTTAATGAAAGCGAAAAATTCAATTATCATTTTTTAATTCTGGATCATGAAGACAATTCTTCTGAAAAGGGAACTGAAGTGGTATTTTACTTAAATCAAATCCATATATAAATAAAGAATTTTTTAAAGGTTACGCTAGTGCTACTTTTTGATACATGGGATAGATTCATTCCTAATTTGGCGGCATACATTTACCTCATTAAAATAAATATCCGGTTTTTAAAAAAGGAAGTAGTTTTTAAGTGATTCCTTACTTATCGTTCTAGAAGACTCAGCCATTAAAAACTGTTAGCACTTCAGATCAATGAAAAGACTCAGCTCTGTTTTCTTCTATTTACTGCTTTTAGTTTCCTGTGGGAAAGAAAGAAATGCGAGCTCTATTAAAAGTAGCACTCCAAAAAGAATAGAACTTTCGGACTCTTCCGAAAATACTGTAAGTGATATTTCAAAAGCTTTAGAAATTCAAATCCCAATGAGCAATGAACAGCTCAAGGAATGGATTCCAGAAAAAATTGGCGAAATGGAGCAGCGAAAATTGATTGTAGGCCACAAACAAGGCATGGAAATGAGTGGCGCAATAGCTACTTATCATGAAATCGGGCAAGAAGGTAAGCAAGTATCCATGGAAGTGCTGGATGGTGCCGGTCCAACAGGAGCTGTCATGCTGAGTTCAATCAGTCAAAAGTTGAACTTAGATTATGAAGAGCAAATGCCCAGTGGCTATTCTAAGATTTATGACCGAGAGGGGATTCGTGTTTGGGAACAATTAAATTCTGATGAGCACCATGTGCAAATCGAATTTGTATTGAAAGAGCGGTTTCATTTTATTTTTAAAGGCCATCAGATTGAACTGGATGAGTTATGGGATTTTGTGAGGGAAGTACAGGACGCGATGACTTAAGGGGAGTTTCAAAATAAATCTACATAAAACTATGAAAATCAAATTCACTTTCTTCGGTTCGTTTTTGTTCGTTTTGTTTCAAATCCAATTGGCTAATGCCCAACAAGTGCTTCATGGTAAAATCTCCAATTATACTAATGGCCCTTCCGAAATTGAATCATTTGATCGTTTTTCAGCTATCAGCCAAACATGGGGTAAGGTCGATGAAAAAGGAAATTTCTCCATAATTCTCGAAGATGATTTTCTTGGAAAAGCGAGAAAAATGGCAGAGGAAGCACAGGAAAATGCTCCTAAAGGATTTACAATCAGCTTTAAGAAAGTATCAGAGACATTTGCCTGTCCCTTTGAGGAAGTGGAAACTGAAGGCGGAGATTTAGCAGTTTCAGGACTTCCTGAATTAACGCTAATGGACGAAATGGGAAATCCTACCAATGGGATTTTGTATGCTGCTAGCAGTTTAGAAATAGCAAGGTGGCTTTTCACCTATCGTGATGAAAATGTCAGTCCAGGGTATTATTTAGAGTTTTATTATTTAGAAGGTCCTGCAACCGCTAAGGGAAAATGTCTATTGGAAACTTATACTGGAGTTGGGGAAGAAGTCTTTGAGGAAAGCACCACTATAGCTTTGGAACTTCAGGCAGGCTGGAATATTATTCGGTATGGGATCGACGAAGTGTTTATCTCTTCCAGTGGAAAAGTCTTCCCTTTAAAATTGACTGTATCAAGACTTGAAAAACTCCCGGAAGACTTATAGTGGTTTGCGGTGAATGAGTAAATACCTTTTTATTAACCCTCCAAAAAGCCTGGAATGATCATTTCAAGCTTTTTTTTGAGATTGTTACATCAGTGTTATTCTTTGATACATCTCTGATATTGTAACAGTCCTCTGATTTTGATTTTTGCTTTGGGAACCGTTTTTCTTTTTGATACGGAACCCCACAAAAATTAAAACAATCAAAGCGATGAGGAATTTTTACGTAGTCAAAAAGAGTTTTTTACTTCCGGTGCTAGTAGGTATTTTTTTTCAGTTCCTGGTCGGAGGCTACCAAGCCAAAGCCCAGGGACTCACCGGAACTTACAGTATAGGTCCAGTGGGTGATTTTTCGAACTTTAACAATGCTATTTCAGCATTGAATACAAATGGAGTTTCTGGTCCAGTGATTTTCAATGTGGAAGATGGGACTTATAATGAGCAAATTGTTTTAGGACCTATTACGGGATCTTCTTTATCTAATACGATTACATTTCAATCCCAGTCAGGGAATGCAACAAACGTTGTTTTAACTCATGCAGCTATTGGGTTAAGCGATAATTATGTAATCCTTCTGGAAAATGCTTCTCATTTTATTGTAAAAAATCTAACTATAAAGGCAACAGGAACCACTTATAGCCGCACTATCAGGGGACAAGTGGAACTTCATAATATTCTTTTTGAAGGAAATGTATTCCAGTCTCCCATCACTGCCAGTATAAGTGGAGATAGAGGTAATGTGATTATTTCAGCTTCGACCTCTTCAGATGTTAGATTTATAAATAATGCGATTTCAGGAGGTTCTTACGGGGTTTTTTATCAGGGAACAAATTCAAGTTCAGTTAGAGCATTTGGATTTCGATTTATAAGTAATTCGATTAGCGAGGTTTACTATAGGGGTATTTCATTTAGTCGTTTTTTAGATAGTGAGATTGAAGGAAATACTATCATACTGCTCAGTGCTTCGCAAAGTGGCTCTGTAGGAATGGAGTTGACTAATATTGATGGTGAAACGCGGGTCGTTCAGAATAGAATAGCTGGTTCAAAATCCACAGCCTTAGAATATACTTTCAGCAATGGTTCGGGTACCACATCTGGCCTCATTGCCAACAACTACATCCAGAGCAGCGGATCCTATGCGCTGTACTTTTACTATAACACCAACCAGCGGATCTACCACAACAGCATGAACAGCACCGGAACAGGAGTGGCAATGCACTACAACGGCACGGCCTCTTCCAACAACCTGGTCAAGAATAACATTCTAAAAGCGAACTCTGGCTATTCGGTAGAGGTGACAAATTCCACCGGGTTGGTGGAAATGGATT
>NZ_JAQWXX010000001.1 GCF_029254265.1 Algoriphagus sp. | reverse complement strand
AGATGGTAGATCCAGTGGATATTGAGGGAAGGAATATGCTCTTACCTGGGGAGGTCTCTGGATGTCGTGAACATCCAAGAGAAGTCAGCCGAGGTCATAGTAGCTACGAGGAACGAGCCCAATAAGAACTATGGAGGTCTCACAGAAGTAGTGAAGGACTGAACGTATTGTGAAGCGAAAATTCGTATGGGAATACAATGTATAGCCTATACTTAAAAGTAGTGGAAAGGTATCATCGGAGTAAAGAGCGATCATGCTATGCTTTACGAACCGCAGTATACGAGACCCGCTTGGCCTGTCCTGACGAAGGAAGGATCCGGTGGTGTGAGAGCCTCAACCTGAGCCGTCTGGCTCAGGTCAGGCTACTCGATTGTAAACCGTTTTATTTTAGTTCTTTAAACATAGGGCCATCTGATTTCACTTTGTCAATTGCTTCTGTCCAATATTCCCAAAAAGCAGAGTCCGCAGGTTCATCAGTCCCTTTCCAATATTCACCGCCACTTAGAATATCAGTTAAATCATTTGAGCCACTATTCTCCCAGTATGCTTTTAATAAATAAAGCATTGCTTCATAACCTTCTTTCTTTGTTATCAATTCGTCTTTAATATTCGCCATTCTAATCTTTATTGGTGCTAATATCCAAGCGTTCAACTTTCCAATAAATGTAATCTCCGATTACATTTTTGTCATTTGTCCAATTACCTAAGTCTAATTGTATATCTCCAAAATCAGCAATTATAGGGTCAATAGATTTAATTTGCCCATATCCATAATAACTCCATTCGGAATCATTAGCTTGTTCAAGTTTTAGTTCTTTGTTCTTGTTCTCATTAAAAATAACATCCCAATCAAGTCCATCTTCTAAATTGCCGAAATCAGCTTCAATAAGTTGTCCTGCCTTAAACTCTTCACCATAGAAGAACCCTGAATAAATATTTCCATTAATTTCAAACTGAACAGTGCCTTCGAACCTGTCCATTAAATCAGTGGATATTATTTTAATTTGGTGTTTCATTTTAATGGTTTACAACTTATTTATTGCTACGGTTTTTCCATATTTATATATCTTATGCGGATCAATGGACACGGTTTTACCCTCTTTTATTTTTTTCGCTCGAGTACGATGACCACCCGGTTTGGAATATAAAGTTGGAGGTGTTGGGAATCACCGGTAGGATAGCTGATTGATGGATCTAATCGCTCAAAACCTCCATAGCGCTTTTCGTCAGAGTCTAAAATAATCTGGTAGCTTCCTGAAGTTGGAACATAGATCGGAAAGCCAAAAAATGACTCCGTAGGATTGAAGGAATACACAAAGATCAATCCACCTCGCTCGTAGGCCAATATTTTCTTATCAGGATCCAAGTGAAGTTGCACAGCAGGTGGGGAAGCAAGAAGCTTATAATCAGTAGCTAGTTTGATCATCGCCTTATCCCAAGCATTTAGCTGCTGGTAGCGAAGTAGTGGGTCGTCGACAAGTGACCATTGTCTTTGAGCATATTGATAGCTCCAGTCATTTCCTTTTCGTGGAAAATCTACCCACTCCGGATGACCAAATTCATTTCCTATAAAATTCAAATAGCCTTCGCCACCTAGGGTAAGGGTTATTATCCGAATCATTTTATGAAGCGCCACTCCTCGATCTACGACCAAACTGGGTTGAAGGATAGACATATTGAAGTACATATCCTTATCCATCAACCAAAAGGCGATGGACTTATCACCCACCAAGGCTTGGTCATGACTTTCTGCGTAGGCGATAGATTTTTCTTTCTTCGGTCGATTGGTCAGTTCGTGCCAAAGCTCAAACATGTCCCATTGCTCATCCAGCTTGTGCTTGAGGGTCTTGATCCAAAAGTCAGGAATTCCCATGGCTAATCTGAAATCAAAGCCGATTCCACCATCTTCCACTTTTCTACAAAGCCCAGGCATCCCACTTACTTCTTCAGCAATAGAAATAGCATTTGAATTCACTGTATGAATCAGTGTGTTTGCCAACTGCAAGTAAAGAACCGCATCCTCATCTACGCCCTCATCAAAATATGCTGATGCATCTCCAAAGGAAATGTGTCCGTGATGATTGTAAATCATCGAAGTCACCCCATCAAATCGGAATCCATCAAAATGAAACTCTTCTAACCAATAGCGGATATTCGAAAGCAAGAATTGCTGCACTTGGAATTTGCCGTAGTCAAACAGCTTGGAATCCCAGCCTTCATGATAGCCTCTTTCTCCAGGATGAAAATATTGATTTTCACTGCCATCAAACTCGTTGAGTCCTTCATTTACATTTTTCACTGCATGAGAATGTACAATGTCCATGACCACTGCGATTCCCATTTTATGCGCGGTATTGATCAAGGATTTGAGTTCCTCAGGTGTTCCAAACCGGGATGTAGGAGCAAAGAAATTAGAGACATGGTAACCAAAGGAACCATAATAGGGATGCTCCATGATTGCCATCATCTGGATGGTATTGTATCCTGCTGCTTTGATGCGAGGTAAAGTGAGTTCCTCGAATTCCGCATAAGTCCCAACTCCCAGTTTCTCCTGAGCCATCCCGATATGGCATTCATAGATCAATGGTTGCTTGAAATTGGACTTCGGAGAAAACTTTGAATCGCTCCATTTGAATTTCTCAGGAAACCAAAGTTGCCCTGCGAAATCATGATTTTCAGGATCCTGAACCACTCTCGTGATGTAAGCAGGAATCCGATCCAAGGTGAACTTGGCAGATTCTACCCTCACTTTTACTTTTCCCTGATGGATAAATCGATCTTTATATTCCTCATAGGGCAAGAAAATTTCCCAATCTCCACGAGAATTTCGCCGCATCGGGTGGGAGGAAAGGTTCCAGCCATTGAAATCACCTATAAAATAGAGTTGATTGGCGGCGGGAGCCCATTCCCGATAAACCCAGCCATTTCGCCAGGCTTCGAAATGAATTCCGTAGTAGAGATGCATTCCCGCAAATTCGGTTATGCTTCCACTGTAATTTTTGATTTCATGGAGCGCTTTGCTAAATCGATCAGATCTTGCTTTGATCTGCGTTTCATAATCTGCCAACCAAGGTTCATCTTGGACTAAAGTGGGAATGTGTTTTTTGCTCACGAAAAATAGATTTTGCTTGAGTTGAATTTAGGAAAAATAGGTTGGTTTGGAATGAATGAATAAAAAAGTTTAGGAGATTAGGGAATAAAAAAAGGGAATCGCAAAAAGCAATCCCCTTTGATTTAGTGTTTTTCAAACACAAAGTCAGGTTCCAAGACTTCTACGTTGCCTTGATCATTGATTTGATCAAGGGTAACTAATTTTAGCTCATTGATAAGCATTGGGTCATATTTTGCAGCTACTCGGATGTAGTTTTCGGTAAAACCATGGATTTTTCCATTTTCTACATCTTCCTCGAAAAGAACAGTGAAAGTTTTCCCCAAATTCTCTTCATAAAATTTCCTTCGTTTTTTCTCCGAAAGAATCCGAAGCATCTTGGATCGCTCATTCCGCTTTTTCATTGGGATTACTTCATCCATTTCAGCAGCTCGTGTATTTGCTCGCTCAGAATAAGTGAAAACGTGTAGGTAAGAAATGTCGAGCTCGTTTAGGAAATTATAAGTTTCTAGGAAAAGCTCATCGGTTTCACCTGGAAAGCCTACGATCACATCGACGCCTATGCAGGCATGCGGCATCAATGTTTTGATTTTGGAGACTCGATCTTCATAGAGCTCTCGAAGATATCGGCGGCCCATTTTACGCAAGATGGTATTTGAACCAGACTGAAGGGGAACGTGAAAATGAGGGACAAACCGTTTGGAGGTAGCAACAAATGAGATGATCTCATTTGTCAGCAAATTTGGTTCGATTGAGGAGATTCGGAAGCGATTGATTCCTTCTACCTCATCGATAGCATAGACCAAGTCAGCAAAACGCTCATTTCGTTTTCCTTCTACTATTCCAAAATCTCCGATATTCACACCTGTAAGAACGATTTCCTTGACGTCTGTAGCGGCTATTTCTCGAGCAGACTCCAAAACTGATTCAATGGTATTGCTTCGGCTTTTTCCTCTGGCAAGTGGGATCGTACAGAAAGCACAGCCATAGTTGCAGCCATCTTGTACTTTCAAAAAGGTACGCGTGCGATCATTGATAGAATACGCATTATTATATATAGTGGCTTCTTGGATTTCTGAAGCAAGTACTTTTGTTTCTTGTGCCTTCGCGAAATCATCGAGCAACTCGATCAATCTGAATTTTTCGGCGGCACCAAGTACCGCATCGACTCCTTCTATTTCAGAAATTTCTTTTGGCTTTAGCTGCGCATAGCAACCAATAATAGTCACATAAGAATTAGGTGAGATCTTTTTAGCCTCTTTGACGATTTTCTTGCATTTTTTATCTGCGTTCTCAGTGACTGAGCAAGTGTTGATGATGAAAATGTCTGGATTTTCCTGAAAATCTACTTTTAGGTACCCCTTTGCTTCAAACTGTCTGCTTATTGTTGACGTTTCGGAGAAATTGAGTTTACAACCTAGTGTGTAAAAGGCTACTTTTTTCAAAATGAGTTCTATTTTTTGAGTACACAAAGGTAATTAAACTTGACTTGTTTTCAATTCCCTAATGTTGAGCCCAAAATTTGTATATTTTCAGGTATTAGGGTAATTTTTTGCTTCATTTTTTGAAAAATGTGTAATTTTTTGAAAAAAATACCTCAAAAATTCATCAAAAGCTTTTCAAGACAAGTATTTTTCTATTTTTGTACATCTAATTTTAAACCACACATTGTAGAAATGGCAACACTAAGACAACAAGCTTTGGCGATGGTGCAGGGAAGACAGCGAAAAGCAGTAACTCCACCATCCACTAAAATCTCAGATTACTTTGGTACCAATATATTTGGGGCTAAGCAGATGAAAGAATCTCTCGCACCATCTGTGTTTAAAAAAGTAATGGAAGCGATCGATAAGGGATCAAAAATCGATGCTTCAGCTGCAGAAGAAGTGGCATCAGCTGTAAAAACCTGGGCACTCTCTAAAGGAGTGACTCATTATACACACTGGTTTCAGCCTTTGACTGGCTCAACTGCTGAAAAGCATGATTCGTTTTTTGATGCGTATGCAGGTCTTGAGAAATTCAAGGGCTCGGCTTTAGTTCAGCAGGAGCCAGATGCGTCTTCATTTCCAAATGGTGGAATTAGATCAACTTTTGAAGCGAGAGGCTACACTGCCTGGGATCCAACTTCGCCGATTTTCATTTTCGAAAACACCCTTTGTATCCCGACAATTTTTGTTTCATATACTGGTGAGGCATTAGATTTTAAAACACCTCTTCTTAAATCGGTTGAGGCAATTAATGATGCTGCAATACAGGTTTGCCAGCTTTTTGATCGAAATGTGAAAAAAGTGCAACCTTCTCTTGGGGTAGAGCAGGAATATTTTGTGGTAGACAAGGCTTTGTTTTCAGCTCGTCCGGATTTGGTGATGGCTGGAAGAACTGTTTATGGACATAGCCCTGCAAGAGGTCAACAATTAGATGATCATTACTTTGGTTCCATTCCAACACGGGTTAAAGACTTTATGGTTGAGTTTGAAGTGGAATCTCACAAATTGGGTATTCCGGTAATGACTCGTCACAATGAGGTTGCCCCAGGTCAGTTTGAAGTTGCTCCGGTTTTTGAAGAAATTAACAAGGCAACAGATCACAACCAATTACTGATGGATGTGATGGAAAAGGCTGCAGAAAAACATGATTTGAAAGTTCTTCTTCATGAAAAGCCTTTCGCAGGAGTCAATGGAAGTGGAAAACATAACAACTGGTCCCTAATCACAGACACTGGAGTGAATTTGTTCCAGCCAAGCAATTCTGCAAGAGAGAACCTTCAGTTTTTAACTTTCTTGGTAGCTACTGTTAAAGCTGTTTATGACTATGCTGATTTGTTAAGAGCAAGCATTGCCTCTGCGGGAAATGATTTTAGGTTAGGTGCAAATGAAGCACCACCGGCAATTATTTCTGTTTTCCTTGGTAAAACTCTGACAGAGGTGCTTGATGAACTTGAAAAGAACGGAAACATCAAGATTGAAAAAGGTGATAACATGTATATGAAGCTTGGGATTTCCAAGATTCCTGAAATCATTCTCGATAATACTGATCGCAACAGAACTTCTCCGTTTGCATTTACAGGAAATAAATTTGAATTCCGAGCGGTAGGTTCACAGGCAAATGTTGCCGGGCCAATGACAGTATTGAATGTTATTGTAGCTGATGTCCTTAAAACAATGCTAAAAGACATTGAAAAAGAGATGACAGCTGGTAAGGAAAAGAAGATCGCAATCGTGAATGTGTTGCGTAAATACATCAAGGATTCTAAGAAAGTAAGATTTGAAGGAGATGGCTATTCTGAAGAGTGGGCTACAGAGGCTGCTAAAAGAGGCTTATCAAATTTAAAATCTACTCCATTGGCACTTGATGTTTACAAAACGAAAGACACAAAAGATCTTTTTGCTCGTCATAATGTTTTGAATCATATAGAGCTTCATGCTCGTCATGAAATCATGCTTGAAAACTTCATCAAGAAAGTTCAGATTGAAAGTCGTGTGATGGGAGATCTTGCTTTAAATCACATCATCCCAACAGCAATTCTATATCAAAACAAAATGATCGAGAATGCAAATGGATTGAAAGGGCTTGGATTAGATCATTCAACTGCTGTTGATACGATCAAAGAAGTGTCAAAGCATATTGAATCTTTGAAACAAAACGTCACAGCTATGATCGAGGCCAGAAAACAAATCAATAAAAATCCTGATTTTGAAGTACAGGCCAAAAGCTATCAGACTGAGGTCAAAGAAAAATACTTTGATAAGATCAGATATGCGGTTGATAAACTTGAGTTATTGGTAGACGATGAGTCTTGGCCATTGGTGAAATACAGAGAGTTACTTTTCCTTAGATAGTAGCTTTTTAATAGAAGATAAGCCATCCCAATTATTTGGGATGGCTTTTTTGTTTAAGATCTGCTTTTGCAGTTTTTTTATTATTCAGAATAATCGACTAATCTTGGTTCAATTAAACTATTTTATAGAATAATATTTTGATTTCTTTTTTATCTGTCTAAACAAAAATTAGAGAACCCCTAATTGTTATCCTTTAAATTTTAATTTTAAGGCAGGGTTATTTTAAAATATTTTTTTAGATCGACTTGAATTTTAAAATAAAGTGAAATATATTTTAACTTTTATAAAAAAATATAATAAGAATCTTCTTTTTGCTAAAAAAAAATAATAGATATCTTTTGTTAGAAATTGGAAATTTTTAGATTTACGATCAATGAAACTAAAGTTGATTCCTTGAATCCAGTTTTTCAGTGAATTAGGATAGACTTCAGGTCGACTTATTGGTCAATTTAAATTTTATGGTAAAAAACAAACAAGTAATTCTTTCCTTAGAAAGAACCCGTAATTCCGGGAATTCAAAACAATTTAATTTCACTATTTATTTTAAACTATGAGAAAACTTCTATCAATTGCTTTTGCTCTTGTGCTGACGGTGGGCCTCACTATTCATGTGCAAGCTCAAACAAGAGTTCTCAAGGGGGTCGTAACCGCAGAGTCGGATGGCCTACCCATGCCAGGAGTAACCATCCTGGACAAAGGGAACAACACTGGTACCACCACAAATGTGGATGGTGAGTATTCTATTTCTGTAAGTTCTAGTTCAGTACTAGTCTTTTCATTTATAGGATTTACTACGCAGGAATTTACTGTTGGGAATCTTACTGAGTTAAACGTAACGCTTCTTGAAGATGCAAATGAGCTTTCAGAGGTGGTGGTGACATCTTTTGGTATGCAACGAGACAAGAAGTCTCTTGGATATTCAGTCACACAACTTTCTGGAGATAAATTCACAGAATCTAGAGCAGTTAACGTGGGAAATGCATTAACTGGTAAGGTTGCAGGTGTGAATGTGACGCCGCCATCCACAGGTGCAGCAGGATCTACTCGAGTAGTGATTCGAGGTGGTTCTTCTTTAACTGGTGCGGATCAGCCACTATATGTTGTCAATGGAGTGCCAATCGAATCAGGTAACCTTGGTAATGCAGGTATGTGGGGAGGAAATGATGCAGGTGATGGTCTTTCTTCAATTAATGCGGATGATATTGAAAGTATTTCAGTATTGAAAGGAAATACTGCAGCGGCTCTTTATGGAGCAAGAGCAGCAAATGGTGTAATCCTAATCACCACTAAGAAAGGTACCGCTCGAAAAGGCGTAGGTGTTGCTGTAAACTCCAACTTCACTTTTGATCAAGTGGTAGATCGTACAGATTTCCAACGAACTTATGGGCCTGGTCAGGATGGAAGAAAGCCTGGTACTCAGGATGAGGCAATAAATACTTCGACCAATGGTTGGGGAGGTGTTTATGATGGAGCTAATTCAATTCAATTTGACGGGCAACAGCGTCCTTACTCTTTTCTAGGAGAGAATTTCAATGATTTTTATAATCAAGGAAGTACTTGGAATAATTCAGTGGCCTTATTTGGAGGAAATGAGAGCACTAGCTATAGATTCTCATTCTCAAATTTGGCTAATGATGACGTGCTTCCAAATTCGGGATTTGACCGAAACGTAGCAAGTATCAATGTCAATAGTAAGCAGGGTAAATTTACACTTGCTGTGTCTGGGCAATATTCCAAGCAAGAAGCTACTAATAGGCCAAGACTTTCAGATTCTCCCGGTAATGCTAACTTCTCCATGGTAGTAAAGCCAGGTAATATTCCGTTGGATGTAATTAAAGGAGATCCAAATAAGCTGGGTGCTAATCCTGACGGAACTGAATTAAGATATCAGGGAAATGTATTCCAGACTAATCCTTACTGGGCAGCTTATCAGTGGGGAAGAACTGATGTGACTGACAGAGTATTTGGAAACATGTCACTAAGATATGATCTCACAGATTGGTTATATGTACAGGGTCGATATGGTACTGATTTTCAGGTTAGAGCTGAAGATGGATACGAAGGTTATGGTACAGCTTTCAAACCTAGAGGTAGTTATAATACTTCTGCGAGAACAGTTCGCGAGAACAACGCTGATATTATGATCGGTTTCAATAAAACTTTTGGTGATTTCGATGTGGATGGTTTCTTAGGTGGAAATCAACTGAGAAGAACAAATGAAAGTAAAAGAGGTGGTGGAAACGACTTGGTCGTTCCATATTTCCACAGTGTTACTAATGTTGCAGCACCATCATTTGGATACGGATTTTCCGAGTTTGGGATCAACTCAATATATGGAGCTGCAAACGTAGGTTACAAAAATATGATCTTCTTAAACCTTACAGGCCGTCAAGATCAGTTCTCTACACTTGCTCCTGAAAACAGTAAAATTTTCTACCCTTCAGTAGGTGTCAGTGCTGTAATATCAGATATGGTCAAAATGCCTGATTTCTTCACATTTGTGAAATTAAGAGGTGGATGGGCTCAAGTAGGCGGTGGTGGTCCAAATCCATACGCATTGAATCTAACCTATGGTTTGGTTGGAGCTGGACATATTGGTGGAGCTAGTCTTGGACAGATCAATAACGGTTCTATTCCTAATGCTAACCTAGGTCCATACCTTTCCTCTGAATGGGAAATCGGTACAGATATCAGGTTTATGGAAAACAGAATCGGATTGGATTTGGCTTATTATAAGCGAAGAACTTCAGATGATATTCTGAATACCGGTATTTCAGCAACTTCAGGATTTGGATCTACCACCGTGAATATTGGAGAGCTGGAAAACCGAGGTTTAGAAGTACTCCTAAACGTAACTCCAATTATAGGTGATTTCCGTTGGGATATTTCATTTAACTATGCAAGAAACATTTCTGAGGT
Organism: Algoriphagus sp.; assembly: GCF_029254265.1. GTDB lineage: Bacteria > Bacteroidota > Bacteroidia > Cytophagales > Cyclobacteriaceae > Algoriphagus. The sequence goes on along the minus strand of NZ_JAQWXX010000001.1, from coordinate 34,780 downwards.
TCTTAGCTTGGGAACTAATGCCGCTGGCGATCCAATTGAATTCATCAACCTAGATGAGTCTCGGGTAAGAAGAGAGCGGATCCGTCATATTGTAGGAGAGCCTCTTGGAATGATTGCTGGTTTCAAACATCTTCAAATCAACGGTCAACCGGTTTATGATGCAAATGGATACCCTGTGACTACCTCAGGATATGAAACCATCGCAGAAGGTCGTCATCCAGTTTCGGGAGGTATTTCCAATAACTTCTCTTACAAAGGCTTCAGAATGATGTTCTTGGTTGACTTTAGATCTGGTGGATCAATGATGTCAGGCACGAACTATTTTGCTTACCAAAATGGTCTTCATAAGAATACTTTGGTTGGAAGAGATGGTAATCTGACTGTGACCGGTGTGACACCGGAGGGTGCCCCTGGTACTTGGACTATTCCGGCAGATCCTTCTGATCCTACTAAGTATCTTATTGATAACTATTGGCAACGATATGCTCAAGTATCAGAGAATGTGGTATATGATGCTTCTTTTGGAAAACTTCGTGAATTCTCCTTCGGATATACTTTCACGAAGAAATTCCTAGAAAAGACTCCATTCCAGTCACTTTCTCTTTCTGTGGTGGGTAGAAATCTTGCGATCCTTTGGTCTAATGTGCCAAATCTTGATCCTGAAGCTGCGTATACTACATCTGGTAACTCTCAAGGCTTGGAGTTTTTCTCAGTTCCTGCGAACAGAAGTATTGGATTTAACCTATCTGCTAACTTCTAAGACCGAAGGTTTAACCTAAAAAAACGAAACTATGAGACTAAGAAATAAAATTACCGGTCTTTTGCTTGGAGCTATCCTCCTTGGCACATCTTGTAATGAGCAAGATTTATTGGACCTAAATATAAATGAAAACGCAGTTGAGGATATCGATATGCGTTATCTATTCTCCCTAGGTACATTGAGAATCGGTGGAGAATATGAAAACACCAGAGCAAACATGCTTTATGCAGCAACAATGATTCAGCATACGGCATCAACTGCAGGGTATTTTAGTGGAGATAAATATTTCTACAGTGCACAGTATAGCGGTGCCTACATGGAGAGACACTTTACAGACGTAATTCGGTTATTTTCTCACGTAATCACTAAGACTTCAGAGGATCCAAACGAAGCGAATCTCAATGCAGCAGCAACAGTATTAAGAGTGTTTGATCTTCTAAGGATGACAGATATGTATGGAGATATTCCTTACACTCAGGCTGGATATGGTTTAGAAGCTGAGGAGAATTGGTTCCCGACTTATCAGTCTCAGCAAGAGGTATATTCTCTTATGATTGCTGATTTGAAAGCAGCCAGAGATAAGTTCTCTCCTTCTGCAAGATCGCTTGGAGTACAGGATTTCTTATATGGTGGTGATATTGATAAGTGGAAGAAGTTTACAAATTCGCTTTTGATGAGAATGGCAATGCGAATGAGTAATGTTGATCCTTCTACCGCTCAGTCTGTATTTACTGAAGCCAATACTAGTGGCGCATTTACCAGTAATGATGACATTGCATTTATTCACTATGCCCCAGGACCACAAGGTGTAAACCGTAACGGCCTGAATGATGGCTATTGGAACACTTATAAGTACTCTAGAGATTGCAAGATTTCTGAGACTTTCTTGAACTGGATGAAAGCTAATGATGACCCCCGAATGATGATTATTACAGGTGGTGTAGGTAATCCAGATGATGCGTCTACTTGGATCACTGATCCTGAAAAGCAAATTGGTCTTCCAAATGGCTACAATTCAACCAATTTAGTAGATGCAGTGCCTCCGGGTACACTTGACGGTTTTTCTACAGTTCAGCAAAACTTCTCTATGCTTAATCTGAAATATTTGGATTGGGAAGATCCTTACTACTTAATTTCATATGCAGAGGTAGAATTAATGAGAGCTGAGGCTGCTGTGAAGGGTTGGATTTCTAGTAATCCATCAACCCACTTTACTAATGGTGTTACTGCAGCAATTTCATCTTGGGTTATTTTTGACCCTTCATTTGCCAAGACTGGTCCAGAAATTCAAACGTATATCGCTGGTCGAGGATTTGATGCTGCTTCTAATGCTGATAAATTGAAATTGATCGGTGAAGAATATTGGGCAGCCACTTATTTGAATGATATCGAGTCTTGGTCGAACTGGAGAAGAACTGGATATCCAGCATTAACTCCAACTCAAGATCCGAATGCATTCGAAGGTAATTTCATTCCAAGAAGATTGAGATATTGGGAATCTGAAATCGGAGCAAATCCTGAAAATTATCAGGCCGCTGTTTCAAGAATGGGTGGTGATCTTTTTGCTACTAAAGTTTGGTGGGACGGAGGTAATTAATTTGCCCTATATTCTAATTTAATAACCAAATTTATGATAGAGGTTCTGGGTCTCCCGGGCCTCTATCTTTATTTATATAGAACCTAATTCTATGAAAAACTATCTTTTGATCTTCCTCTTTTTATTTCTTTTTCAGGAAAATTTCGCCCAATCAAATCCAAACAAGGTAGTAATCGGATACATTGCTGGTTGGAAAGATGTTGAACCTGAAAAAATACCTGTAGAAAAACTAACTCATATCAATTATGCATTTGCTAATGTGGTAGATGGAATAATTCGCTCCGGTGATGGGCTTGAAGAGCGGGATAGCTTAAACTTTTTGAAACTTCATTCACTCAAATCTCGGAATCCAAACCTTAAAGTACTGGTTTCGATTGGAGGATGGTCTTGGTCCAAAGGTTTTTCTGATGCAGCTCTGACACCGGAAAGTCGAAAAATAATAACGGCTTCTGGAATCGATTTTTTAATTAAGCACCGATTAGACGGACTGGATTTTGATTGGGAATATCCAGCACTCCAAGGCGATAATAATGTCGTCAGAGATGTTGATAAGGAAAACTTTGTAGCAATGCTTAAAAGCTTCAGAGAGGCTTTGGACTCACTTGGCGCGATTGATAACAAGCACTATCTATCAACAATTGCTACCGGAGGTTTTCGGAAATATCTTGAAGTAAATGACCTCCGTACTGCTCAACAGTATCTGGACTTAATTAATATCATGAGTTATGATCTTTTTGGTGCAGGAGATGACACCACAGGTCATCATGCTAATTTGTATAAGGGAAACCCAGCTTTAATGCCAGCAGCAAAACGAAATCGATCTGTGGAATCCGCAGTAATGGATCATATTGAATTTGGAATTCCTCGAGAAAAAATAGTTGTAGGAATCCCGTTTTACGGCAAGCGTTGGAAAGATGTTGGTCCTGAAAATAATGGGCTTTACCAACCTGGAACTTTTGATCGAGGGCTTTCTCAGGATAAAATCTATGAATTACAAAGTAATCCTTCCTATCGAGAATGGTGGGATTATAATTCAGAAAATCCTTTTTTGTATTCTGAAGAAAATCGGGAATGGGTGACTTTTGAAAGCCGAAGATCCATAGAGCATAAGATCTATTTTATGAAAAAAGAGCAACTTGCGGGAGTGATGTTTTGGGAGCTTTCGGAAGATCCTTCTGGCTCATTATTGGATGCGATTGACATTAATATTAAAAGACCTTTGAACGATTTTAAGCTCAAAAGATAAATTCCTCATTTTTAATTTAAATCATGAAACTCATTGGAGTAGATATTGGTGGTTCTCATATTTCAGCAGCTTCCATAAATTTTGAAGGAGGGGAGCTAGGTCTGTATGATCTAGAAGAGTCTTCTGTTGACACATCAGTTTCTTCCGAAGAATTAATTTCATCTTGGTCAGACGTGATCCTAGCAACAGCAAATGGTTCAGAGAACTTTCAGTTAGGAATCGCTATGCCCGGTCCCTATGATTATCCAGCTGGAGTATCTCTGATTCAGGATCAAGGGAAAATGAAAGCACTTTACAAAGTTTCTGTCAAAAATCTACTTGCACAGTCGCTGAGAATACCTTCCAATCATATTCAATTTACAAATGATGCAGAGGCTTTTCTTTTAGGGGAAAGTCTGGCAGGCTCGGGAAAAAGCTTCCAGAATTCAATTGGAATTACACTCGGTACTGGACTTGGCTCTGCGATTAAAGTGGAGGATGTGGTCAAAGATGCAAAACTTTGGACAGCACCCTTTAGAGGTGGAATTGCTGAGGATTATTTAGGTACAAGTTGGTTTGTTCGAGAAGCCAAAAAGCAGTTTGATTTGAATATTACAGGAGTTAAGGATTTGGTTGATTCTGATTTGGAAAAAGCTGCCCTACTCTTTGATGTTTTTGGAAAAACACTGGGAGAATTTTTGTTCCCTTATCTTATCAGACTTCAATCTGAGGCAGTGATTTTAGGTGGAAAAATTGCGCTACTTCATCAGTTGTTTTTACCAGCCATGAACCAATATCTTTCTCATAACGGCTGTTCTGTAAAGATTGAAATTTCAACCTTGGGAGAGCAAGCGGCACTTATTGGTGCTTGCCAACCCTATATTAAAAATCATAAATTATGAAATCGAGCATGACTAACTAGTCAAAAACTGAGACGTTTAATTACCATGCGAGATTCCTTGTGACCAATATTAATCGCTTCTAAACACATGAAAAATCGACACTTTATAGTTCTGGTTACTTTTCTCCTGATAGAACTCTTTTCCTTTAAAAGTTTCGCACAGCAAAGTTTTGATCTCATCGTCGTAGGTGGAGGAGCCAGTGGAACTTCAGCTGGAATTTCGGCGGGAAGACTTGGGATAAAAACGCTTATAATAGAAGAGAGTACTTGGCTAGGAGGGATGTTGACAGCAGCAGGAGTTTCTGCAATTGATGGGAATGATAAGATCTCCGGAGGTTTTTATGGAGAATTTAAGCAGGGTTTGGAGGAGTATTACGGAGGTCCGAAAAACATGGCAACCGGCTGGGTCAGCAATACACTTTTTGAACCGAAAGTAGCTAGTGAACTACTGCAAAAATTAGCATCCCAAACTCCAAACCTTGAAATTTCCTTTGAAAGTATATGGAATACAGCGATTTATGAGGAGGAAACTTGGACTGTCACTTTTGTCAAGGCTGGTAAAGAAGTTACTGTGACCAGCACACTCTTGATCGATGCTACAGAATTGGGTGATGTGGCTGCGGCACAAGGATTAAAATACCGTCTAGGAATGGATGCAAGTGGGGTAATTGGTGAAATCTATGCTCCGGTCGAAGCCAACAATATTATTCAGGACTTGACCTATGTGGCTACGCTTCAAGATTATGGAGCGGGAGCTGATAAGACAATTCCAAAACCAGCAAATTACGATCCTACTGAATTTGCATGCGCTTGTGCTCATGCTGATCCCACTACAGATAATGCCCCTACTTTGGACTGCGGTAAAATGCTGGATTATGGCAAATTACCGAATGGTAAATACATGATTAACTGGCCTAATTGTGGAAATGATTATTACCTGAATATTGTGGAAATGGATAGGGATGAGCGAAGAGAAGCTTTGAAAGCCGCAAAAGCTGCTACGCTCAGGTTTGTCTACTATATTCAATACGAATTAGGTTTTAAACATTTGGGCCTTGCTGAGGAAGAATATCCTACTGCAGATGATCTGCCGATGATTCCCTACCATCGTGAATCCAGACGATATTATGGTTTGGTGGATTTCACCTTGCCTTATGTGTTAAATCCATATACCGCCCCAAATCCCTATTATCGTACAGGAGCCATAGTAGGAGATTATACCATTGATCATCATCATAAAAAGAATTTGGAAGCTCCAGCTATTGATTTTATCAAAATCCGGGTGCCATCTTACAATGTGCCTCTAGGAGCTTTGGTACCAAAAGATCATAAAGGATTGATCTTGGCAGAAAAAAGTATATCAGTTTCCAATATTGTCAATGGAGCTACGCGACTTCAGCCTGTGGTCCTGGGAATAGGCCAAGCGGCAGGAACTTTGGCTTGCGTTTCTTTGAAGACTAAAAAAGCTCCAGCCGAGGTTTCCATTAGATCTGTTCAGCAAACCCTTTTGGATCAAGGCGCTTATTTAATGCCTTTTATTGATATCGATCCTTCAAGCCCACATTTTCAGGCGGTACAGAAAATCGGAGTTAGCGGCGTTCTGAAAGGTGAAGGTGTACCTTATTTATGGGCTAATCAGACCTGGTTTTATCCAGAACGCTTGGTGTCCGAATATGAATTGGTAGATGGGCTAAGACCGATCTTTTCAGAACTGAAAGATTTCTGGGGAGCATCAGGAACTTCATTGACAGGTGAGCGATTTCAGATGATCTTGGAAAAAGTAAAACCAAACACTCCACTTTTGGAAATTGCTCAAGCTTATAAGCGAACTGGACTTTCTGGTCAATTTACCACAGATAAAAAATTGAATCGGTTGGAAGTTGCAGTTTTGATTGATGAGTTACTTAATCCTTTTGAAGTGGAAGTGAATTGGGAAGGGGAGTTTAAATAAGCTATCGAAAAAGGAGAATAGAGGAGAATTTGATTTACTTCGTTTTCTCCCAAATCATCTTCCCGATTTTTTCTCCCTGTTTGACCCCTTCTTCAATTGCATCCCGAAAGTGAATTCCTCCATATAATCTGGAAATTGCCGCTTCTTCAGAAGCTAGTAAAAAGGATTTAAATGGTCGTTCGGGTAGCCCAAAGTAGGTTTCGGAGCTATCAATAAACTCAAAATTATCGCCGAAATAACCAGTCAATACCACTGCAGAAGCTCGGCTGATGACCGAGTGACCTGAAGTGTATTCTGGGAAAGGGGGAGTTTGTAACAAGGGTCTCCAACGTTGATCCATCTTTTGATTAATGACAGTTTCAGGTCGGATTCTATTCGTTTCATATTTGGCTTGCCAACAAGAAATAAATGCATCATGGAGTGTTAATCCTACCAAAGCGTGTACATAGGCAGTTTCTGCAAATGATAACTGCTGCTTTTCTGCAGCAATCCCAGTAATTCCAATCCAATGTCCTCCCGGTGATATTTTCTTTATTCCAATCGCCATATGCCCGCTGAAATCCACCATAAATGGATTACAATCCCAAAAATTCGCAATCAGTTTTTGTTCTTCAGTTAATTTTTGAGTTACTGTATATACCTCCATCAATTGTGTATGAAAGGAACTGCCTTCCGTAAGATTGAAAGGAGCCATCGAGGCAGGTTTATATGCCGCTAAATCCTCAATGAAAAATGGTTTGATGGTTTTCCACTCAGGCTCTACGGCAGCAATATAAGCAGGCGGAGTAGGGTACCAAAAGCCTTCTCCTTGCGAAGGAGTATATCTGGTTAAAGTAGAGAGTTGAAGATAGCCATCTTGTTTGGCAACTGCCATTACTGATTTTGCAATTTCAGTTCCATATTCCAAATGACCCTGAAGCTCTTTTTTGGAAATGATTTTAGCTTTTAATGCTTCTGAAATCCATTCTTCCTGTTTTTCCTTAAGTAAATAACCTGAGGGCATAATTGCTTCACCCACTTGAAGCATTGCGATGATTGCAGCAAATTCTGGAGACTTTAAAGTAGTCTTTGTAATTGACCAAGAATTCTTGGTTAGGTAAGTGCCTCCCAAAAGCGAAGAATGCTTGAATTCGATTCCTTGATCTTTTATAGTTAGATAGGAAGCTAAGGTAGCGTAAGCATAGATTCTAGCGGCAACTGGAGGACTTGCCACGTCAGTTACCATGATTTCGGTCAAATGAAAGAGTTTATCTGTATAGATTTTTGGCCAATTTGGAGACTTAGGCTCAGCATGGACTAACTGTGAAATCGTCAATCCTGCCAATAGCAAATATGTTTTTAGTGAATTCATTTGACCTTAAATAATTGTAAAGCCTGTTGATTAATACCAAAAAGGAGCTGGGTTTCTCCATCTACATTTATTGGCAATATTGATTTGATGTCTCCTTTTATATTGAGCCCTGATTCAGAAGGGAGAAGTGCCTTGAAATTTCCCTTTCCGTCATTGCTTAGGACCAATCCCAACCCTGCATCTATCAAACCAATACGGATTCTGGTGAAGGTTTGGTTTCCCCCCAAGACTAGATCTAAATTCCCATCATGGTTTATATCTATAGGTAGAATGGCATAAATAGGGAAGGCTTGTGCAATTTTTGGCAGAGCGTGGGGGACAAAACCTGCTGATGTGTTTTCGAGATAAATGGATTCTAGGGTATTAGCGGTCAAAATCTGAGCATCATCCAATTCTTTTGATGAAAATAAGTCATTCATTTTCGCCTTGGAATAGCTCGCATAATCAGTGAATTTACTTCGCATACTTACCATTTGATCCAGAAGCTCATCTCTACTTGGGAATGGATAAGCTTGGTCTCCAATGAAACATTCCAAGATGGGGTCAATTGATCCATTTTGATCAAAATCAGCCGAATAGAGCTTCAAAAGTTTTTGCTCATTTGCTTCAAATTGAGAATTCAAACCAAAATTTCCTGCTACGATATCCAAATCTCCATCTGAATCAAAATCGCCTAAAGCTAAACTTCCCCACCAACCTGAAAGAGGAGAGGCTAAGTATTTTTGGCTTTGGTCAGAGAAGGTTTTGCCACTTTCATTAATTAGGAAAGTCAAATTCATAAACTCCCCGGCTACCAATAAATCCTCGAAACCATCCCCATTGAAGTCCATTTTTTGGGATGAAGTTACTAAGCCTATTTTACCCTCATGTGGTAAAAATGCAACCGTCTGATCGGTAAATGTGCCTTCGCCATCATTAATAAGAATTTTACTACCTGCTACTAGAGGATATCTACCTGGAATCATCCTAGCTCCAATAAATAAGTCGAGGTAACCGTCTTTATTGATATCGATAGCTTGTGCCGTTCCCGTGCTGAATTTATAATTTGGAAAGGGAGCTTTAGTTAGCTTACCATTGCCGTCATTGAGGTAAAGCCGATCTTCTAGAGCTTCATCTGAACCAATGTAATCCTGATAGCCTCCACTTCCAACATAAAGGTCAAGTGCTCCATCATTGTTGAAATCTTCGAAAATAGCGACAGCATCTGTGACTGAAGTACTGGAAGTGAATCTTGCATAAGGAACCCACTCTCCATTTATGTTTGAGAAAATTTTTCCGGATTGACCTTTTGTACCCCCGATAAAAACCTCCTCATTTCCATCGCCATCTAAATCGCCTTTTGCTAATGCTGGAGAAATATAACTTGGCATCGTGAGCATCAAAGGCTGTCTTTTGAAGTCATTGAAGCCAACTGATTGTGGGATAAAAGGAGGCACTTTGTCAGAAGAAATTAAAATAGGTTCAGTTTTTTGCTTCTCAGAAAATTGAGAATTCGATTCTTTTAAAATCGTTAAAATTTGATTTTTCTCAATATTCTCTAATACTTGCAGGGATCCGTCTGGCCATGTTATTTGTAGTGATTTGACAGTTTCTATTTCACCTAAACCTATGTGTATTCGTTGGCTTACAGAAGATTGAAATCCTCGAACGGGTTGCATTTCAAAGAATTGATTTGAATCGCCTAAGTTGACTTGGATTTTTGCCCCTATAGCATTGGTGTTTTTGGACTTTTCTTTTAGCTGTATTTCTAACCAATTACCTGTTTCTCCTCTGTTTTCATAGATTCCAGCAGTTTCATTCAAATGGTTTATAACCAAATCCAAATCTCCGTCATTATCCAAATCCGAGTAGGCAGCACCACTTGAAAATATTTTTTCTTCAAAACCCCAGTCCATAGAACGATCTTTGAATTCCAAGTTTCCCTGATTTTCGAAGAAATAATTATGAACTGGCGTAGAGGTCATTGTGGTGACCAAATGAAGCGTGTCAGCTTTTTCATTTGCGACAGCCTGTTTGAAATAATAATCTCCTTTGTATTTTAAAAAATCGCGGTTGGTGTAATCACGAAAATATCCATTGGTAACCAGAAGGTCTTTGTATCCGCTATTCGTGGCATCAAAAAATAAAGCAGACCAGCTCCAATCGGTATTGGAAATATTGGAAAGTTGACCGATTTCTGAAAATGATCCATCCCCAAGATTTAGTTGAAGCATGTTTCTCATATTCTGATGGTAAAAACCCTTTTGGATCATCAAGGCGTATTGCTCATAATTTTCAGGACCATAAAGGAGTTTTTGCCGCTCATTATCTTCCGGAAGCATGTCAAGAGTATAGACATCAGGGTTGCCATCATTATTGATATCGGCAATATCTGCTCCCATGGAGAAATGAGAGATGTGCTGAAAATAATCAGTGATTCGATCCGAAAAGGTACCATCCTGATTATTAATATAAAGGTAGTCTGGTTCGATGTAGTCATTGGTAACCAGTAGATCCATCCAGCCGTCTTGATTGATATCTGAAGCGATAACGGCTAAACCAAAGCCTAATGCAGAGCCTTTTATGCCAGCTTTCTCACTGATGTCGATAAATTTACCATTGTCGTTTTGATACAATTTATCTCCTGCAAAGGGGTGGCGAACTGTCTTTGCCTCATCAAATTCCAATTCATTGATGACTTGGATATGATGATTTAGAAGATATAAATCAAGATCCCCGTCACGATCAAAATCAAAGAATAACCCTTGTGTACTATTGGATTGGTCTGCGATTCCAAAACTTGCAGCCTCTTCTTTAAAAACGAAGTTCCCTTGATTGATCCAAAGTTCATTTCCTCGTTCTTTCGGTTCGCCCTTCCCGGAGTAGCAAACATAGATATCCAATAAGCCATCCCCATTTACATCGGCCATCGAGACACCTGTAGTCCAGACTTCTTTTCCTTCAAGGCCGGACTTCTTGCTCAGATCTTCAAATTTTAGATTTCCAAGATTTCTATAGACTTTATTGGAACTCATATTTCCTGTGAAAAATATATCTTCCAGGCCGTCATTATCTAAGTCTCCAACAGCGACACCTCCACCATTGTAGAAATATTCGTATCTCAGAATATTGTTATTAGCATCTTCCTTTAATTGATTTTTAAAAGTGACGCCTGCTTTTCTGGAGTTTATCCTTTGGAAATTGGTCGAAAAATCTGTTTGGGAAAAAGTATTACAAACCATTGAAAGATTTAAAATAAACCCTAGGGTTGTAATTGATGCTATTTTTTGAATGAATTGGATGATCATGTGAATTGATTCTTAGAACTTATCCAAACCGGGTAATCAAATCATCAAATAACTTTTCATTAACTACAGCTACACCTCCAAGCAAACCAACATCTTCACCAAGTTGATAGAGCGAAAGTTTAGTCTTTTCTCTTGATTTGGCCATGCTGTAAATATTTAGCGCTTGCTGTATTGGAGTAATCAGGTACTGATTTGCTTCAGCTACAGATCCACCGATAATGATCAATTCAGGATTGAGTAATTGAATAAGCATTGAGATTCCTCTTCCAAGATCAAGTCCCGCTTCAGATAAAATCGTGATTGCTCGTTGATCTCCTGATAATGCAGCTTCTACTACTAGACCTGGTTCAAGTTCACCTTCGTGATCTCTTACCATTCTGGCCAGAATACCATTTTTGTCCAAAAGAATGGCTTGCTCTGCTTTTTTTACAATTGCGGTCCCTGAGGCTACAGCTTCTAGACATCCTTTTTTTCCGCAGGAACAGGTAATATCTCTAGATTCAAAGATGGGGGAGTGACTGAATTCTCCTGCAAAACCAGATGCACCTTGGTATATTTTCCCGTCTATGATAATCCCCAAACCGATACCCCAACCAATAAATAGTCCAAGTACGTTTTTGTAATTATGCTCAGTACCATATTTAAACTCGGCTAAGGTCATTGCCCTTGCGTCATTTTCAAGGAAGATTTTTTTGTTGAAGCGGGCTTCGAGATTCTCTAAAAGAGTCTTTTTTCCGAATCTCAGATACGTATAATTTACCCCGCCAAGGGAGTCTAATAGTCCTGGCATGGAAATGCCAATTGCAATTACTTTTGAGGGTTCAATTCCGGATCGCTGGAGATAGTCTTCTATATAGTTACAGATCAGCTCAAATGTTTCTTGCTCATTATTTAAGTTGATCTTTTTGCTTTCTTTCGGAAAGGTTAATTGCTGTGTACAAGAGTAAAGACCAAGATTAAGGTTGAATTTGGAAAGGTCTACGGAGAGTACATAGAAAGCGTCTTCGGCTAAGCGGTAAAGGTCGGGTTTTCTTCCTCCCTGAGACTCTGCTCTTCCATGTTTGATGACCTCTCCATTTTCCATAAGATCGCTAAGCAGTGAGTTTACGGTGGGTAGGGAGATTCCAACTTCACTGCAGATCTCACTAGCGGTGTTTGCTCCTTTTTGGTAGAGGTTTTTGATGATTTTTATTTTGTTGAGGTAGCTCTTTATCTCTACCACGCCATCCATCTTATCGATGACAGCTTGAGGATTAATCAGGTTCATATGCTAAAGTTACACTTGAATTAAGCGAATTTTCATGTTTCAAAAAATACTTTTTAAAAAAAATAGAATAACAGACTGTGGTTTATCAATTTTTGATAAAAAAATTATCAGAGTTGGTTTGATTATCTGAAAAGATTTCAAATGTATTTAATAATCATACATCTTTTCTTTTCCAGAAAGCTCTATTTTTGAAAAAAAATAATTTCCATGCAATATTTTACCCTAGAGGCAGACTTGAGTAAAGAAGAGGTTTTTCAAAAAGTCAGTCATTATTTGATGAGAGAGGGGTTTCATATTTCGAAAATAGATCAATCAAGACCTTGGGGAGGTTTTTTTGTTTTGGATGAAACTCAAATAGCGAAATTCAAATCAACTTACTTTGATGAAGTTGAGTTGTCGGAAAATCAACTTTCACAGAAATTGAGCCCTAAACTTCTTTTGGTGTCACCTGGAGCAAGACTTTCTTGGCAATATCATTTTCGCAGATCCGAACTCTGGAAATTGATCTCAGGTGAATCGGGAATCGTGAGAAGTCAAACCAATGAACAAGGAGAATTAATAGAAATGGTGTTAGGAGAAACTGTTTCCTTAGAAAAAGGAGAGCGACATCGTTTGGTTGGTTTAGATGGTTGGGGAATAGTAGCTGAAATTTGGGTTCATTCAGATTCAACTAATCCATCCGATGAAGATGATATTGTACGACTTGAAGATGATTATTCAAGATCCTAAACAGAAAAAGCCTGATATCAATCAGGCTTTTCAGTTTATAGGCAAGTCAATAATTACTTCAACAAGTCAATTTTTTTGGCTATTTCTTCAGCTTCTGCGCTGAGTTTGTCTGCCGCAGTCCTATTGGAGGTGGACATTTTATGAGCTTCAGCTAATTTTGCAGCATAAGCTTCCTGAAGTTTTTCTTTCTCGGATTTTTTTTTGAATAGTCCAAACATGATTTCTTTTTTAAGAAGAACCTGATTCTAGGGAAATGGTTTGGAGTTAATTGAATTCTTGAACGGTTGGAAGCTGATTCTCCACAATTTCGTCACCTTTATAATTGATTAAATCTTCTAACCTTCCGGCTGGGTTGTAATATCTCCAAGGTCCTTCTTTTTTTCCATCGACCATTACACCCTCAGAAGCTTTTCGGCCATTTTCGTGATAAAAGATCCAAATACCACTGGGTTTTCCGGACTTGTAAGTTCCTTCAGATTCTTTCTTTTCAGAAACATAATAGGTGATTCGGGTACCATTACCATCTTTCAAGGTTCCTTTGTCTAGTTTTTTGCTTCCAGTGTAATTGTTGTAATCACTAACGTTCATCAGTCTTCCATTGTCCCAAATTTCTTCTTGGGTCAACTGTTTATTATCATAGAAAAGACCCCAAATACCGTTTTCAAATCCCAGCTCATAGGTTCCTACTGACTTGAGTTGGCCTCCATCGTAGTAATAGAACCACTGACCGACTTCCATCCCTAAGCTATATTCTCCCTCCGCGATTAGAATTCCAATTTTATTAAAGTATTTCCAAAGACCGGTTTTCAAATCATTTCGATATTCTCCGATAGAATAAATTTCGCCGTCAGGAAAAAAACTTCTCCATAATCCTGTCTTCATACCATTTGAATATTGACCGGATACTGAAATTTCACCTGTGCTATGATACTCGATATAATCACCAACTGGAACACCTAATTCATAGGTTTTTCGTTTCGAGATAGATTTATTAGGATAGTATTCTTCCCATGTACCTACTGCAATACCATTTTCATACTTTTCTATACGTGCTAAGCGCTTGTTTTCATAGTAATATTTCCAAGTGCCGACCCGATTCCCATTTTCATCGTAATATTCTTCTGCTTCTAGGTTTTTTGTTCCTGGGAAATACCGTTTCCACTCCCCGACTTTTTTTCCTTTTGAGAAGTTGCCTTCCTCTATCAAGTTTGATTCATAAGTGAACGCCTTATAAGTCCCTTCTAGAAGATCATTTTTGTACATAGCCTCAGTAATGAGTTCGCCATAGTAATCGTATTCGATAAATGGCCCTTCTTTCTTTCCTTTGACATAAAATTCTCTAGAAGAAATTTCTCCGTTTGGATAAAACTTTAGCCATTGACCAGTTTTTTCACCTGCTTCGTATAAACCTTCCATTAAGACTTGACTAGGGGAGACAAATTCCTGATTCCCGGTTTTGCCGTAGTATTGAGTGAATTTTCCAACCAAAACGCTATCCTGGAAAATCATATCATACTTTAAAGCTCCTGCTGGATCATAATATTTCGCTGGACCAAAAAGCTTTCCGTCTTTATACTCAGCTTCAATACTCCTCTTACCATCTGGATAATAGGATATCCAGGTGCCTTCTTTTAAGCCTTTCTTGAATGTGCCTTCAGTAAGAATATTGTTGCTTTTTGGATCATAAAATTTCCAAAGACCTTCTCTCAAACTGTTGGTGACCACCCCTGTAGCCATAATTGTAGAGTCAGGGCTATATTGTCGAATCAAGTTTGATTCTTGGGCAAAAAGTTGAGTACTAAAAAGAATAAAGCCGATAAGGAGGTATTTCATACAGTCTTTGTTACGGATCAAGCCGGAGGGTTAACCGGATTGTGAAAAAAGAAAAGTCTTTTTCTATTCAATTCGATTATTGTACGGAAGAATCCGATTCCTGTTTAAAAATAAGTTAAATCTTCTTTTATTCCATTTTTAAGAGGAAGAACTCTAACAAATTTTTTAATTCTTCCAAGATCATCTTTTTAGGATTACTAGATTGGCATTCGATGTTAATTTTTTTAAAATACTGGTGAAATTTCATAGAATTCATCTCTGCTGCAGTTGGGGAGGTGGTTTTCAATTCCTTTAAAATTAAATCAGGATAGTCCCAAGGAGATGAGCTTAAAGCATAAAAAAAGCTATTTTGAAAAAAATAGTCTTCATAAGAAAGTGGATGGTTTTTACCAAAATGTACAAAGAGATACATTCCTTGGCCAAACCAATTTAGAATTCTAATATTTAAACCTCTATCAGGATCGAAATCCCTAATCAAATCCAAAACATGGTAGGGGAATCCAAGTAAATCCCCTCCCTTCGACAGCTTTATCCCTTTACTTTTAAAATGAATCTTAGCTAAAATAGCTGTGTCAATTTCATTTCCGATCTGTGAAAAAAGATCCCAAAATCCCGCTTTTAATTTGTTTTGACTCTGAAACAATTCCTTGTCAAGCCAGAGCTGCAAGTCTAATTTTGGAATGTTTTCCTCCATATTACCAGTTTAGCAAGGCAGAAGCCCAAGTAAATCCTGAACCAAATGCAGCCAAGCAAATCAAATCACCTTCCTTGATTCTTCCTTGTTCCCAAGCTTCGCTCAATGCAATCGGAATAGTTGCTGCAGTTGTATTTCCCATATGCATGATATTGTTGAATACTTTTTCATCAGGAAGTCCCATTTTTTGCTGGATGTATTGACTGATTCGGAGGTTCGCTTGATGTGGTACTAAAAGGTCGATAGCTGATTTATCCAAATGATTCGCATTAAGAGCCTCTTTGATCACCTCCATGAATCGAACAACTGCATGCTTGAATACTGCATTCCCATTCATTTTTAAGTTGAAGTTTCCAGAGTCAATTAATTCCTGTGAAATTCGAACTTCACGGCTACTACCCGGATCCGAACAATATAATTCTTCAGCGTATTCTCCTTGGGCATGAAGGTGAGTAGATAAGATGCCAGGTTGATCTGATTCTACTGCGCCAAGTACAATCGCACCAGCTCCATCTGCAAAAATTACCGAACTGGATCTGCCTTCGTCTGATTTATCTAATGCGGAGGATTGAATCTCAGCTCCCACAACAAGTATTCTTTTGTACATCCCAGTTTTGATAAACTGATCTGCTATCGAGAGGGCGTATATAAATCCAGAACATGCATTTCGGATATCCAAAGCTCCAATTGTTCCCATGCCAAGTTCTCGCTGAAGAAGAACTCCATTTCCAGGTATGAAATAATCAGGTGTGATGGTAGCAAAAACTATAAAATCTATCTCTGATGCTAGGACGCCAGCTCTTTTTAGCGCCATTTCTGAAGCGTTTTTTGACATGGAGGTAACCGTGTCAACCCCAGGTGTGAACCAATGCCGTTCTCTAATTCCTGTTCGTTCTACTATCCACTCATTATTTGTATCCATCATTTTGGCTAAATCATCATTTGTCACAACACGCTCTGGTACATAATGACCTACTCCTAGAATTCTGGACTTCTTCATCTTTATTATGGGTTTATAAATTGGACGGCAAATATGCGGACCTTCATTCACTCTTACAAAAAAGATGTGATGGAAGGATCACTATTTAACTCACCCGAAGAGCGTATAGTTTCCGTGCTGATCCATGGGGGATGTTTTTCGGATCAATGTAGGGTTGTCATTTTCAACCGAATTTACCAATGGAGAAACGGTGTAGCCCATCATTAAATCTGAAGGAAAAGGATTCAGAATTTGTGTTAACTCCTCTTCTGAAGAATATGAATCAAGCCATTTTTTTTCATCCTTCTTGGCCAAAATAACAGGCATCCGGTCATGAATTTCAGCTACTTTATCATTTGGAGTTGTAGTCAAAATCAAAAAAGTGTGTTGAATTTCGCCATTGACTGTCTCGTATTCATCCCAGATTCCAGCGAAAGCAAAGAGTTCATTTTCACGTAGTGTAAACCTGTAAGGGATTTTTGTTTTTTTTCCTAAACGCTTCCATTCATAAAATCCATCAGCGGGAATTAAGCATCTTCTTTTTTGAAAAGAGCTTTTAAAAGTCACTTTCTCAGTCACTGTTTCTGCTCTCGCATTAATGAGCTTTTGGGCTACTGGCCTATTTTGACCAAAGTCCGGCGTGATACCCCAATAGAAAAAGGAAAAGCCTTTAGGACTCTGTGAAGTAATCACGGGAACCAACTGTGTAGGAGCGATATTATATCGTGGGGTAAAATCCGGTAGCATTTCCGCCTGAAATCGTTCTTCAAGTTCGATTTTACTTTTACTGAGAGAATATCGTCCGCACATGATTTTGAGTGATTATGTTCTGAAAGTTAGAAACCCTTGGCAATAAATTCAATAGCGCGTTGCTCAGAATAGTATGGCAAGTCCGAATTTTCCGGGCTAAAACCTACATGTCCCCCATGTTTGGGGAATTCAAAAAAAATATTTTCCAATTTTCTGCTTAGGTGAATAGGAAAGCATTTCTCGCTTAAGAAAGGGTCATTTTGTGCATTTAAGATCAATGAAGGCACTTCTATCTGATCCAAGAAATATAAAGAAGAGTTTACTTCATAATATTCTGCTGCATCCGAAAAACCATGAAGTGGCCCAGTAAAATAATCATCAAAATCTGATAAAGTTTTTATATTTCTTAATGTGCCAATTGGGATTTTGCCTGGATGAGCCAGTGATTTTTTAACAACTTTTTCTTTGAGCGTTTTTAAAAAGCGTTTGGAATAAAGCGTGTTTTCACCTTTGGATATTTTTTCACAAGAACTCCCCAGGTGCATTGGAACCGAAATTGCCACTCCTTTTTTAATCTTTGGAATAGATGATTTTTTTTCTCCAAGATATTTTAAAGTCAAATTTCCCCCCAAACTAAAACCTATCAGATGAATTTCTTCATAATCTTTTTCTGCATGTTTCACTACAAAATCCAGATCATAAGTAGCTCCTGAATGATAAAAGATTACTTGACTATTCATTTCGGTTCCACAACCCCGAAAATTCCAAGTCAACACATCAAATCCATTTTTAATAAATGTTTTTGCCATTCCAAGCATATACGCCCTAGAACTGTTACCTTCTAAACCATGACTGATAATCACGAGTTTAGAACTAGAGTTGCGATACCAATCCAATTCGAGAAAATCCCCGTCAGGTGTGGTGATTCGTTCAGAAGTAGGTTTTGAGAGTTCTACTTTCCGGAAAATTGCAGGATAAATTGTTTCAAGATGACTATTGAAAAGCCATTTTGGTCTTTTGTAAGTACTGTTTTGAATTAGAGGCATTTCAGAAGAATAAGTGATTGGGGCTGAAAAGCATGGGGAAATTACTAGTTTTAAATTTGAATAAAGACTTTATAAAAACTATTTTTGGACACTTTAAAAACGAACAGAGCGCAATAACATATGGCCGAAATTATAAGAATGCCTAAAATGAGTGACACCATGGAAGAAGGTGTGATCGCTGCTTGGTTGAAAAAAGTTGGGGATAGCGTTAAGCCAGGGGATATTTTGGCTGAAGTTGAAACCGATAAAGCAACTATGGAGCTGGAATCCTATGATGAGGGTGTCCTCTTATATATTGGAGTAAAAGAGAAAGATTCAGTACCTGTAAATGGTGTAATTGCCATTATCGGAGAAAAGGGTGAGAAATTTGATCATTTGCTTAATGGTAGTGCAGAAGCTAAAGCGGAAGAAAAAGTAGCACCTGCTGAAGAAAAGAAAGAAGTTGTATCGGAATCAAAGCCTAAAGCTGAGAAAATTGATACGTCTTCAATCAACGCTACAGTAATTACAATGCCGAAAATGTCTGATACCATGCAGGAAGGCACTATCTCTTCTTGGTTAAAAAAGGTTGGTGATTCTGTGAAATCAGGTGAAATCATAGCTGAGGTGGAAACTGACAAAGCTACAATGGAGCTTGAGTCTTATGAAGATGGTACTCTTTTATATATAGGAGTAGAGGCCGGAGATAGTGTTCCCGTTGATGGAGTTATCGCTGTAATCGGTGAAAAAGGAGCAGATTTTGAGACTTTGCTCAAAGCACAGAAAGCTGAAGAGAATACAGTCTCTGAGGAGTCTAAGCAAGAGGAAGCACCTAAAGTAGAAACTCCTAAGGAAAATTCGACAGCCTCAATTCCCACCGCACCTGTTGCTACCAGTTCTTCCGGCGATCGGGTTAAAGCTTCGCCGCTTGCAAAGAAAATGGCGGAAGAAAAAGGTTTTGACATTACTCAAGTGAGTGGATCTGGAGAAGGAGGGAGAATAGTAAAACGAGATATTGAGAATTTTGTACCGGCTGCTATTCCTACTGTAGCTTCTTCAAGTCAAGTAGTATCATCAGTTGGACAGGAAAGTTTCCACGAGGAGAAAGTTTCACAGATGCGTAAAGTGATAGCCAAAAGACTTGCAGAAAGTAAATTTGGAGCTCCTCACTTCTATCTGACCATGGAAATCAACATGGATAAAGCGATCGAAGCCCGGAAATCTATGAATGAGATTTCTCCGGTTAAAATTTCTTTCAATGATATGGTTATCAAAGCTTCAGCTGCTGCATTACGTCAGAATCCGAAAGTGAATTCTAGCTGGCTAGGAGATAAAATCAGATATAATGAGCATATCCATATTGGAATGGCTGTTGCAGTAGAGGAAGGCCTTTTGGTTCCTGTGATCCGATTTGCGGATAATCTATCACTTTCTCAGATATCTAATCAGGCTAAAACTCTTGGAGCAAAAGCTAAAAATAAAGAGCTACAACCTAAAGATTGGGAAGGAAATACCTTTACTATTTCCAATCTTGGTATGTTTGGGATCGATGAATTTACAGCTATTATCAACCCACCTGATGCTTGTATCCTTGCAGTAGGAGGCATCAAAGAGACTGTAATTGTGAAAAATGGTGAAATGAAAATTGGTAATATCATGAAAGTAACCCTTTCTTGTGACCACAGAGTAGTAGATGGTGCGGTAGGATCGGCATTCCTTCTGACACTTAAGAGCCTCTTGGAAGATCCAGTAAGAATATTAATTTAGAAATGACTGCCAAAAAGTCCTGAATTCAGGACTTTTTGCTTTTTGTACACTTATTGGAGTGAAAAGCCCGATAGATAATTGCCAGGGAAATTATTGCTGCTTTTTCTGGGTTTTTAAACTCAAACTTATTTAAATCATTAGTATGGAAAGAATTAAATCAACCACTGTTGTAGCTATCCGGCACAATGGAGAAGTAGTAATTGGTGCAGATGGGCAAGCGACTTTAGGTAATACCATAGCTAAGAGTTCCGTGAAAAAACTCCGAGTATTACAAGGAGGGAAAATTGTTACCGGATTTGCAGGTTCTACAGCTGATGCCTTTACACTTCTTGAGAAATTTGAAGAGAAGCTAGGTGCTTTTGGGAATAACATGAAGCGAGCAGCAGTAGAATTGGCAAAAGAGTGGCGAACAGATAGAATGCTGAGTAAGCTTGAGGCGATGATGATTGTAGCTGATGCAGATGATATTTTGATTATCTCAGGAACTGGAGATGTGATTGAGCCAGATATGGAAATAGCAACCATAGGCTCGGGAAGCATGTTTGCACAGTCAGCAGCTCGTGCAATGAAGAAGTTTGCTCCAACTATGACTGCTGAGGAAATGGTAAGAGAAAGCCTATATATCGCTGCAGATGTATGTATTTATACCAATCATAATTTGGTGATCGAAAAAGTAATCAAGTAATTATTAGAGGCATATAAATAAGATTTTTGGGAGCCGAAGTTAAATAACTTCGGTTTTTTTGTGCGATTGAAAACCAGTACGTCCATTTATGTGTTACCTCTCTGACATTGAAAAAAAATTATGGAATCAGCTACTACCAAGAAAACGGCCAAAAAGGATTTTCGAAAATTGATTTTGGAGGGATATAAAAATCATGTCTTAGAGCATGGTACTGTACCTAAGTCCGTTTTCAAATTTGCAAAAGATTTAAAAATGAAGGAGGAAGAGTTTTATGCCTACTTCACTTCATTTGATTCAATCAAATCAGCAGTCTGGATCCAGATTTACGAGGACACGATATCTCAAATCGAATCGCAGGAGGTTTTTAAAGAATATTCTGCTCGTGAAAAATTCCTCAGTTTCTTGTTTACCTGGATTGAAGAATTGAAGAAAAACAGATCCTTTCTCCTTAGTATCTACGGTGAAGGTTCAAAAGGTATGCTTTCCCTACCAAAAGAAATTTCAGATTTCAAGGATAAATTCAAGGATTTTGCAAATGAAATCATTCTTGAAGGAAAGGAAACAGAAGAGATTGCAACCCGACCAATCATCAGTGACCGATACGATGAGGCTATGTGGCTACAGGTTTGGTTTGTATTCAAATATTGGTTGGATGATCGTTCACCACGATTTGAGAAAACAGATGCAGCAATCGAAAAATCAGTGAATCTAGCTTTCGACTTGATGGGGAAAAGTGCTTTAGATTCATTCCTAGACTTCGCAAAATTTATATATCAATCGAAATAATCATGGCTGAAAAATTAAGAGAACAACAGGCAATCCCTGTTTCAAAGGTTCAGCGTGCTGCAAAATTTATTTCTACCGGAGCCAAAGTTGGGGGGAATTATGTTAAGCATTATGCAAAAAAGATGGTCAACCCATCAATGGATAAGGAAGAGCTCCATTCAAATAATGCCTCAGATATTTATAATTCCTTGAGCGAGTTGAAGGGTTCCGCATTGAAAGTTGCTCAGATGATGTCTATGGATAAGAACCTTTTACCGAGAGCTTATCAGGACAAATTTACCATGGCGCAATACTCTGCTCCACCTTTATCTTATCCTTTGGTAGTCAAAACTTTTCAAAAACATTTTGGCAAAACTCCAGAAGGTATATTTGAAAGTTTCACAAGGTCTGCGATAAATGCCGCATCAATCGGACAGGTTCATCAGGCAACAAAAGACGGTAAAAAACTTGCAGTAAAGATTCAATATCCGGGTGTAGCGGATTCGGTAAGTTCGGACCTAAAATTAGTAAGACCATTTGCGCTTCGTCTCTTGAATATGAATGAGCGAGAATTGGATCATTACATGGCTGAAGTTGAGGAAAAGCTGTTAGAGGAAACAGATTATGTTCTGGAAATTGAACGGTCAAGAGAAATCTCTTCTGAATGTGGGCATATTCCGAATTTGAAGTTTCCTATCTATTATGATGAGTATAGCTCAGATCGAATCATCACGATGGATTGGATTGATGGAAAACATTTGAAAGAATGGCTAGATACAAACCCAACTCAAAAATCTAAAAATCAAATTGGACAAGCACTTTGGGATTTCTACCATCATCAAGTTCATAATCTTAAAAAAGTACATGCAGATCCTCACCCGGGCAACTTCATTGTACAGGAGGGAGATCAGCTTGGTATTATTGATTTTGGATGTGTAAAAGTAATTCCTGAGGATTTTTATGAAGGGTATTTTGCCCTCATCAAAAAGGACTTATTGATCAAGGAGGAAGAGCTCAACCAGATTTTCTACAATCTTGAATTCATCTCGGATAAAGATACACCAGAGGAACAGCTTTATTTTAAGGGGATATTCAGAGAAATGATCAGCTTATTGGGCAAACCATTTCACGTGGATCGATTTGATTTTGCCGATGATGGATTCTTTGAGCGTATTTTCCAGCTTGGAGATCGTATTTCTAATGATAAAATGTTTAAAAAATCTCGTCAAGCGAGAGGATCAAGACACGGATTATATATCAACAGAACTTACTTCGGATTGTATAACCTATTAAACCAACTTCAGGCGGAAGTGGATACTACAAAGCCAGATTGGTTGTAATAATAAAGGGAAGCATTTGCTTCCCTTTACTTTTATTCTCCTGTATATGTTACTCGGTAAATAACTCCTGCCATATCATCCGAAATAAGCAGACTTCCATCGGGTAATTCTTGCACATCCACTGGTCTGCCCCAAACTTCTTGAGTCACTTCATCAAGCCATCCTGAGACGAAAATTTCTTCACCGATTACATTAGAGTTTGCATCTAGTTTTTCTAAAGCGACCACATAGCCAGATTTTTTGCTTCTGTTCCAAGAACCATGTTTTGCCACGATAATTTGATTTTTGTAGGAAGAAGGAAACATTCCCCCTTCATAAAATCGCATTCCTAGAGGAGCGGTATGAGCTCCAAGTTTAGCAGCGGGAGCTACATAGGCACTTTGAGCTTTACCTTTATCACCAAATTCAGGATCTTTTACAGATCCCTCATGCCAATAAGGGTATCCAAAATGCTGTCCAGCAGTGGTAGCTCTGTTGAGCTCACAATTTGGGACATCATCACCAATCATATCTCTACCATTATCAGTGAACCATAGTTCACCAGTGACTGGATGCCAATCAAACCCGACTGAATTTCTCACTCCATGAGCGTAGACTTCTGGTTTAGGGTTTGGAGATTTTGGGTCAATTCGTGTGATACTCGCAAAAATCTCATCCTCAGACTCACAAATATTACAAGGTGCTCCTACAGGGACGTAAAGCATTCCATCAGGGCCGAATGAAATGAATTTCCATCCATGATGCCTTTCTGTTGGATATCCCTCATAGATGACTTCGAATTTGGGATTGTTGAGGGTGTTTTTGATATCTTTAAATCTCAGAATTTGATTGACTTCAGCTACATAAAGATCTCCATCCTTGTATGCAACGCCATTTGGCATTCTCAGACCTTCTGCTAAAATAAATTTGACATCAGCTTTTCCATCACCGTCTTCATCAATGATGGCATAGACATTTTTTTCTTGTCTATTGCCTACGAAGACAATTCCATTGTCACTTAAAGCCATTGATCTGGCATTGGGAACATCAGCAGCCCAAACATCAATTTTAAAATTTTTTGGAAGTTTGATTTTATCCAATTGTACGTCAGCAACAGCGTTTTTAATATTCCGTTTATTGGAGCTGTTTGGGGTTTTTAGGGACTGAGCGTCAGCAGGTTGCTTTTGACTACAGCCGAAAATGATTGCGAAAAAAAGAAATAAAACCGGTAGTGAGAAATTGAATTCAGTTTTCATATGCGTAGAATCTTTGAATAATAAATATAGCTAAGTTCAGATTGTTTTGCTTTGAAAGGTTTATAAGCGGGTTTAATGTTATTTTTGCGCTATGTTATCGATTAATAATCTCTCTTACTTTATTGGAGGCCGTCCACTTTACGAAAATGCCAATCTTCATATCAAGCCAAAAGATAAAATAGGCTTGGTAGGACAGAATGGAACAGGAAAGTCCACTTTATTGAAAATAATAAATGGAGATTATCAGCCTTCTTCCGGAGAGGTACAAAAGGCGAAAGATTGTACTATTGGCTTTCTAAATCAGGACTTGTTATCCTACCAATCTGACGAAAGTATTTTAAATGTTGCACTGGCAGCATTTAAAGAAACCTTGAGTCTTCAGGATGAAATTGATGAAGTTCTCAAAAAAATGGAAACGGACTATTCGGAAGAGATCATCAATCGATTAGCTTTTTTACAAGAGCGATTCGAAGCGAATGAAGGCTACACCATTAAGGCAAAAGCAGAAGAGGTTTTGGAAGGGATTGGGTTTAAAACAGCAGATCTCGAAAAGCCGCTTCGTACTTTTTCTGGAGGATGGAGAATGCGGGTTATGCTTGCAAAACTACTTTTGGAAAAGCCTTCCTTACTCATGCTTGATGAGCCTACCAACCACCTTGATTTGCCTTCTATTCAGTGGGTTGAGAATTATCTGAAAACCTATGAAGGTGCTGTTGTAGTAGTTTCTCACGATCAGACTTTTTTGAATAATTGCATCAGTAGTACTGTTGAAGTTGCGAATCAGACGCTTACGCTATATGCTGGAAATTATGCCTTCTATAAGGAGGAGAAAGTAGAGCGGATGGAAATTCAGCAAAACGCTTACGAGAATCAGCAGCAAATGATCAAGCAGACGGAAAAGTTTATCGAACGATTCCGAGCAAAAGCCTCT
The DNA here is from genome assembly GCF_029254265.1 of Algoriphagus sp. Taxonomy (GTDB): domain Bacteria; phylum Bacteroidota; class Bacteroidia; order Cytophagales; family Cyclobacteriaceae; genus Algoriphagus. Next base: position 9,708 of record NZ_JAQWXX010000001.1, on the reverse strand, counting down.
AAATCAAATCAAGTACAATCTAGAATCAAGGCCCTAGACCGATTGGATAAAGTCCATGAGGTAGTCAGTGATGAGGTTTCGGTAAATTTCAAATTTAAGTTTTCGAAGCAATCTGGCCGTGACGTAATCGTGCTAGATCAAGTTTCAAAGTCTTATGGTGACTTGGTGATTCTAAAAAACTCAACAGCAAGAATCGAAAGGGGAGATAAAATTGCTTTGATAGGTGCAAATGGAAAAGGTAAGTCAACACTTCTTCGAATTATTGATGGATCTGAAAAAACCACTGGTACGCGTACAGAAGGGTACAATGTGATCAAATCTTTTTTTGCACAACATCAGTTGGAAGCCCTTACCTTAGATAATGAGATCATTCAGGAAATGACACAGGCCGGAAGTGCAAAGTCTGAGATGGAGCTTCGAGGTGTTTTAGGCTGCTTCCTGTTCACGAATGAAGAAGTATTTAAAAAGATAAAAGTCTTGTCTGGGGGTGAAAAATCCAGAGTTGCTTTAGCTAAGACTTTGATTTCAGAGGCTAATTTTCTTTTGTTGGATGAGCCAACCAACCACTTGGATTTTCAGTCGGTAAATATTTTGATCCAGGCTCTTCAGCAATATGAGGGCACTTTTGTAACTGTTTCTCACGATAGACATTTTATAAAAGGTGTAGCAAATAAGATTTGGTACATCGAGAATCATGAGATCAAAGAATATCCAGGAACGTATGAAGAGTATGAAATTTGGAAAGCGAATCAAGTGGAGGAGAAGCCTCTTCCAAATGTGGTGAAAGTTCAGAAGAAAGAACAAGCTCCGGTTTCAAAGAATACGATGGAAGCTCAATTGGCGAAAAAGGAACTCAAGAAATTGGAAGAACAACTTTCGAAAATTGAGAGCGAAATAGAAACACTTGAAACCCAAAAAGAAAAGCTTGAAGTTGAAATGGCGAATCCAGAGCTTTATTCTAATGAAGTTGAAGCCCAAATTGTTCAAGAAAAACATCAAAAACTTGAATCAAAGCTTTCTGATTTGAATAGCGATTGGGAAAAACTGGTAGATCAAATTTCATCATTGCAGGAAGTCATTGCTTGAAAATTGAGGAATCAATTATGTTTTGATTAATTTTCAGAATGAAGATTTATTTAAAGAGTTTTCTTTTTCTGCTTCTTTTTGGGATTCGATTCAATGCTTTTTCCCAACTGGAGGATAAAATTTATACAGATCATATTCAGTCGGTTCGTCTCTTTCCTCTTGGAGCAACTGCCGAAAGTCAATTAAGCTCTCCCGTTGCACCACTTTCAGGCTCAAGACCATTAGTGTTGCTATTTGACGATTTAGCTTATGATGCAGAACAGTATAGCGCAAAATTGATCCACTGCGATGCGGACTGGCAAAAATCTCAACTACGTGATAATGACTTTTTGATCACCTTCAATGAATTCAATATTCAGGATTATGAATATTCCATAAGTACTCGGATCCCCTATATTCATTATAAGTTTGAACTTCCCAGAGTAACCAAGTCAGGCAACTATATTCTCAAAGTTTATAGAGGGAGAGATGAGTCTAATGTGATTCTGACAAAACGCTTTATGATTTATGAAGAGCTTTTTACGGTTGGATCTGCAATCGTTCCTCCTTCCCAAACTCAAGATAGAAGAGGGGCTCAGCAAATAAATGTGGTGTTGAATTATTCGAAAGGAGAAGTGATGAATCCCACAGACCAAATCAAAGTTGTACTTAGACAAAATCAGCGATGGGACAATTCTAAGTATTTGGTCAAGCCTACATTTATGAATGAAAGCTCAAAAATCCTGAGATATGAGTTATTTGATGGACAAAATGAGTTTGATGCAAGTAATGAATTCCGTTTTGTAGATTTGAGATTTATTCGAGCCACAGGTTTGAATATTGCAGATGTGAGAGTAGAGACAGATGTGATTTATGCAGATGCGGTAATTAATACACCTCGTCAAAATAGTGTATACTCTCAATACTTAGATCTTAATGGGCAATATCTTGTTTTCACCAATGATCGCCCAGGTGGAGACCCTGAGATTGAAAGTGAATATATGTTGGTTACTTTTCGTTTTTCGATTCCAGAGACATCTTCTCAAATTTTCTTATTAGGAGCACTTACTCAGTGGGGTAAATCACCTGAGGCAAAAATGAAGTGGGATCCCAAGTTAAAGGTATATCAAACCACATTACTGTTGAAGCAAGGTTGGTATGATTACCAGTTTGCAGTCTCAGATGATGGGGTATTTGAAACGAAACATTTTGAGGGAAGTCACTTTGAAACAGAAAATGAATATGAAACCCTTATCTATTTCAGAAATTTAGGATCTAGGTATGACCAACTTGTTGGATATATAAATCTTAATCCAAACAAAAGAAGGTTATAATGAAAAAGCCTGCTGAAAAGCAGGCTTTAATTTTTTAAGATTCATCTGATGAAGGTTGACTTTCTTCGTTTTCATCAGAGGTTGGAGCAACGTTTTGTCGAGTTCTTTCTGAAGGCTTGTAGGGAACAAATCCTTCTCGCTTGAACTTATAGGTATTAGTTCGTACACCAGTTCCGTGGTTTGCAAGATCCAACATTCCGAATCCTTTATGAGTAAATGCACCAAGACCACATTTGAAAACAAAGTCTTGAACTTCTGGAGCTGCGTAAAGGGTAATTGGAAGTGTATATCCTCTTACTTCATACTTCACATCCATATCATATACTGCATAGATACGAGCAAATTTCTTTTGGGAATCCTTCAGCTTATTTACATAAACCATATCAGGAACTACTTGAAATTTGTAGAAAGTCTCCATCTGCTCAGGTGTGTACCAACCAGATCGTTCCATTCTTGTTAAAGTAGATTCATAAAGCAAATCTGAAAACTCGTCACTATCAGGACTGATAAAACGCTTTCCAGCTTCTTCATTGAATGCAGGAGTGATTAATACCAAAGGTGAAATACAAACAAACTTGTTGGAAGTTTCCAAAGTTGGTTCTACTTCAATTTCGGTATACTCAGGTACTAAAATAAGATTTCCCAACTCAATTTTAGGAGTAGCAAATACTTGTTCAAGTAGGTAGTCCATAAATTCTTCACTCTGTGAAGAAAGGACTAGGGTGACCAAACTTGAATAATAATGCAATCCACTTCTACTTACCTTAGTCTGACCTTTGAGGCCAGAAAAATTGAAGTAGTTGTAGTTGAAAAATTCTTCTCTTCCACCTTTTACGATAACTCCTTTAAGGAATTGGGCTAAGATGTACTGGTGGTGGAACGGCAAGTACGAGCCCTTGTTTTTTAGGGAAAATATAAGTCTAACTCTCACGATAAATTAAAAATAAATGAGACAATAAATTTAAAACTGCTATTTAAGGGTGATTAAACTACAGAACGACAAAATTACAACTTTTATTGGAAAAGATTAAACATTGAACCTAAAATGCATGATATCTCCATCTTTTACTACATATTCTTTGCCTTCAATCGCAATTTTCCCATTATCTCTGCAATTAGCTTCAGTTTTCAACTGTTGGTAATCGGCTAATTTGATAACTTCAGCCTTTATGAATCCCCTTTCAAAGTCTGTGTGGATCACTCCTGCAGCTTGGGGAGCTTTCCAGCCTTTTTTGATAGTCCATGCTCGCACTTCCTGAACTCCAGCAGTGAAATAAGTAATTAGATCCAATAAAGAGTATGCTGCAGAAATCAATTTATTGAGACCACTTTCTTCTAAACCATATTCTCCAAGGAACATTTCCTTTTCTTCTGGATCTTCAAACTCAGCAATTTGTGCCTCAATAGCAGCGCAAAGAATGATAACTTCAGCGTTTTCTTCACTCACTTTTTCTCTCAGTGCGTCTACAAACTTGTTTCCTTTAGCTAGACTTCCTTCGTCCACATTGGCTACATAAAGTACAGGCTTGATAGTCAGGAGATGCAAATCTCTCACTGCCTCCAAATCTTCCCTTTCAACATCAACTGATCGGGCATTTTTCCCTTCAGTAAGTGCATTTTTGAAAAGAATCAAAGTTTCTAATTCTTTCTTGGCTTTAGCATCTCCAGATTTTGCAATTTTTTCTGACTTTTGAATTTTCTTTTCTACAGATTCTAAATCCTTGAGCTGAAGTTCAGTGTCAATTACTTCTTTGTCAAATATCGGATCTACTCCTCCCGCGACATGAACAATATTATCATCTTCAAAACACCTAATCACGTGGATCACGGCATCAACTTCTCGGATATTTGCCAAAAATTTATTTCCTAGGCCTTCACCTTTACTTGCACCTTTTACAAGGCCTGCAATATCAACGAACTCAATTACTGTAGGTAATACGCGATTTGGATTGACCAATTGCTCAAGAATCTTGAGTCGATTGTCTGGGACTGTTACGACGCCGACGTTGGGTTCAATCGTACAGAATGGGAAATTTGCAGCTTCAGCTTTTGCGCTTGAGAGTGCATTGAACAAAGTAGACTTTCCCACATTAGGAAGTCCCACTATGCCACATTGTAAGGCCATTAATTCGTAGGTTTTATTTTAAATATTCTATAAGACTTATACCCTTTAAAGAATTCAATAAATGAAACTCTAAAAATGGTATAAACCGGTATTGCGAAAATCATTCCGACTACACCGCCGATTTTTGCACCGGCAAAGATAACAACAAAAATTTCAAGGGGATGAGCTTTTACTGATTTAGAAAATATCAATGGTTGAATTAAGATATTATCTATAATCTGTACAGTAGCAAAGACCGATAGTATTTTAAAAATCAGATAGTTAAGTTCTACGTTAGTCTCGAAATTTCCTGATGATATTCCTACAATGATTCCAAAACTTGCACCTAAAATAGGCCCAGCATATGGGATAAGATTGGCTACAGCTGCAAATAATGCTATAGTCAAAGCGTATTCTACGCTTAAAATACTCAGCCCCAGACTGGCGAGAGAAAAAATGGCAAGCATTTGAATCAATAGCCCGGAGAGGTAATTTGAAAGGAGCTTTTCAACTTTTGTAAAAGTAGCTACTGAAAGTTCAAAATAAGGATTAGGAATAAGGTTTATTAGATTTCTTCTCAGTAGCCCATTTTCTAAAAGTAGAAAAAAGGTGATAAATGCAATAGCCATGAATCCTATAAACAAGCTACTCGTGGTATTAATCACTCCACCTATAAAACTTGTAAAGTCAAAACCCTTGATGGTTTCGATCATTGAGTTTTTAAGTTCTCCGAATAGAAATCCCGGTTTATTTTCTAAAAGTTCATATTGAAAAAGGAATCGCTCAACCTTTGAGACCGGTGCTTGAACTTTCTCGTAAATCCCGTCCAGATCCAACTCACTAAGGATGATGATTTGATTGTTAATAAGTGGATAAAACAAAAAGCTGAGTGAAACAAAAAGCAACACTATTGAGCCATAGGAGAGTAAAATAGCCGCCCACCGAGGGATATGTTGTCCCAGAACATGGAAATCATGCAATCGGTTGGTTAAAGGCCTCAAAAGTGCTGCAAGGATCAATGAGGCTATTAAATAAATTGTAATGTTCGAAAAGTACCATCCGAAAAGGAGGAACAAAACAATAAACAAAATTAGGTAAGCAAAAAAACGCTGCATTTATTTAACCATAAAAGGAGGCGATTATGCCTCCTCTAAAGATACTATTTCTCAATTGTTAAAATGAAATTTAGATAATTCATTATTCCCATTTAAGGTCAGAGTTGATTTCTTCATTTTCATCTTCTTTTTCAAATTGCTCAAAATCCACATCAGGCAATAAATCATGCTTGACATAATCTACTGCCTCATTCAGAGCTTCTGCAAATTTGAAGAAATCTTCCTTGTAAAGGAAAATTTTATGTTTTTCGTAGGTGAAGGTGTCACCATTCATTTTGCGCTTACTTTCTGTAATTGTCAAATAATAATCGTTTGCTCGAGTAGATTTGACATCAAAAAAATAAGTGCGCTTTCCTGCTTTTACTTTTTTGGAGAAAATCTCCTCTCTATCATAGCCTCTTTGATCTTCCACAGTGCTTTCAGTTTGGTACGGGGTTAATTTAATAAGAACTAAGATAAAACAATTCGTATTTAGATTTCAACCAAATCTTGTTCTTTTTTAAAGGAATGGAGATTTTACGAGTATAAGTTACTAGCAATCAACAATGAAGCAAAATAAAAGGTAGATAAACTACCTTTTATTCTCCGTGCAAAAATGCTTTTTTTGTAAGCAATTCTTCTTCGGTCTCCCGATGGTCTGGATCATCTACGCAACAATCTACCGGACAAACAGCTGCACATTGAGGCTCCTCGTGAAAGCCATTGCACTCTGTGCATTTGTCAGTTACGATATAGTAAAACTCGTCAGAAACTGGTTCTTGTTTTTCAGTTCCGCTTACCACGGTCCCATCAGGAAGAGTGACCTCTTTCAAATTTGTTCCTCCGCCCCAAGTCCACTCTACACCACCTTCGTAGATTGCAGTATTTGGACATTCAGGTTCGCATGCACCACAGTTGATGCATTCATCGGTGATCATTATTGCCATGACTTCATTTTTTTAATTCTCAAAAGTAATAACCATAAAACTGAGAGGCAATAAAAAAGTTGTTGTACTAACTAATTTAATTCAATTCTAAGGTATGATCCTTCAAAATAGGTAAATTTGACCTTTCAAAAAGTTAATATGGATTCAAAGGATAGGATTGCAGCATTTGTTAAATTAGGGGAGTTTATAAAAAATCTAGACCAAGAGGAATTTGAAGAAATTCAGTGGAGAGCTCAAAATGCTAATAATTGGTTTACTGTGGCTTCAGTATCAGAGGCTCTCAAAGGGATTGCTTCGATGCTGGATTCTTCAAAACTGAATACTTGGCTCAGTCAATATGAGCTACCTTCTTATTTCTCTTCATTAAAGGTTGGGGTTTTAATGGCTGGAAATATTCCGGCAGTAGGATTTCATGATTTGATGTGCGTTTTGCTTTCAGGCCATACTGCTTCAGTAAAACTTAGTTCTACCGATAGCGTTATTATGAACTGGTTGATTTTCAATTTGATCAAAATCGAACCTCAATTTGAAGATCTGATAGAAATCGAAGAGATGTTGAAAGCCAAAGATGCCTATATCGCAACAGGAAGTGATAATTCATCTCGTTATTTCAATTATTATTTTGGGAAATACCCTCATGTTATTCGGCAAAACAGGACTTCGGTTGCGGTTCTCTATGGTGACGAAACTACCGAAGATTATCTTAAATTAGGAAAAGATGTTTTCCAATATTTTGGATTAGGTTGTAGAAATGTATCTAAGGTTTTTCTCAAAAATATCGAGCAACTTCAAGATTTTCTTGGAGCAATTGAGGTATTCAACGATGTGTCAAACCATCATAAATATCATAATAACTATGATTATAACAAGTCCATTTATTTGGTAAACGGGGTTAGTCATTTAGACAATGGCTTTCTCTTAGTGACAGAGTCAGAAGCGTTAGTGTCTCCAATCTCAGTTTTGTTTTTCGAAATATATGATGGAGAAAAAGAACTGAAATCTAAATTGCAGGAGATTGAGGATAAAATTCAGTGTATAGTTTCGAAAGATGGGAGATATGAGAACTCTTTACCTTTTGGAACTGCCCAATGTCCTGAACCTTGGGATTACGCAGACGGGGTTGATACAATGAAGTTTTTGTGTGATTTAATCTAAAGGTGTTTTTGTTCCTTTTAAATTAATACAGAATTTTGCCCCTTTATTTTCAGTAGAAATCACTTCTAAACTTCCTGAGTTTTTCCGAACATACTCTCTTACTAAAACTAGTCCTAGACCTGTACCAGTCTCATTTTTTGATCCTTTGGTGGTAAATGAGATTCCTTCGTTTATTTTCTCTAAGTTTTCTGCGCTGATTCCTTTGCCAAAATCTTCAATACAAATCTTAACGTAACCATTTGATATTGTTGTGGAAATTATCACTTCACTATTCTGATTTGAAAACTTTATTGCATTATTGATCAAGTTTCTGATAACGAGTTCTATCATGTTTTTATCTCCTATAACTTCATGGATTTCAGGGTTTTCTACCAGAGTTATTTTAATGTTTTTTTCTTTCGCTAATCGTTCCAGAAGTTGTTTTTGTTGATTAAGAACTCTGTAAATATCAAAATCTTCAAGAACTAATTGCTCACCTCGAATCTGTGAACTCGTCCAAGCAAGGAGATTTTCTAACAGCTGTGCTACATTCTCCATATTTCTGGAAACTTCTGGAAGTAATTCAAAGAATTCTTCTTTGGAAATTAGGCCAGTCTGCGTCAAGTGAATCAATTCTTTAACTCCAAAAACCGGCCCTTTTAAATCATGAGAAATAATACTAAAATATTTGTCTTTCAAATCATTAAGCTGTGCTAATTCATTTTTTTGGGCAATCAAGGTCTCTTTAATCTTTACTTCTTCTGTTATATCATCCATTAAAATTACTGTTCCATTAGAGCTGGATCCCCGGCCCAATAGTGGTATCATTTCCAGTCTGATAATTCGAGTGCCTTTTTCTGCTTCCTCTCTGATTTCAATCACACGTTTTTCAAAATCATCTAAGAATTCATGAACTTCAGGGTGTTTCTGATAGATTTCACTCAGCTTCGTTCCTACTTTGATTTGTTTTGAATCTTTGAAAAATTTAAAAATTGCTGGATTGAAATCAATGATAATCTGATTCATATCAATCACAAGAACCCCTTTTGTAATTGCCTCAAAAATCTTATTCTTAGCTATAGGCTTGATGCTAAAGAGGTTGTATTTTACTATGGCGATCCCGACAAGTATATATGTAAAAAGAAATGCAATTGGGGTTAAGTCTATGAATTCAAATGGCTTATATATCCCTAATTGATAAAATGCATTAAATCCTATAGGGAAAAGTCCTGCTAAAAATATTAACCTGGTTTGAGCCTTAAAAATTGGATCAGCAAACTTGAACCGGGTCCAGATAATGTAATTTCCAAAGCCAAAAGCGAGGTAAGAATAAATTACATGGACTGGATACCAAGGTCCGATCTTAGTAATTAAGGCTTTGAATGGACCCTTTGTGACTAGTTCGTAGGATTCATAAATAAGACCATGAAAGTTATTTGTAAAGACGAAAAAGAAAGTCAATGTTGGTATTAGCAGCACCAAGAATACAGCTTGGGAATAGTTTTTGAAATCTAGTCCTGCGTATTTGAAGGCAAAAAACAACCAGGATACCGCAAGGAACGAAATCCCAATGTACTGGAGCTTTATCAAAATAAGAATTGAGTCTAAATCCGTAGAACTCAGTTCAAGTCCATAGAAAAATCCCCAAAATGCCGCACAAAGCATAGTGATGGCGACCCATTTGGTGGAGCTTTCCATTCTTGATGCAATGATCAAGGATAGTCCTCCTACGATCAATCCAGAAAGAATTAAGATAATAGAAAATGGATTGAAGATTAATTCCATTAATTGATGGAAGGTTCAGTTTTGTAACAGGAAGTGATAAGGTGATGCTAATCGATCATAATTATACTGTATAATTACCAACTAAAAAAAAATATCATCTATGATGTCCAAAAAGACTAAAGATTTTTTAATATGTATATCCGCAAAGATGCCAGTAGCCAAATAAGTTAGAAGTGACAGCCAGTGACAATCGCTTTCTTGCGATCTTAACGGGTACTAAATTAGGTCAAAATAAACGGTTTTGA
>NZ_JAQWXX010000038.1 GCF_029254265.1 Algoriphagus sp. | reverse complement strand
AGTGAATAGACGTTTTTCATCATCAAATCCCAAGTTGGAATTCGTGGGTTAATTCGTGCAGGTCGAAGGAGTTTCAAAAAAATCATTTGATCTTCAGCAAGATTCTGATAATCTTCAGTCAATTCACCCACTTTATACACTTGTCCATTGTAAGTGTATTCGAAAGAAACTGCCAAGACTTCATCATTTTGCAATCTTCTGAAAAGTGAAAGATATCCGAGTTGTTTATTAAAGAAAAACTCAGTTTCATCCAGTTTCCTAGCGCCATTGATTTGTTCAAAATCAACTCCTTTTCGTAAACCTAGACTGCTTTCTATTGCTCTTGAGCCTGTATCAAAAGGTCGAAAAGCCGGATTGTTTGATATTGAGGAGTAAAGATTGTTTGCATTGTTTGCTGCCGGAGAGGACGGGTTTCCAGGCCCGATTGCAGGATTGCTTGGGTTGAGGAGAACTCTTCCTTCTCCTAAATCTACAAATCCAGCAAAATTCCGAAGCGTCTCCGTATTCGTAGCACGGTTCATTATATAGACTTCAATACGAGTCACATTCACTCCAGATAGGACTTGAGGAAGTCCTCTCAACCAACGCTCGTAATTATCTCTGAAAAAGTGAGAAAGAAAGAAATGTCTGTTTTCATCGTATCTCGAAGCTTGTATATCGAATGATCTTCCTTGTCCATTCGCATCGATCACCAAATTATCTTGTCGACCTCGCTGTGTGGAGGCAACTGCAGTGACATTCAGCTTACCAAATTGCATTTGAGTCTTTACTCCAAAAAGGTTCTGTGCTCCCTGAATCAATCGATTCTGTACAGGCATGCTTACATTACCTATTTCGATTGATTTTACAATGTCTTCTTCAAAACCATTGAATTCCACTTTCAACTGATTCTGAAAGTCGAAAGAGTTATTGGAATCAAAATTTGCCCCGATTTTAACTTTTTCACCTAAGGTACCATTGACAGCCATTTGGATCTGTTGGTCAAAATTAAAACCTCCATTTTGCTGCTGACGGATGGGAAGAGTTGGATTATCTATTCTTCTGAAAACTGCCCCAAAATCCAGATTGACATAGCCTGATGGTACTATATTAACATCACTCCCTCCAAATAATCGATCAAATGTAGGACTAACTGTCATTGGTGGTATTAAGCCCCTGCCTTCTACAGCGCTTTCTCCATCTCCTCCTCGGGCTCTACTCCTCCAATAATCTTGTCGGTTTTTGTATTCTTGAATCTTTGAAAATTCTTCAAAATCATACTCTTGTTCATTCTTTACTCGAGTGGAGTCTAATTCATCTACTATTTTGTATCGTAGGGTAGAATCCATAATAACAGTTAAGTTTTGATTTACCGGTGATGGGGAATAGTAGGGGATTTTGGAATTTAGAAAAGGATTTTTTTTTGGGAATAGAGGATTTGTCCTCATGTTTTGCCAAAGCAAATATGAGGGGGTCATTCTCCTTAGATTCAATGAATCAATCCGAGACTGAGTGCTGTCAGGACTGGTTTGTTGAGCCTGGGAAGGGGAAAAGGCAAGCAAGAGGCCAAATAGGATGATGAATTCAAGCCAACCTGCAAGAAACCTCCGCCTGAAAAAAGTCAGTGTCTTCCGAAAGTTCAATACAGCTTAAAATTATGGTGTCTTTAAAGATGCTTTAATTAAATCTTCTAATGAAATTTCTCCTTCTGTTTTTTTAAGCACCAAAGCTATATTTTTTTCAGCTGCAGCTTTTTGAAAACCAAGGGTAATTAATGCTTGTAACGCTTCTTCTCGGATTTTAGTATTTGATTTCAAGAATCCCAATGAAGACACTGATTCTGTTCCTGATTTCCCGACCTTATCTTTTAATTCTAAGATAATTCTTTGAGCTGTCTTGACTCCTATACCCTTCACGTGTTGTATTGTGGCTACATCACCCGAAAGGATTGCGTGCTCAATTTCTTCAGTGCTAAGTGAAGAAAGAATCATCAACCCAGTGTTAGGTCCTACACCATTGATTCCAATTAATAATAAAAATAAGCGCTTTTCATCCTCCTGTTTGAAGCCATAAAGGGTGTGAGCATCTTCTTTGATATGAAGAAAAGTGAGGAGCTTGATCTGCTCCTCATCTTTTATTTTACTATAAGTCTGAAGTGAGATTTTCACTTGGTACCCTAAGCCTCCTACATCAATAATTACATAAGTAGGATCTTTGAAAACCAATTTTCCACTTACATAAGAAATCATATTGAATCGTTCGTTTGGGCATCTACCACTGCGATGGCCACCATGTTTACGATTTCTCGTATGGAGCTACCTAGTTGAAGAATGTGAACAGGTTTGTTCATTCCCAGTAGAATCGGTCCAATCGCCTCTGCATTTCCAAGTTCAGAAAGAAGCTTGTATGCAATGTTTCCGGAACTCAAATCTGGGAAAATTAATGTATTTGCTTTTTTGCCAATCAGCTTAGAGAATGGATACATATCTCGTTGAATCTCCTCATTGATTGCAACGTTTGCCTGCATTTCACCTTCGATAATCAAATCTGGATATTTTGCTTTAGCGAGTGCAGTTGCTTTAGCAGTTTTGGTAGGGATATCTCCCTGAGCAGAACCAAAGTTTGAATAAGAAAGAATTGCTATTCTTGGCTCCATGTTGAAGAATTTTACTGCCTCAGCTGTCAAACCAATTATTTCAACCAATTCTTCGGCTGTTGGATCTAGATTTACAGTAGCATCAGCAAAGAAGAAAGGACCCTTATCAGTATTCATAATATACATACCGGCTACCCTTTTTACTCCTTTTTTTACACCTATTGAATGCAAGGAAGGGAGAATAGTCTTCGGGTAATCTCGAGTTAAACCGGAAATAAAGGCATCTACCGCTCCAGTTTCCACCATCAAAGCACCGAAATAATTTCGTTGGGTGACTAATCGTGAAGCCTCTGAAATACTCATTCCTTTTCGCTGACGCTTTTCAAAAAGAATGGAAGTAAATTTTTGAACCATTTCCTTTTCTTCAAGCGGATCGATTATGGTCACATTTGAAAGGTCTAGCGAATTATCTTGGATTAGACTCAGGATTTTTTCGCGATTCCCCAGTAAAATAGGAATGCCTATTTTTTCATCTTTGATAATCTGAGCGGCTTTAAGGATTTTTCGATTATCTGCTTCTGCAAAAACTACTCGTTTTGGATCTTTCTTAGCCCTTGCAATTACCACAGACATCAATCGCTGATCAATCCCGATTCGCTCTTGAAGCTCTAATTCATATGCATCCCAATCTTTGATTGGAAATTTCGCAACTCCAGACTCCATTGCAGCCTTTGCAACCGCCGGGGCAATTGTAGTAATGAGTCGTGGATCAAGTGGTTTTGGAATCAAATATATCCTTCCAAAACCTAATTTACTTTCGCCGTATGCCTTATTAACTATATCTGGAACTGGCTCTTTTGCAAGTTTAGCAATTGCTTTAGCTGCTGCTAACTTCATTTCTTCATTGATGGCAGTGGCACGGACATCAAGAGCTCCTCTAAAAATGTATGGAAAACCCAATACGTTATTTACTTGGTTAGGATGATCAGATCGACCTGTTGCCATAATCAAGTCTTCTCGGGCTTCAATTGCAAGTTCGTAAGGAATCTCTGGATCCGGGTTTGCCAAGGCAAAAACAATCGGATTCGGAGCCATCAGTTTGATTTGATCCTGATTGACAATATTTCCCGCAGAAAGTCCCAAAAACACATCTGCATCTTTCAAAGCATCCGATAGGGTATGTATATCTCTACTTGTCGAAAACTCTTTTTTGATATCATCAAGTTCAGGCCTGTCATTTCGAATTGCACCTTCCTTGTCGCACATTACCAGGTTCTCTCGTTTTACACCAAGAGACATATAGAATCTGGTACAAGAAACAGCCGAAGCACCGGCACCATTGACAACAAGTTTTATTTTAGTGATATCTTTTTCTACGATTTCAAGGGCATTTAGCAATGCAGCACCAGAAATAATCGCTGTCCCATGCTGATCATCGTGCATCACGGGAATGTTCATTTGTTTTTTGAGCTCTTGCTCTATTTCAAAGCACTCTGGCGCTTTAATATCTTCTAGGTTGATTCCACCAAAAGTTGGCTCTAGAGATCGGATGATCTCAATTAATTTTTTGGGGTCTTTTTCATTGATTTCAATATCAAAGACATCAATCCCCGCAAATTTTTTAAATAGTACCCCTTTTCCCTCCATCACTGGCTTAGATGCTTCTGGACCAATGTCCCCAAGCCCAAGTACGGCTGTACCATTGGTGATGACGCCGATAAGGTTTCCTTTGGCAGTGTATTTATAGACGTTTTCTACGTCTGCTTCAATTTCTTTACAAGGCTCAGCCACCCCGGGGGAGTAAGCAAGAGCTAGATCCATTTGACTGGAAAGTGGTTTGGTTGGAATTACCTCAATTTTACCAGGTGAACCCTGTGTATGATAATTGAGGGCGTCCTCTCTTCGAATTTTAATTGCCATAAAAAGCTAAAATTATTTTTGGGTTATGTTCCCTCCTGATCCTCCTTCCAATTTATATCTGTGTTTAGAAGAATGGTCTCTATTTCTCGAAGGGCATCTCTATGTACTTCATTTGGGTAGTACACGAATCCTTCAAGGTAATAAAGTTTTCCTTTTTCTTCGTCAACCATCAGATAGCCTAGGTATGTTCCACCCATGCTTAAGTTGTTGGTTCTCCAGGAAGCCCTGATTTCGGTCGTAAAATTATCATTTATCACCATGTTTCGGAAGGCTGGAGGGATTTGTTTTTCTGTTAATACATAGGAGGTAGGGTCCTCAGGGTCTCCAAAAATATGAAGTCTCGCTACTGAGTCTCTGACTTTGAGGATGTTCTCTGGGAAAGTTTGGGATTCATCCACGTAATCTTCCACATGAAAAATTAAACTTATATCCGCCCGGTTTGCGGTTGGTGTGATTTGTCTTAACCAAAGAAACCCTTTTTCAGACTTGGCAATCTGATAGGAAGCAGGCACATTGATCTGGATACCTATATTTTTTTTAGCCTCTGCTGCCGCTTCAGTGTTTTTTCTTGCAAGGATTATTCTTTCCAATCTTCCTCTCTCCCGAACCTCAAATAAATTCTGAAGGCGACTGCCGTTTTTCTTTAGATTGTCGATTAGCTCATTCTCATTATTTCCAAAAAGGTATAAAACCTCTTGCCCAATTGCATATTCATCTTCCATCCGAAGCGAATAAATACTCGGGTCATTCATTGCCTTTTCCTTAGACTCTTTTGAAAATTGGGAATTGATGACTTGGCTAGATCCTCTCTTATCATCAAATGTGGTCACATAGATCAAATTGGTGGACATTTTAAGCATCCTTGTCATTGCTCGAGGATCGACTGTATTGACTTTGAATTTGGCTTCTGACCTAAACATCCCGGGGAGATCTGCCTCAAAGATGTTTCTAAGTTCTTCTCCTACTGGTCCCGCCCATTTCACTGAATCGATGACCATTATGATCTCTCCGATGGAACCACGTGCTTTTGGTTTGGAGCTGTCTGCCATGCTTCCGTCCTGACTACAAGAGGATAAGGCAGCAAATATTAGTGTTAAAATAAAACTTGATATAATTCGCATGGGGGTTGATTTTCTATTCCTCGATTAAATTAACTACTTAAAAATACTTATCCTTTTTTAAGGCTTTATTTTCAGTAGAGTTAAAAAAAATTAACAATCAGGAAAGATTAGGTTTAGCCAATGATAAGCTTCTGTCCAGGTTTGATGTTATTACTATTGAGGTTGTTAAGTCTTTTTAGCTGCTCTACCGTCAATCCTGGATTCTTTTTTGAAATGATCCAAAGCGAATCCCCCGGTTGAACTGTGTAAAGAGTCTGACCTGTTGGCCCTGTGCTTACTTGAGCGATTGCCTTTGATTCTCCTGGTGCTACTTTAAGTTGCTGACCAACTTTGATAAGGTTTGAGGATAAATTATTCCATTGTTTGATCTGTGAGACGGTCACTCCATGTCTGCTTGCAATAGATCCTAATACATCCCCGGATTTTACTCGATATGTAGCGAAACTAGAAGGAGTAGGGTTTGATTCATTTTCTACTGAAGCTAAAAGCATTAATGGTTCGTTATTCAATGAATCAGCTATCCATGTTAAATTCTCCTTAATATAAGATGATTTGCTTCTAGGAACTCTGATTGCCATTGTTCGATTACTTTCAGGGACTTTTTTGTTTTTAATCGAAGGGTTTAACTTTTCCAAATCAGCCACACAGAGATTTGTAAGTTCTGCAAGTTTGTCCAAGCTGAATGCCTTATTGAATCGTATCTGTTCGTGATCCAATGCATAGGCAGGATCTTCTAATTGGAAGTTGTGTTCCTCAAGATGATTTAAGACATAAAGCATGGCTTGAAACTGAGGTACATATCCTCTGGTTTCCCGAGGTAAATAATTATAGATTTCCCAAAATGTTTTCTTCCCACCAGATCTCCGAATGGCTTTTCGGACGTTACCTGGGCCACAGTTATATGCAGCCATTGCCACTTCCCAATCCCCGAACATTCGATAAAGAGACTTGAGATATTTTGCTGCAGCCTCTGTTGATTGAATTGGATCCATTCGGTCATCAACATCAGAATTCACTTGCATACCATACATCCGACCTGTTGCTGGCATAAATTGCCAAAGTCCCATCGCTCCGACCCTAGAACGAATCTGAGGATCCAATCCTGATTCAATGATAGATAAATATTTGATTTCCAATGGCATTTCATGCTTTTCCATGGTTTCATCAAAAAGCGGAAAAAACAATTCTTTTCGGGACATTACCATTTTAGTGTAATCTCTATTTCGAACTGTAAAATATTGGATGAAAGAAAAAATACGATCATTTAGCTCAAAGGACATCTCAACATCCATTGATTTGATTCGTTCATTGATTTCTTCGTAAGTAAAATCCGGTATGTATTCGTATTTGTAGTTTGGCAATACCTCTTCCTCTAAAGGTGTGGATGCTACAGTCTGCTCGTCTTGTGAAAAAGCCTCAGTCAGTGGAATCGAGCAAGTAATAAATACAAGGAGGATTTTGCTGAACAATGTCTTTTTCATTTTTTCTTAAGAAGTTAGGTTTGTTAAATAGTTACTAAAAGCATACAAATCAGCTTCCTTGAAGGAATTTGAAACGATCTGAAGTCCGATAGGCATTCCATTGGCATCTTTACCATTTGGAATTGAAATCGCAGGAACACCCGAAACAGAGGCTTGAACTGTGAACAAATCCTCTAAATACATCGCTACCGGATCTCCACTATGTTCTCCAAATTTGAACGCAGTGGATGGAGTAGTTGGCATAATAATATAATCAAATTCTGATAAAAGATTCTCCGTAAAGTCTTTTATTAACCTTCTTACTTTTTGTGCTTTAGTGAAATAAGCATCGTGATAGCTAGCGCTTAAAACAAAAGTGCCGAGCATAATTCTTCTTTTTACCTCTTCCCCAAATCCCTCACTTCGTGTCAGCTTGTACATGCTTTCTAAATTATGGGCGTTTTGGCTTCTGTATCCATATTTCACACCATCAAATCTTGAAAGGTTCGAACTCGCCTCTGCAGTAGTTAAGATGTAGTAAGTTGGTAAAATGTAATCCAGTAATGGGAAATTCACTTCTTCGACTTGGTGACCTTCGCTCTTTAACTTTTCTAAAACTGCCATTGTATTCGCTTTGATTTCCGGCTGAAGGGAAGGAGACTCAATGGTTTCTTTAAGGTAGGCTACTTTTGCTTTTTTCTCAAAATGAAGAAGCTCGCTGTAGGCTAAAACAGGCTTTTTGGAAGAAGTACTGTCAAATTCATCATGGCCTGCCATGATCTCCATGATCAAAGCATTGTCTTTTACTGTTGTTGAAAAGATACCAATCACATCAAAAGAAGAGGCATAAGCGATGAGGCCCCATCTCGATACTCTCGAATAGGTGGGTTTCATCCCAATCACTCCTGTAAATGCAGCAGGCTGTCGCACTGAACCTCCGGTATCTGTACCCAAACTAGCTGTACATAAATTAGCTTGAACGGCGACAGCTGATCCTCCAGAAGATCCACCTGGAACTCTTGATTCATCCGCCTCATTGAGAACTCTTCCATGTGATGAGTTCTCATTAGAGCTTCCCATTCCAAATTCATCGCAGTTTAACCTGCCAATAATTATAGCATCTTCATCAATGAGCCGCTGGACCGCTGTCGTTGTGAATTGGGATTCAAACCCCTTAAGTATTTTGGAAGAAGCATTTGACTCATGTCCTTTATAGCAAAGGACATCTTTGATTCCAATGACCATTCCAGCAAGTTTACCAGCGTTACCTTGGGCGATTTTAGCATCAATTAGGATGGCTTGCTCTTGAGCGGATTGCTCATAAACTTCGACGAAGGCGTTGAGATGCGCCTTCGTCTTAATGTTTTGTAAATAATGGCCAACTATCGCTTGACAATTAGCTTCTTTTTTATCGATGGATTTTCTGATCTCGTCGAATGAACTGAATTTTCCCAATGTAATTGGTTTGAGTATTACTTTTTCTTGTCTTTCATGCCCTCTTCGAGGTCATTTTGGATATCCTTGGTGGCATCTTTAAATTCTCTGATGCCTCGGCCAAGGCCTTTTGCAAGTTCAGGGATTCTTTTTGCACCAAACAAAAGGAGGATGACCAAAACGATCAAGATCATTGAGCCTGGACCCATATTTTGAATAAAACCTAATGTTAACATAATGGTGTTTGTTTAAAGGTAAATTAAGAGACAAAGATATAACTGTCATTCGCTAACGCAAAGCAGAAGTTCTTTTTTAACAATATACGAATCTTATTGCTATTTAGATGTAATCCACGTGCTGGGATCCATGACTTGAAGACCTTTCCAGGTTTGAAAGTGAACTTCTGCTTCTCCATCAGGACCTGTAGCTACTTGCCCAATTACGTCTTTTGCATTGACTTTTTGACCTGTTTTTACAGAAATGGTTTTTAGCTTGCTATACATGGTATAATATTCCCCATGCTTAATAATGACAGTACCTCCGTAGCCAGGCATAGTCGTGATTTTAGTCACTGTTCCGTCAAATACCGTTCTGACGTTTGAATTTGGCTGAGTTCGGATATCTATTCCATCGTTTTCCATCGTGATACCTTTTAGTGTAGGATGGGGATACGTACCGTAGCGTTGGGTAATAAACCCTGTTTCCACTGGCCATGGAAGTCGACCTTTATTTCCAGCAAAAGAACTTGATAATGCCGCTGCTTCTGGTGTCATTGGCATACTACTTCCTGCAGATTTGGTGGTATTGCTATTTTCCTTTCGAGAGGCAGCTTCTGCAAGACGAATCTCTTCCTCGATCACCTGTTTGATCATTTTATTCAATTGATCTTGCTGTTTTTTTGTTGCGGTGATTTGGCGCTTAATATCCTTTTCTTTCTTCGAAAGGGTATTTACTACACCTTGCTGGCTTTGTTTCAACCGCTCTAGTTCAGCTCTTTCCTTCTTTTCTTCTGCTAAAACATTTTCTTTTTCGGATTTTCTCTGGTCTAGCGTTTTTCGTTGTTCCGCTAGTTCAAGACTTAATTTTTCGATTTGAATAGCTTGCTGTTTTCGACTGTCGGTATACTGTTTTAAATACATCAACCTTGAATAAAGCTGGTTAAAATTGCTCGAACTAAAGACAAAAGCTACAATTGAAAGTCCTCGATTCAACTTCGAAGCATTGTAGATCATCCTTCCATATTCTGCTTTGAGATCTTTAAGCTCTTCTTCAAGTGAAGTGATTTTCCCCTCTGTTTCGCTGATTTCTTGATTTATCAATTTAACCTCTCGATCGAGTGTATTCACTAATCTGGTTTGGGTTTGAAACTGCCTAGTGATTGCATTTAATTCTCCCAGTGTAGTTTTTTTGATTGCGGTGGTTTGCTTCAAAATTGCATCAAACTCACGGAGTCTGGCTTGCACATCAGCTTTTTCTTTTTCCAGCTCTTCTCTCGTTTTCTTAGTTTGTGCAGAAACATCTACTGCTCCAAAGCATATTATTCCAATAAGGAAAAAAGTGTAAATGATGGTTTTTTTTAACATTCCCATTAAAATTTAAAGGGGAAATTCAGTGGTTCTGTGAAAGGATCAATACTAGTCCATTCGACATTGATTATGGTATTTTGTGATCCTTCAGGCAGCTGATAGGCAAGCTTTATCAAGATTGCAATAGGAAAAGGCTGTGTTTCGATTTCCTGAAAACCTGAAAAGCTGGCTAAAAGTGACCCCCGATCATCAAGTGAGTTACTGACTAGCTCGGCGACCTTACCATGGCTACCTTGTATTTTGCTAAAATATCGAACCTTATTTCGTACTTGAGTAAGCTCGAAAATCTTACCTACTCGTACGAGTCTGTCTTGATAATCAATAGGGTATGGGGTATTTGCCCAAAGTAAATTTTGAAATAAATCCAATGAAAGCTTAAGACCAAAAATAGTTTCAAATTCATCATACGTCAGATTAATGTCTTCTTTGCCTATCCGATCTTTGATTTGAATTTTTTCTTGAGTGAGAAAACCCCGGACGGCCTCCATTCCCATTCCAGGTGAAACAGTAAACCATAGTACACTATCTTTCTTGGCGCGGACATTTAAAGAACCTCTGGTGATTTTGCCAGATTCTTCCTCAATCACAACTTTTGCCTTAGCATTCAAGTAGTCATATTCTGCATATACTGGCGAAAAATCTCCTGTATTACCATTTTCCTGAAAAGGAATTACTTTTTTAGAACAAGACGAAATCAAACCGATAAGGGCAAAGAATACCAGTCCTGCAAAAAATTTATTCATGATATTTTCCTTCTTTTATTTTAAGAGAAAGTGTTTCGGATGCTTCAGGACTTCCTTCAGCCTTTTTCCAATAGGTAATCGCTTCTGTTTTTTGACCTAAATGATATAGAATATCGCCATAATGCTCAAACATGACTCCACTTGGTTCTATTTCATTCTGAAATGCCAAATCCATATATTTTTTTGCTTCTTCATATTCTCCAAGCTGAAAAAGAACCCATGAATATGTATCAAGGAAAGTGCCATTATTTGGAAACCTGGTAACAACTTTTTCAGACATTGCTTTTGCTTTTTCAAGATTCACTTTTTCAAGTGAAAGAAAGTAAGCATAATTATTCAACACCTGCTCGTCATTCGGATTTAGCTTTAGTGCTTCATCGAAATTTTTAAAAGCTTTTTCTTTTTCGCCACGATTATAGAGGGAACTACCCAAAGAGCCATAGGCCACCTGATCCAATTGCTGATTTCTTCCAGAGTTAAGTTCAAGTGCTTTTTCAAGGGAGGCTACAGCAGCCGTGTCTTTTTTCTGAGCTGATTTGACCACTCCATCATAAAACCAAAATTCAGGGCTTTGTGGAAATTCGTCCACACCCATAATTGTGAATTTCTCCACTTCTTGGAAGTCTGCATTTTCGCCAAATGATCCCAATATCACCTGCTCCAGCATTTTTGCGTCTTTGGGGTTTAGAAGAAGAGATTTTTTGAAATATGAAATACCCTCTTGCTGTTGGTCTTCTTGGATTCTGCGTTCACCTAAAGCTCCATAAATCGAAGCATTTTCCGGGGAAAATTCAATCATCAAGATTTCCAGACTATCTAAAACAGATTCACGCTCGATCGTTTTCAATTCTGTCAATTGAGCTAAATAAGCTCTGGACTTAACCTCTGGATCGAGATCCGTACTGGAAAATGCCTGATATAGAAAGTTAAGTGACTCTTCTTTTCTCCCTTTTTCTTTCAAAAGCGAATGTGCTGCCATCTGTAATTCAGGCTGATTGGGATACTTTTCGATCTCCTTCATTACTAAATCTAGCCCTTGATCTACTCGATTGTTGTTGTAGAGTATCTCGACTAGATTCAACACGTAGGTTGGATTTCCAGGTTTGGCTTGAATAAGCTTTTCCCCTTCTTCTATTGCTAGATCAAGCTTGTTGTTTTTAAGATAGATTCGTTGTTTCTGTACTGTGATAGGTTCTAAAACGCCATAATATTCTTCCGCACGATCAAGGACAACAAGTGCCTTTTCAAGTTCCCCTGCATTGAGGTAGATTGAGGCCAAATCCAAATTGTATTGTTGATTTGACTCACCATCTGCAGTCAGGCGATCCAAGATTTCTGCGGCTTTTAATGGTTGCTTAAGGTTGGTGTAGATTTCCGCAAGCATAAGCGAGTAATACTTATTCTCCCCATCCAGCTCTGCGGCTTTTCCAGCATAAGGGAGTGCTTTTGCAGGCTCATTTGCTTTTACCAAAACCTCAGCAATTTTATAATGAATTGCCGGTTCTTCAGGACTTAGCTCCAATGCTTTTTGAAAGTAGAAATAGCTTTTTTCCAGTTCATTAAGTACTAGAAACTTTTCTCCTTCAATAAAATAACGAGTGGACTTGGTCGCGTTTTCTTGTGCTTTCCGATCTTTTTTAGATAGTGTTTCCTGTGGAAAAGCGGAAGTACTACCGATTAGAACCAGAAAAACTAAGACGAGTATATTTTTGAAATTCACGGGGATAATTGAATGCTGAATCAATTCACAAACATAATGCCTTTTGGGCAATTAGACAGGTTGTCTTAAATAAGGTGATTTTGTTTTGATTGGTTCAAAATCATTTTCTGAAATCTTAACGATCAAATCTCTGTTTTTGATCCTTTAGGAAGGTTGGAAAATTAATTTTTGTTAGATCCTTTGAAATAAGTGTTGAGCTGATTTCTCTCTAAAATGAATATCAACAGAATAAATACCAAGACTAAACTGTTTTTGGCAAAAAAGGAAAGAATCGGTTCTCCCAGGTTAAGGTAGAAACCAAAATAACTCAAACTAAAGGCAACAATTAAATAGCTAAGGTCTTTTCCGGTCTGATAAGGGATCGGGTAATAATGCTGACCAAACTTAAAGCAGATAATGCACATCGTTAAATAGCTTCCTAAAGTACTTAGTGCAGCACCCATAAAACCCCAGATAGGAACTAAGAAAACAATGGTGGCAATGCTTATAATAGCTCCAGCTAAAGTGATCCAAAATGAATAATTGGTTTTATCCGTGATTTTAAACCAGATCGAAAGGTTGAAATAAACTCCAAGGAGAAGATATCCCATCAGCAAAGTCGGGACGATAAATAAACCGGATTCGTAGCCAGGCCTTCTTAGGAATAATGGACCAAGCCAATCTAAATTTACTGAAATGGCTATCATCAAAACCGTGCAGAACAGGATAAATGCATGCATGACTTTTGCATAAAGCTTCGGTGAATCTTTGCTTCCGGATTGTTTGAAGAAAAATGGTTCTGCGGCATACTTGAAAGCTTGGATCACCAAATTCATGAGAATTGCCAGTTTGAAGTTTGCTCCAAAAACCCCAGCTGCTTCACGGCTACTCAAACCAGGATAGAAATTCGCCGGAATTAAATATTCAAATAGAAGTCTAGATATGAGTTCGTTGGTAACCCCAGCAAGACCCATAAAAAGCAATGGGATTGAATAGCCCCACATTGGACGAAGGATGGCTTTGTCCAGCGTGAATTGAAAAAAACCTGCCTTTAGCCATACGAAAGGGATAATCAAACCATTTGCTACAAGGTTAGAAAGGAGTATGTATTCGACTCCCCAATCTCTTCGATATCCTAAAAATCCTTCGGGGATTTTTCCTGAATCCATCAAATAAGGAATGCCTATAATCAAGGTCAGGTTCAAAACTACATTAAGCAGAATATTGAGAATTTTCGCACCAGCAAAGGCAAATGCTTTATTGTCGAGTCTAAGTTTGGCAAAGGGAATAGCTAAAATTGCATCGAAAGCCAGCAAAAGAGCGGTCCACCTGAAAAGGTAGGCTTGACCGGGATAATTCATTGCCTCGGCAATAACTGGCGCTAATAAGTAAAGTCCAGAACCTAAAATAAGTGAACTTGTAATGAGCAGTGATTGAGTGGTGTGGTAGACTTTTTCGGGATTCAGGTTTTTGCCTGTAGCGTACCTGAAAAAAGATGTCTCCATACCATAAGTGAAGACTATATTTAAAAAACCGATCAACGCATAAATACCTGTAAATGCTCCTAGCTCTTCTTTGCTCAGATAGGCAGTATAGACTATGATCAGTAAAAAATTAATGGACCTGCCAAGAATACTACTCAACCCATAAATAGCTGTTTGGCCGGCAAGTTTTTTGAGATTGCTCATTCGAACTAAAAGAGCTTATTCTCCTTTGAAGAAAGGCTTTCTTTTTTCCAGAAAAGCAGAAGTCCCTTCTTTGTAATCACCCGATTTGACACATCTGGCAAAGCTATTGGCTTCCGTTTGGTATCCATTTTCTTCAGCAAGATAAACGGCATTAACGCAGTCTACGATCATACCAATGGCAAGTGGAGCTTTACTCATGATTTTACCAATTAATTCTTCAGCTTTTTCCATTGCTTCAGCTTTGGTAGGTAAGATGTGATTTACCAATCCAAGCGCTTTGGCTTCATTAGCGTCGATTAGATCTCCAGTCATCATCAGTTCATTTGCTTTCCCTCTGCCTATCAAAATTGTTAAGCGCTGTGTGCCCCCATAGCCTGGGATAATCCCAAGATTTACCTCAGGTTGACCGAATCGAGCATTTGCTGTTGCAATTCTCATATGACAGGCCATTGCAAGTTCACAACCTCCTCCTAGAGTAAAACCGTTGGTCACAGCTATTACTGGTTTTTGGCAATTTTCAATCATGGCAAAAATCTCCTGGCCATTTTCAGCAAATTTTCTCGCATTAACTTCATTGAGATTCGCAATCTCACTGATGTCAGCCCCTGCCACAAATGCGCGCTCTCCAGCTCCGGTGATGATGGCAGCTTTTATACTTTTATTATCCACTACCTCTTCAAAAATTGATCTAAGCTCCTCTAGCGTATCAAAGTTTAAAGCATTCATTTTGTCCTCTCTGTTGATAGTCAAATAGAGAACACCATTTTTTTCTTCGGTAAGAATATTTGTGGAATCAGCCATAATTGCAAAGGTGGTTATTAAACAAATATACAAGCAGGTGAATCAATCCCAAATCAAAGCGAATAGAAAAACTAGGTTGAATCTCAGAGCCTCATTTTTTAAAAGGGTTTTTTTAGCTTCCATAAGTGGAATTTTGGGATTTTTCGACTCCCTCTTTCCTCATTTTTATATACTTTTGCAGTATTAATTTTCAACTAAATAATTTATTAAATATGTCTTCCAAAAGAAAAATTACTGTGGCTTATGGTGACGGCATTGGGCCGGAAATCATGAAAGCCACCTTGAATATCCTTGAAGCAGCTGGCGCTCAACTTGAATACGATGTAATCGAGATCGGGGAGCAGGTTTACCTAAAAGGAATTAGCTCAGGGATGGAGCCCAAGTCTTTTGACTCGCTTCGGGAGACCAAAGTCTTTTTAAAATCACCAATTACTACCCCTCAGGGAGGTGGATTCAAATCCCTGAATGTAACTACGAGAAAATCTTTTGGACTTTTTGCAAATGTTCGCCCATGTCGTGCGTTTTCACCCTTTGTTAAAACTCATTTCCCAAAGACTGATCTAGTCATAATTCGGGAAAATGAAGAAGATCTTTATGCCGGAATAGAGCATAGACAGACCCAGGAAGTTTACCAAACTTTAAAATTGATTTCTGAGCCAGGATCGGAGAAAATCATCCGTTATGCTTTTGAGTATGCTAAGAAGAATGGCAGAAAGAAAGTGACCTGTATGACCAAAGACAATATTATGAAGTTGGCTGATGGTCTTTTCCATAAGAAATTCGACGAGATCGCTAAGGAATATCCAGAGATCGAAAATGACCATAAAATTATCGATATCGGAACAGCTCTGATTGCAGATCGTCCTGAAATCTTTGACGTGATCGTCACACTGAATTTATATGGAGACATTATTTCTGATGTAGCCGCTCAAGTTACTGGCTCGGTTGGCCTCGGTGGATCTGCAAACGTAGGCGAAGAAGTAGCCATGTTTGAAGCAATTCACGGTTCTGCTCCTGATATTTCAGGAATGGGTATTGCCAATCCTTCAGGATTATTGAATGGTGCCATCATGATGTTGGTTCATATCGGCATGCCGGAGATGGCAGAGAAAATCTCTAATGCTTGGATGAAAACTTTGGAGGACGGAATTCATACTGGAGATATTTATCAGGAAGGATTATCCTCCAAGAAGGTAGGAACTCAGGAATTTGCACAGGCTGTGATTGAGCGATTAGGTCAAAAACCTGTCAAGATGACTCCGGTGGAATATGACAAAGAAGATACCGAGCCGATGGTGATCAAGCTCAAGCCTTATAAAAAACAGAAGAAAGAATTAATCGGTGTCGATGTTTTTATCGATTGGGATGAGGATAATCGGGATTTCAATGTGATTGGAGAGCGATTGAGAAAGGCAAATGCCGATGGATTGCAGTTGCAGTTGATCACAAATAGAGGTGTGAAAGTATTCCCGGAAGGAATGCGTGAGACTTTCTGTACCGATCACTGGAGATGTAGATTCAAAACTGCTGATCAAGAAGTAATCACTCATGATACTGTTTTGGAATTGTTGAAGCAGATCCAAGACCTTGGTTTTGATTTTATCAAAACCGAGCATTTATACACTTTTGACGGCGTAAGAGGTTATTCGCTTGCTCAAGGAGAATAAAAAATCAAGTAAGAGTAGAGAAGTTAGATTGAAGACCTGTGATCCAATTAAATTTGGATAACCGGTTTTTTTTTTATGTTTCAATCCTGAATATGGTTCTATCTCCAAACTCAAATTCTCTCAATTTCTTTTCTCCGAATTCAAATCTCTCAATCAGCTAAACTCAATCATCCACTTCCAAGTCTAAGTTCTCCGAAGTATCTTGTAAGCTCATGACAAAGCGGGTCCTCATCATTACTTATTATTGGCCTCCAAGTGGAGGCTCTGGCGTGCAGCGTTGGTTGAAATTCGCCAAATACTTGCCTGAATTCGGTTGGGAACCAGTCATCTTTACCCCAGAAAATCCGGATTTTGACTTAAAAGACGAGTCACTTTTAAAACAAATTCCTAAAACTTTAGAGGTGTTGAAATTCCCGATATGGGAACCTTATCAACTTTTGAATAAAATCAGAGGAAAAAAGAAAACTCATCCGGGAAGACTGATGGAGCAAAAGGAAAAAGGTTTGATCGAGCGAGCTGCCATTTGGGCGAGAGCAAATCTTTTAGTGCCGGATCCAAGAGTATTTTGGGTGAAGCCATCTGTAAAATTTCTTTCTGATCTGATAGAAAAAGGTCAATTTGACGCTGTAGTCACGACCGGACCTCCCCATTCGATGCATTTGATTGGTTTGGAATTGAAGCGAAAGCACGGGATAAGATGGATTGCTGATTTCCGCGATCCTTGGTCTGGGTGGGAGTTTCTTGATACGCTTCCTATGTCTACACGAATTCGGAAAAAACACCTAGCTCTTGAGAAAAGTGTCTTGAAAGAAGCAGATGAGGTTATTACAATCTCTCCGACATTTCAAACCGATCTTTCCAGCTTAGGAAACCGAGAGGTTAAATTACTTACAAACGGTTTTGATACTGAGGATTTACCTATTGATTTCAAGCGAAAAACAAAGCGGAAAGGAGAATTGCATTTGGTATACACAGGAATTATCGATGCAATTCGGAATCCAATTCCACTTTTGAATGCCATGAAAGAAGAGTTTGAACAGACCTCGGATATTGTGAATTTCACATTCGTCGGCCGAGTAAGTGATCAAGTAAAAGAATATGTGAAGGAAGATGCCTGGCTTTCAAAAACTGTTAATTTTCCTGGTTATGTAATTCACAGTGAGGTTTTTGGCTTTTATGGAAAAGCAGATGCTTTAATCTTGATTTTAACCGACACCAAAAACGCCAAGGGAAATATTCCGGGAAAAGTATTCGAATACTTAGCGACAGGCCTTCCAATTTTGGCGATCGGAGATCCAAAAGGAGATTCTGCTGTGATTTTAAAAGAAGGGGGAGCAGGACAGGTTTTGCCTCACACAGCACATGCCTCCATCCAAATCGCACTCCGTAACTTGGCTGAAAGTGCTGAATCAGATTCTCCTGTCTCGGCAATTGATCGTTTTTCCAGAAAAAACCTGACTTATCAACTAACTGAAATATTGAATGGAGATTCCGTTTCTTGACCTTAAGCGATTTGATATCAGTCTCAAAAAAAACTTTTATTACAAGTTTAATTGAATAATTTTCTCACATATTTTCAGGTTTTGACTTTTTGATGGTTAAATGACTCATAGATAAAAAATGATGTTTTGAAATAGAAATTTTTCTCTATTTTCCCAAATGACTTGGACGAGTGACCCGATTTATGTCAGTGGAATGCTATGCATTTTGGTGCTTTTTTCAACTTGGTTAGCCACGTTCAAAGGATGGAAAACCATTGGAACACCTATTCTGGTAATCGTCATAACCGCAATAGTTGCCAATATTGGAATCATTCCAACTGCCACTGCGGGGCATCCGATTTATGATAGTGTATTCATTTATTTGGCCCCGATGGGGATTTTTATTGCATTGTTGGAGGTCGATTTGAAAAGCTTAAAAAATGCAGGTGGACCTATTTTGCTGATGTTTATAATCGGGGGAATTGGGACAATGATTGGAGTTTTGGTTTCTTGGTTTGTGGTACAACCAGCTGCGGAGATTGGACCTTTGGCAAATGCTTTGGCGGGTATGTTTACCGGAACTTATATTGGTGGAAGTATTAATTTCAATGCAGTTGCACTTCATTATCAAGTAAATTCTCAGCCGGATTTGTACGCTGCCAGTACAGTGGTGGACAATTTGATTGGTACTCCTTGGATTATAATCTGTCTGATTTTACCGAAGTATTTACAATCCTTATTTCCCAGAAAAAAATTAATACCAAATTCTGGAAAGCTGGAAAAAATCAAAAAATCAGAATCTATTTCTATTCCAAGTTTCGCTGCGATTTTGGGAATGGCTTTTCTGGCGATGGCTTTTTCCAAATGGATGATTAGCTTTTTTCCTGAAGTTCCTGAGATTATTATCCTTACTACTTTAGCCTTGATTTTGGCTCAAATCCCGGTGGTCAAAAAACTTCAGGGAGCTCATACGATTGGCTTTTTTATCATCTTGATTTTTTTGGCGACCATCGGAACACTTTGTGATTTAAATACACTTTCAGGTTTGGGGGGGCTAGCAGGTACGCTAATTCTATTTGTGAGTTTGCTAATGCTTATCCATGGTTTGTTCATTTTTGGAGTCGGAGCTTTGCTGAAAATAGATTGGGATGTAATTGCTGTTGCTTCCCAAGCGAATGTTGGTGGTAATACTACCGCAATAGCTGCTGCAGAAAGCTTGGATCGTCCAGATTTGTTAATTCCGGGCGTCTTGGTAGGTAGTCTCGGAAATGCTCTTGGTACCTATGCCGGATTCTTTATTGCAGGAATACTTTAAAAGTGAGATGTAGTGCCTGATTGATTTTTAACTGAAATTTAAAAAAATGGAAGCTAACGTTTTGACACAAGTTTTTCTCCCACTTTCTCTAGCGATTATTATGTTTGGAATGGGGCTCTCTCTCACTCTTGCAGACTTCAAGCGAATTTTGATCTATCCAAAAGCTGTGACAATCGGCTTGGTGAATCAGATGATCTTACTGCCTTTAATTGCCTTTGGCTTATGTAAACTGTTTGATCTTAGCCCGGAACTTTCAGTGGGAATGATGATTCTTGCAGCTTGTCCAGGAGGGGCTACTTCCAATTTGATTGCACATCTGGCTAAAGGGGATACTGCTTTATCCGTTACACTGACAGCTTTTTCTTCGATTATTACGGTTTTTACAATTCCGATTATCGTAAACTTCGCTATTCTACATTTTATCCCAAATGGAAGTGAGCAGCAACTTGATGTTCTTAATACAGTTATTTCCGTTTTGGCCATAACCATTATTCCTGTAATCATCGGAATGGTTTTGCTTCAAAAATCTCCTGATCTAGCAAAGAAAATGGATCAACCCTTAAGGAAGTTATCAGCACTTTTCTTTGTGTTAATCATCCTTGCAGCAATCTTAAAGGAACGTGCACATGTTGTTGAATACTTTGTTCAAGCAGGACCTGTGGCGATTTCGTTGAATATCATCACCCTTGCGCTTGGCTTCTATATGGCAAAGGCTTTTGGGGTCAATGAAAAACAAAGTCGGACAATTTCCATTGAATCTGGAATTCAAAACGGTACGCTTGGAATTACCATCGCAGCAACTCTTATTGGTAATAGTGTAATGCCTATTCCATCGGTAATTTATGGCTTACTGATGTTTGGGACTGCAGGAGCATTAATTTATTGGGGAAATCGCAAAAAGGTTGTTTTGGAAGGAGAGTAAATGTAGGATTGAAGTTCATAGTACATCATCTGAATTACCAATAAATTATTTAATTTGAAATTAGCCTGAAAAGGTGAAAACCCTCAATAACAACTGTAATAACAATTTTTATTGAGGGTTTAGGTAGCTTGGTTTAGAAAACTTATTTTGATTTTCTCTTACTTTTTTACTCTGGAAAAAGTACTGGCGCCTATTGAACCAAGCTTTACTTTTCTATAATTGCTTCTGCTTCGATTTCCACCAAATATTCTTCACCGATTAATTCAGCTTTGACCATGGTGTTGGCTGGTTGAATTTCTGCAAATCGCTCACCATGAGCTCTGGCAATGGCTTCCCAATCTGCGATATTTCGGATAAAGATTCGAGTTCTCACTACTTGTTCTAATTTTCCTCCCAAGCTTTGGATTGCTCCTTCTAGTTTATCGATGATAAAATGAGTCTGTGCAGCCGGGTCATTCCCGCCCATTGCTTTAGGGCCATGAGTTGCTGTAGTGCCGGAAATCAGGATTCGATTTCCTTTCCTGACTGCTCGGCTAAAGCCTGCCAGGTCTTCCCAAACTGTACCGCTCAAAGCTTTTATTCTTCCGTCACTGCCTTTTACAGTTGGATAGGGTGAAGGAAAGCTTTCGACATGATGACTCAAATCTCCAGAAGCGGTCAGAAAAGGAGGCTTCCGATATTCATCTCCGCAGTCACCAGGAATTGCTTTGAAACCTCCGATGATCGCATTGATCTGTTGTTTGTCTTTCTCATCTAAATCAAAAGAAAATAGTGCTTCATTGTCTTGGATGTGCTCACTTTTTCCCAGTCGAGCTCCGATGATTACTCCTGCCACTGCAGGTTGATTAAGGATATAGCTACTTGCGATATTGGCGATTCCTACTTGATGCTTTTTTGCGATTTGATCCAAAGTTTGGAGCAGAGTTTGAAAACTTTGCCAACCACCAGCTGAGTCGATGAATCGTTTGTATTTCATTTGAGACCAAGTGAGGGATTCGTCTAGCTTGGGTTCGGGTTGATTCAGCCATTTCTCAGAAAGAAACCCTCCGGCAACAGTCCCGAAAGCCAACAATTTCACTCCGTGTTTTTCGCAGACTTGGGTCATTTTTCCAGCAGCTCGCTGATCCAGCAGGGAATAGCAGACTTGGTTACTGACTACTTTTATCCCAGAATTTACTACGATCTGAAGATGCGCTGCATCAAAATTCGTTAATCCCAGATGCTTGATCAATCCTTCTTCTTTTAATTCCTGAAGCCAAAACAGACAGTCCACCCAAGAAGGATGAGCGTAATTCCACGCATGAAATTGCATCAGATCCAATTGCTCGGATTGCATACGAGTGAGTGCAAGTTGGACAGCATCTCTCACTTGTGATTTAGTGATATTCCCTGGACTAGGAACCCATTTTGTGAAAAGTTGGGCTTTGTTTTCTCCATAAGTCTTTCTGAAAACTCCGGAAATTTCTTCAGCTGATCCATAATGGTCCGCCATGTCAAAAGTGGTAAATCCAGCTTCTGCATATTCATTCATTGCTTTTGCTGCTGCGATGGGATCTATTTTATTTCCATCTCGTTCTAAGTCCGCAATCTGCCAAAGTCCTGTCAAGGCTTTGCAAATGGTCAATCCCGGTGCAAGTTCTGTGTATTTTGAAATCATCTTAATCAGGTAATTTTGAAAAACGTTCTTTTGTGTTTACTCCTTCTTTTTTGAGCTTTTGCCATCGATAAAAAAAGAAAACCGACGCTCCGGACATAACTATCAACCAAACAGGAGTGGAATGGAAATACCAGGCAGAAACTTCAGCCTTGATATCTTTTGCAGTATGAATGATCAGAAATCCCGAAAGGAAAACGATCCCAAATAAAGCAATGATTTGTTGTGTGATTCGGGATTTGAAGATGCTGATTTTAGCAGCAAGGACAGGGTTTCGCTTGGGTAAAAATAGAAGTGATATCGACATCAAAAGGAAATTGACTAACATGGATGTCACCATAATATCAATTCCCAAAAAGAAATCCCCGGCAAAGTGACTTCCTAAAATACCCAAGGTAGCCATAGCTCCACTTAGTAGAATAGCTCGATGCGGCGTGTGATGAACTGGATGTATGACTGAAAAGCCTTTTGCAAAGATTCCATCCTCGGCCCAAGAAAAAATCAATCTGGAAACGGAAAGTATCATGGCTGGAAGATCATTTAACAAGGCGATTGCAGCTCCAAACAATATCAAAACTCCCAAACTTGTGGGAAGCACGTAGCTCAATAACCCCGCAGCGGTAATGTCTTTATTCAATGCTTCATTAGCCACAAATTCCCAAGGAACAGTGTGATAAACCGCAAATGAAAATAAAATGTAAAACAGACCAACCCCAAAAATAGCTAGTCCAATTGCCCTGGGTAGATTTTTTGTGGGGTTTTTAGCTTCTCCTCCAGCTTGAGCAATCGAGTCAAACCCTATAAAACTGGAAAAAAGCAGCGCTGCCGCAGTGAGAAAAACCGACCAGTCGAAGTTGTTTTTGATGGTAGGAATGGTTTTTCCTTCTTCCTCCAAAAGAGCTTTTGCGAAATCAGTTTGATCGAAACTCAAACCGGAAATAATTACTATGGCTCCCAGACCAAACATCAGGATCATCAGGGGGATCAGTGTTTTTTCGTAAAGTTTTACTCCTCGAATATTGACCCATAAAAAAGCCCATAGAATTCCAAGGGAAATAGTAACACGAATCCAACCTATCTCGAGTTGGGAGGCAAGGTCTGTCCAACCTATTGCTGCGAAAAAATCCCTGAAAAAGGGAACAATCACATAAGCTATGACTCCGATGACTATAGAGAGTCCAAACCATTGCGAAAAGCTGGCTACAAAACCTAAATAAGGGTTAAGTGAACGACTCGCATAGAGATAAGATCCTCCCGCTCTAGGCATTGCAGTCGCCAATATCGCATAGGCTAAAGCGGCAAAAAGTGCAGGGACCGCCGCGAAAAGAAATGCCGGAAGTACGTATGGACCGATACCCGGGACATTCCGCTGAATCATAAAAGGCACCACATAGATCGATGCGCCGATCATAGAGCAGATTCCAGTAGCTGTAAGCCCTAAGAGGCTGAGATTTCGGGTGAGGTGGGCTTTGGGAGAATTCATTCGCTTTGAAAGGAGGAAGATAAAAAAAATCAGACTAGGAGAAATCTGGAACCTCCTTTTTTAGCTTTTTAAATATGATTATCCGCAATTATGCCAGTAGAATTATTTTCTTCGCTTTATTAGACGGTTTCCGATGCATACCAAAATCAGGCTATAACCTAATTTTTAAAGGGAAAATCTAAGTTCTGGGATAAAAGCGGGAAGACAAATATTATTATTCCCTTTCTTACCAATAGCTTGAACTCACGGTCTAAAAGTGCGATAGAAGTTCAGATTTGGGAAACTTCGGTCTTCTGTTACCCGGCTTCCAGCCAAAAAACATGAATCACCCCGGAAAATGGCTTGACATGATCTTTGTCAGGATATTTCCCAAGAGTAATTTCCTAATTTGTAGATCGGGATAAGCAGATTTCCCGAAAAACTATTTCTTTTCGACTGATGACCAACGCAATTTACCTGACCACCACAGAGCCCTTTTCCGGAAAATCCATTATCGCTTTGGGATTAATGAATCTTTTGGCAAGTAAGACAGACAAGCTAGCCTATCTCAAACCCATTGTTTCGGGAGGTATGAAAGACAAAGATCGGAGGCTAGAACTGATTAAAGAACATTTCAAGCTTGCGCAATCCTATGAAGAAATGTTTGTCTTTTCCAGAAAGAGGGCCATTAAAGAGATCAATAAGGGTAATGAATCATTTTTGATTGATTCTGTAATAGATCATTTCAAAAAACTACAGGAAAAGGCAGATTTTACAGTGGTGGAGGGTACGGATTTTTTGGATGTCAATACCAATGTGGAATTTGACGGGAATATTTCAATAGCCAAAAACTTGGGGATCCCTGCTGCAATAATTCTGAATGGAGCTAAAAGGTCGGTTTCGGAAATAGTGGATATGGCACAAGCTACGACCAATGGATTTTTGAATAGGGGTGTTCAGGTTTTGTTTTTGGTGGCTAACAAAGTTGCGCCTGGGCAAGAAAAAGAAATTACTGAAAGATTGATAGAAGTATTGCCGAAAGAGATTCTGGTCACAGCCATTCCAATGCGTGAGGAACTGAGTAATGCTACCATGGAGGAGATTCGAGATTCTTTGGGCGCCAAAGTGCTTTTCGGAGAGAATCTGCTTTCCAATCGAGTCGATAAATCTATTGTCGGTGCTATGCAGTTACGAAATTTTCTACATCGACTGGAGCCAAATACCTTGGTGGTAACTCTAGGAGATAGAGGAGATTTGATCTTAGGGGCTTTTCAAGCTAATGTTTCCCGCAATTTTGGGAAAATTGCAGGAATGGTGCTCACTGGAGGGATTTTGCCAGAACCTCCGATAATCAAGCTTCTTGAAGGTTTAGAGACTGTTTTGCCAGTTTTACAGGTAGATGAAGGGACCTTCAACGTGGTCACCAGTGTCAATGAAATCCATGCACGAATTTCTGCGGATGATAAAGAAAAAATAGCTTTGGCAATTCGGCTTTTTGAAGAGGCGGTAGATGAAGAAGCTTTGAGCCAGCGGCTTGTTTTGTTTCATTCGGAAACCCTTACCCCAAGGATGTTTCAGTACCAAATAGTTAAGCGAGCGAAAGAACATAAAAAGCACATCGTTTTGCCAGAGGGTGAAGATGATCGGATTTTAATCGCTGCAGACCGGCTTATTCAGCAGTCTGTGGTCAGTTTGACAATTCTAGGCAATCGTGAATCTATTGAGACCTCCGTGAAGCGGCTGAACCTTTCTTTGGACTTGGCGAATGTGGAAATTGAAGACCCAGCCACCTCACCTCGGTTAGAGAAATATGCCAAAAAACTTTATGAGCTTAGAAAAAGTAAAGGACTGACTTTAGAAATGGCAAAAGATCTGATGCTGGACATTTCTTATTTTGGTACTATGATGGTTTTCCTTGGAGAGGCTGATGGCATGGTTTCAGGAGCCATTAATACCACTCAACATACCATAAGACCTGCTTTGCAATTTGTCAAGACCAAACCTGGAGTATCGACGGTATCCTCTGTGTTTTTTATGTGTCTTCCAAATAGAGTTTCTGTTTTTGGAGACTGTGCAGTGGTCCCAAATCCCAGTTCAGAGCAGCTTGCAGATATTGCCATTTCCTCAGCTGAATCAGCCTTGATGTTTGGAATTGAACCCAAAATAGCCATGCTTTCTTATTCTTCTGGTACTTCCGGGGCTGGGGAAGACGTAGAAAAGGTCAGAAAAGCAACAGATCTTGTAAAATCCAGAAGACCAGATTTGAAAATAGAGGGACCCATCCAATATGATGCTGCAGTTGACCCTGCGGTGGGTAAACAGAAACTCCCAAAATCTTCAGTAGCAGGTCAGGCGAGCGTGCTTATTTTCCCTGATCTCAATACTGGAAACAATACATATAAAGCGGTGCAAAGAGAGACTGGCGCTTTAGCAATAGGTCCGATGCTACAAGGACTCAATAAACCTGTCAATGACCTAAGTCGAGGTTGTACGGTGGCTGATATATTTAATACTGTAGTGATTACGGCCATCCAAGCCCAAGAATCCTAATTCAATGAAACCGAGCATGACTCAAGCGACACACACTGGGATGATTATAATCTGCGAGATTCTCCCGATCCCGATTCATCGGGACGGGACAGGCTATATGGCCTATAAAAAACAAATTATAATCATATGAAATCGAGCATGTCGTATTCGACACACAGAGGGATGATTATAAGCCTTACGAGATTCCTTATGACCTATAAAAATCAAATTATAAACAGATGAAAGTATTTGTAATCAACTCGGGAAGTAGCTCAATTAAGTTTCAATTGATAGTAATGCCGGAGGCCAGAGTTATCTGTTCGGGAATGGTAGATCGGATTGGTTTGGAAGGGTCTAGATTGGATTATTTAGCAAATCTTGAATCAGGAGAATTTAAGAAATCTGAAACTTTTAATATCCCGGATCATACAACTGGCCTTCATGCTGTCGCAGCTTGGTTAACTCATTCCGATTTCGGGGTATTGTCAGATCCCCAAGAGGTCGAGGTAGTAGGCCATCGTGTGGTCCATGGCGGAGAGAAATTTTCTAAAACTCAACTCGTCACTGAAGAAACCAAAACCAAAATCCGAGAGCTTTTCCCTTTGGCTCCTTTACATAATCCCGCAAATTACCTTGGGATAGAAGTAGCAGAATATATTTTTAAAAATGCAAAACAAGTAGCTGTTTTTGATACTGCATTTCATCAAACAATGACGCCAGTGGCCTTCCGGATGCCTATTCCAAATGAATTCTATGAAAAACATGGAATACGAGCTTATGGCTTTCATGGAACCAGTCACAAATTTGTTTCTGAAATCGCAGTGAATCTTTTGCAAAAGCCAGACTCGAAAATAATCACGATTCACTTGGGGAATGGCTGCAGCATGGCGGCTATTCGTGCCGGAAAATGCATCGATACCAGCATGGGTTTCGGTCCAATGAATGGGCTGGTCATGGGGACTCGAGCTGGAGATATTGATCAATCAGTGATATTTCATTTAGTCAATGTGCTGGGCTTTAGCTTAGACGAGGTGAATTCGATCTTGAACAAAAAAAGCGGAATGCTTGGCCTGACCGGATTCAGTGACATGCGAGATATTCGCAAAAAATATGAAGATGGAGATCCCGAAGCTGTGTTAGCTTATCAGCTCTATGCATATCGAATCAAAAAATACATCGGATCATTTGCGGCAATTCTCAATGGATTAGATGCTATAGTTTTCACTGCAGGAGTTGGAGAAAATGATGACCTGACCCGTAAACTGGTTTGTGAAGAAATGGGGTTTCTCGGGATTTACCTGGATGAGTCCAAAAACAAAACTCATGATAAAGGTTCGGCTGAGATTCAGGAAGCGAGCGCCAAAGTCAAAATTCTAATCATACCGACCAACGAAGAATTGGAAATAGCCAGGCAATGTTTTGATCTGCTAGTTTAATCTACTTGAATTGGAATAAAAGGCTCCACATGAATCAAAATGTGCCCTAGTTCGGGGATTTCTTTATGGAGCCGATCTTTTAATTGATGAGAAATATCATGCCCCTCTTTTACGGAAATCTCCCCATCCACAATTGCATGCAAATCCACATGATACTTCATTCCAGCTTTCCGAATAAAGCATTTTTCAGTGTCTTTTACACCTTTGACCTTTACTGAAATTTTTCGGATTTTCTCCGTAAGATCTTCATAAACATTCTCATCCATCACCTCGCCGAGCGCGGGGCGGAAGATTTGGTAGCAGTTGTAGAGAATGAAAGCCACAGCAACTAAAGCGGCATAGTCATCGGCTATTTCAAATCCTTCTCCACCAAAAATAGCTATTGAAATCCCTATAAAAGCTGCGATGGAAGTGATCGAATCAGAGCGGTGATGCCAAGCTTCAGCTTTCAAAGCAGAGCTTTTTAATTTCCTGCTTCGTTTGATTACGATCTGAAATGAAATTTCTTTCCAAATGATAATTGCTCCCAAAATGATAAGCGTAAAAGGTTTTGGGAGTTCATGAGGAGTTTGAATATGCGAAATCGCCTGCCAAGCGATTGTCGCAGCTGACATCACTAGGAATACTACGACCAAAAAAGTAATCAAAGGTTCGGCTTTTCCATGCCCATAAGGATGGTTTTCGTCAGCAGGTCGCTCGGCATACCGTAAACCGATTAGGACCAAAATCGAGGAAAACACATCAACGACTGATTCGATTCCATCGGCAATCAAAGCATAGGAGTTTCCGAAAATCCCAGCTAGAAACTTGATTGCAGCCAGAAACACACTGCTGACCATGCTAAAAATAACTGTTCGTATGGCAAGAGTAGGTCGAGGCATGATGCGAAAGTAGGGAAAAATGGGAGAGGGTTGAGCTTACTTTTGAGATTTACCCAACCAATACAAGCCAGTACCAATTCCAATCAAAACTCCTGTGAGCCAAATTGAAGTCCAACTTACCTGAAGCATCAGCCAGAGACAAGCTAATATTCCTAAAATCGGAATCAAGTATCCACCTTTCAAAATGAAGTAACCTTGATCTCGAAATCTTGGTCTCAAAACAGGAATTGCAGCACAAGTCATGATAAATAAAAATAATCTGGAAAGTACCGTCATGGCCGCCAAGAAGGTGAAAGAGCCCATTGCTGCCAAAGCAAATGCTGCGATGCCAAAGAATAAAACCGAATTAGCTGGCGTGAGAAATTTTGGATTTACCTCGCCAAACCAAGCTGGGAGTGAATTCTCCAAAGCCAAAGCGTATGTGATTCTGGAGGCAGAAAACATGGAGCTGATCAGGTTTGCTAAAACTGAAGTGGCTACTCCTATCATCAAGATTACCGCTCCGGTATTTCCAAATAGGGCAGATGAGGCATCCAAAAGCGGGCTTGTACTTTCCGCCAAATTCGGAACTGCTGCCTGAGACACCAATTGGATCAACATATAAATAATGGCCACGATAGCTAAGCCAAGTAATAATCCCAAAGGCATATCCCGCTCAGGCCGCTTTGCCTCGCCTGCGGGTACAATTGCACCCTCGAAACCCACAAATGCATAGATTAATAATAAAGCCGCAGCTCCTAAATCTGATCCGGCTGGTATAGGACTATCAAAACTTGGAATTACATCTGGGCCGATAAGAAGAAAACCTCCAAAAATCAACCCGATCAACACTGAGAATTTGATAATAGTAAAAAGAGTCATCGATTTGATGGACTCTGAAGAACCAAGAATATTAATTAGGCTCAATAAGCCACAAGTCAGTCCCAATGAAATCAGACGACCAAAACCTTCTCCCATGATTGGAAAAAAATAAGCGATGCTGTCAGTAAGCAATACCGTGTTTGCTGCAAAAGAAATCAAACGAGCCAAGTAATAAAGCCAACCTCCCTGAAAACCAACAAATGACCCAAATGCTAACTTTCCATATCGAATTGGGCCACCTGTTCCACGGAAATAGCTTCCGATCTCTGCAAAACTAAGAATCACTGGTAAGATCAAAAGCGCACAAAACAGGTAAACTAATACGCTATATTCTCCGGCTAACTTGGCTGCGCCTGATGGCAGTCCAAATATCCCGGCCCCAATCAAACCATTTACTACAAGCATCCATACGCCCCAAAGGCCAAGGTTACGGGGTAATTTTTCTTGAATTTCTCCAGTGGGATTTTTTTGCACGAGAACTGGGATTGGTAAAAAGATTTTTGGGAAGATAATTCAAAAAAAGAATTTGGGGAACTTCATTTTGATTTACCGGCGATGAATGGTATGAAATGAAACACCTCAAATGAATTCCCGATCAATACTCCTATATGATTATCCGCAATGATGTCAGTACATAGCTGAAAGCAGAATAAGATTTGTGAAGTAGATAGTTCTACAAAATTTCAAATCGACTTCTTAGCTAGCTCTGAAGGAGCTCAACCATTTATGACCCTGTACGAAGTGCAGGGTAGCAATTGATTTCCATTCCTTTAAGCCCTTAAAGGGTGAAACTTCAAAGTATCGACCCTTCAGAGCTCCCTTTTATTGTTTTGACTTCACCCCCGGCTATTCCGTCCGGGGTTACGAATTGTTTTGATCCTTTGGAAAGATCTTTACTGGCAGAAAAGCGGATATACATATACTCCCAAATCAAAATCTGAAGTTTTGACTTCAGCAGTAGACTATTTTACCGTGAAATCATAGTCAAGTTTAAATCATGGATTTTCAGAAAGATTTTAATAGAGCTTAAACTTATACTGATAAATCGATATTTTGACCTTTAAATATTCACCCTTTTTAATTTTTCCCAGATTTGAAAAATCAAGGCTATAAAATTGCTTTAGGTGCAAGCTTCGTGTTTTTAGCTTTAGCCTTGATCATGTATTTCACAAAAGGCATAGCTACTTCCGGCCAATTTCTGGTTGCTTTTTTTCTAGGTCTGGCGATCTCATTTAGGGGATTTGAAAAGCTCAAAGGATTTGCTTTTTCCTTGATCATTTTTGCTTCAGTCACTATGGCAATGTTTTATCCGGCTTATTTTGTAGAGGTTGGAGATTATAAACTTTCCAATCTGATTACTCCTTTGATCCAGCTTATCATGTTCGGTATGGGAACTTCAATGAGTTTACAGGATTTTTATGGGGTAGTAAAAACGCCCAAAGGAGTCTTCATAGGATTGTCTGCTCAGTTGATGATTATGCCTATGATTGGATTTGTTTTGGCTAGTCTGAGTGGTTTTTCTGCAGAAATAGCTGCTGGGATCATCTTAGTTGGCTGTTCTCCAAGTGGCTTGGCTTCCAATGTGATGAGCTATCTGGCAAAAGCGAATTTGGCCCTTTCCATCACAATCACGGCTATTTCTACGCTTTTGGCACCGTTATTTACGCCTCTTCTGATGAAACTTCTGGCGGGGGAATTTATCGAAATTGATGTGTTGAAAATGATGTGGGATATTATCAAGATGGTGATTATACCTATCGGAGCAGGATTAATTTTCAACAAATTCCTAAAAGGAAAAGCAAAATGGCTGGATGTGGTAATGCCTCTTGTTTCTATGTTTGGTATAGCGATGATCATTGTGATCATCACCGCTGCGGGTCGGGATAGCTTGCTGGATATCGGAGGATTGTTAATCCTGATTGTCTTGATTCATAATATTTCTGGCTATTCAATTGGCTATGGATATGCACGCTTGTTTAAAATGAGTGAAAAAGATTGCCGAACAATAGCGCTTGAGGTAGGAATGCAAAATTCCGGACTCGCAGCTGGCATCGCAAAGGAGATGGGAAAGATAGCTACTCTGGGTTTGGCTTCTGCGGTTTTTGGTCCGCTGATGAATATCTCAGGTTCTATTTTGGCTTCCTTCTGGCAGAAAAAGGGTTTAAATGAAGAGGAAAGCCGCAAAAGATAGTCTGATGAATTTGAATATTTCACCGTTTGAACTCTTTTCTTACTAATAGCCTCCGACCTAAACTCTTCCATAGTCTTTTCCTGGTCTTTTTGATTTTGAGAAAAGGCAGTAAATTAAATCAGAAAGAAAAAGAGGGTAGCTAAATTTTTCAGATGTAGAAGAAGTCGGTTTTAGAAATTCCCAATCAATCTAAAAATTATATTGAAAACAGCTTCTGCTTCTTTCTGATAGTGCTAGTTACTTATTCCTTAAGCTTGCTTGAGTTCGAAAACCGTGATCTCCGGCCTTACATTAAAGCGAATCGGATACATATGACCAAGAGCGCGATTGATGTACAAAGTTCGACCATCTTTGAGATCAATTTCTCCGGCAGAGTAAGCCCGGTTTTTAACAGGCAAAATTGGGGGAGGAAGAAAAGGAGCTTTGACTTGTCCTCCATGGGTATGTCCTGCTAGAATCCAGCCTTGATAATTATTCCAAACATTCAAGTCACATACATCCGGATTATGGCAAAGGACAATGTTAGCAGCATTTGAATCATGCATTGCCATCATTTTCTCAGGCCCAAAATTTAAGCCCCAGTAATCATCCATACCCAAAAAATTGATACCATCTGACTTTCCAATTTCATTTCGTAAAGGGTTGATCCTAGCCTTTTCAAGAATTTCACAGGTGGTGGAGGCTACTGTTTCATTGGACCAACTGTGACCGTAATCGTGATTTCCAAGAACAGCAAAAGTACCAATAGTTCCCAAGACGGCTGATTTAAGCACCTTTTGCAATTGGCTGTATTGCTCCTCATTTTCAAATGAGGTGAAATCACCGGTGTAAACAACAAAATCAGGCTTGAATGATTTTGCAAGTTCCAGTGATTCAATAAGGTAATTCCAGTCAAACCGATTGCCGACATGCAAGTCGGAAACCTGAATCAGTGATTTCCCAATAAGTTCTGAAGGAAGATTCTCGACCGGCATACTCAACTTCACAAACTCAAGGTTGTAAGGGGCAATCTGCCAAGAATAAATCCCGGTAAGTGCAGCAGTCGCTCCTAATCCTATTCCTGATTTGATAAAGTTTCTACGATTCATTTAGGTTATAATAATTAGTAAACCTAACTCTCACTTTTAGAAATTCTTCCAATTTCATTGTTTCAGTCAGTTTCAGATTTCAGAATTAAGATTTCTCACTTAAAATTCTATCTCATCGGTGCTCCTAAGCTGCACATGCTTCCCCATTTTTTTCTGAATGATCTTGAAGTGGTGAAGATCCTCTTCAGTAATTAGTGAAATCGCTTCCCCAGTTGCTCCGGCTCGACCTGTTCGGCCAATGCGGTGCACATAATCTTTTGGAGATCGAGGCAATTCGTAATTGATGACCAAGGGTAAAAATTTGATATCGATTCCACGACCGGCAAGATCAGTAGCTACCAAGATTCGGGTCTTACCTGATTTGAATTTCGCCAAAGCTTCGGTTCGTGCTCCTTGGCTTTTATCCCCATGAAAAGCAATCGCATCAATGCCATTCTTATTCAATTTGGTCACAACATTATCAGCTGTCCGGATTGAGGACACGAATATTAGAATCTGTGACCAATCTCCCGAATTCACCAAATATCTAAGAAAAGGACCTTTTTTCTCAGCAGCTATCCGATAAGCATATTGCTCGATCAGGTCTGCGTCGACAGTCTCTGCTTCTACGGAGACTTTTACTGGATCGGTTAGAAGAGAGGCGATCATTTCTTCCAA
This sequence comes from Algoriphagus sp., assembly GCF_029254265.1. Taxonomy (GTDB): domain Bacteria; phylum Bacteroidota; class Bacteroidia; order Cytophagales; family Cyclobacteriaceae; genus Algoriphagus. The sequence continues at coordinate 37,797 of NZ_JAQWXX010000038.1, read as the reverse complement.
AGTTTCCTCCATGGTAGCGGAGAAAAGGATGTTTTGCCGCTTTTTTGGAAGTTCTGCCAAAATCTGATCGATTTCCTCGCGGAAACCCATATTCAAGACCTTATCCATTTCATCCAAAACCAGGATTTCTACTTGGTTAAGTTGCAGCGCATTTTGCGACAGTAAGTCCAATAATCTTCCTGGGGTGGCGATCAGAATATCTGTTCCCATGAGCTTTTGCATTTGGGGATTGATCGAAACACCTCCATAGACGGCAAGGGTTTTTACTTTTCTGCTCAAGAATCTTGAAAAATTATCCGACACTTCCGCCACTTGAGCAGCCAACTCTCGGGTAGGGACCAATACCAAGACCGGAACAGCACGATGTTTTGTACCTGGGTTTTTTTGCAAAAACTGGAGAATGGGTAGGATGTATGCTGCCGTTTTTCCAGAACCTGTTGGTGCAATTCCGAGGAGATCTTTCCCTTTGATCAATGCAGGAATCGCCTGTACTTGAATGGGGTAAGGACTAGAATAATTAGCTCGCTCAGTCGCTGTGAGTAACTCTTTGGAAAGGCCTAGTTCGGAAAATTTCATAAATCAAAGGTACTTCAATTGTGAAATACTATGGAAATAAAGTTGAAATACGGTAGAAATACATCTCGCTTTGCTCGATGAAATAGTGGATTTTAGTCCTGTTTCGCGGAGCATATTTCGCCGAAGGCGTATTTCAGCGAAGCTGTTTTTCGCGAAGCTTTTTCTTCCATTCATCCAAAATCAGGGTTTAAAACTCCTGCTTTTTTGTCAATCAACAGAATAAAAGCCAAATTAGAAGTTGCTGAATGGTTTTTTGAATTGAAGAAAAACTTTGAATCAGCAATCAAACCCAAAATATTCTATTGCAATGCAATTCAGAAGCATTCTTCTCTTGCTATTCCTAATCTTAGCTTTTTCCTGTGGTAAAAAAGGACCGATCCCTGAAACTGCCGATTCTCCAGCGCGCACTGCTGCAGAGGAAATGGAGACTTTTCAAATTGAACCGGGGTTTAAAGTTCAATTGGTTGCTTCCGAACCTCTTATCGAAGACCCTGTTTTGATTCAGTTTGATGAAAACGGGAGACTTTGGGTGGTAGAAATGCGAGGCTATATGACCGATATTGAGGGAAGTGAGGAAGATCTGCCTATTGGTCGAATTTCCATTTTGGAAGATGAAAATGGCGATGGGGAAATGGATAAAAGCACCATTTACCTCGATAATCTGATTATGCCAAGAGCTCTTGGATTTATAAAAGGCGGAGCTTTGGTGGCTGAGAATAATTCGCTTTGGGTAACGTATGACATTGATGGTGACCTGAAAGCTGATACAAAAACCTTGTTAGATTCAACCTATGCCTCCAATGGTGTTCCCGAGCATTCGGATAATGGTTTTGTGCGAAATGTGGATAATTGGTATTACAGTGCTAAGTCTAGGCTTCGATATAAATTTGATCAAGGTGAATGGATTCGTGACAGTACGGAGTTTCGTGGACAGTGGGGAATCTCCCAAGATGATCAAGGACGACTGATTTATAATTACAATTGGTCGCAATTGCATGGCGATTTGGTGCCGGCAAATTACCTTTCACGAAATCCCAATCATGAGCCTTCGACAGGGATTGATCATGGCTTGACTATCGATCGGAAGATTTTTCCAATTCGCACTAACCCAGCTATCAACCGTGGATATATTCCTGGGACCTTGACGGAAGATGGGAAATTATTAGAGTTTACCTCTGCGTGCTCGCCGACTGTCAATCGGAGTCATCTTTTTCCTTCGGAATACTTCGGGAATATTTTCGTCATGGAAAATGCGGGAAATATCATCAAGCGAAACGTAGTTAAGCAAAATGGGATTCTTTTGGAAGCTTTTGATCCTAATTCTGGTCGGGAATTTATGGCTTCTACCGATGAGCGATTTCGGCCAGTTCATGGAGCAATGGGCCCCGATGGAGCGCTTTACATTGCAGATATGTATAGAGGAGTCGTGCAACACGGTTCGTATATGACGCCTTATTTAAAAGAACAAACTCTGGAACGAGGATTGGAATTACCAGTTCATTTGGGGAGAATCTGGCGGATTGTACCCGAAGATTGGGAACCAGAACCTTTTCCGAAGCTTGGGAATGAAAGTAATTCAGAACTCATTTCTCGTCTTTCGAATCCAGACGGTTGGCATCGTGATATGGCGCAACGACTATTAGTGGAGCGAAATGATCCTACTAGTATTCCGGAATTAATGAATCTAGCAAAGTCCGGAGAGGATGAGCTGGGAAGGTTTCATGCCCTCTGGACATTGGAGGGAATGAATTCCTTGAATGCAGATTTGCTTTTTGAAACTCTGGAAGACCAAAATTCTTTGGTGAAAAATACCTCGATTCGGTTGCTGGAGACTTTCGCCAAGAGCGATCCAGAGACTAAATTAAAGCTGGAAACCAAAATGAGTGAACTGGCTAAAACCAAGGATGTGACAACAGCTTTGCAATTAGCCTTGAGCAGTGCGGTACTCGGAGAAGAAACTTCCTGGCAAATTTTAGAGGAGATTTTAAATACTTTCGGAGACCAAGCTTTGATCCAAGATGCAGTGATGAGTAGTTTGGCTGATCGGGAATATGGTTTCTTAACTCGGCTTTGGGCTGCTCCAAATTGGGAAAATTCAGATCAAACCAAGGAGATTTTTCTAGAGACTTTGACTTCTTCGATCATGAAAGGAGGAGATTCTCAAGAAATTAAATCGCTCTTGGCCATGGTCGAAGGAAAGGATTCAGAAATGAATTGGATGCAAGAAACGGTTTTAATAGGGATGGCCATTCAAGCAGGAAATGCTCAAAACCAAAAAGCGGTGATGTTAGCTGGCGAACCGGATATTTTCAAGCGGGATGATCTTCCTATCGATCAAAATAAACTCGAAACGCTGAAAAGAAGATTTAGCTGGCCGGGTTATGTGCCAAGCGAAATAATCATTACCGCAAGCTCTTTGGATGAAAAGGCACAGATTCAATTTGCAGAAGGCCGTAAGAAATACCTCGTAAGTTGTGCAGGTTGCCATGGATCCAATGGAAAAGGCGTCCCTCGAATGGCACCTCCTTTGGTAGCTTCGGATTGGGTCTTAGGTGATGAGAAGAGGCTTGCCTTGATTATCCTCCATGGTATTGAGGGACCGATTGAAGTAGCTGGTAAGAAGTATGATGCGCCGGAGATTTTACCTGTGATGCCCTCACATTCCACGATGGATGATGAAAGTATCGCAGCGATCTTGACCTACATTAGAAATGAATGGGGAAATCAAGCCCCTGCGATAACGCGTGGCTTGGTTGGTGGAACTCGACATACTTCTCAGGGTCGGGTATATCCGTGGAGTCCAGCCGAATTAAATAAACATATTGAGTCGCTTCCTCCCCCAAAAACTGAGTAAGCCTTTTCACCCAAAATCCAGCCCCATTTACTATGAAGACAAATATAAGACAGGAAGATCGACGGAGTTTTTTAAAAACTTCAGGACTTGGAATAGCCGCTTTGGCATTCCCGTTTCAACTAGTACCAGACTATTTGAAAGATGTGCCAATGGGTGTAGTAGTTCATTCCTATGGGGCGAGGTGGCATTCGAAAGTAGAAAGTTCAAGCTATCGGGGATTTCAGGATGCGCTGGATTTAATGGCACATTGCCATCAAATCGGAGCAGGGGGAATTCAGGTCGGCGTGAATGGTTGGCAGAGTGACTTCGCAAAAAAGGTGAGGGATCAGCGGGAGCAAATGGGTATGTATCTGGAAGGTAGCATTGGACTTCCCAAGTCATCATCAGAAGTTGCTGCTTTTGAAATGGAAGTCAAAGCAGCCAAAGAAGCGGGTGCCACAATCCTTCGAACGGTCTGTTTGTCTGGTCGTCGTTATGAGAATTTCCACTCCGCTGAGGAGTTTCAGGCCTTCAAAACTCAAGCCTTACAATCCATTCATTTAGCAATTCCAATTGTAGAAAAGCATAAAATCAAACTTGCGGTAGAAAACCATAAGGACTGGAAAGCCGCTGAACTAGCTGCAATCATTCGGGATATTGACAGTGAATGGCTGGGTGTCACCTTGGATTTTGGAAATAATGTTTCCTTGCTTGAAGACCCGATGGAAGTGATCCGGACTTTGGCTCCTTTGGCTTTTTCTACGCACATAAAAGATATGGGAGTGAAAAAATATTCTGATGGCTTTTTGCTTTCCGAGGTTCCGCTGGGACAAGGAATCGTGGATGTAAAAGAAGGGGTGAAGCTCTGCAGAAAATACAATCCTGCCATCACTTTTAGCTTGGAAATGATCACACGAGACCCTTTGAAAATCCCATGCATGACTGAGGGGTATTGGGCTACTTTTGAAGAAATGAAAGGTGAGGATTTTGAAAAAACCATGGCTATGGTTGAGAAGAACGAATTCAAAACAGATCTTCCAAGTACAAGCAATCTTGATTCGGAAGGAAAATTAGCCTTCGAAGAAGCTAATGTGTTGGAATGCTTGAAGGTCTCGCGAAAAATAATTTAGTTTTTTACAAGGTATCAATTACAAAGTACCATGTTTTAGAGATAAGAGATTGAGAGAATAAGAGATTTAAAAATCAAATCGAGAATAGAAAGACGAACAGATTGCTTCGGATTAGGGAAAAATTTTAAAAATTAAAACAGATTCTTAATCCTTCCTCCCTAAACTATACGAGAGACGACAACCGAAAACCAAAAATAAACCATGAACCAAGCAACAGATTTCACCCAATTACCAGGAGTTAAACTTTTCGATTTAACTGGGCAAGCAGCAATCATCACCGGAGGCTCCAAAGGATTAGGCCAAGCAATGGCAGCAGGATTAGCTTCGGCAGGAAGCAATGTGATGCTGGTGAGCAGAACGCTGGAAGAAGGGAAAGCCGCAGCTGCAGAAATAGAGAAAGAATATGGCGTGAAAGCGATAGCTTTTGCCGGTGATGTGAGTAATGAGGCCCAAATGGAGGCGATGGCGAAATTGGCTTTTGATACTTTTGGTCGGATCGATACACTGATCAATTCTGCAGGAATCAATATCCGGGGAGCAATTGATGAATTGACGTATGAAGACTTCGATAAAGTCATGAAGATTAACGTCAATGGAACTTGGCTTGCGTGCAAAGCAGTAACTCCCTATATGAAAAAAGCTAACAAAGGCGCCATTATCAATTTGGCAAGCACACTTGGTCTGGTTGGATTGGCTAATCGAACCCCCTACACTTCCAGTAAAGGAGCTGTGGTACAAATGACCCGAGGTTTGGCTTTGGAGTTGGCGCCTTTTGGGATTACAGTGAATGCAATTTGCCCCGGACCATTTTTGACAGAGATGAATCTCCCAATAGCAGATACAGAGGAAGGTAAAAAGTTTGTGGTTGGGGCCACTGCACTAGGGCGCTGGGGCAAACTTGCGGAAATTCAAGGAGCTGCGATTTTCTTAGCCTCACCAGCAGGTACCTATATGGTTGGCTCTATGCTGACTGTGGATGGGGGTTGGACCGCGAGGTAAAAATTCTTGCAGATTAGAAGTTCAACTTTTAATCTGCAAGAATGGATTTCAAACTTTGCTAAAAAAGAGGGGTTCCTAAGGAAGTAGAAATCATTTTTTAATCTTTGTACCGTCCTTATTTCGGCAATAACATCGGTCATCTGACACCCGTCAATCTTACCTCAACCCACCACCAAACTCAATATATACACCAAGGTAATCGCAGTAACTCCGGCGATCATGGTGCCAAGACTATGCGATAGGTTTCCCTGTTTGGTACTCATCCCTGAGAGCTGGGTTACTACCCAGAATCCGCTATCGTTGGCATGGGAAATCCCCAAAGCACCTGCTCCAATTGCAACGGTGGTAAAGACTTTCATCGTCTCAGAGTCTAATCCCAGCGGTCCAAGAATCGGAGCGATGATCGAGGCAGTTGTGATCATTGCTACTGTCGTCGATCCTTGCGCGGTCTTTAGTCCAAAGGCAATCAGGAACGGTAGAAAAATCCCCCAGTTGGCATCACTCATCTTGGAGGTAACCAAATCTCCCACACCGGAATTTTGGAGCATCTTCCCAAAAACTGCACCTGCACCGGTAATCAATATAACCGGTGCTGCCAATAAAATCGCTTCACCAACCCAACCGGATGATGAAAGTAATTTGCGATCAAACTTCTTCGGAAGAGTAAAAGACAAAACCGCTCCGATCAAAAGCGCAATGACCGGGGTGCCTAGAAATTGTATAGCCTTGATTAAGCTTCCTTCGCCTAATGGTTTGGAAGGATAGTTGGCTATTGAAGCAATAATAATCAAAGTCAAGGGCACCAGAATAGGAATCAACGAACTGATAAACTTCGGGCGATCTTCTTTCTTTAATTCATTTTCATTTGCTACCAGAACAGGCTTCAAAGGAATTTTGGTCACCCATTTTTGAATAAAAATGTAAAGCGGGATCAGGGTTAATAAGGAAACTAAACCCCCATAGAAAATAACTTGTCCCAAGTCTGCCCCTAGAATTCCGGCCGTCGCGATAGGCCCGGGAGTAGGAGGGACCAAGGAGTGACTTGCCATTGCTCCTAGGGAAACTGCCACAATGGTGGCTGCATAGGAGATTCCGCTTTTAGAAGAAAGGGATTTGGCAATTGGGTTGAGCATGATAATCGTGCTGTCCCCAAAGACCGGAATAGAAAGAATCCAACCACTCAGCATAAGGGATAAATTCACGGATTTCTCACCAACCCATTTAAGTATTTTTTCAGCGATCACCATGGCGCCGCCTGTTTTTTCTAGGAATGTACCCAAAATCACGCCCAGTAAAATCAATAATCCGACACTTCCAAGCACTCCTCCAAAACCATCCGAAATTGATTTGACAATGAGGTCTGGCGACATTCCCATAAGTAGGCCATAGATAATTGCCCCAACAAAAAGGGCTAAAAAAGGATGGATATCAAATTTGATTATGGCGATTAAAATTAGCGCTAAGGCAAAAAGGATAATTAAAAGAGTTAGCATTCAAATCGGTTTTTTGGGTGGGTGAAGCGCAAGCTGAGATCAACATTTGCCTCTGTATCAATTCAAAATCTAAGTAAAAATGCTGGGAATTAGTATCCGCTGATCAAGTATTTGAAATAACGGTTTGAAAAATTATTTTAATAAAAGAGCCAGATAAGCTTTAAATGGGTACTGAACTGTCTTGGATTGAAAAATTATTTCGGCAAATTGTAAGAGGGAATTTTTTATGTCTGAGTAAATTCCTTTCGCCTAATACTAATCTTGATTCAATGAAGAAGCTATCTCTTTTAGTTCTCGCTATTCTTTTTCTAGTAAATTTTTCCTGTCAGAAAAAAGAAAAAATTACCGCTGTTTTTGATCTTTTGCCATCGCCAAAAGTAATGAGCTTGAGTCGCTCCACCGAGCTAAGCCCTCGCTTGATTCAATCGGAGTTTGAGTTGGCGAAGGCGAGTTTTATAGACGGAAAGGGACTGGAGTCTTTCGAAGGCGAATTAATTCAATTCGAACTTGACCCCAATTTGATTGGGAATACCGAGGCATATCAATTAGACCTTTTTGATGATGAAGTCAAAATTAAAGCCCAAACTGAAGTTGGACTTTGGAATGCGCTGATGACTTTGGGACAAGTTATCCAAGATGCGCTCGATCAAGATGTAAACCTTCCAGGCGGTCAAATTTTTGATGAACCCGCTTTGGCTTATCGGGCTGTACACCTTGATGTGAAACATCATCTTGAAAAAAAGGAATATTATTTCGAGCTAATGGATCGATTAGCCTCATTAAAAATCAATGCAATTATAATCGAAATTGAAGATAAACTGACTTATGAACTTCAGCCAAAAGTGGGTTCCTCTGATGCTTTCTCCATAGCTGAATGGAAGGAAATTGCCGATTATGCCATGGCTCGGAATATCCGAATGAGTCCGCTTGTACAAGGGCTTGGTCATGCGTCCTTTATCCTAAAGCATCCTGAATATTTAGATCTTCGAGATGATCCGGAGAGCGACTGGGCATTCAACCCTTTGAATGAAAAGACCTATCAAGTTCAGTTTGATTTGTATACTGATGCTTTAAAGGCTTTTCCACATGCAAACTATCTCCATGTAGGAGGAGATGAGGTGAATACTACTGGGCGAAATAGCGGGAAATCTGCTTTAGAACTCCAATTACTTTGGCTCAACAGAGTGAGTGAGTATGCTGCGACTAAAGGCCTGAAGCCAATCTTTTGGGATGACATGCCTTTGAAAAACGCTGAGCTCTATGGCACGATCTATAACCGGGAGCTTACATCAAGCCAGGTGGATAGCATCTGGGCGGCAAAAGAAGAAAACCTGAATAAATACATAGACCTTTTCCCAAAAAACTGTGTCTATATGCGTTGGAATTATGATATGCCTGAGTCTCCAGGAAATGCCAAAGCCATGAACTGGTTTACTTCCAATGGCTTTGAAGTCATGGGCGCGACTGCAGGACAGACTCGCTGGAATCTCATGCCGCAGGAGCAAAGCAACGCTCAAAATATTCGTGACTTTGCTTTAAGTTCTATTGAAAATAAAACTTCTGGTCTGCTGCTCACCCTTTGGGACGATGATTCTCCACATTTTGAGTTATATCAGCGTGGCATTGCCACCTTTGCAGAATATACCTGGTCTGGAGGAACCCGGAGTATAGCTGAAGTTCATCAGTCATTTATCCAACGTCAATTCGGGGCGGACTTAGCTTCAGTTGACTTGGCTTTTATTGATGACTTGGAGGCGCCTGTTGACTTTTGGAAAAATGCCTTACTGGATGGGAAAGACCGGAATCGGCTTAGGAAGTTGACTGATCCTGTAAATCAAGCGCTGATTAAACTCCCGAACCCGGATTCAGCGGGAGTTTGGACTTCTAAATACAAAGAAAAACTAACCAAAGCGGAATTGAGTCTTTCTCAAGTCGATCTCGTATTGGAGCGAATAGCTGAATCTAAGAAGCTGGCAAATCGAAATATTTATACCTTGGAAGTCTATGAGCAGGTCGCTCAGGCGGTTCAGTTTTCCAATCGGGCGCTGATTACTTTAGCTGAGTTGGATGATCCATCGGGAGAAAAGCGTGCTATGGCGGAGCAAAAGCTTGCTGGAATGGCGGAAGAATGGAATGCAATTCAAAGCAATTTGGAAGCGGTTTATGGGAAGACGAGAAGTTTGAATAAACCGGCTGATTATATTTTGGATCAAGACCATCATGTCCATTTAGCCAATCAGGCCAAGGGTTTTTCTGATTGGCAGTTTTATGTAGAAAAGCTGTTTTTGGAGAAGATTGCGAAATAACTTTAATCTGATTATCCGCAACGATGCCAGTTTCCACTTTTTCTTGGCGTATCAGGCTGGAAGACCGATGACGGAAGTACCAGCTATGCTAGTGTTTACAATACATTAAGTCGCTTTTACCTTTTACTGGTGTAATCGGGGATATGCATAAACTTTAATAATGAAGAGATTCATTTCAAGATCAAATCGCTTTTGGTACGCTCCAAGTTCTCGATTATCTTCACGTTCGATTTTCAAATTTCAAAATTACTTATGGCTTCAGGATTCTTTGCCCTTTTGGATGATATCGCTACTGTCATGGATGACGTGGCCGTGATGAGTAAAGTAGCAGCCAAAAAAACTGCCGGAATTCTAGGGGATGACTTGGCTGTAAATGCAGAGAAAGCATCGGGTTTTGTGACCGATCGTGAGCTTCCGGTTTTGTGGGCTATTACGAAAGGCTCCTTTTTGAATAAGCTGATAATTCTCCCTTTTGCCTTTTTGTTAAGTGCTTTTTTGCCAACCGCAGTAACCGTTATTCTAGTTTTGGGTGGACTTTATTTGGCATTTGAAGGTGCAGAAAAGATCTATGAATACTTCTTTCCTCATGAACACTTTACGAAAGTAACTGCTGTGGAGGATTTGACTACTGAAGAAGTTATGGCTGCTGAAAAGGTAAAGGTAAAGTCAGCAATTTTGACTGATTTTATTCTTTCGGTCGAGATTGTAATAATAGCGCTAGGCACTGTGGTTGAAAAACCGATCTCTACACAGATTGCAGTAGTTTCAATTATTGCAATTTTGGCGACTGTTGGCGTGTATGGCTTAGTGGCGTTGATTGTCCGGATGGATGAATTTGGAGTAAGGTTGATCAATTTAAATGAACAAGAAAATAGCTTTTCAGACAAAGTTGGAAGGGTATTAGTAAGTGCTTTGCCTAAGATTATCAAGAGCATGACAGTGATTGGGACGATTGCTTTGCTGCTTGTATCAGGAGGGATTTTTGCTCATAATATTGAATTTTTCCATCATTTGCTGGAAAGTTGGCCATCGATTATCAAGGAGTTTTTGATTGGATTGGCGGTTGGTTTTGTGGTGTTGGTTTTGATCAATCTTGTAAAAAAGATTTTCTCAAAAAAGGAACATTAAGTAGCCATCACTCATTAAAAAACGGCTTCATCTCATTGTGAATATTTTCTCTCAAATCTTTTAGGCGAATTGCGTATTCTTCCAAATGCTTTTCTTGATCCGTCTGAGGGACCCAAGGTTTAACTTTCTTTGGCTCACCTTTTTCATCCACAGCCACAAAGATGATAATGCAATGCGTCTTTTTTTCGAAGACATGCTCTGAGAAATCCCGGGAATACACTTCCACCATAATATGAATACTGGAAGAACCGGTGTAAATCACCGCACATTCGATCTTGATTACTTCACCAATGCTGATCGGCTTATAAAACCGGATACCACCCACATAGACGGTGACACAGTAGCTTTCTGCCCAAGTTCGAGCACAAGTGTAAGCGGCTTGATCTATCCATTTCATCACAGAACCTCCATGAACTTTTCCTCCAAAATTGATATCTGAAGGTTCGCTGATAAACTGGAAGGTGGTTTTGTGAGGATAGTCCATGAGATGAGATTTTGAATTATAAGCTAAGCTAAATGTAAAAATGATTTAGCTTCCTTCTTGATGAATTATTTTTCGATTGTCCGAAAAGTCAAATTGATCCTTGGTTGCGTCACTTTGGTGGTAGGAGGAAGTCGATGAAGCCAATGCGTTTGGCAGGTACCAGCCATTTCAAGCAAACTACCATGCTCCAGAATCACATCCACTTTTTCTCCGGTTTCTTTATGCTTAAAAGCGAATTTCCGAACCGCACCAAAACTCATCGAGGCGATCGAACCGTTCTTTTTCAAATCCTTTTCCCCGTCGCTATGCCAAGCCATTCCTTCCGAACCGTCATGGTAAAGGTTCAGAAGACAAGAATTGTAGGTTTCTCCCGTATGTTTTTCGCAGATTTCTTTCAGGCTTTTTAATTCGGCTGTCCAAGGAAGTGCTTGTTTGGTGATTTTGGAATAGGTGTATTGAAAGGGTTCTGAACCGTACCATGCCACTTTTCGCTTGGTTTCAATCAATTTCCCAAACATCATTGCTTGATCATTTTTCCATTCGATTGTTTCCATCAAGCGCTGATAGAAGTGATCAGCTTCAGGTTTAGGTAGGACATAGCCGAAGTAATTCACTGTGCCATCGAATGGGAGAAGATTTTTGTCAGAGCTAAATAAATCCATTAAAACTTAAATTTTTTAAAGCGAAGGATTGAATTGCTACTTACTAACCAATAAGTCTCGGATTTGATTTTCTAGAAGCTCCACTTGTTTTTCAGCTTCTATTAAAGGTAGCCCTTCTGGTATTCCTGGACGTAAATGTTGGGTCTTACTCAAGTACGCATCACGAAGGATTTTTTGCTTTTGCAAAATCAAAATAAATACCTCTAAGCCATTTGGATAGTCAGCTATCGATTCTTCAAAAGTTATAAATGAATCAGAATCGGTAATTCCAAGAAATTCCAATATTGGCTTTGCCATCAACCAATGACCTGTTGAATTTGGATGCACTCCGTCTTTGGCCAGGTAGAAACTTGGGTTTGTTTTTCGTTGGGTCTCCAAATAGGCTTTCATTGGGAAATGGATATCGATTACATTCCAATCCTTTTCAGATTTTTGAGCGATTAACCAATCCGCATAGAAGTCTAGAGTAAGCGAGTAGGGGATGCCTTTTTCAGGATCATAAATTGGTGGCGTAACGAAGATTGGAGTAGCATTAATTGCCTGAATTTTTGAGTTTAGCCATCTCATTCCACCTGCATATTTGTTAAAACGCGTGGTGTCAAAAGGCAGGTAAATCCCATCATTCATACCATAATTCGCAAATACCAAATCGGGCTGAATTTGAGAGAAGATTCGATCCAATCGTTCGTGCAAGTCCGGTCTTGGGAAAGCTCCTCCAGCATGACCTTCTTCTGAGAGTCCCGAAACTGTCTCGCTAGGCAAGCCTAGATTAATCCATTCTAGTTTGCTTTCTGGATTATTCAAACGGTATATTGTCTCTACATAGGCGAGGTATTCTCCGCTGTAGGTGATGCTGTTTCCGAGGAATAGAATCTGTTTGGCATCATCTGAAATTTCATAATTCTTCTGTGCCAATGCGTTACAAAAAGAAATTAGAGAGACTAAGAATAATATGAAAATGGTTTTCAAAAAAGCCATCGCTTATTCTTTTTTGGCAGGAGTGGAGTGAAGCATTTTCAATCTCCAACCATTGGGTGTTTTGATCGCAACCGCACTTTCAATCCAATGAATGTCACGTATAATTTCTCCATTTCGAGAAATGGTTGCATAGTTATTATAGGCTATCCAGGCCATATTTCCATCTACTTCAGTTTTGATAAAGTCAAACTTATTCACCCGGGTTGGAATAGGCTGTTTTTTGATGGCTTCATTGAAGTAATTTTTAATGAATTCATTATCCCATATTTCCCCATCCTCCAAAAGGATAAAGTCTTGGGTGTAATAGCGTTCAATAGCACCTGCATTGAATGTGGAGAAGAGTGTGTCAAACGATTCCTGAATCAGGTTTTGAATTTGAATTTCATCGGAAAGAGCCTTCTGCTGGGCAAAAGTGGTTAAGTGGGAACCGAGGAAAAATAGAAGTAAAAACAGTTTTTTCATGGTAATTAGTTGAGTTTAAGTTGAAAAAATGCAGCTCCGTTTGGAACAGCATTTGAATTTAATTTTTCAAAACTTACTTCGTTTGACCTGAAGCAGGTATAAATTGAGCAGCAAGATCCGGGTCCGCCATATCCTTATCCAGTGGAAACATCGGTCTATTGATCCGCTTGTAACCCAGACGCTCCAAATCTTGATCGACGCCACCTGGTGTCAAAGCCATGATCCAATCCCCTCGCATATCGTAAAGTTCAGGGACAAGGTAGCCGATCTTCACCAAGACTATATTTGTGTTTCTTGGGTCCAAACCGAGATTGGTGAAATCAGACTCGTTATGATAAGGTTTGCGTTTTTGAGTTACGATCACGTGTACAGAGCCAATTTTTACAACCACTTCCACTCCGGCATCAATGTCGCCTTCTAAAATTGCTTCCACTGTACCAGTTAGATTTAATGGTGGTGCAAAGCGATTATCTACCATTGCTCCAGCCATTCCAGTTACTTGATTTCCCACTCCTGCCGCCATCGCCTTCTCAACCAAGTCTGGACCTGGAATGGAGGCATAAATTACTGAAGGACCAGTTGCCGATTTGAACTCTGGCCTTTTCAGGATTTCATTCAATGTCCAAGTCACATCTCCAGCACCACCGGCAGTGGGATTGTCCCCCATATCTGAAATCATAAATGGCTTCTTGTCGCTTTTCAATGCCATGGCCAAACTCTCATCAAGCGTGGCAACGGGAGCTACGAATTCAAATTCATTCCGAACTTCCCAATAGCTTTTAGCTAAATACTCAGCGGCGGCTTTTACTTCGGCTTCATCATCTCCAGTGACCATTACCACACCGTGATTTCGGGGCTCATCCGCCCAAGGATACCCCATCCAAATAGCGGCATCTATCACCCCTTCTTTTGCTGTCAAAGCTGGGATTTTAGCATAAAGTCCTTTCCCAGGTTCAATTCGAGTGCTGGTTTTTTCACCTGGAAGCAAAATTGGAACAGGAATCCAAGCCTTGAAAGCTGGTTTTCCTTTTCCGCTTTCCAATCGATCGAGCAGATTTTCTACCGCTCTTTTTTTGGAATCGAGCGCATCTTCGTGAGGAGCCATTCGGTAGCAAGTGATCAAATCGGAGTTTTCTGCTAATCTTGGAGAGACATTTCCATGGAGGTCCATGGAGGTTGAAATTAGTGTTTCGTAACCTATGACTTCCCGAACTCGCACTATAAAATCTCCTTCCGGATCATCCAAACCCACCACACTCATGGCGCCATGGATATCGAAAAACAAACCATCATACGGAAGGTCGACTTTCAATCGATCCAAGGTTTCATTGACCAAAGATTCGTAAGCTTCTCGAGTTACGGTGCCTCCCGGCAGTGCGTGAGCTCGAAGGGTTGGGATCCAATTTGCACGCTTTCGATCCAGTGAATCTTCAGCTAAAAAGGGATAAAACGTAAACACCTCGGTACCTCTGCGAGCTTTGAAGGCTTCTTCTTCGGTAAGAGCTGGCGAAAATGTACTTGACTCAATGGCTAATCCGGCTATAGCGATTCGGGGAATTTCTTTAGTTTTTTCTTCAGGACTGCAAGCAAAAGCTAAAATGGCGAGGAAAAAGATAAATAAGTTTTTCAAGAGAATAGAGATAAGGAGAACAGAGAATTGAAATAGGTTGAGGTGCGGACTATGAACCAGATTTGAATATCCGATCCATCAGCACCCATTTTTCACCGGGTTTGGCCCAAGGGATGGGTTGCTGGAAAGTCCACATCAATTCTTCCCATTTTTGGATAATTGGACTTTGGGAATCTTTATGGGCTTTTTCTTCCAGAGAAAAATCATCGGTTGTCTCCATAATCATAAACATCCGATTACCGGTTCGGTAGATTTCCATGTCCAGAATACCACAATCTTTGTCATGCTGAGTGACTTCCGGCCAAGCATTTCCAGCGGCATGATGATTTTCATAAACCCGAATAGATTCCGGTTCGTCGATGAGGTCAAGGGTAAGGCAGTAGCGTTTCATAGCGTTAGATTCTTAGAATTACAGTAAGGGGGAACTTAGTAAATAGAAGTATTTGACACTAATTTAATTTGTAACTCATGAATTTTATGCCTTAATGTATCTGAGTCATTTATTCTATCCTTTGGGACTATCAAAGAAAATCCATTTGAGATTTTCCAAAAGAAATAATTTTTTGTCTCATCGACTTTTTCTATTTGTGAGATATTGATTTTGGTTTCTCCGATTTTGTTTTTTGAACATATTCCATTTTCCTGAATTTCAAGAGATTCTAATTCTCCAAAAGAGTTTGAATGATGTTCTTTGACATGGTTTTTGTAGGTTGTTTCAAACCTCCAATCAAAATACTTTCGATAGAATAATCCTACCATTACAGTGAATATTCCAAAATAAATAGTTGAAAAGTGTAAATCATTGAAGTAAGAAAATGCGACTCCTAAGGCTGACCCTCCTGTCAAAAAAAGCCACTCTTTTTGTTTTTTCTTTTGAAGTCTTTCTGAAGTGGAATAGGTGAATAGTTGAAAGTTCAAGAAGTCCTTTTCCTCGATGATGTATTCTAATTTCATTATTCAATTAACAGTTTTCAAAATACTTTTTAAATGCATGCATGGTCTGGATTGAAGCAGCATCCGGATCAGGGAATGGGAAAGCCTCTGCTGAAATGAAGCCTTCGTAATTAATCGACTTGATTGCTTCAGCAACAGATTCCATCTCAGTATGTCCCATTCCAATTGGCTGGCGATTACTGTCTGCAAAATGGATGTGTCCGATATACTTTCCATTTTCCAAAATGCTTTTTGCGATATCAGCTTCTTCAATATTCATATGAAAGAGATCAGCAAGTAATTTCACATTTTGGGTTTCCAGTTTTTCCAGAAAACTTGCTCCTGATTCCAGGGTATTGAAAAGGTTGGTTTCGTAGCGATTGAGTGGTTCGTAAATTAGAAATACTCCTTCGGCAGAAGCCTTTTCCCCGAGAATTTCCAATCCTTCCGCCAGCCAACTCAAAGTCAATTCACGATCATTTCCGGGTAATACATTTCCTTGCATCGATCCGATAATTGCCGGAGCATTGAACTTGGCTCCAAACGAAATCATCTCAGAAATAAATGAAATGGCTTTTTTTCGAATTTCAGGGTTGGGGTCGGTTAGCGTCAGACCATGAATCACTTTTCCTGCACCCGTTCCCACAGCAGCTAATTCCAGCTTGTGCATATTCAATGAATAGCTTAATTCTTCGGGATCAATTGCATTGGCATCAGCAGTGAAAAGCTCGATTCCATCGAAACCTAAATTCTCGGCTTTGGCCATGGCTTGCTCCAAATTCTCCCAAAAAATCCAAGGGCCGGATTTGATTTGAGGGACGAGGGCAACGGTTACTGCGGATTTGATCATGGGTTTATCGGTCAAAGTCAATCATAATTTTAATGATTCCAGCTGGATTTGCAGCCCAATTTGCTAGTGTTTCTGGAGCTTCATCTATAGAAATCACTTTGCTGATTACTTCATCAACTGGAAATTTCCCGGTTTCTAGGTAGCTTATTACTTCAGGAAAATCCTTTTTTCCTACACAATTTCTTGAACCCAAAATCTCGATTTCCTTCTGGACAAAAAGTGAAGTGTTAAATTCCACCTCTTTTTTGGCATAGCCGATGCAGACCACTCGGCCTGTGAAAGCGACTTCCTCAACAGCCTGTCTGTAAGTTTGTGGACTTCCGACTGCTTCAATGATGAAATCAGGCCCGTCTCCATTCGTGTATTCTTGAAGCTTTTCGTGGAGGTTTTCTCGACTTGGATTGATAGTGTAAGCGACTCCAATCTTTTTGGCAATTGCCAATTTACTGTCGTCGAGATCCACAGCTATCACTTTTGCCCCCCGATTGACTGCTGAGGCTACCGCTCCCAAGCCCACAATTCCACAGCCGATGATTGCTACATTGTCTTGCTCAGATATACTTCCTCTATCGGCTGCATGAAACCCCACAGTTAGTGGTTCGGCCAAGGCCAGTTCGCGCAATGAAAGTTTTGATGATGGAAAAATATCTGTCCAAGGCAAGGTGATATATCTTGTCATTGCTCCTGGGCGACGCACGCCCATAGTTTTATTTTCTTTGCAGGAGTTGATTTGACCTTTTCGGCAGGCCACGCATTTTCCGCAGGCGAGATAAGGGTAAACAGTGACTTTTTCGCCTATCTGGATATGATCTGGAACATCCGAACCTAGACTTTCAATCGTGCCGCCGACTTCATGGCCGAGAATATTTGGGTATTCCTGAAGTGGAAAAAGTCCCTTGAAGCTGTTCATGTCCCCACCACAAAAACCTACCATCCCTACTTTGAGCAGAACCTCACCCGATTTCGGAATGGGCTTTTCAATTTCCTGAATTTCGGATTTTCCGATTTGTGTAAGGACAAGTGCTTTCATAGGTTTTATTGGATTTAATTAAAATTATAGACAGTCAACAGGCCCCTGAAAATGTCAATTGTTTAATTTGATTTTGTTAACTGCCAACTGCCAACTGCCCACTGTGACACTGCTACAGATTATTCTCTGCTTTTCCTTCAAACCACATTTTGTTCTTCACTGGAGCGAGCAAAGCATCAATTTCTTCCAAAAGTCCTTGCGGAATCTGAAAATCTACAGCAACTACATTTTCTCGAATGGTTTCCATGGAATTCATTCCTACTATAGTTGTAGCAATATCCGGATGTCCCATCGCAAATCGCAATGCTACCTGCGAAAGGGATACTCCATATTTCTCACAAATAGCCAATAAAATGGGTTGCATAGCTTTGACTTCGTCTGGAGAGCGATGCCATTCCGGAAGTGGAGCAGGAGAGAGGATTCGTTGCATCAATGGCGCGGCATTCATCAATCCAAAGCCCTTTTCCTTAGAAAGTGGCACTAACTCATCGTTGATCTCGTCTTCCAGCAAATTGAAATGCGCCCAGGAAAGTACAGTGTCGATTTCTACTTCACGGGCGATTTGAGCGAGGTAGCGAACGGGCAAACCGGTAATTCCAATATATCTTGCTTTTCCGGATTGTTGGACTTCCCGAATCGCTGGAATTGCGATGTCGATGATTTGATTTTTATCTACAAATTCGATGTCATGGAGTTGGAATAAATCCACGTAATCAGTTTTCAACCGAGAGAGTGATTCATCAATGCTTTTTAAAATACGTTCTCTGGAAAAGTCAAAGTCTTGCAAATCATAGCGACCGCATTTTGTGGCGAGAATGATTTCTTTTCGTTTTCCTTCCAGTGCTTTTCCAAGTCTTGTTTCTGCCAAGGTCAATCCATAAAAGGGGGAGACGTCAAAGAAATTTACCCCATGATCGATGGCATAGTGAACGGATTGAATTCCTTCCTTTTCGTCGCAAACATCAAAAACATTTCCCAAAGGGGAGGCACCGAAGCCAAGAATGGAAACTTCTAAACCTGTCTTGCCGAGCTGTCGGTACTTCATATTCTTTTGGGTGGGTTTAAGTTTGAAAAGCTAAATTCAATATAAAAAGAATCTTATGGGCAGGATTTAAAACTGATGAGTTTTTGATGAAAGGAAAATGGATTTTCAATCTACTGTTTTACTTCCCCACCAATCCAAATTAGGTTTAAAGTCTCTAGAGAGCATTTTTCTACGTTCTTCTTCCAGACGATTCAAAAGAGTAGTCCGGTAGCGAAGGTTAACCATAGCAGCTGAGTCCGGGGAGTAGATCGGGTCTGGACTGGCATAATTGGCACCACTTTTTTGAAGCCATGCCATCAGTTCTTGCGAAAGGTCTTTAGCTTTCTCAGGATTTTGGGTCGACAAGTCATTCAGTTCTCCAATATCTTCAGACAACTTATAAAGTTCCTGATGTCCATCTTCCCAATAATGAATCAATTTCCAATCTCCTTTTCGAATCGTTGCGTTGGGTTCGCCACCTTGATTCCCATAGTGAGGATAGTGCCAAAATAGCGGGCGCTCTGCCATATTTCCACCTTCAAGAATTGTTCTTAAACTTTTCCCATCTATCGATTCCTGTTGAATTTTTTCGCCAGCATAATCCAAAAGTGTCGGTAAAAAATCCACACCTGAAACAGGCGTGTCATTCTTCTTGCCTTTGCTGTCCAACCAAGGTACATAGATCAAATAGGGAACTCGTGTTCCTCCTTCCCACTGATAGCCTTTGCCACCTCGAAGTGGGTCTAGGTTGGTGGAGTAATTATCACCAGAAACTACACCGCCATTATCAGATGTAAATACAATAATGGTATTATCAGCTAAGCCGAGTTCCTCCAACTTTGAAATCACAGATCCTACAGCTTCATCCATTTGCTCGATCAAACCTGCATAAACTGGGTTGTCTTGATGCTTTCTGGCTGGAAGTACACGCTCCATTTCAAAGCCTATGGAATCGATTCCTTTTGCTTCTGCCTTAGCCTGATATTTATTCCATCGTTCCTCAGTTGTTTGGATAGGACCGTGAACCGCATAAAAACTCAAGTAGGCCAGGAATTTTTGATCCTGATTTTGCTCGATAAAGGCATTGGTTTCTTGGGCTAACCTCATCAGAAGATTCATTCCTTTTTCTTCAGGAAAATCCTCGAGATACGGATTTGAAAATGGGGAAAAGTATCGGCCTCCTGCTGGGCTGCCTACCTCAAATCCTCCTTTGTTAATTTCGAATCCATGATCTGTGGGAAGTGAATTGTTCTCTTTTCCTCCCAAGTGCCATTTTCCAGCGAAAAAAGTCTTATAACCAACGGCTTTTAAAGCTTCAGGGATTGTGATCAATTGCTGGGGTAAAGCGTGTTCATAGGTGGCTGGAAGCAACTTAGAATGGCGATTGTATTTTCGCCAACCCTCTCCCTCGGGTGCACCGATCCAGTCAGTAATTCCATGACTGGCTACAAATTTCCCGGTTAAAATACTTGCTCGTGAAGGACTGCAAACCGCACTCGCTGCATAGCCATTGGTAAAGATCATTCCTTTGGTAGCTAGTCGATCCAGATTGGGAGTCTCATAAAAATCCGAACCCATAAAGCCTACATCACTGTAACCGAGGTCATCGACAAGGATAAAGAGAATGTTTGGTTCGCTTTTTACCTGAGTTGGCTCTGGAGAACAACTTTCCAGAAAGAAAACTGAAAATGCAATGTAAAGGAGTTTAGATGAATTCATAGTCTTAATTGGGTGTTTTGGTGCTTTTCTCCAAGGGAAAAACAGCACGCACCTTCAATTTATTTAAACGGAATGCGCATTCAAAATCTGCCCATCAGACACACGCTTTAAAGCGGTAGTTACTTTGCCGGATTCATCCACTTGGCAGACTCTATAGCTTGGAAAGGGATTGCCCCAGTTACCTCCGAAATGCCCCGACCAGAAATAAGGTTTTTTCTGATCCCACATCAATCCATCCACGTCGTGATCGTGCCCGTGGAAAGTTGCTTTCACATTGGGATAGCTCGCAATCAAATCCAAAACTTCCTGGCAATCTACTCCATGTCTTGTCCAATCATTTTGGGAGATATGGATAAAAATAAACACTTGCTCCAGCTTGCTGCTTTCTTCCAAACCCAGTCTCAAAAACTCGAGATCTACACAGCGGTAATCTCCTGCTTCATTGGAAGAGTTGAGAATCATTACGCCTTGCTTGGAATTGAAAGGAAAAAAGTAGTCTGCCGGCTGACCCCAGATTTCCTGCCATTTGGACTCGGATACCCGATCATGATTTCCCTTTACCACATAGTAGGGCAGGGTTAGTTGATCATAAACTTTCTTGACTTCCGGCATGTATACTGGATCGTCATGAATCAAATCACCATTAAAGACGACAAAGTCTACATCCGATTCTCGTTTTATCGCTGCTAGTAAGTTTTGATGAGACGTTACAAAATCTGTGTTTGGCTGGCCAAAGTGTCCATCGGATGCAGTGATGAATTTGAAAACTGGCTGAGTTTCTTGAAAGCTTTTTATCAGTTTTAATGATTTCTCTTTTTCAGAACCTAATGCAGGAAAGCTCAAAAAACTTAAGCCTGTCAATGCTCCTGAAAGTGATCCTAGATTTTTTATAAATGGCCGGCGTTTCATTATTTGGATGGTTTGGATTTATTTTTCAATTGGATAAAAACTTGGTGAGGTAATTCCCTTTTCGGAATAATAGCCTTTATTCATCATAAAATGCATCTCAGTCATTTCGTTGAGGTATGATTCTAAGGATTCCATTCCGAGTGCCTTTCTACGTACATCGACCGAAGCACTATCCCCTAGATTAATTGGGAAAGCACGCCCAATTTCAAAATCATATCCAATAAATCCATGTTTTTCGAGTAGCTGAGCTGCTCGGATTTGATTGGCTCGAAAGACACTGTCTTTAAAGTTGTGCCAATCCCTTTTGCTGAGTTTGGTGTATTCACCCTGTGGAATATTAGCCGCAACCTGATCTACTTCGGCCAAAGCTTTGAGTTCATCTGCTAGGGATTGATCAAATTGCCTCGGTTCTACTTGTTCCTCGGTGCTGGATTTTGATTGGCATCCAATAAGTAATAGCGTGAAAAACATAAAGGAATAAAAGGATTTATTGGAGGGGTGAGGCATGGAGTGACTAGGCTTGTAAAATTATTTTCACCATAATTTACAAGTTTTGGAAGCCCATCAGGCTAATCTTAGCGAATTTAAGTCTATTTATTTGTGCTATTCAACTGTTTTAGAAGGAATGAATTTTTGCACAATAGCTCAAAATGATTTGAGCTAATTTCTAAAAATAGTACAGTTATAAAAGTCGTTGTAAATACTTCAAATTACGAAAAAGCTAATCGGGTTAACGAAAATCCCGATTAGCTTTAGTCAATTACGATATAGTTTTCCGCTTTTCTACCTATTGAAGGACTTCTCCCAAACAGTTTGGTAATCTGGATTAGCTAATTCTCTGGTTTTTAATTCCTGGATGCTCCGTTGAAAAAGATCTAACAAATTTGATTTTCTGATTACTTTATCAAGATCCTCTTTCGAAAGATTTGCGGCGGGATATCGAACTCCATCGCCAACAATTTCTCCTTGAAAATATTTAGTCGGACTAGCTAACACATCATTCGGGTCTCCATTGGATACGCCCAAAAGTTCAACGTTTAGTGTAGGAATCATCACAGGATTTCCTCGATCGAAGGCGATTTTTAGATCCAGCATTATTTTGAAAAGTGCATTTACACCAGTTTCCTTCATGACATCATTTGGTCCTCCAGTCAATGGTACGAAGGGTAATACCTTTTGGAGTGCAACCGTGTTTTTATAGGAATATTGAAATTCTGTGGTGGTATTTTCATCATCACTTGAGTAAGGTATTAGATTCTGATAAGCATCGCTATCCGTGATCATATCAATTGGTACAAACGTGGTATTGTATTCTGATTCAATGATTTTGGTGAAGTCGTTGTAAAAACTTTCTAAGACATCCTCCCAGAGTTCATCCGCTATCTGTGGAAATGAGGCCGAAGTGGTCGTAGTTGTAGTACTCGTGTAGGTAGTGCCACCGGCGCTGAATGAAGATGATGAGGAGGTAGTTTTTCCTTGTACATAAGTTGTCCCCGTAATACTAAGTGATAAAACACCTGCTTTTTTGATTTGGGATAGTGGGCGGCTGTAGAATGCATTTGGCTTCAAAAAGTCGTAATCCATTCCACCATTTTGAAATTTTTCTGTGCCCTTGTATTTAATGCCGTTATTCATTTCTGGACCCTTTACAATATTCAAGGACCTTCCATCCGCATAGTTTACTACCAGTTGAGGGATGGAAATCTCCCCAATAAGATCGGTTGGTTTGAGGATTTCTGCGCGTGCGATTTCTAAATAGATGCTACTGTAATTGGCGAGTTTGTCGTTGGTTGGATCGATACCAATATTTCTAAAAGCTGCTGCTGGAATCACCAGTGTGGTGGCTGGTTCAAAGTAACCTACCGGATAAAAAGTGCTAATACCAAGAACCCTGGCCGTCATTTGAACGAACATGGGAATGTTTTTATCGAAATTTTCACCAAGCGAGAGCTCTAGCGTGACATCTTGAGAAAAATCAACCGAAGGGTTTTCATTCTGACCGTTAATGGAAAGTAATTCAAAAGTTTGACTAGCAGCAGGGATGGTGAATGACGCCTCTTGTCCACTGTTTGTCTTTATTAATACTTCCTTTGGTGAAGAAAGATTTGCTGGTTCAAAACTTGAATATATCCCAAAATTATCGCCTTCTATTATTTTGCCATTCACCGTGATGTCACCCTCAATTTTTGTCCATCCAGTTCTTGATTTTTGAGTAAATGAAAGCATCGTCATATTTCCTCCAGAAGACCAATCCCCAAAAAATGTCATGTCTACGGTACCGACAGATTTATTTCGCAAATTATGCCAAACGCCTCCTGTCATTACCACTTCTTCCAAGTTGTCTGTAGAACTGACCATTCCAAAAGCAGATCCTCCAAGAGAGCCCGCAAGCATGGCTGTTTTGGTGAGGATTTTTCCCATCAAATTACTGCCTCCAGCACTCTTAACTTTTGGTGTCTTTGGCTCACTTGCGACTTCAGTGCTATCCTTCTTGCCGCCTATTTTGAGTTTAGGCAGTTGGGCATGTGAAATAACCGTGATGTAGGTCATGAGTAGGAAAAGAAGAAAAATTTGCTTTTTCATAGGAAGTATGTCTTTTGGTAGTTACTATTTATCGACTCGATTAGCGTAATTTTAAAAAGGCCAGGGTTTGGATTACTTCCGCATTTTCCAGGAACGTTTCAGCGAACCATATTTGCCTCCATTTGTATTTGAGACTAGGTTTTCAATGCGAGAGAAATAAAAGTTCTTATCAGAAATCTCCTCTATATTATAAATGACCTCTGTGTCATTTGGGCTGAATGGCGATGGATAGAGTAATATTATATAAGGCTGATCGTACCTCCATCGATATTCTTTTGTCGTTTGCACACCATTCTCTGAGCTAGTTTCGATTACTTTACCCACGTAAGCGATTGAATTAGGATCCCTTATAAATTTCATTTTCACAATAGGCAATAGCTTATCGCTAACAATCGGATTTTGATGTTCATTGGTCAATCCCGGACCTGGCACGAAACCATATTCGATTACGCGTACGCTGTCCACCGTCCACTCATTAGTGATTCTCGCTACTTCTTTGTCGATGTCATTTTCATCCTTCAATTCGTCTATTAGATCACATGCAGATGCGGATAGGAATAGGGAAGGGATTGCTAGAGCTATTAAAATTTTTCGTATTTCCATAGTTCTGTAAAACTATGGCCCCATACCAAGCCTAGCAATGCCGTTTTTCCGCAAGTTTATTGCGTACTGGTACGGATGCTAGCTCATCAATTTGTTTTCAAAGACGTACTTCATCAAGCCCACGAGATTGGTTGTTGAAGTCTTCCGAAAAATATTTTTTCTGTGGGTTTCTACCGTTCGTTCGCTTAACTGTAGTTTGTCAGCAATCTGCTTATTGGGAAGTTCTTTGACGATCAGCTCCAAGACATCCATTTCTCTTTCAGTGAGCGAATTATGTATTTGATTCTGACGGACATTTATTAATTGTGTTGAAATCTCTGGACTTATATAAACCAATCCGGAATGGATTTTTTGAAGAGCGCTTTTTAAGTCACCTTTCGAAATATTTTTAAAAAGGAATCCATTGATTTTGCTCTTTATCGCATCACGGACCACAGCGGGTTCATCATGCATACTGAGCAGGACACATTTTACAGATGGATAACTAGTTTTTACTTTTTGAATCAATTCTAATCCATTCATCCCCGGAAGGGAATAATCGGTCAATAAGATGTCTGGTTGCTGTATTTCAAGAAAAGAAATTACCTTTTCCGGTTCAGTAAAAGAGGCTAAAACAACAAATGAGGGATCCTGATCAAGGAGAAATCTTAATCCTTCTAGGACTATATGATGATCATCCAGTAGAACAATTCGAATTGGAGACATTAATGGATAATTTCTAGTGATAGAGTTTATTAAATTGTTTGGTGATTTTTTTACGCTAAAAGTGATTATATATCAGAATCAACTTTAATCAAGCAACTTCACGACTGATTTTTTCCATCGAATTGGTTAAGGTAAGTGTAAGAGTGGTTCCTTTTCTAGAAGCTTGCGTATCAATATCGAGTCTTGCTTTCAAAATTTGAGCGCGTGATTGAATGTTTTTCCAACCATTTCCTTTTCCAATTTCTAACATTGCTAGATCAAATCCATCGCCATTATCTTCGATCATCAAGATCAATTCATCAGGATATGAAATCAATTGAATGGTGACTTTTGAAGCGCTGCCATGCTTGAGAATATTTGTAAGCCATTCTTGACAGATTCGATAGACCATTATTTCTAACTCTCCTAAATCAATAATTCCGGTTGTGATTACCTCTATTTTTATTTTTCCAGATTTGCTTAGTCTTTCGCCAAGCTCTTGTAAGGCTTGGATTATTCCATCACGATTAAGTACTTGTGGCCATAATGCAAAGGATACATTTCTTATCTCATCGTAGATTTGGTTAAAAAGGGATTCAGTTTTTGTTTTTTCTGTATTCGGATTTTCAAGGCTCAACTTGAGCGCTGTAATTAAAGAACCGAAGCCATCATGAAGATCTTGGGAAAAACGCGATCGCTCTCTCTCCTGAAGTGCTATTACTGATCGGGTGAGCTCTTTATCAAAGGCTTGCTGTTGTAGGGCTTTTGATTTTTGTTCTTTTAATTTCCCTTGGCTTCGTACAAAAAAGAATACAACTAAAAGCGAAATGAATAAAACAATCATTCCAACTATCATTGCTTGATTTCTCTCAAGAATTAGAGCTTGTTCACTTAGTTTAAATCTCTGAAAGGTAATTTCTTTCTCTTTTTTTTCAGTTTCATATTGAGTTTCCAATTCTGCCATTTGTCTAGTTTTTTCCTGCTCAAATAGCGAGTCCTTTTGCTGGTTGTATAGTTTTAATTCTTGTAATGAGCCATAAAAATTTCCACTCTGCTCCTCAATGAAAGAAAGTTCGAAATGAGCATCCATCACCAATTTCTTAGCCTGAATAGATTCTGCTATCACCAATCCGCGTAAAGCGGATTTTTTGGCTTCCTTTAAGTTGTTTTCAGTCCGATGAACAGATGCTAAAATTAGGAGTACTTCTGATAGGTCAAATTTATTATCGAATTCTTCATTGAGTTTGATTGCTTCGGTCAAACATGCATTTGCTTCTTGGGTCTTGCCCAGTTTAAGATAGGCTTGCGCAGCACTACTTAAGGTGGTAGGCAGAAACTGCATTACATTTTGTGCTCTGAATTCATCAGTGCTCATCAGCGCATAGTATAATGCACTATCGTATGATTGTGTATAATAATAGACCGAGCCCAGATTGGCATGACATGCCGCAATACCAAATTCATTTTTTAATTCCTTGTACAAACTCAACGATTCGTGGTAGTAACCAATAACTTTAACATATTCCCGCTGAGCCTTGAGCACTATTCCAATGTTGCTAATCACCATTGCAATTTTGGATTTATCACCTAGATGTTCATAGATTTTTCGTGCTTCAAAATAGTTTTCCAAAGCTTTTTTCTGGTTACCTAATTCATCATGAATGATACCTAGATTATTTAAGGTGTTTGCTGTTTTCAAGTCGTTACCTAGATCCTTTCGAATTTCTAAAGCTGGAAGTTCATATTTTAAAGCCTCTTGATAATTTCCTTGGGCTTCATGTGTGATTCCTAGATTGTGCAAGGCATCTCCTTCTAGTTCTCTCAGTTTCCCATTCCGGGCCAGCTCGAGTGCTTCAAGTCCATATTTTCTAGCACTGTCGGCATTTGAGAATCGATATTCCCAACAAAGGTCAACTAAGATTTGAATTTTTTCTTTGCCTTTTGCGCTTTGCAATAGAGTTTGCAAGCTGTCTATAGCATTGTTTTGGGCAAAAGAGGGAAGGCAGAATAAGAAAAGAATGGCGGCGAATAGGTTACGCATTGCGGTGATTTTAAAAGCCCAAAGTGAGGTTCAGATAAGAGCTAGGTCTTATGAAAATTGGCGATTAAATTATGAATTTAAAATAGGCCGTAACATATTTTTTCAGGCAGTTGGTAGGTAGGATTATTAGGGATATAATTCCTAAGCATTCTTGATTTTCGGATGTTTTAATACTGAATGAAAAAATTCTATTCTTTAGAATTTTACTCTTTCCCTTTAAAATCCTCCATCTTTACGCCCTATTCCAATCTTATGAAGATTTTCCAATGCGGATACTGTCATCACCCCCTGTTTTTTGAAAGCTATTCCTGTGGAAATTGTGGACACAAATCTGGTTACCGCGATTCAGATCGACAGATGCTTACTTTTGACGCAGATTCAGATCGATTGATTTCGGACCGAGAACAGCTTGAATATAAGTTTTGTAAAAATCATCAACACGATGTTTGCAATTGGTTGATCCCGGTCGAATCCTCATCCAACTTTTGCACTGCCTGCCAGCTCAATCGTACGATTCCTAATCTTTCAGATGAGCAGAATTTCCCAAAATGGAAAAATCTTGAAGTGGCGAAACACCGCCTAATTTATCAATTGCAAAAGATCGGTTTACCCCTTCCCAGTAAATTGAAAGATGTCAATGGACTTTGTTTTGATTTTGTATCTCGCCATGCCAATTCCCAATTGATGACCGGGCATGCAAATGGCGTGATTACCATTCTCCTCCGCGAAGCGGACTCTGTCCTCCGAGAGCAAATGCGTATGCAGCTTTTGGAGCCTTATCGTACTTTAATTGGTCACTTGAGACACGAGGTAGGACATTATTTCTGGGATCGATTGGTCTACACGGATCTTGATGTTTTAGCTCAATTTAGAGCAGTTTTTGGGGATGAGCGAGTCTCTTATGGAGAATCGCTTAAAGCTTATTACAAAAAAGGAGCTCCTGAGGACTGGCAAAACTCCTTTATCAGTAAATATGCCACCTCACATGCTTGGGAAGACTGGGCTGAGACTTGGGCGCATTACCTGCACGTCATGGATATGGTAGAGACTGCGCACTTTTTTGGGGTAAAAGTTGACCCTTCAGAGACCTTGAAAGGAATGGAGGCAAATGTGAGTTTTGATCCATATACTGAGTCTGATTTTCAGACGATTGTAGAAACTTGCGTTCCGCTATCATTTGCTGTTAATAGCATCAATCGGGCAATGGGCGTACCGGATGTTTACCCTTTTGTGATCAGCCAAGGAGTAGTGGAAAAGATGAAGTTTATTCATGGATTGGTAGCTAAAAGGTAGATTGGAATAAATTATTTATTCTAGGATATTAATCCTGATCACAATTAATCATTCCGGAGAGATAGTCACGATTACTCGCTTGTATCGTGATAATTGAGGTTCTCCTCTGTCTGTCACTTTAAGGATAAAATGAGCAGTTTCTTCTTTTGTTACCTCAGGAGCTGTGAAGTAAACCATGTGTACATTTTCAGCGCCATTTACCGGGATCAACTTTTTATAGGTACCAGCTTCGGGATAATTAAACCATAAGAAGCTAAAGCTATCTCCATCTGGATCGGTAGTTTCAAAAGCATCAAGGGTGAAATTCGCTCCTGATTTGACAGTAAGTTGGTCCGGATGACTTAAGACTGGAACCGGAGGGTGATTGGCTTCCTCAAAAGACATCAATCCCCAATCCATTCGGGCGGCAAAATCATTTTGGAAATCATCTCTCCAGCGCCATAGCGTAACCTTGTCATTGAAAAATGAACTAGTGTCCTTTTTCACTGATCTGCCATATTCATTAAGAAGGTAAGGAGTATAATTATCACTCGTATTTGTCCATATCGCTCTGGTTTCTGGAGCTATAGGTACGATTGAATTTCCTTTTTTTGTTTTGGTGAAATCAGGCTTTGATAATTCGTATCGACCACCCCAACCACCCCATTCGGGATGCTCGGCATTATTTAATCCATTTAGAATTAGCGATAAAAAAGCGGGCGTATCACCTTCTACTCCCCAAGCCACATCCGGATATTCTGCGCCTAGAGGGCCATGATTTTGTTGGATATGACTTGCGATCCATGAATTGCTGATACTTGAATTATCAATCCCTCTGATGACGCCATTGATTCCAGTCCAAGTAGCACTGCCATAATCATCTCCGGGACTTACGATATAGAATAAATCAGGGAAAGTGTTCCTAATCCAGATCCCACTATCATCTTGGTCAGAAATGGTGTAAACACGAAGCTTTGAGATTAGTCGTTTTGCCTCCGAGCTGCTTTTGGTTTTATCAATTTTGTATAAGGCCTGAGCAAGTGTATTGACGCCACCCCAAGTAGAAATCCACAAAGGGCGATCATCATCTTCCTCCAGAGACTTTATTATCCAATCCGAACCTTCAGAATCCATTCCTTCGCCAACACCCGCCATTCCATATGTAGGCAAGCCTCTTTTTATAAGAGTAGCTAGTGCTTTGGATTCGGGAAATCCAGATTCGTGTTTTAATAAGTTTGGTTGAACTTTCCCATAAGCTGTGATCACTTTTTCAATAGATTCAGGGTGAATACTCGAAGTCATCCAACAGGAAGTGGTTGCTATAATTCCCTCGATGTCGATTTGATTTGAGTACAACAGTAACCTAACCAAAGATTGGGTATCATCTGGGTCAGCCTCAATATCAGTTAATATAATCACTCTGTTTTTCTGGATCGATTGCCCAAAAATGGAGTTAAACGGAAAAACTATTAGGGTAAAAAAGAAAAGTACTTTCATAGCTAAGGGTTAGAGGACTTAAAGCTCAACAGTTATGGCCGGGAATCGGATAGTGAATCTTTGTCAACAATTTAACTTTAAAATTCACATCATGAGCTTAGTTTCTTCATCAATTAGCGATCGCTGGGATCTTCAATGCTATTGTTTTTAGTAGGGTCTTTGAAAAAAGGGAAAATAAATTGACGGGTAAATCCTTTTGGGAATTTCACATCTCCAAGTCCAGTGCTTTTAGGCCAACTCTTTCCAATAGGGTAATAGGTTCCAAACAACATGTCAATAAATGGGAAATGAATGGCAAAATTCTTATTGTATGCTTTTGGGTCATCCGCATGATGCCAATGGTGGTATTGTGGTGTGACGAATACATATCGAAGAAAACCAAAATTAATTCGGGTGTTAGCGTGTGCAAGGACTGCCTGAATGGAAACAATAACGACGTATGCGATAAAAACAGATTGGCTAAAACCAAGCACATAAATAGGTAAAAAAGAAAATGCTCGAACCAAAATCAAATCGACGAAATGGATTCTGGATCCAGCCAGCCAGTCGATGTCTTTTATGGAATGGTGAACCGAGTGAAAGCGCCATAAAAAAGGGATTTTATGGAAGAAGTAATGTGAAATCCACTGAAATAAGTCTGACACTACTAATGCAAGAAATAATTGCGGGACAAACCAAATTCCTTGAACCCATTCTTGTAATCCTGTCAAGCCAATATTAGAAAATAATTTAACTGCGGGTAGTTGGACGAGAACTCCGATGACTTGGATCAGCAAATGGCTGATTATAAAATAGACTAAATCAGTTCTCCATTCCTCATGAAATTTTGTTTGCTCTAACCTTTTTGGCAAAAACAATTCCATTGGGATGAATATTAGTGCAGAAATCAATAAGTCAAGAATAAGCCAATCCATTCCAAGAGTGAATGATTTAGAATCAATTTCCTGGATTTGGAATTCGGGAAGTCCATTTGCTAAAAAAATTGAAGCAGCGATAAGTAAGGTTGCAAAAAAGCCATGCTTAGTTTTTTTGCTTAAAATGAAACTGGATAAGGCGAAGCCGAAGGAGAGGGTAAGAATGATTAAGAAAGCCCATTTAACGTAGTCAGGCTTATACAATTCCCGAAAGTCGCTTGTGGTCAAGTATTCAGGGAAATAAGCGCAAACAGTACCTCCAAAACATAGGATGGCTAAAAAAATAGATAAATAGCCACTGATAATTCCTTCTCCTATTTTAAGTCGTTTGGGTTGAGTCATTCACTTTTTTCTTTAGAAAGATCCGTAAGTTATCAATTTGACTGGTTCAATTCAGCATTCATTGATTTCAGAACTTTCTCGGTTTCCTTGATCAATTCAGATTCCATATTAATCACTTCTTGCTTTTTTTTTATTAGCTCTTATCCATGAAATGTAGTAATGTTCAGTGAAAAACTTCTCATAATCAATCGGTTTCAATGTTTTGTTGGGGTAAATGAAGTTTTGGACAATGTGATTGTCAAAATCTGGAAGCATCTCATTTACTAATTCGTAACTGGCTAGGGTGTTTGGGTTTTGAGGGCAATTAAAGCGATTTCAAGCCATTCAAAGCAATTAGCTTTTTGGCGATGTAATTCGCCGAACATACTGCACCATCCATGTATCCGGGGGATTCAGAAGCTGACTCTGAACTGGAAAATACTAATTTATCCCCAAAGTATGATTGTCTAAAAATCTGATTACCATTATTTTGATGGGGGTAATGAGGGATTTCGGCTGCTTCAAAAGTGTTTTCTTCCCTACTCCAGACACATTCTAGATAATCCATAAAAACTTCTGCTTTCGCTCCAAAAACGTCTTTTAATTGAGCAATAACCAAAGCGCGTCGCTCTCTATCACGAAGTTCCTTATAGGATGAGTTGATGAACCCACAAAGTGCATATTTCGACCTTTGATGATTACAGTGGTCGTAGAATTCTGTAATTGGGCCAGCATTGCTAAATAAAGTGCCAGATCGACCTTCAGCTAGCCAAAAAGGGCTTTTATAGGTCAATGCAATTTTAATGGAGTCTTCCATCCAGGTATGTGTTTGCTCAGCTATTTGCATCAAATCGGCTGGGAGATTGGGCTCGAATTGTATTCTTTTCGCCCATAATTTCGGTGGAATCGCCAATACCACTTGGCTGCCTACATACACCTTGTCGGTAATCACCTGAATCGAATCTCCAAGGAATTTAATTTCCTTGACGGATTGATTCAGGATGATGTCACTTTCATCCAGTTTCTGGTATAAGGTATTAATAAGGTTCGATGTGCCGTCAGAAATCCGATAACTGGGAGCTTGGCGTGGGATCTGTACCAATTCTGTCGGGGAAGTAGGGGAGGCCTGATAATAAACAATGCGATCCATGTACTGCTCGAAGTATTCAATCCCTAACTCTTCCAGTAATGCCTTTAGGTGCTTATGTTGATCACCAAACCAAGTTGCACCCATTTCCACAGGCGTATCATCGGTTCCATTTACCGTATTTATCCTTCCTCCGATTCGATCTCTCGCCTCTAGAATTTTGAATGGAATTCCTGCTTTTTTTAATCGGTATGCTGTCAGTAGACCTGAAAGTCCTGCTCCAATAATGATAATCATGTGGTGAAAATAGTTTAATGAGCTTTACTTAGCTATTATTTGATAGCTAGCATCTTTTAGGTTTAAAGGTTTTAGGTTATTTATAGCCCTATTTTTTTTAAATCATCTAACTAAGGTCTCATTTCCATGTCAGCTTCTGGCTTTTTACAAGCGAATGAAATGGAGTAGTATTTCGAGATTTGGTGGAGAAAAATTAACCTGTGAGTCAATTCACTAGTTGGCCTCGGGATGCATTAAAAAACTGATTGCTTTTGGAAGTACACTTAAAGTGGCTGGGGCAAGGCCTAGATATTCTCCATCAGCTTCAATCCCACAGGCGTCCATGCTTTCAATCAATATTTCTTTGGTTTGATGGTAGCTCACTTGTGGATGCTTGATTTTTACTCCTGTTTTCAATTTAACTAAGTTCTTTAGGTAATACCATAAGCTCAAATTCCCAAAGATGGCTACCTGAAACTGTCCATCGGTGAGTTTGGCGTCAGGAGTGGTGCAAAGTGCATTTCCGAAGTAACGTCCATTAGCTATCACCATTTGAAGGAGCTTTCCCTTCCATTGCCAGTGGCTGCTAGTGCAGTTCACTTCCTTCTTAGTATAGTCAAGAAAGCCTTTTAGGATATACTTAAAGTATTTGAGGCTGGGGCTCAACGTACTGGTAGATTTTTCAAGTTTCTGGATGACTAAAGCACCAAGCCCAATTCCTGTGATATTGATAAAATACCGAGTTTCCTGGCTTTGATGGATTACTATTTTTCCGAGATCTATTTGTTGGGTGCTTTTCGATTGAATTAACCCGATCAGTTCTTCGATCGAATTTGATAGGCCTGCTGTCCTGGCAAAATCATTGGCCGAACCGTAAGGGAGAAGCCCGATTACTGGGTATTCAGTAGCAGGTAGGCTACTTTGAAAGACGCCATTGATGACCTCATGCAAAGTCCCATCACCTCCAACAGCAATTAAATAGTTGCAGCCGTTTTCAGTGACTTCTTTGGCGATTTCAATTGCATGTTTTTTCCATATAGTAGGGATGAATTGCACACTGCCTAGATCCTTATCTTGACAGTATTGTCTCAGCTTTGGGATCTCTTTAGCCAATCGCTCATTTTTGTTGTTGACTACAAACACAATGTTCATTAGCGAAAGATATGTTAATCTGATTGGTAAGACAATCCTAAACTTGGGTGGTAACTCGATCTGAATGCAGGTTTGAATTAAGATTTACTTTCTAGAATTCAAGCCAATTAAAAGTAAGCATTTTCAGTTTTGGCGAAGGCAGCTGGGAATTATTGTCAATCCTGTTGGTTTACTTTTTTGGCTTATTATTCCTGTTAATCAATTAATAGGTAGCCCTTATTTACTGCCAGAAATTTTTTCACGCAATTACCATTGGTATCCAATTGTTCTGCAACAATGGTGTAATCACCCCCAAGTCCAGCATGTTCAGGTCTGGAATCAATAAACTCATTAGAGTTTAATTTATACGTGCCACCGGTTTTCCCATCATTCGATCCTCTTAATGTGATTGTTTCACGGCTTAAATTCCCGACAAGATAACTTCTCCTTAACTCATTATTTTTTTCAAATTGATTGGTGGGACATTCAATTGAAATAAAAGAATTCATCCGGTTTTGTCTGTAAAGATTTTCTAAATCATGTTTACTATATCCGCCGTATACAGCCTGTCCTGATTATTATCGGGATGACCCATATGCCGATAGCTATCGACAGTGGTGTGAGAGGGGCACCTCGCTAACTTAATGGTTGGCGAGGCCGTCTACTCGACTAGCGGCTTTTTTCTTTCACGATTTCAATGATGGTTTGATTAAATTTTCCAGCCTCTTCATCCGGTACTTCATGTCCTGATTTTTCAAACCAAATGAATTTTTTTTCAGGAGCTGTCATTTTGTTTATATGGTTTTCTGCTACTACACTGGGTAAGTTCCAGTCATGACGACCACCAAGGAAATAAACAGGTATCTTTAATTCTGTGATATTTGAAATGTCAGTGGTGAAAGCAACACCATCCATTCGAGCCGAGGTGTAATTAAATGCTTCAAACCTGTCATAGTCTTTGTAATCCTCATACATAGTTTCCGCTTTCTCAATTTCTTTCGCAATAGCTGTATCGTAAACTGTTCCCCCGTATTTTACAACAAGTTCGTACTTGCTCATAAAACAATTCAAAATGGTAGCACAAACAGTGCTGTCCTTCTTTTCGATTAAATCCAACCGCCTTAATGCTGTTGTATCATTCTTTTGTTGGGCTTGCTCTTTTAACCATTGCATAGAAACGTCCCAGCTTTCTGGTACACTTATCACCTGAGAGACACCAATATAGGCGTAATAATCATCAGGGTATTTTTCGGCTAATTTCATTCCAATGACACTACCATAAGAAAAACCCACAAGAAATATTTTTTCCTTATTGAATTTCTTTTTTAGATACTGTGTCAACTCATGTGCATCATTGACCAAACTTTCAGGGCTTAAGTTTTTTGGGTTGGGATTATGGATAAAAGATTGCCCGCTACCCGCCTGATCCCAGGAAACTAAAATCATTTCGTCAGTCAAATCAGCATTAAAATACCTCAGATGTGGAGTCTGAGGCCAGCCTGGTCCCCCATGAAGAAATAACAAAACAGGTAAGTCTTCAGACGCACCGGTCATTTCCACATATTGTTCTTCGCCACCTAACTCAATAAATATTTTTTCCTGGACATTTTTTCTGTTCTCATTTTGACAACCAGTCACAAAAACTACCAATAGTAGAAGTAAAAGATGTTTCATAGTTTCAATATTCCATTATTTTTCTTTTAAGACAAATTCTGACTAACGTTTTGGCGATTGACGAAGAAGCGGATTTTGAAGCACTTCACTGTTAACCAAGCACGAACTTTGATACGAGGTAGAATGCTCAATTAACCTCTGAACCCACTTTTTTGCCAAACCCGTGTTATAGCGAGAGGTTCTTTTGTCAAGGTTAATTTTCTTATTCATTTTGTCAGTAATGCTTCAACTCTTTTAGTAATGGTGTCAACTCGTCAAGTCCTTTCTTTGTAAGATATGGCTTGTATGCTTGAAAAAATATAGCCAGTGCTTTTTCTACCTTTTGCTTGTCAGTTAGCTCAGGGAAGTAAATTAAAAATTCTTGTTGCCAGAATATGGCAAGAATATTTAACATGGCACTTAGAGCATGTGATTCTATAACCAATTCCTTTCTTGCCAATTCTTCATTTACCAGTTGTTTGTTAAGTTGCTCCCACGAATCAAATCGGATTTTTAAAAAATCACTCAAATATTTCTGCGTATCCGGAAATGAGTTAATTATTTCGCCATAGCGTTTTTGCAGAATACATTTATATTTTAGTTGAGTTTCGAAAACAATTTTAACCTGGTAAAAATAATCGGTCAAAGCATTCATATTTGTATCTGTATGGTCGGTAAGTGCCTCGTCAACCGCCTTTCCCCATTCTTCCACTAATGCATATACCATATCACTTTTGGCAGGGAAATAGTAAGTGAGATTTCCCAAACTGATTTTTATTTTTTTTGCTATATCCCGTGTGGTAACACCATCAATACCCTTTTCATTAAATAATTCGAGGGCTGTTTCCAATATATCTGCTCTTCTATTGCTCATAATGAATGTAAAGATAAAAAATAATTAGGTCGTTGTACTATTTTTTAAAACAAAGTATTAACTTTGGGTCACTGACCTAATTTTTAAACTTAAAAAGCGAATCATGGCAAAGACAAATCAGGTAATTGAAAACAAAACCTTTGGTGATAAGTGTCAATTCTTAATTACATCAGAAGACTCAAAAGGTGAATTAATGAAATTTAAATTTTGGTGTAGGCCAGGTGGAGAAGGACCACCCTTACATTATCACCCGGTCCAAAGCGAGAGTTTCGAAGTCGTGAGTGGTGAATTGAGTGTAACCTGTGATGGAGAAAAGAGAATTTTGAAGAAGGGGGAAAAATTTACTGCCAATGCAAATTCTGCTCATAAATGGGCGAATGAGGGTAGTGAAGAGGTAGTAGCCATTTTTGAATTTAGACCAGCACTAAGAACAGAGGATTTTCTAGAAACGTTATACGCCTTAGACGTACAAGGCAAATGCAATAAGAAAACCGGATTACCGGGCACGTTGCAGTTTTTTGCAATTTTGAACGAATATTATGGCGAGTTGTTTGTGGTTGGACCACCAATAGCTGCTCAAAAGATTATGGCAAAAGTAGTAGGTGGATTCGCAAAACTAATTGGATATAGAGGTTTTATCCCCTTTCCGAAAAAATAGCCTGCAAACAATGGCGAAGCATTATAAGGCACGCGTTTAAATTAGTTAGTTGGTTTTTGTCAATTTTTTATCCGAGATCCAAATCTTGTGTTTCTATGCTGGACGGGCGTCCTACCATTGGCTATACGTGCCTCAGCTATTGGTCAGGCAGGGGATTATTAGGTGAACTGTTCATACGAAGAACAGATGTTTGATAAACCACAAAACTGTCGTACGAGAGATGAAATCTATGTTTGCGTATAGGTGCCTTAGTATTTTCGTTATTTTTTTAGTTCATTATTAATTAAAGTTATTGTTGAATCAGCATTTATAATTAAGTCATTCATGTTTTTTATCGAAGTTTTTAGTGTGGTCGCTTTCCAACTATGATAGGCTTCAAGTTGAAGAAAAATCTTAGGAATATTAGCTCGAATATTCAATTCTTCAGATAGTTCTGGTTGGCTTT
Organism: Algoriphagus sp.; assembly: GCF_029254265.1. GTDB lineage: Bacteria > Bacteroidota > Bacteroidia > Cytophagales > Cyclobacteriaceae > Algoriphagus. The sequence continues at coordinate 612 of NZ_JAQWXX010000038.1, read as the reverse complement.
CAGTTCTCTTGCGAACATAAGAATATCCTAATAAAGTAATTTGCCCAATCATGTCAACCATTGTATTGGCGTTTGTATTATTGGCACTAATCAATTCGTTTCGAAAATCTAAATAAGTTGTTAGGCTATTATTGATGTTTTGCGGAAATAAACTGATATCTCCAGTACTAATAAGTGTCTTGATTGTATTTGTTTTAAAGAATAAATGTATTCCTCCTATCTGAAGCTCACTTATTTTTTCTAAACTGGTCTCTAGATTTAATGCTCCTTTTTGAAATTCATTTTCATAATCTGCATATTTTTTCAAAATGGCTTCGAAATTGCCAATTCTATTTTTACAATAATCCTTATCAGTTTTTAAATCTACAAGAAGCTGACGATAATGAATTTTCCTTTTTTCTTCTGTTTTTCTATTTTCATTCCAATTATTAATGCTCAAAGCAATTAATATCCCAATGACAACAAGCACAATTTCACCAAAAGCATATTTCAAATATGCTCTTTCCGATTAAAAGTTGGACTAGTTACGCTGCGATTTTAAAGTTATAATATTCATTTGGTGTTTTCATATTTAAGGCAGAATGGGGAGCAAATGTGTTGTATTCTTCTACC
>NZ_JAQWXX010000072.1 GCF_029254265.1 Algoriphagus sp. | reverse complement strand
ACCGGATTCCCTCCATTTACAGAAAAGGGAATAGTATTCTTCGTTGCTTACGTTTTTCATCCTGCAACATTATACAGTCAGGAGGCCTTTAGCAATATGGGGTTGATCGGATGGATACGCAAAAATGAAAGGGAAAAAGCTTGATTCAATTCTAACAGGACTTTCTAAATGGATAGATAATGCTTAATTATCAAGAGTTTGTTTCCATGAATAAAAGTATGTTAATAGCACCAGCTGGCTATGGCAAAACCCATACAATTGCAGAATGTCTCAAAAATATCCGAAATAAAGAGAAACAACTAATACTGACTCATACACATGCTGGTGTTGCTTCCATTAAAGAAAAAATTAAAAAGGAAGGTATACCAAATTCCAGTTTTGAAGTAGAAACAATCACTAGTTTTGCTCAAAGGTATGTCTTAGCCTTTTATACTGGAAATGATTTGCCAAAACAAGAAGACAGTAAGCTATATTATCCATTTGTTATTGAAAAGGCAAATACTCTTTTTAAGCTGAAGCCAATACGAGAAATTCTTTTTAATACTTATAAAGGTTTATTTGTTGACGAATACCAGGATTGTAATGTTAGCCAACATAATTTCATTCGGTTCTACCACGAATTTAATGGAATAGTTATCTTTAAGCAAAAAGATGTTTACGGAGAATTTTTTCACAACCCTGCTCAATTTAGAGGATGGATGGGAAGTCCAATCTATCCAAACAGACCTTGGAAAGGCGGAGATTTATATTAGAGTCAGCTGCCGATTGGATCAATTGGTAGATGATCAAACCGGTGAGTTATGCAAAGTATATGACCATGCCCCCGAGCGTGAATGGAGGCATCTTGACACGATGCAATACAAGACTTACATCAAGTGTAAGCTTCCCAGAATTATCGCTTCGAATGGCAAAGTGAAGACGGTTCAGCCCAATTGGGCCTCTGGTTATGAGCGTCATACTTATCTGTTTGAGCATGCCGTCATTGATCTACTTAAGGCAACCAAGAATCAGACTAAAACCGCACTGCTCATGCGTTGTGGATTTAATATAGTAAATAGAATTCTGCATGTAAGCACCCAAAGAGGTATGAGCAGAAGAAACTATTCCCAGGTAGTTTTTGACCAATTGAGTATAGATGAGAAGTCCTTTAGGAAGGGTCATCATTACATTACAGTCCTGAGTCATCCTCACTCCGGTTGTGTGCTGGATGTTGGGGAAGACCGGACCAAAGAATCGGTCAAGTCGCTGCTAAACAAATCATTGACTAATGAGCAACTTCACCAGGTCAAAGCGATAAGCATGGATATGTGGAAGGCTTTTATCTCTACTGCCCAAGAAATGCTCCCCAACGCAGCTATAGTCCATGACCGTTTTCATCTGGTTAAGTACCTCAATGAAGCAATCGACAAGGTGCGGCGAAGAGAAGTCAAGCAGCATGAGGAACTAAAGAACAGCCGCTACGCACTGCTTAAGAATCCGGAAAACCTCACAGAGAAGCAACGTATTCATTTTGATGCCATTGCCGGCGCCAATTATGAGGTTAGCAAGGCATGGCAGGTACGGGAAAACTTCAAGGATCTGTTCAGCTCCGAAAAGCTATACGCCTGGAAACTGTACCTCAAATGGACTGTTGATTCGCAGAAAAGAAAAATCAAGGAAATCGACAAAGTAGTAGCCATGTTTAACAACCATATCAAAGGTGTCGTGAATGCCTTATTGATGAACCTAAACAACGCAATGGCAGAACGGCTAAATGGAAAAATCCAAGAGCTCAAAACTGTAGGTAAAGGCTATAGAACTTTTACCAACTTTAGAAGTGCAATCCTCTTTTTCCACGGAGGATTAAACTTATATCCCCACTAACTTAAGGGTAAAACCTTATAAAAATTATAAATCAAATTATCTAAACCTGGAGACTTGTAGGCAGCAGGATTTTTTAAAAAAAGATCCATTTTATTTTTCATCATCCAGTTTGAAATGTGACCCTCATATAATTTCTTTTTAAGTTCGGAAGATTTTTTAATGCAAATTCGATCAGGAATATCTTTTGTAATAGGGGGATCCTCACAATCCAAAATCGTATTGGAAATACAGATAGATCCTTGAGGGAATTGTCTCATAAGATCCAATTGATGCTGGATCTTAGAATTATCAACCCAATAATCGTCGCCATCACAGATGCACAGAAACTCTCCTCGGGCACTTCGGTACAATCCCAAATGATTCAATCGGCCAACTTTTTTTCCGCCTCTGATCATTTTATCTTCTGATTTTCTCAGAAATAATCGAATTCGATCCTGGTGTTCTTCTGCATATTTCATACATATTTCACGGGTACCATCTGTGCTATCATCCTCTCCGATAAGGATCTCAAAAGGAAAGTTCGTTTCTTGTGCAAGAACACTTTCTATACATTGAGCAATATATTTTTCATGTTGAAAAGCAGGTATACAAACAGAAACCAGAGGATCAATTAAATTGATAGGTTTAGACTCTCCCAGATACTCCATGAATTGTTAACTAATTAAAATAAGTAATAAAATCCTCCTTCGAAATAAACACTAAAAATCAAATAGGATGATCAAGTTAATCAAACATCGAAAGAAATAGGGCTTTATCTGGAATTACTCGCTTTTCCGCCACCCCCAAAAAGAATCCCAGCTCCAAGCACAAAACCGAAGTCATACCACCCTCCAGTATTATTAACTCCATACATGGCTATGTCATCAAAAAAAACAGAGCGCACAAAACTGACAGGAGCAATGATACCATGCCAGACTCCAAAGAAAAAACCGTAAGGTTCGTCAGTCACACAATCTTCAATATTGGTAACCTCCGCGCAAGAAGAAAATAGAACGAGTATTACTAAGAAAGTCAGTAAGGATTTAAGATAAGTTTTCATAGCGATTGGATTTAATAACTAGCTTAATTTAAGAAAATCTTGATGTTTGTCTCAGTTGGAATTCCTAATTCCTATTCAAATTTTAATATTGAAAAGTCAACAACCAGTTGAATAAGTGAGGGATTTTGCGCAAATTTTCAGTATTAGTTTTTTATCCACTAGAAATTTCACAGATGGGAAATCAAAGAATTTTAAATAATCGTAGAGAATTTTTAAAGAAGGGGATCGCAGTTTCAGCTGGAATAGCAGGCATAGGAACCGTTGCAAAAGCCACCACTTCCTACCCCACTTTTGCAAGTGAAGACTTAATGTATATCGGTCCGAGAAAAGGGTATTCTCCACAAATTGGGGCGCTGGTTTCCATGATGGCCTATATGAGGCAGACAATTATTAATACTGTCAAGGATCTTAGTATTGAGGACCTGGATTACCTTTTTGATAAAAATGCGAACTCTATCGGTGCTATGATCATGCATCTAGGTGCTACAGATAAGTTTTACCAAATCAACACATTTGAAGGCCGAGAGGAGTTTTCCCCTGAAGAAGATAAAATCTGGGGAGCAGCCATGAGACTAGGTGCAGAAGGTAGAGAAAAGATCAAAGGAAATACCGCCGCATATTACCTAAAAATGATTGGGGATGTCCGCGAAGAAACGTTGGAAAAACTGAAAGGGAAAGACGATAATTGGTTGATGGAAGTCGATAAAGGCTGGTCCAGTCCCGGGAATGAAGTGAATACCTATTGGAAATGGTTTCATGTGATGGAGCATGAGTCTAACCATGGCGGACAAATGCGGATTATTCGTGATCGCGCACCTTCAAAACCTTAAATGTCATATGAAACTAAAAGTAGTCCTCAGCCTAGTTTTTTTGCTGGCTTTTTCGAATTACACTTTAGCTCAAAAACCACTCAGAGTCGGTGTGGCAGGTCTCACCCATGGTCATGTGGGCTTGATCTTAGAAGCCAATAAACGAGCAGATTTGGAGATTGTAGGTATTGCTGAGCCAAACCGAGAACTTGCTGCAAGACTTACCAAAAACTATGGGATTCCAATTGAATTGGTTTTTGATTCTTTGGAGGAAATGTTGGAAGCAACCAAACCGGAAGCTGTCACCGCTTTTGGAAATATCTTCGATCATCTCGCTGTGGTCGAAGCTTGTGCTCCAAAGGGAATTCATGTGATGGTCGAGAAACCACTAGCAGTATCCATGGAGCATGCTTTGAAGATGGAGGCTTTTGCCAAAAAGCACCAAATTCATCTCCTCACCAATTATGAAACGACTTGGTATCCTTCTGTGGAGAAAGCAGGCGAACTCCTTGAATCCGGCACAGTAGGTGAAATGCGAAAACTGATCGTCCGCGATGGACATCAGGGTCCAAAGAAAATCGGTGTAAATGCTGAATTTCTAGATTGGCTCACTGATCCGGTTTTAAATGGCGCTGGAGCCATTATCGATTTTGGTTGCTATGGTGCGAATCTTGCCACCTGGCTAAATCAAGGTCGAAGACCTACTTCGGTGACTGCTGTAGCCCAGCAATTTCAATCCGAAAACAACCCAAAAGTCGAGGATGATGCAACGATTATCCTGACCTATGAAAATTCTCAGGCCATCCTCGAACCTTCCTGGAACTGGCCAATTGGCCGAAAAGACATGGAAATCTATGGCTTGACGGGAGCGATCTATGCTGACAATGGACGAGACCTTCGAATTCGTATTGCTGAAGGCTATGATGGTTATGAAGAGGAAAAGATCAGAATCGAAAAAAGGGATGCACCTTTCGATGATCCCTTTTCATTCTTAATTGCAGTGATTCGAGATGAAATTCAGATGAAATCGTATGATTTAAGTTCCTTGGAAAACAATATGATCGTTGTTGAAATCCTTGAAGCGGCTATTAGAAGTGCTAAGGAAGGGAAAACAATTTATCTGAAATGAATAAAATCGGTCTCTCAGTATTTATAAAACGCTTGATATTTTTCGGGCTCTCGTTATCGCTAAGCTGGAGCAGCTTTGGACAAGAAAGTGATTCCGTTTACAGCTTCCCTTTTCACATGGAGTCTGGACTACTTGTCTTAAGCGGAGAGATGAATGGCCAAGCTACTAATTTTGCCTTCGATACAGGAGCTGCTTTGGGGCTTGCAGGGAAAAAATTCAGCAGTACCAAAAGAGTCAAAATACAAGGAAAGCGGATGACTATTCGGGATTCGAATAGTGAAACCAAAAAGGTACGGACTGCCTATACTGACGAAATTAAAATTGGTGGGTTAAAAATCTCAAATGTAAAAAGCCTGATTTATGATATGTCTTATTTGAGCTGTCAAGATTTTTACCTACTGGGTTCAAATGTTATCAAATTGCTCAATTGGGAAATTGATTTCGAAAAAAAGATTGTTCGGGTGTCTCAAAAACCTTTTTCCATTGAAGATAGCTATTTGGCCTTACCGGTATCTTACAAAAATTCTCGGCCTTACGCCGAACTTTCTTTTCGAGCGATAAACCTTTCTAACATTCTAATTGATTTTGGATATACCAAAGTTTTAGATCTTGACTCATCTTCTGAATTGATCAGCAAATATATCCAAGAAAAAGATAATCAAGGCTTTGCTCATACTTCTCTCAACCATAGTACCGGAGCGATAAGTCAAAAAACTGAGAAAACAATTAATATTCTCTTGGACACACTAGCCCTTGGTAGTGGATTGGTTTACAAGATCCCCACTGAGTTTATGGAAACCAACCACAGTAAACTAGGTTTGGCCTTTTTTAGCACATTAAGCAAAAAAACGATCATAAATAACTCGGAATCTACCTACTATCTTGATCCTAAAAATGAAAGTCCAAAATTTCTAGACCCAAAGTTTTTCAACCTTAGATATAGTGAAGGAAAAATACTGGTGAGTGGAAAATCCCTTGAGCAGATTCCTTCCCATCAGGAAATAGAAATCGGAGAAGAAGTGGTTTCCGTAAATGGTCTTCCAATGAGCGATTTTAGTGATGAATGTGCTTTTGTCAATTGGTATTATCGCTTCTCGGAGGATAAAATTTTCATCATTACTAAAAGCGGAAAGAATCTTAGTTTTGAACCAGTTTCATTGCTTAACAGCTACTAATATACTTATCTATCTAGGGATTCCTTTTCTAAGAATTCATGGATTAATTAATCAACCAACTACTTCAAATCACAACCCTTTTTCCAGTCTTGGCAGATTCCAAAATCGCCTCCACAATTCGAATATCTCTAAGACCTTCTTCACCGGGAACAGCCATTGACTTACCTGCTAGAATCGCCAAAGCATCCTGATCCATCTGATTTGCTTGTTGCCAAGGCACATCGTACGGGAAATTAATTTCACCAAGAGGGCTAGTTCCTTTATTTCCAGAATAGGCAGAAAATGGCTCCATCGCAATCTGCCCTTTTTCACAATTGATATTCAAAAAGTTAGTTTGCTCCGCAAATGAAGTTTTGATTGTTGCGATTACATTTCCAGGAAATTCAAGCTCGGCAGTCACATTATCTGCCAATCCATTCTTATAAATCTCAGGCCGATTTGTCCAAGTTTTTGCGGATCGAACTGCAATCGGCTCCATTCCAGTTCCTAATCGAGCTCCCTGAATCGAATATACGCCCATATCATAGATCACTCCTCCACCCATCTCTGCTTTTTGCTTCCAATGATCGGTTCGGTTATCTCGATAGCCTGCAGCACAATCCAAACTCTGAACAGCTCCCAAGCTTTTCTCTTTAACTATTTTTTGAAAAGCCTGAGTATTTGGTTCATGCTGACATCGATATCCAATAGAAAGTGAAACTCCTGCTTGTTTACAGGCATCAATCATAACCTGACATTCTTCAGCAGTTACTGCCATTGGTTTTTCACACCATACTTGCTTTCCAGTTTTTGCAGCCCGAACAACATATTCCATATGCATCGATGGCGGCAACACGATATAAATCACATCGATATCCGGGTTATCCTTGATATCATCAAAGTTTTTGTAGTTGTAAACATTATCCGCAGGGATCTGATATTTAGCCTTCCAAATTCCTTCTTTTGCTGGAGTTCCGGTCACAATACCTGCCAAATAACAATGCTTTGTTTGCTGTAAAGCTGGTGCTAATAAATCCGTGCTGTAATAACCCAAGCCAACCAACGCGACGCCTAGCTTTTCTCTTTTAGGGAAATTGTTTCCAATTAAAGTCAGTGGAGAAAACAAACTTGCCCCAGTTATCAGGGTTAGCGATTTGATCGTGTCACGTCTGGAGAGGGATTTCATAAGGATCGGGTTAGATAAGGTTGATTAAGATAGACATTTTGATATTGAATGCCAATTAGAGCAGAACCACTTTTTCACTGAAAAGACCTAAATTAGAATTCAACTAACTCAATTACCATGAAGAAAATCCTTCTTTCCCTATTGCTTCTCTTTGCAGGTTTAACTCTTACAGAAGCCCAGACCAAACCTTACTTATCGCTTTCAGATGCACAACGAATCACTGCTGCAGCAACTGAAAAGGCGATGGCCGAAGGCTGGAATGTTGTGATCGTGATTCTTGATGATGGCGGAAATCTAATTTCCCTGCAACGTATGGATGGTGTACAAGTCGGAAGTATTGAAGTTGCTCAGGCAAAGGCAAAATCTGCCGTGTTCTTTAAGCGACCTACCAAAGTCTTTGAAGACGCCATGAAAGCAGAAGGTGGAGCAAGAATAGCAACACTTCCAAATGCTGTTGGAGTCGAAGGAGGACTTCCGATTTTTAAAGACGGAGTGATTGTCGGAAGTATCGGAGTATCGGGTGTTACTTCTGCTCAAGATGGAATCATAGCGGCTGCAGGAATAGCAAAGTATTGATCAACAGCATCGTCAGAAATAGGTTAAACCTGTTCCATTTATAAAAAGCATCTGTGTTAAGGATGGTTTCTAAAGCCAGAATTCTTATATTTTTCAAGTTTTCTGACCCTTTTCCCAACTTTACTTTGATACTTTCGAAGCCATTCAAAAACTTAAGTCGATTCCTTCATAATCCCATTTTGCTTACAGCTTTTGGGATTATTGTTTCATTTTCTGCTTTTGGAGCTGAAAACTCGGACCTCGAAACTACTTTTTGGCCTTGGGAGATTCTTGGAAGATTTCATCCAATTCTTACCCACTTTCCAATTGCCTTATTGATTTTCGCAGGATTCTTGGAGCTTTTTACCCTTAAAAAATTCCAACATCCGATGCGCCAAGCAATTCGGTTGATGGTGATTTTTGGAGCTGCTTCAGCGATTGTTTCAGCCGGTTTGGGCTGGCTCTTGGCCGAAAATGAGGGGATAACTGGAAGTACACTTGAACTCCATAAAAAACTAGGAATCGCTACATCAGTTTTAAGTATTCTTCTGCTTTATTTTCTTTGGAAAAATCAATCTGAACCGAAATTGCAGCTCATTCGAATCTATAGATTTTTACTTTTTCTGGTTGGATTCGGTGTAGGAATTACGGGGCATTTTGGAGGATCTTTGGTTTATGGTGAGGATTTTCTGACGGAAAAACTTCCTTGGAATGAAGATTCCGACGCTCCGGAATCACTCACTTTAAATCTTGCCCAATTCACTTCCGAGCTCTCCTCAGATCAGGAAATGCTTCTGGTTGCCAATGTTCGATCTGTATTGGCACATAATTGCTACAAATGTCATTCAGGTTCCAAGATTGAAGGTGAGCTCCGATTGGATGAAAAAGAATATGTCTTTGAAGGAGGAGAAAACGGGGCCGCGATCATACCCGGAAATCCTTCCCAAAGCGAATTGATCCGGCGGGTTTCCCTTTCCAAAAATCACAAAGAGGTAATGCCTTCTAAGGGTAGACTTCTCACCAAGGAGGAAATCGCTTTGCTTTCCCTCTGGATAGAAAAAGGAGCTCCATGGCCAGAAGGAGTTCCACAACAGTCTATTTACCGAAAAGCTGAATTAGCACCTCGGAAACCTATTCTTCCAGCTTCCAAACCGGGTCTTGAAAATCCAATTGATCGTTTGGTGGATCAGTATTTCCAAGCCCATGAAATCAACTGGACTAAGCCAGTCGATGATCGGACTTTTTTAAAAAGGATCTACCTGGATGTGATAGGGATTTTACCAAGTCCGGAAGAATTGGATAGCTTCAAAAAGGATCCGAATCCACAAAAAAGGCAAGTCATTTCTCAGCAACTATTAGATCGAAAGGATGATTATGCGCAGCACTGGCTCACCTTTTGGAATGACATTCTGAGAAACGACTACACTGGAACGGGCTACATTACTAATGGTCGCTTTGCCATTACCGATTGGCTTTATACCTCAGTTAGAGACAACAAACCCTATGATCAATTAGTCAAAGAACTCCTCAATCCAACTGAAAAATCTAAAGGCTTTATAGAAGGAATCCGATGGAGGGGAACTGTTAATGCAAGCCAGCGCACCGAAATGCAGGCAGCTCAAAATGTGGGTCAAGTCATCCTTGGGTTAAATCTCAAATGTGCCTCATGCCATGATAGTTTCATCAGTGATTGGAAGTTGGATGAAGCCTATGCTTTTGCCAATGTTTTTGCTGACTCTACTTTGGAAATTAGTCGATGTGAGATCCCAACCGGGAAATTTGCCAAAACCAAAATTCTCTGGGAAGAGCTGGGAACGATTGATAGCGCAGCTTCCAGAGCCGACAAGCTTCGCCAGTTGGCAGATCAGCTGGTACAGCCTGCCAATGGAAGATTGTACCACACCTTTGTCAATCGAATTTGGAAGCAGCTTATGGGTCGAGGAATTGTGGAGCCAGTCGATGAGATGGATAATATGCCTTGGAGTCAGGATTTATTGGATTGGCTGGCTGCGGATTTCGTCGAAAACGGCTATGATATCAAGCGATTGATTTTTCAAATCACTTCTTCCAAAATTTACCAAAGTGAATCTATCTTGATCGCTTCGCCAGAATTGCTTTTGGCCAGCGAATTCAAGTTTCAGGGAGTAATCCAAAGGAGGATGACAGCCGAGCAATTTTCCGATGCGGTAAGTCATTTAGCTTCCCCACTTTTTGATTCAGCGGAGGTGAGATTTAGACCTTATGAATTGATTCCTGAATCAGGCAATCAGAAAGAATATGCCCGCGCATCTTTGGTGGCAAACAATCCTTTTCTCACTGCATTGGGAAGACCAAATCGAGAAATCGTATCCACAAGCAGGGATTCTCAAGCGAGTTTGCTTCAAGCTTTAGAACTCACCAATGGCATCAGGTTGAATGAGGCATTAGCTAAAGGAGGCGCTCGCTGGGTTAGTAATTATTCAGACCCGAAAGAACTGACTTCAAAATTATTCGCTCAAGCTTTGCTCAGAGCTCCAACTGTGCAAGAATTAGAATTAGCAGATCGCCTCTATGGCGGAAAAACCGATGTAGCAACTACCCAAGACTTACTTTGGTCAGTTTTCTTATTACCTGAGTTCCAAATGATTTATTGAGTTATGAATTCATCCAACAGTCGCAGAGATTTCCTTAAAAAAACCAGTGCAGCCACTTTAGCTACATTAGGAATGGGCAGCCCATTAGCGGGATTATTAAGTTCTTGCGAAAGCAAAATCACCACGACCGCCGATTCGGTGATTTTACTTTTTATGGCTGGAGGCATGGCTCATACGGAAACATTTGACCCAAAAAAATATACTCCTTTCCGAAAAGGAATGGAATCAAAAGAGGTTTTGAGCACTTTCCCAAGAATCCCTACGAAGCTGGATGATATCTTTTTCTCCGAAGGATTGGAAAATATCGCTTCAGTAATGGACAAAGGCACCCTAATCAGATCCTATCAAGCTGCTGACTTGGGACATATTTTACACACCCGACATCAATACCATTTTCACACCTGCTACGAACCGCCTCAGTCGGTGGTCGTCCCACATTTGGGAAGCTGGATTGCAAAAGAAAAAGGAGCTTTAAATCCAGTAATTCCACCTTTCATCAATATCGGTCAGCGGTTCACTGTGGGGGAAGGTGAAGAATTGAAAGCTTTTCACAGCGCAGGATTTTTGGGTTCGGAGTACGGCCCATTTCTGATTCCTGACCCAACGGCAGGTTTGGATGCAGTTCGACCACCGGTAGGAATGGACACCAAGCGATTCGAAAGCCGGAACAAGCTCTATGAAGATTTAATGGCCGCCGGTCCAATGGGTGATTTCGGTTCGGATTATCAAAAAGAATCCCTCAAGCGCTCCATGGAACAGGCTTATATTCTACTGAATTCCCCCGAGGCAAAAGCCTTTGATCTCAGCCAGGAGCCGAAAGAAAGCTACGATAAATACAATACAGGAAAGTTTGGCTTAGGCTGCCTTTTGGCAAAACGATTGGTTGACCAAGGAGCTCGATACATCACGGTGACCACGGAATACGAACCATTCTTTGGCTGGGACACGCACGACAATGGCCATACCCGACTGAAGGATATGAAAAAAATGATTGATGTTCCGGTCGCGCAATTAATCAGGGATTTGGATCAAAGCGGAAAACTCGATCGAACGATGGTGATTTTGGCAAGTGAATTCAGTCGCGATATGCTTACCGAAGGTAGACCTGATTTAAAAGTAAAAGATCAAGTTACTGTCCCAGATATCATCGAGGACCTAAAAAACTACGGAATGCACCGACATTTCACAGATGGCTGTTCGATTCTAATGTTTGGGGGTGGAATCAAGCGAGGACATGTATTTGGAAAAACCGCCGATGAGCGTCCTTGTAAAACCATTGAAAATCCTATCAAAATCGACAGTATCCATCAGACAATTTACCATGCACTTGGGATCCCGCAAGAGCTCAATTATGAAATAGAGCAGCGCCCATTTTACACCACTCCTGATGGCAAAGGGAAAGCGGTATTAGATTTATTGGCTTAAGTGATTTTTTCAAGCTGAAATTAGGTCTCCACATTTCCAATCTCAAGATCTTTACATCATCTTCAGAATTTAAGTTTTAAAACTGGTTTTTTTCCGATCATCAAAAACAGAAAACCTTCTTTTCGTGTTTTATGTATCTGCATTGAAATAGAAACCTATATCGAATTTTCAAATTAACCCTAAAAAACAAATTATAAACATATGAAACTTATTACCACTCTTATTTTCGCCTTGGGGACTTTACTTTCCCTTTCTGAAAATCCTGCTCCAGTAAAAGTAAATATCACTGAAAGTTCAGTGACCTGGCATGCTTCGAAAGTCACAGGTTCTCACTTCGGTAAAGTCCCTATATCTTCTGCAAATCTTGATTATGCTGATGGCAAAATCACTGGCGGAACTTTCGAGATGGATATGAAAAATCTAACCGTAGAAGATATCACCGACGCTGGCTCAAATCAAAAACTTACAGGTCACTTGAAATCTGATGATTTCTTTTCCGTGGAGAAGTTTGGGAAATCTACTTTAAAGATCAAAAGTGTAAAGAGCACGGGAGGAAATAACCACGAAATCACCGGTGACCTTACCATCAAAGGAATCACCAAACCAGTTACTTTTCCTGCAACAGTAATTGCAAGCAATGGCACCATCACTACTACTGCAGAGATCAAGTTTGACAGAACGCATTACGACATCAAGTATCGTTCTGGTTCTTATTTCGAAGATCTGGCTGATAAGTTGATCTATGACGAAGTGAAGTTGGATGTGAAATTGGTTGCTACTCCTTAAGTTTAAAAAGACTAAAGTAAGAAGGCTGAGAATTAATTTTCTCAGCCTTTTTTGATTTTTAGATATCCCACTTCACCGTAAACAATCCATACCTCGGCTGCACCAAATAGGAATAGGTGCTGATCAGGTTCTCCGAAAAACTATCTCTTCGGATCGAGCGCGTATCCAGAATATTCCATACGGTCAATCGGAATTCCCAAGGACTGGATTTGCCTTGATAGCTGAGAAAGGCATTTAAAAATTCAAATTCACTTTTGGTGCCTGCCTGCTGATTGAAGTAGGCATTGTAAGTGTAATCCGAATTCAACTTTAAGCCTTTCCAGATATCCAGATCGATTTCTATACTTGGGCTATGGGTATTGAAGGTATTTTTGATATTGGCAGATTGGTAGAAATTCTGATTCCATTCATACTTTAAATCCACTTCCAGCTTTTTGAAAAAGGTCGTGGTAATCCGAAAATCATAGGTATGGGAGAATTGACTATTTTCATTCAAGCGATCATCCAAAAGTGTATTGGTAGAAAAAGTATTCCAATTCCCCCCAGCACTGACCTTGAACTTTTCAAATCGCTTGTCCGCCTCCACTCTTCCGGTCAAAGTTTCATTGACTGGCTCAATATTTTGAATACTGACCAAGCGATTGATTCCTTCGAAATTGGTAGTATTTACCAAATCATTTTGCTTTCGGGTCCAGTTCAAACCTCCGGAAAGATTGAAAGCTGAAAAGAAGTCGAAGTGATTGTAATCCAGATTATGACTGAAATACAAGCCATTCTCAAGCATTCTATTCCCCTGAAAAATGGAATTGTAATCCTGAATAATCAATCCTTGCGCTAGTTTTTGGATATCCATAAAATTCACCGAACTACCAAATCGGTAGGTCAAGGAGCGATTGCTAGTGATAGCCCACTTGGAATACAGATTTGGAAGCAGCAAAAACTTAGATTGACTTTGTTCTTGACCAAATTGCTCATCCTGCCAAGCATAGCGATGGGCATAAACCGACGGGCTGATAATGACTGATTTCCATTTGGTTTTATAGGTCATACCAAGGTAAAGATCCTGAAAGCCAAAGCGATTGTCATTTTGAAAGGCTTCCAAACCTTCCGCAGGCAGATCTGAATCCAATTCCAATTGGGAAGTCATTCGCTGATTAGTTCGCTGAAAACCCAAACTCCAATTCAGATGATTCGTCGGATTCAGGATTTGATAGTAATTAAAGGCGCCTTCAAAAACCCCAGTGTTAATCTCCTGATTTTGCAAAAACCGGTAGCGATCTTGATCAAAAATTGGGAAGAGGCCCTGAAATGGGTTCTGATTACTTATCAGATCATAAAGCGGATCGATAAATTTCTTTTCCCAGTTGACCTCCACAGAGTAAACTCGCTTGTCGGAAGGTGCATGATACCACTCCCCTTTCTGTTGGATACTGTATGGCGTCCGCTCTTGCAGGGTTCCAATTTGTCGATTTTGCTGCGCAAAGTTTGAATTGAGCAGGCTGTTGGTGGAGATATCAGCGACCTTTCCAAAGATGCTATACTTGACATATGTTTCTTCTTTCGGAGTATAAGTTGCTGCATACTTCAACATTCCGGAAGCATTTTCTACCCGATTTGCCGAAGTAAGTAATTCCTGATTATCCGTTTCAGAACTTAAATACGTCCGCTGGGAAGAACTTCCAAGTTGATTTTTAGAAGTGGAACCAATGGCAAATCCGGCATGTCGCCATTTTGCACTTGGGGAATAATTTAAGTTCAATGCCGCCAGATTGGTCACTAGATCACGTGCATTGTTTCGCTGCGCCATTGGAATCCCCATATCATCCCCGCTTAGGCTGACCGATGAACCTGTTCGCCCACCCAATCCTGACAGACCTCCGCTAAAGCGAAAGTAATCCTGAAGGGTGAAAGCCAGTTCACCCACATTATTGGCATCGGCAATTAAATTAAGATTGAGTTTCGGAGCATAATAAAATGCATTGGCATGACCTAAGTAGCGTTCTTTTGGCCCAGCTCCTGCTGCCAAATCTCCAAATACCAGATTCTTTTTCCCTTCCTTCAATTGGATATTCAAAGCTAGCGTCTCGTTGTTGTCCAATCCCCGAGTTGGAGCAACTTCGTTGAAATTTTTTAAAACCTGAACACGATCTACCGCATTTGCAGGTAGATTTTTAGTGGCTAGTTTAGTATCTCCATCAAAGAAGGGTTTGCCATCCACCATAACCTTGTCCACCTTTTTTCCTTGAACTTTTACCTCGCCGTTGTCATCCACTTCAAAGCCAGGGAGCTTATCCAAAACATCTTCCAATTTGCGCTCGGTACCAGTGGTAAACGCATCCGTCTTATAGGTCAGCGTATCCCCTTTCATAGTAATCGGCAACTCAGTCACCACTTCTACCTGATCCAGCATAGTTTCATCCTGGGACAGGATAATCTGCATCTGCTCCTCTGGGGACCACTCTTTGATCACTCGCTCAAACTGCTTATAGCCGACAAAAGAAACTCGAAGCAAGAATTCTGAACCTGTTGTCAGTGAAATTTTGAATCTTCCGGAGATATCAGAAATTCCAAATCCACCGATTTTTTGAGTATTCTGATTGATCGCTACGACATTTGCATACGGAATTGGTTGATTCAGCGTGTCCAATACCTGGCCGATCAACAATCTATTTTGGGCAAAGGAAGGAATGGAAATCAGCAAAAAAAGGCTGATTCCGAGTGTTTTTCTTAAAAAAGACATGGTGTTGGTTTAGTTTTCTTAACTCCTTATAGAAATAAATATTGAATCGGACGGTCAATGCTATTTAGGGAAGTACAGGCATCCGTCTTCGGTCTTCCGTCTCCTGTCTTCCGTCTTCCTGCTTATCAGTTACTTATCCGTATTTCCATTCGATTTCCTTCACCCGGCTTACCATTATAGCGCTTCATCATGTCTTTCATTTTCTCGTCTGCCAAAGCCCTATATGCTTCGCGGCCGATCTTTTCGCCTTTCTTTGGCACTTCGATCTCGACAGGTTCAGATGGATTAAGCACGATTCGCTCAGCGATATAGGTCATGCCCTCATTTTGCAATTCCAGAATCAAACCCGGCAATCCCCAAAAATCTGCGGGGCCATGACTTACAGGAATTTGAGGTGCAAACCAAGCCGTAACATTTATCGTGTCCTTGCTTACTTCCATTTCCTCCATTCCCATCGAAAATCGCTTGCTGTCCACGATGCGCGAATACTTTGCTTCCTGTACTTCATATTCACCGATTTTCTTGGTGTTTCCAGTCAATTCCCAGTCGTAAACCGGAAGGCTATCCTGAACCAAAAATGGTTTACCCATCAAATCTTCTTCTTCGATGAAAGATTGAGAACCAATATTTTTATACAGCAACCGATCTTCATTTCCAGTTTGGATCACGATCTGTGCTCCACCAGCTGAAGCTGTTGCAGGGCCAGCGCCTAAGCTTTCCACTTGTTTCCAGTTTGATTCTGCCTGTGTAAAGGCAAGTGTGTATTCGCGCTCCATTTGCTTCTTTAATTGCTTTTGGAGATCGGCGATGACTTCAGGTGCCATAGTGGTGCTATCCATCGAGAATTTAAAAGCCGCAGAAGTTTTGTAATTGACTCTACCTGTTAAGCCTTGGGCAGATGCGGTGTCAAGTATTCCCTGAAAGGAAAAAGCAACGAGGAGAAGGAATATTATTTTTTTCATCTTGTAATAATTTGATTTTTAAAGGTAAGCCAGATACTCTCACATAGCTTGCAAACACCTAGGTGGGGATTTGAAATTATCTTAGATTTCATAGCTTTTTTGTTTGATACAAACCAAATCAAAAGAAATCAAACCATAAGTTAAGCACTGTTAACGAGTGTTAACCTTCGGAAATGAAACCAACTGAAGCCACTAATTTAGGGGAATGAAGAAGCTACAATTCAAGCGGATAGGTATTTTAATCGGAGTGACCTTGCTGATTAGCATAGGAGTGCAGTCTTGGAGAATGTACTCCCAGTTCGAAATCATACAAAGCCAACTCATCAGTGATATTCAGGAAAGTCTGGACAACGCTGTGGAAAGCTATTATGCGGATCTGGCGAAAACTAATGTCATTACACTGACAGATAATCTTGAAATCCAACAAGCAGAAGATTTGCCTTTTTCGGTAGATTCCCTTCCGCCTGGGTTTGACCCAGAAAAATTCTTCACATCCGACACGGTATTATTTAATGAACTTTCTAAACCTTTTATCGAGCGGGTAGGGAAAAGCAAAATGATCTTTCGTGCTATCGAGGGTGCAGAAAAGGGCCGTCCAGATTCCATTTTTTGGTCTGAAGTAAGAAATGATAGCCTGAAATCATTCACATTTATCGACTCAGCGAAAGGGACGGGGGTTGATCAGATTAATAACCTAAATGTATTTTGGGGACAAAAAGCAGCGGACAGTTTGACTCAAATCAAGTATCTGACCAACCGAATCATCATCTCGATCACTCGAGATTCTATTGAAGTGGACAAAATCAGGAAAAACGTAAAGTCCGAGCTTGACCGCAGAAGAATCGAGATTGACTATCAACTTGTGCATTTTGATGAGAAATCAAATCCTGATTCTTCTAAGGCATTTCGCACTGAAGAAATGCCTTTTCAGGTGGTTTCAAGGTCCACTTTTCTCCCCAGAGGCCAAAAACTGGAAATGTATTTTGAAAATACAGCTTTGACTATTTTGAAAAGAGGCTTGGTGGAGATTTTGACTTCATTGGCATTTTTGGCAGTGATTGCCTTTGCTTTTTACTACCTCTATCAGACGATCAAAAATCAAAAGGAACTCGCTGATATCAAGGCCGACTTGATCGGTAATATTACCCATGAATTCAAAACCCCTATCGCTACCACCCTTTCGGCTATTGAAGGAATCGAGCAGTTCAATCCAACTAATGATCCTGAGAAAACGAAGCGCTATCTGGGGATTTCCAAAATGCAACTACTCAAACTGAATCAGATGGTGGAAAAACTTTTGGAGACAGCCACGCTTGACTCAGAGCAACTGGGATTGAAGCCTGAGGACGTTGACCCTGTTCCGATTTTGCGCAGCTTGGTTCAAAAATACCAAACCATCAATCCGGAAAAGACCATCGAACTCATTCTGCCGAGTAGTATCAAAACACTTCATGTGGATCCATTTCACTTTGAAAATGTCATTTCCAATCTTTTGGATAACGCTGAGAAATATGGGGGCAATGAAATTCAAGTTTCTTTGGAACAGAATGGAATCAACAAAATCCGGATTTGGGATAGTGGGGGAAACATTTCTTCTACTGATCAAGACCGTGTATTTGAACAATTTTATCGTGTACCCAAGGGCAACCTTCATGACGTGAAAGGTTTTGGAATCGGACTTTATTACGTGAAGAAAATCGTCGAAAAACACGGTGGGAAAATCACTTTGGAATCAAGAAAAAACAGTACTTCATTTATCACGATCTGGCCATGAGCAAAATAAAGGTTCTTTTAGCCGAAGACGAAATCGCTTTGGGAATGATCATTCAGGAAAGTCTGGAGAGCCGTAACTTCAAGGTGAGCCTTTGTGCTGACGGACAGAAAGCCTGGGAAGAATACCAACGCGCCAAACCCGATGTATTGGTCCTGGATGTGATGATGCCTAAGAAAGACGGTTTTTCGCTTGCGGAGCAAATCCGAAAAACTGACCCTTATACCCCGATTATCTTTCTGACCTCCAAAAGCCAAACTGAGGATGTGGTGAAAGGCTTTGGGCTTGGAGCTAATGACTATGTTCGAAAACCATTCAGTATGGAAGAATTGATTGTTCGGATCAATGCCCAATTGGATCGACTGCGCGTTCGTCAAAATCAATCGGATTGGATTACGATCGGCACCTATTCCTTTCATCCGACCAAGCAACTCCTGAAATTCGGGGAGGAAGAAACTCTACTTACCGCCCGGGAGGCTGCGCTACTTCAGATTTTGGTAGAGCATGCAAATGAGGTAGCAGATCGAAGTCTGATTTTGACTCAGATCTGGGGTTCGGATGATTTTTTCAACGCCCGTAGCATGGATGTCTTTATCACCAAGCTTCGCAAAAAACTTCAGGAAGATCCAACTATTCAGATCCTGAATGTGCGGGGATATGGGTTTAAGTTGGTGTGTTGATGGGGTGTCATTGCGAGGGATTATCCTGACAATGAAATCATTTTCCAGCTTTACGATCCCGAAGCAATCTTTAGAACTAAGCAAAAAACTACTGATCTATAGTTTTATTGGTTCAGATTTCAAACCCCTATTAGCGAGGCAAAGAAAATAGGAGCCTTCAAGCAAGCAGCTACCCTTCCGCATTGAGTTTCCCAGATCTTGCAGATTCTTTTTCAAAACCCTATCTTTTTGGTAATGAAAAATAGAACTCATTTCTGGTTTTTAGGGACTTTGGGAATCCTCATGATTTTTTCAAGCATTCAGGGATTTTCTCAATCAATTCAGGGAGATTGGTTGGTCGATAATCAACAGCGAAGTGCCCAAGTCTTTTTTGACTCCGATTCTCAGATCCGATTGGACAATGGGCTGATCCGACGCTCCTTTTATGTAGGAGAAAATCTCATTTGCTACGATTTCAAAAATCAAATGACGGGGGAGCAGCTGCTTCGAAGTCCATTGCCTGAGGCTGAAATCACCATAAATGGCAAGCGATATGCTGTAGGAGGAAATATTGATTTGAAAGAAAAAGCATTTTTTAAACTGGAATGGCTAGATCAGGTCATGTCTCCTTCAAATCACTTTAGTTTTGAACGCTATTCTCAAGAAAAAATAAGCTCCCCGCTTGATTTCAAGATGGTTTTTTGGCCTTATGAGGCAGGCTATGGAACAGGAACAAAGCTGACATTTTGGTTTACTCATTCAGATTTACCAGGTCTTTCGGTAGCGGTGAATTACGAACTCTTCGATAATATTCCCCTGATTTCAAAATACCTAACGATAGAGAACAAATCAGATTCCGATTTTTTCATCAATCAAATCGTATCCGAACAACTCGCACTGGTTGAGGAAGAATCTGCAGTGGTCGGAAGCACCGCCAAAATGAAGAAGAATCATCAAATTTATTTTGAGAATAACTTCGCCTTCAACAATGCCATGCATGCCGAGCTCAGCGATCAAGCCACACATTGGCTCTCTGATTCGAGCTATACCTCCCAGGTGAATTATAACTTACTCACTCCCGCTATCGCGAAAATTTTCCCAGACAAAGGCTATGGAATCGAACTAGCTCCAGGTGAAGATCTGGAATCCATACGTTCTAATCAGCTGATTCTGGATAGCTATGACCGAGAAAGAAATGGATTAGCAAGAAGAAAAATGTATCGCGCTTTGGCTCCTTGGACTTTGCAAAATCCTATTTTCATGCACCTAGTCAGTAAAAATGATGAGGAGGTTTATACCGCAATCGATCAATGTGTGGATACTGGCTATGAAGCACTGATCTTAAGTTTTGGGAGTCATATCAATATGGAAGATGACCGCGCTGAAAACCTAAATCGCTGGAAAACGATCGCTGACTACGCCCATGAAAAAGGCATAAAAATAGGAGGATATTCACTTTTCAGTTCGAGAACAATCAGTCCTGAAGATGATGTGATTGATCCCAAAACAGGAAAACCGGGAGGGGCTTTCTTTGGAAATGCACCTTGTTTGGCAAGCAATTGGGGGCTGAATTATCTGGAAAAAATCAAAAACTTTTACCAAACCACCGGTTTTGATTTGTTTGAGAATGATGGCCCCTACCCCGGAGATGTCTGTGCCTCCACTTCCCATCCGGGACATACCGGTTTGGAAGATTCACAATGGGTTCAACTAAATTTGCAAAAAGAGCTTTACCACTGGATGAATGAACGAGGAATTTATATCAATGCCCCCGATTGGTATTTTTTAGATGGGTCACATAAAATAGCTATGGGCTATCGGGAGGTGAATTTCTCCCTTTCCAGAGCGCAACAAAAAATTCTCAATCGCCAAAACATCTATGATGCGACTTGGGAAAAGACCCCTTCTATGGGCTGGGGATTTGTTCCTTTGACTGCCTATCATGGCGGAGGTGAAGATGCTGTTTTGGAACCACTGAATGAACATCTGGACGATTACAAGATGCTGATGATGCAGTATTACGGCGCTGGTATTCAAGCTTGCTACAGAGGTCCGCGGCTTTATGATACGGAGGAAACAAAGCAAACGGTCATTGAGGTCATTGACTGGTATAAAGCGCATAGGGAAATTCTGAATGCAGATATTATCCGTTTGCGGAGAGCCGATGGACGTGATTGGGATGGCTGGATGCATGTGGATCCAACGAGAGAAGAAAAAGCATTGATTATGTTATTTAATCCCTTGGATGAACCTATCAAACGAAGCATTGAAATTCCGCTTTATTACACGGGATTGAGCAATCAAGCAGAGGTTTCCGAGCAATATGGCCCAGCGGAAGTTTATGAAATTGGAAATGGCAATTCAATTACAATCGACTTAGAAATACCTGCAAATTACCTGACTTGGCTTACCGTGAAATAGCACTGGGAATTCAGCAAAGCTTCTAGGTTTTTATTGAAAAATCTTCAATCATTCGAAAGTGCTTCCTCGCTTCGCTTGAGATTTTTGATAAAGAGTCCCAAATCCCGATGATTCTCTTCTTCTCCCAGTTGAACTGCCATTTGAAAGGCTTCCAAGGATTCCTGAACTCGACCCACTGCGAACAAGCCGTCTCCATAGCTGTCATAAGCATTTGCTGAATTGGGATGATTTTTCAGATTGTCTTCAAAAAGCACCAAAGCATGCATATAAAGATCAGATCTCATTAGGCTATACCCAATCATATTCAGATCCCTCTCAGAGAGTAAAAAAGAGGGGATATAGGTTCTTAATTCAGAAATAAACCGTCCAAAATCAGAGGGATCCAATGTTCTGGAAGCACTCCAAATTCTTTTAAGCGGTTCCGAAAGGACAACCTGCTGCACTAGCAAACTTACAGCTGTGGATGCTTGAAGCGGAAGATAACTTGCGGAATTGGAAGAAATTAAAAGAGTTGAATTGGGCTGGCGGGAAGTTAACTCCTGAAAGTAATTGATTCGATTTTCAATGAGTTTCTCGTTTAGCAATTTGCCATCGGAGGAAATTGGATTAACTATCGTCCTAATATCTTTGTTCCTGCCCAGCATCACAACCAGCGGAATCTGAAGAGCCGGATCGAGCTCCCAAGTCAGATTCTCATTAGCTAAAATACGCATTGCAAAGTCCACTTCTTCTTTCTGAGCTGAGCTAGCGTTTGCAAGTATTTTCGATTGTAATGCCTTATAATCTGAGAGCAAGGCATCTCCATCTTTTCCCTCTTGATTCAATTGAGCGACGAGATCTTTCGTGTTTTCCCAAGGAGAGACAGGATCCAAATAAATTAGCCCCACCACCTCTTCAGGATAGGCTAATGCAAAAGCCCTTGAAAAAACAGCTCCTAAATCATTCCCCACGAAAATATAGGGAGGCACTAATTTCATCGCGGATAATAGTTCACGTAATTCCTCGACCCTGCTGCTTTCAGAGATTGGATTGTCTGTAGAATCAGACTTTCCTAAACCTAACCGGTCATAAGACAAAACAGGAGCAAACTCGGCAACCTGATCAAATACTTTGTCAAACTGTTCTAAATGATCTCCAGTACCTGATTCAAGGATTACGAGGGGTTGAAGGAATTTACGGTCCTCCAAACCCGATGTTTTCACCCAAACTTTCTTATGATTTACGGAAATGAATTCACCAGGATTTTGAGCCGAAACCATAGCGCAGCTAATACTGAAAAGAAATGCAAGCAATAAGATTTTAGATTTCATCTGTTTATAATTTAATTTTTATAGGTCATATGGAATCTCGCATTGTTGTCCCGAAAGCTTTCGGGACATCCCTCTTGGTGTCGAATAAGACATGCTCGATTTCATATGAAAAGAGTTTGAATTGAACTAAAAATTAATGATTCAAATCCACTCTAACAACTAGCTTACAGTGATTTAACAATATTTTAAATTCAATTTTTTTGAATTTAAATGCTTAAAACAGTTTCAAGAGCATCAGGAAATTGAAAGTGATCTTTTTTTTTTCAAAAAAAACTGCCCTTAGTGCATTTAACGGGATACTTATGGAACCCATAAAAATTACTCATTAAAAAAATCATCCTCAAAAAAAACACTCCCGTTAAGTCCAGTATAGCTTTTCTTAAGTGGTGTTAGGATAAGTTTCTTCTCATAAGTCAGGGGCAAAAGCAGGTAATTCAAAATGGAATTACCTGCACCTCTGCACCACTTGAAAACAGTGTCCTTGATTAGATTTTTTAAGAATTGCCCTTCATAATAAGAGTTCTCCAAATAAAAATTTCTCACATGAAAAATTGGATATCGTATCGTAGGATAATCTCAATTAAATATAATGTGTATATCCGCTTTTCTGCCAGTAAAAGATCTCAAAGCAGCAAATAATAAGTTAAAATCTAGCTTTTGGGCCGCTTCGGTCACCCGTCATCGGTCTTCCAGCCAGTAAAACAAAGAAAATAAGGCTACTGGCATCATAGCGGATAATCATGAAATATAATTTCTAATTTTCAAAGAAAACAACAACTTCAGGATAAGGGCCATCAAAAAATTGGGCAAAAGAATCACTTTTTTCTTTTTATTCAGAAAAAACCGCTTTGTTAATTTTGTTCGAATTTTCTCAGCCGGGTACTTAACAAAAAAACCCAAATCTGAATCAAAAACTCCCATTGACCACCTCGTTGAAGCGCCTTCCTCTCTTACAGAAAACATCATATAAGGTAACCAACTGATTTTAGAAGATAAGTTTTGACTTTTCAATCTGAATAAGATGTACTGTTCATGATTCCAATTGGGGCGAGGGTTATATCGGATCATTTCTGTCATTAACTCTTTTGGATTTCTCAGTATTGGATCAATCAGATTGAGATATGGCTCAAGAAATGTTTGGGTCAAGACCACATGTCTATCAGTTACTCCCCAGTAAAACTCTCCATAGGGAATCCATATTCTATCTTTTCTTAACCTATCTATTTTTGGATGAGGCATCTCCCATATAAAATCTGACCTGGTGATGACGAACCGATCATAAAGACCTCTAATCTCATCAGAGCTAAGAAACTCAAAAAGTTTAGCCTTGAAATAGACCAAAATGCCAGCACTTCCAGGATGTTCTTCTTTACCCTTGATCCCTCCCAACCATTGATCTTTTATCTTTAAAACTTCCCTCCAGTCATTTATTTTTCCAATTCTATTCGTTTGAATTTGATCAAAGCCATCTCCAAAATCCTCGTATTCAGGGAGTACCCGCCTATATTTAGCATGTGCCCAATACGGGTTTTCCAGATTATTTTCAGGAGATTCACCGATACAAAGTGCCAAATCTCCTTGTAGCTCATCTAAGACATTCGTTTTGAATGAATCCCAAGTTAATTTACTTGCGCGTGCTTGACCCAAAATCACGACCAATATTCGATCTTTTGACCGGTTCATTTTATTTGGTTTGCTCAAATTGTGACTTAATCCAATGGTAGGTTTCCTTCAAACCAGATTCAAGATCTGATTGGATTTTACTTCCAGTTTTTTCTTCAAAAAGTTTATTATGGGAATTTCTTCCCATCACACCTATAGGACAAGGGAATCCATATTTATTTTCAAATTCCTTTCCACGGAGATTTTTAATCCTGATATTTTTTCCTGAAATCCGAACAGCAATTTCTGCCATGGAGTTGATGCTGATCAGATTTTCTGATCCAATATTTATCGGATCAGAGAAGTCTGCTTCCATCAATGCCTGAATTGCAAAAAGACAATCCTCAATAAATAGAAATGATCTAGTTTGACTACCATCACCCCAAACTTCTATTTCACCTCCCTCCTCACATTCAATCGCTTTCCTCAGCATTGCCGCAGGAGCCTTTTCTTTCCCTCCTGACCAAGTTCCAAATGGTCCAAAAATATTATGAAACCTTGCGATTCTAATGTTAAGGCCATAATTTTTCCTAAAAGCTAAATAAACTCGCTCACTGAACAGCTTCTCCCAACCATATTCAGAATCTGGCTGTGCAGGATAAGCGGAGTCTTCCTCACAATTAGGATTAAGCGGGTCTATTTGATTGAATTCGGGATAAACACATGCAGAAGAAGAAAAAAATAGCTTTTTGACTCCATGTTTCACCGCTGCTTTGGCTACATGGATATTGATTAATGCAGAATTCGAAATGACATTGGCATCATTAAGGCCAGAAAAAAGATATTCTGCTCCGCCCATATCTGCGGCTAGCTGATATACTTCATCAAACGAACCTGACAAGACTTCTGATGCAAAGGCAGGATACGCTAAATCTCCTATCAAAAACTCATCGCAGATTTCATTAATATCAAAATATGAATGGAATTTGAGATCAACCACTCTCACCCAATCCCCTTGGCTTTTCAATCTTTTTGCCAAATGACCTCCTATAAAACCACCACCACCAAGGACAGCTACTCGTTTTGGCATGTTTTCTTTATTTGATTAATAATTTTTTGAATAAGACATCATTATTTCGGTATAGAAATAATATCAAAATCTACCCTGATTTAATACTTCAAGCTCCTCAAATAAGCGATACTTTTTGGAAGGTTTTCCAACTCATTATCGCTTTCGTCTTCGATAAACATGTGCTTGATTCCAATCTTATTGGACTCTCGTAAAATCCCAGGAAAATCTAATTGCCCAGTTCCTAAAGGCACATCATTCTCAGGCCCGGTCAGTCCGGTCATATCTTGCGGCGCTCCTTTTCGGAAATCTTTCAGATGCAGCGACACCCAACGGTTTCCATACTTTTTTAACAATGCAACAGGGTCACCACCTCCAAAATAGGTCCACATTACATCCATTTGGAGTTTAACATATTCCGGATTAGTATTTTCTACCAAATAATCGAAAAGCGTCCCATTGCCATAAGGTTGAAATTCATAACCATGAACATGGTACTTGAAAGTAATTCCATTTTCCTTTAAGACTTTTCCTCCTTCATTGAAAACTTTGATCGCGCGATCAGCATCGGCTTTAGAAAATTCTCCTCGCTTATGAGGAATCCAAGCACACATGACATAGCTCGCACCAAGTGCCTTAACCCGATCTGCAACAGCCTGAGGATCTTTTTCCAAATCTTCAAAACCAGTTCCTGTGGAAGGAATAGAAATCCCTCTAGCATTAGCCAATTCCCTGAATTCTGCCGGATCCATTCCTGATGTACCACCCTCATATTCTGTAAAGCCCATCTCCTGAATGATGTCCAGAGTCTGCTCTACGCCCTTTGGAAATTCATTTCGAAAGGTATATGCAGCAATCCCAAGTGGGGCCTGCAATAAGGGATCACCCTTTTTCTGCGCAAAAGTTTCTTGTGGAGTAATGATCCAAGCAAAGGCGAGAATCAGTAGGGTAAATGTAGTTTTCAGATGTTTTTGGGTTGCTTTTGTCAACAGACTACGGTCCATAGTCCATAGCTGTTTTATTCTAATTGTGCTCCTTGGTGCTCCATTCCAGGTTTAATGATTGAAGTTCTCAATGACCAACTGTGGTCTGTGGACGGTCGCATGTTGACTATAAATTTAACTTCTTCAACTCCTCAATCGCATAATTCGCTGCTCTTGCGGTAATCGCCATAAAGGTCAAGGTAGGATTCTGAGTAGAAGTACTGGTCATGCATGCGCCATCAGTGACAAAGACATTCTTGCAGTGATGCAACTGGTTCCACTCATTTAAGAGTGAAGTCTTTGGATCTTTACCCATTCTGACTCCACCCATTTCGTGAATGTCTGAACCTGGGAGCGCACCACTGTCCTCCACTTTGATATTCGTAAAGCCAGCTTTTTCATACATCATGGTTTGCTGCTCGATAAAGTCAGCGACCATCTTATCATCATTCTCTTTCCATTCTACAGAAAGAATGATTTTTGGGATTCCATATTTATCTACTTGATCAGTACTCAAGCGCACATGATTATCTTCTACAGGCACTGTCTCTCCTTGCATCCAAGCTGACATTCCCCAGACATTATTCAATTTCTGATTGAGCAAATTATCCCTAAGTTGGTCTCCAATCATACTGGTATCCGAACTCATCCCTCGTCCTCCTGACATTCCAATCGAATATCCTCTTAGGAAGTCAGTATCTTGTTTGAATACATTCCTGAACCGAGGGACATAGGCGTGACCGGCATGACGTCCTTCCTGCTTTTTATCCAGAAATCCTTCGAAAGTCGCATAACCCTTCCCGCGGTAATTATGGGAAGCAAGGAATTTACCCATCAATCCTGAGTCATTTCCAATTCCATTCGGGAATCTGGATGACTTAGAATTAAGCAAAATTGCATTGGAAGCAATAGTCGACGCATTTACAAATACGATTTTAGCATAAAAGTCCATTTCATCTCCTGTCTCTCGATCGATGATTTTGACTCCTGTCGCCTTTTCTTTTGCATCATCGTAAATCACCGAGTGAACAATCGAGTTTGGGCGAATAGTGAGATTTCCAGTCTTCTCTGCCCAAGGCAAAGTGGAAGCATTGGAGCTAAAATACCCACCATAAACGCAACCACGGTTACACATGGCCTGATTTTGACATTTATTTCGACCTTGCTGTTTATGGATTTCTTGAGGATCAGTAAGGTGGGCGCATCGCCCTTGAATCAAATGCCGACCTTCAAAATTGGACTTTAATTGTTCCTTGTAATAATTTTCAATACAGCTCAGTTCAAATCCTGGCATCACTTCAGAATCCGGAAGTTCGGCCAAGCCGTCTTTTGCGCCAGCTATTCCTGCAAATCGCTCCACATGCTCATACCAAGGATTTAGATCTTTTGCCCGAATTGGCCAATCCACCGCAAACCCATCTCGCGCAGGACCATTGAAATCAAAGTCCGACCAGCGCTGCGTTGCTCTTGCCCAAAGTAATGACTTCCCTCCGACATGATAGCTACGCCACCAACGAAACGGCTTTTCGAAAATCACCGGTTGCTCATCTTCTGACATAGCCCATTGCACAGTCTCCTCCCGTTTCCAGGACCAATCTGCCAAACCAGCTCGTTTTTCAAGAGGAATATTTCCTCGGAATTCAAATTCCCAAGGCGCTTTGGAAGCAGTAGGATAATCTTCAATATGACGGACCATTCTTCCTCGATCAAGCACCAGCGTTTTCAATCCGGCATCGCAAAGTTCTTTTGCAGCCCAGCCTCCAGATGCTCCTGATCCGATCACAATGGCATCGTAGGTCCTTTTTTCCTTTGAATCTTGTAGCATTTGATTAGGCTTTTTGGGTGACTTCAGCGCATCCGTTGTAAAATCCCGGCGCAACTTGATAATTTCTATAGTTAACCATTACCTCTTTCACAGTGGTAAATCCCGTGATGGTTTCTGATTTCATCACTTTAAAAAATTCCTTTTCCGATTCAACTTCAGATTCAGCCAAAGCCATTAGTCTCTTTTCGCGCTCTTGCCGATCCAATTTTAAAAAATCTTGGCTGATCAACTTTTGTAATTCTTGTTTGATCACTTCTTGATCTGTAGGTTCGTAGCATTGGGCGATGACTTTATTGATGTAGTCATGTGTCCCAGTACTCAAGGCTCCAATGGGTTTTGCATCAGCCGAAGGTAAAATGGGAGGTAAACCCTCTGGAATAATGGTGTCGGCAATTGCCCGGATAGTCTGCTCTTCTTTGAGTGAAAAAAAACCTTCGTGAGTCAACTGATCTATGATTTGCCATTTCCAATTGGCGAATACCAATCCGGCAATTCCTACTGCAGAACCACCGATTAATTTTAAAGATTTTCTTCTGTCCATCGCGTCTTTTCAAGAATATTACAGCTTGAATATACGTTTTTGAGTTCTAAAAATCCCGAGAAAGTAAAATTCTACTTCAATGGAATTATGATCTGATCAATGGGAAATGTGTTGGGAAATTATCGGTCTGAATATCCAAAAGAGAAGCCAAGTGAAAAGTACCCCCTGATTTGATTGTCTTTGGAATTGCTGGTAACACCAATAGTGATCGGACCTATCAAAGATTGATAAGAGAGATCAACTCCGTATCCAAAATATTGCTCGTCTTGGAATATTTTGGATCTTAAATCAGAATCATCCAATGGGACATAATCACTAAATCCCAACCAATTCATTCCTCCACGGAGGAAGATTTTTTTAAGTGGGACAACTTGAATATCCAAACCCATTTTGAGGAAGTTGGCAGCAGTGACCTCCGCATAGTTTAATCCCCAAAACCGTGTATCTGTAAATCTGATGTTTTGATAACCTCCTATAAAAAACTCATTATAAATTCTTTCCTCTCCGGCAGTTCCAAAAGTAACACCTGCAGAAAATTCCGGCTTTAGTTGAATAGCTTTACTTAGGGGGAAATATTTCGTGTATTTTGTGTAGAGATTCAAATGTGCATCTGGTGCCAAAGTTTTAATAAAGTCATCTAAAATATCACTCGGAATCCCTAGTGGAAACCCTTCTATATCGAAGAAAACGGTATCTACTCCATCTTGAATATTTACTCCCACCCAATTTTTTAGATTTAATTTTGGCTCGATTATACTTTCGGCCCCTCTGGTAGGAAAATTTCGATCATTTTGGGAATTACGATAATACCTAAATCTAAACCCTAAGCTACGTTGATAGGCACTTTTCAAATTTTCAGGTACGGAAACTGTAACTTTCCCCCGAGATCTGCTCGACTCGTAAATCGGCCCAAACAAAAACGATTGCTTCAAAGAGGAAGTAGAAATGAAATTGACAGCAATATTATTATCCCGCTCAATTATTATTTCCTCTACTTCTCCATTTTGATATTGAGGAAGTTCTTGTCGAAGCAGATTTAATCTTGGATTGATTGCAAACTTCTTTTCTTTACCGATATACTTGTAATAGTCAAATCGGAATTTCGGATTTTCAGAAACGTTTAAAACGAAAACGGTTCTTGAGGATTTCCCTATCCAATCACGCTTAGTCAAATTGAAAATCAAACCAGCTGAAAACTGATTATCATAATGTAAACTTGTATTTAAGAGAGTAGCAGGTTTTTCTTTGACTCTTACAACCAAATCAAATCCTCCTTCAGCAAGCTCTTTTACAGAATAATCAACTTTCGAAAATGCATTAATCCCAAAAACCATGTTCATGGCATATTCTAGTTCATCCCGACTGACTGCTTTGCCAGAGCTGATATTCAATTTGGACAAGATCAGATCCTTTGAAATAATTCGATTCCCCAGAATCTCAATCTTATTGATTGAAACTTTATTGGAATTCAAACCAATACCCGGAGATTTATCATTTCTCCCAAGACTGTCGGCAAGCTGTTGGAATAGTGGATAATATTCTGACCCTGTCTTATCTCCAAGCTTCAGAATCTCCTCATATGAACTAAAGCTCCCTGTTGAATAAATTCCCAGATCTGGCTTGATATAAATATCTGTTGACTCAATATTATCCTTGGTTTTGCGGAGGGATTCTGCCATCGCCAGTTGCATAAGAATCGCAGCAAAGCCTCCCAAATCCTTCGCAGAAACAAAATCCTCATCCGAAACATTGACCCCAATTACAAAATCAGCCCCCATTCCTCTAACCACATCAACCGGAAAATTATTCACTACGCCACCATCGACGACAGAAGTGCTATCTAATTCAAAAGCTGAAAAAACTGTAGGAATGGCAATACTGGAGCGGAGTGCATTGTGGAGATAGCCGGAATCAAAAATAATGGGCTCGCCTGTACTGATATCAGTAGCTACACATCGAAAAGGAATTGGGAACTCGTCAAAATTCTTATATGATATAGCAGGCCAAGTATAATAATGAAGTACATCAGAGAGGGTTTGTCCTTCAATCAAACCTGATGGGAATGAAACCTCCCCATCCACAACCGGGAATTCCAGCAGATATCGATTGTAATATTCCTTTTCCTCAAAAGAAATAGATTCAAAACTAACCCGATTCGAGAGCAGCAAGTCCCAATCGATAGATTTTATGATTTGCTCAAGTTCATCGGAGTTGTATCCCAAAGCATATAGCCCTCCGACTACTGACCCCATACTTGTACCGACGACATAATCGGCCTTCAAGCCTGCTTTCTCCATCGCTCGAATCACGCCCACGTGAGCCATCCCCTTTGCTCCTCCTCCGCTTAACACCAATCCGATTTTTGTATCCTTTTGGTTTTGGGATTTATCCTGAGAAAAAGAAAAGCTCACCTGTATCAATATACAAGTGAGCAATAATGCAATTTTAGGTAGCAGTGGGTTTTCCATCAAACTTATTTTCTATAATCCAAAGGTGGTTTTCGATCACCTGTCAAAGCTTCATATTTAAAGTTAGCTCCTCTTCTTTTGTCTAGTTCAGCTTTAGCTTTTACTGTCACGGAAGGATCTTTAAAGATATCCATAGCCGTCAATGTCAAGGTTTTTGCAGCGACCATCATTCCTTTTTGTCCGATACTCATTCCTCCAGCTGCTACAGCCTGCCAAGTATGTGCAGATGTGCCCGGTACCCAAGTGGCTGTCCCCAAGCCTGCTGTTGGCACCAACCAACTTACGTCTCCAACATCTGTGGATCCCCCAGTGCCTTTTTCATTGACTTCAAATGGGGTAATTACAGCTGCGTCATCAGGAGAAGCTATTACACCCTCAGGAAAAGTTTTGATAATTTCTTCTGCAAATTTTTTCTCCTCAGCAGTATAGTTTACCCCACCTACACGCTGTAGATTTTTAAACATGATCTGAGAAAGTGTCTCGTTTGGAAGCAAATTGTAAACCCCATTGATAATCTCATATTCCATTCGAGTCTGTGTTCCCAATGCGGCACCTTCTGCAGCTTTAATCATTCGCTGAAAAATCTCTTTCACAACTATTGCATCTGGATGACGCACATAATGATAAGATTCTGCAAAAGCAGGAACTACGTTAGGAGCTTCACCTCCACGGGTAATCACATAGTGCATTCTGGTTTCCATTGGTACGTGCTCACGCATCAAGTTGACCATAAAATTCATTGCTTCTACCCCATCCAAAGCAGACTTCCCTCGCTCAGGAGCAGCAGCAGCGTGCGAAGCCACACCATAAAATCGAAATTTGGTGGAAATATTAGCCAAAGAGGAAGTAGCTCCAGCTTCGTTATCCGATCCGGGATGCCAATGAAGCATCGCGTCTACATCATCCATAAGGCCAGCTTTTGCTATATAAACCTTTCCTCCCCCACCTTCTTCAGCCGGAGTTCCATATACACGGAGAGTTCCTTTGATATTATTTTCTTTCATCCACTCCATCACAGTAATTCCTGCTGCCGTGGAAGCTGTTCCAAATAAGTGATGCCCACAAGCATGTCCTGAACCACCCTCGACTACCGGATCCCGAAATGGAACAGCCTTTTGCGAAACACCTGGAAGCGCATCGAATTCTGCCATTATTCCAATAACAGGCGCACCTGATCCATATTCAGCAATAAAAGCTGTTGGTACCTCTGCTACACCTGGTTTTACTGTAAACCCAGCATCCTTCAAAGTTTGCTGAAGCAATGCCGAACTCTGCGTTTCCAAATATCCCAGTTCTGGATTTGACCATATTTTCATTGCGATATCATTATAAAAGCCCGCCTTAGCATCTAACTTTTTTAATATCTGATCTTCCTGCGCAAATCCTACTAAAGGCAAAATGAGCAGAGCAAGCAAGTAAATTTTCTTCATAATCTATTTTGTTTATTCTAAACAGGAAATTAAGAATTCTGAATTGGAAAGAGTTACGACTTAGAATAAAAATCTCAAAGTAGAATTTATCATATATATAATTAAAATATATCAATGATCTGATTCTAAGAATTTTAACTTTTAAATCATTTTAAAAAAATAACATTAAATTAAAGTAACCAAACCACCATTTTTATGAAAAAGCTATTAAAAATTTTTACATATCTCATCTCCTTCATTCTCATAGCAGCTATAGCAGGAGCCATTTACATTTCAACAGCATTTCCTAAGGTATCCGAACCAGAAGATCTGAAAATCGAATTGACTGCTGATCGAATCGAACGAGGTGCTTACTTGGCAAATCATGTAACCGTGTGTATGGATTGTCATTCCACACGTGATTTTTCAAAATTCTCCGGGCCTCCTACCCCGGGCACTATAGGAAAAGGGGGTGATCGCTTTGACCATAGCATGGGTCTTCCAGGTGTTTTTTATGCTAAAAACATCACTCCCTTTGGTATCTCAGACTACACAGATGGAGAGCTATACCGACTTATTACCACAGGAGTGACTAATGATGGACGGGCAATGTTTCCTCTGATGCCTTATATGTATTATGGCAAAATGGATCCGGACGATATCTATGACATCATCGCCTATATCCGATCCCTACCATCTATTGAAAGTGAATTTCCGGATGCAGAGATTGATTTCCCTGTAAACCTAATTCTCAAAACCATGCCGCATGATCCTGATATGCAAAAAAGACCTGATCCTACAGATCAAGTAGCCTATGGAGCTTACTTAGTCAATGCAGCTAGCTGTGCAGAATGCCACACCCCATTTGAGGCTGGAACAATCGTAGCTGGAAAAGAATTTTCAGGTGGTAGAAGTTTCCCTTTTCCAGATGGATCGGTGGTAACTGCTCCGAATATTACTCAAGATCCTGAGACGGGAATTGGCAACTGGACCGAGGAAATGTTTTTATCAAGATTTACCCAGTATGCGGATTCAGGCTATGTGGCTCCAAATGTGAATCCTGGAGAATTTAATACTATAGAGGTGTCCTTTTAATTGCATATATTTATAGCTTTTCAAACGCTCAAAATGGATATATTTAAAGGTCAAGGAGTCATAGAGTTCAGTAAAAGCTTCCAAACTGAACTTGACTGCA
>NZ_JAQWXX010000070.1 GCF_029254265.1 Algoriphagus sp. | reverse complement strand
GGAAAAATCCAAGAGCTCAAAACTGTAGGTAAAGGCTATAGAACTTTTACCAACTTTAGAAGTGCAATCCTCTTTTTCCACGGAGGATTAAACTTATATCCCCACTAACTTAAGGGTAGAACCCAAACAAATATATGTTTGGAAGGCACATATAACATTGGAAGCAATACAGGAATAAATTTAAATTCAACGAACCAGATCGGAATTGGTAATGTCACCTCTACTATAACTTGTCCCAATGCAACATCCCTTACTTGGCAAAGGACTTCTGGGAGTATTACGACCTTTAATACTTCTGGAAATTATGTGACTTTTAACATGGTTTCTGGAGGGAGCATTAGTTTCTCCATTACTGCTAGAAATGGTTCAACTATTTTATCAAGCAGAAATGTATCCTTCTTTAATTTTGGTTCTTTTAGGCTTTACCCAAATCCTTCTTCAAGTGAATTGACAATTGACTTGAGCAAGGATATGATGTTTGATTTGACAATACAAGGAGTTGATACAAGTCTTAAGACAGAAATTTTGGGACATAGGGGCGGCGACAAAATAGACATCTCTACCCTACCAAAAGGTGATTATATTCTCTCGGTAAGCTATAAGGGAAAAACCATCCATCAAGATCGATTTATGGTCTCTAAATAAGCCATATTATGACTAAACATCTGCTTTCAATCCTTCTGTTTATCTTATATTCAGGTTTTTCTCTAGCCCAATCTAATTCTCCAAAAAAGTTTTCACTTTCATTAAGTGCCGGACCCGCTATTCCGGTAGGAGCTTTCGCCAAAAAAGACATGGAAAATGCCGTAATTTATTTTCCTGATAGTAGCATCCCGAATATGGCCAGTATCTCGAAGTCCAACAACGGATTTGCACAAGTTGGCTTTTCGTTTCATGGAGCTTTAAACTATAAATTCTCCAATCACTTTTATACATTTCTAAGAGCGGGCATCACTAGCAATTCGATCTCCGTGGGTGAAATGGATGATTTTGTCAATAAGCTTTATGGAGTTGAATGGAGGTTTTCCCATGCTAATAACAACTTATTTACAATAACACCAGGGCTGGGATATACTTTGCAAAAAGCTAATTGGGAATATCGGGCGGGCATATTTCTAGGCTATGGACAAATCAATTACCCCTATTATGAAATGGTCAGGGTGGTTGGCAATGAAAGACTAAAATGGGCACATTCAGGACCAAGACCCAATCTACAATCTTTAGCCTCCGGGGGGACATTGCAGGTGAGCCGTGAAATCGGAAGATTCAATATCGGTTTAGAAATGCTTTTTCAACAAGCTGACTTTAAGTATAGCATTTTCCCTAAAACAAGCCCTGGAGGAAGTCAAAGCGAGACTTACGACGATACTATCAGGGCTCGGATTTTAACTCTTGGGCTTTTATTTTCCTATAATTTTTCTTATTCAAAAAAGTAAGGCTTCAAGTTAATTTTATTAAAAGGTTACTATTTTTTCCCTACTCGATTTCTCAAACTTTGATAAAATAGTTATCTCTTAAATTATTTTTAATTCAGTTCTTCGGGTCCTGATAATTAATGCGGATGTAATCTCGAAGCTCGATCTGAAGAGTTGTATTCTTCAAGTCTCATGTCCATTATTCGGTTTTACGGATTGCAAATCCTATAATCGAAGTTCAGGATTATAAATCCTGAACAGCGAATAAAGCTAAAATCCTCAACTGCAAATTCATGTACCCTATGATCTTTTGAACTTTTCGGTTTTCTTTGTCTAAATCCAATCCTTATTTCTTATGAAAAACCTCTGCTTATTTTTAATTGGAATCTCTTTTTCCATCCAAGCTTTCTCCCAGAAAAAAGACACCCGCCTCGCCAACCTAGATGCGCTGCTAGAGAAAGTCCGAACCGAATGGGGGGCACCCGGCTTTGCGGTGGCCGTCGTCGAAAAAGACAAAATCGTTTATTCCAGTGGATTTGGATACAAAGACCAAGAGCAGAAAACTCCCGTAACTCCAAATACGCTTTTTGCCATCGGCTCTTCCTCCAAGGCTTTTACCTCAGCAGTGCTGGGAGTGCTTCGGGAGGATAAGAAAATTGATTTCGATGATCGTCCTGCGAAGTATATCCCCGAACTCCGATTTGCAGAGTCCTATATGAATGAGCAAATCATCATCAAGGACCTAATGTCGCATCGAACAGGCTTGCCCCGACATGATCTTTCTTGGTACATGTTTCCATCCGATTCGGATGAGGAACTGATCAAGCGGATTGGATTTCAGGAACCATTCACCGGATTGCGTCAGCAATGGTATTACAACAACTGGATGTTTTTTCTTCAGGGACAAATCGGTAAACGAATCACCGGAAAAACCTGGGAGGAAAATATACAGACCATGTTCTTTGACAAATTAGGTATGAGTCAAAGTACTTTTAGAGCAGTAGAATTACCTAAAGAATTAGATTTTTCATTTGGCTATCAAACTGATCCTGAGGGAATCAGTACCAAAATGGATTATTACAATATCGCCGCCATGGCCCCGGCTGGAGCGATTAACAGTAACGTAACCGAAATGTCCAACTGGCTGATCACTTGGATCAATGGAGGAAAGTTCAAGGAAGAACAAATCATCCCTGCTGCCTATGTCACCGAAGCCATGAGTGCGCAGATGGTGGTTTCCGCAGGGACTCCATCCAAAGAGCATCCCGATGCCCATTTTGCCAATTATGGTTATGGCTGGTTCCTCTCTTCCTATCGCGGACATTATCGTGTCGAGCATGGAGGAAACATCGATGGCTTCTCGGCAAGTGCTTCATTTTTTCCTACCGATAGCTTGGGGATCGTCGTCTTAGCAAATCAAAACGGTTCACAGGTTCCAGGCATCGTTCGAAATATGATTGCTGATCGAATGCTTAAACTTGATCCTGCTGACTGGTCTGGTGAGGGATTAAAACGATTAGAAGAAGCGAAAGCCATGCAGGAAAAAGCTAAAAAAGCCGCTGACTCCACCAAAATCAGTACAACCAAGCCTTCGCATGTCTTGGCTGAATACACCGGAACCTACGAGAATCTAGGCTATGGAAAATTGGAATTGGACCTTCTAAACGACACGCTGCGTGCAAAAACTGGTCTTTACGATGCAGTGCTCCTTCACGAGCATTACGATATTTTCAATCTCCACCTGATTTATCAGGGCGAAATCAATATGGATAATCCCATTAAGGTAAGTTTCCAGACGGCCATCAATGGCGATATCTCAGGGCTGGAAACTCAGGTAGAACCTGCTTTAGATCCGATTGAATTTAAGCGGACTCCGAAAATCCTTGACGTCAGCGCCGAAGACCTCGCCAAATATGAAGGTGCTTACTTACTCATGGGAGTACAGGAAGTGAAGATCTATGTGAAAGAGGGAAAACTCTATGCCTTCGTCCCCGGTCAACCAGAATATGAGCAGATCCCGGTAGGAAATAATGAATTCAATTTCAAAACCTTGGAAGGCTTTAAAATCAAATTCGAGGAAAAAGACGGGGAAATTGTGGCTGTGAATTTCGTCCAGCCGAATGGAACGTTTAGAGGGGAGCGGAAGAAGTAATCTTATGAATTCTTCAATAGCGGGAGTCTGCTCATCCAAAAGCAGACTCTAGTTTTTTGGTAGTTCGAACCTTTTTTTCCAGTTTTTCCTTTGAAAACTAACCCATCTGATCAATGATTTTTAATGGCCCTTCATCTGAGAAACTGGTTTTGGAGCGAATCTCTCCTG
This sequence comes from Algoriphagus sp., assembly GCF_029254265.1. Classification (GTDB taxonomy): domain Bacteria; phylum Bacteroidota; class Bacteroidia; order Cytophagales; family Cyclobacteriaceae; genus Algoriphagus. The sequence continues at coordinate 32,603 of NZ_JAQWXX010000070.1, read as the reverse complement.
CCAATTGCCAGCTACTCAAACAACAACTTCCTTCGGAATTGACATTGCTTTGGATAAAAGCGGCTTCAAAAATCATTGTTGATGGTCGAGGTCTCGAACTTTCGCCTGATCAATTGATTTGCATGACGGAGTTCCACCGATTGGAAGTGGATTCCGTTCCTGATGCCCTGATGATCCGATTCAATAGGGCCTTCTTCTGCATCTTAGATCATGATTCGGCGGTAGGCTGCAAAGGGATCTTGTTTTTCGGCTCCTCTCAACTCCCGATCCTCAACCTATCTGAAACTGACATAGCCAAACTGGAAGCATTGACTGGGGTTTTTGCAATGGAAATGAATGAGGAATCCGATCCGCTTCAGCTAGAAATGCTCCAAATGCTATTGAAACGACTCTTAATCCTTTGTACTCGGATCTTCAAAGCCCAAGAAAAGTTGGAGTCGCTAGACCCAATGCAAACTGATTTGGTACGCGATTACAATTACCTTGTAGAGGTCCATTTCCGTCAAAAGCATACCGTAGCAGCATATGCTGATCTGCTTGCCAAGTCACCCAAAACACTCTCAAACCTTTTCTCCAAACTGGGGGAAAAATCTCCGCTGACCTTTATCCAAGATCGGATCATGCTCGAGGCCAGAAGGCTCATTGGCTACTCAGACAAGTCGATCAAAGAGATCGGTTACGAGTTGGGCTACGAGGATATCCAGGCTTTTAGCCGCTTTTCTAAGAAAAATGAGGGCCTTTCCCCTTCGGAATTCAAAGAAAATCTCCGAATGGGAAAAATTGCCAACTCCTCGGGAAAATGGGCCTAACTTACTGCTATCCCTTTCTTGCACCTTTGTCATGTTCTAATTATCCAAACAAACAAAACATAGACAAAGATGAAAAATTTCACAGTACCAACCCGTGACGAAGTAACAGCAAACAATCAAGCCATCTTCGATAACCTAAACAAGGGCTTAGGGTTTATCCCAAACCTTTATGCCTACTTCGCAAAAAATGAAACCGCTTTGGGCGATTATTTGGCCTTCCAAAATCGTAAATCCTCCCTCAAAGCAAAGGAAAGAGAAGTGATCAACCTAGTAGTCTCTCAAGTGAATGGGTGTCGCTATTGCCAGTCTGCACATACAGCGCTAGGAAAAATGAATGGGTTTTCTGAAGAACAAATCCTTGAAATCAGAGGAGGCGCTGCTTCATTTGACTCTAAATTAGAAGCTTTAGCTAAATTCACACAGTCAGTTACCGTAAACAAAGGACGTGCAGATCAGGCTATTGTGGATTCCTTTTTTGCGGCAGGGTATTCTGAGGCGAGTCTAATCGATGCAGTGATCGTAATCGGTGACAAAATCATCTCCAACTACATTCACAACTTAACAGAGTTTACAATTGACTTTCCTATCGCGCCAGAATTGGAAGCCATGGAAGCTTAAGATTGATTTAACCACTAAACTAAACCAAGAAAGCCTGCTTTGATTGCATGCTTTTTTTGTACCCAAATTCCGTTTTAAGAGTTCTAACAACTATCGAGGATGCAATCTCCAAGCCTAATCCCAAGATTCGTACTCTTTTACTTTCCATAACGATTGAACCTAGTTGATTTAGAATAAATCCTGAACAGCGGGTAAATCTTAAAATTAAACTAAAATAATAAAAGATAAAAAGCATGACTTAATTACCCATATCTCATAAATTCTACCTGAAAATTTCGACTGACTCTAATTTTCATTTAGATTTAACCCGTGAGAAAAATCTATTCCATATTTCTTCTCGGCTGTTTTTGCTTGTATTACTTCGGGTATTTCGTCTATTTCTTTGCTTTTCAGCAGAAGTTAGACAAGCAATGGGAAGAGAATATTTGGGAGGATTCCTTCGATCTATCACATACAGAGCTGATCGAAATTCCTCTTGCCCTTCCGTACATGGCAAATCAGGAAGACTTCCAGACCACGAACTTATCAATGGAAATAGAGGGCCAATTTCTTCGAGTCGTAAAGCAACGCTACCAAAATGATACGCTGCAAATCATTTATATCAAAGATTACGAACAACAAAAACTGGAAACCCAAGTAACAGATTGGATTAAATCAATAACTTATCCCTCATCAACAAATAAGACAGAGCGTAATCACCTTTTTGGGAAGTTTTTCCTAAAAGATTTTATGGGAAATGAAATCTATACTTTTCAAACTTGGGATGGCATTTTTAAATCAATCGTAAATTCTACCCATCAAAATCACTATTCGACTATTTTTCTCAGTCTAAAAACACCTCCTCCTCAAGTTGGATAAAACATATGCTAGTTGATTTTTCCAGCTGGTTTAGTAAATGAACCTGATTAGCTGGACCTACCTATTTTATCCAATCTTATGACTATCAAAAAATTACTATTCCTTGGACTCTTCCAAGGTTTTATGGCATATACTTATGCCCAAAATGACACAATTAGAACACTAGAATTACAGGAATTTCAGCTAAAAGATTTTCGGGATTTAGTCCCTGTTACTCCTCTTCCAAACGTAAGCCGAAACTTCCTGATCGGCGGCAGAAAAACCGAATCGATCCAAATCAGCCAACTCCCCGCTAATCTTGCAGAGAAAACTGGAAGACAATTATTTGCAAAAATACCAGGAGGATTTATTTACGACATGGATGGTTCTGGAAATCAAATCAACCTCTCCGTCCGTGGACTCGATGGTCATAGAAGCTGGGAATTCAACATTAGGCAAAACGGCGTAATGATTAATACGGATATCTACGGATATCCTGCAAGTCACTATGCTATGCCGATGGAGGCAGTGGAAAAAATAGAACTGATCCGCGGAACCGGAGCGTTACAATATGGACAGCAGTTTGGGGGTATGCTGAATTACATTCTAAAGGAGTCCGATTCAACTAAACGGTTTTCTTTCGAAAACTTAAGTACAGTCGGATCCTTTGGCCTGCTGTCTACCTTTAATGCTCTCGGTGGAAAAGTTGGGAAATTGACCTACTATGCCTACTACCAAAAGCGCGTATCGGAAGGCTACCGCGACAACTCAAACTCAAGCTCAGATGCCCAACACGTAAACCTAACTTATCAATTCAATGATAAGATTAAGCTACGCGGAGAGTTATCCAGGAGCACCTATTTATATCAAATCCCAGGTCCGCTAAACGATCGCATGTTTGCTGAGAATCCAACGCAATCAACTCGAAGTAGAAACTTTTATAGCCCTGAAATCTGGATTCCTGCAGTAATTTTAGATTACCAGATATCTCCACAGACATCCCTTAATTGGACTGTTTCAGGGGTATTCGGACAACGGTCTTCGGTTACCTTTGACGGATTCGCAAACAAGACTGATAGCATCGATCCAACTACAGGAGAATATGCCCCGAGAAATGTGGACATTGATAACTATCATACCCGAACCACCGAAGGAAGACTGATTCATACCTACCAACTTGGAACTATGACAAGCAACTTCTCTGCGAATTTCCGCTACTTCAACAACAGCATGGACAGAAGACAGCGTGGGCAAGGGACGACTGGTACCGATTACGATATAACTGTGGAAAGTGATTTCCAAAGGGATATGAATCTTAAAAGTGAAAGCTTTGCTTTTGCTCTGGAAAATCAGATTTATCTAACGGATCACTTCAGCGTTACCCCGGGTTTACGCATTGAACAGGGATCATCTAAGATGACTGGACGCATTGATTATATCGAAGATTCCAATGTACCCAAGACGATAAACTACGATTTTATAGCACTTGGCGTAAATGCGAATTACCAAATGAATCCAAACTCACGATTTTACGCAGGGTTTTCTCAAGCCAATCGACCGGTTATTTTCCAAGACATGATACCGGGTAATCCTTTGACTTTGATCTCTGACGAGCTTCAAGACAGTTTTGGTTACAATGCCGAAGTGGGCTGGGAAAACTCTTCGATCCCGGGCCTGAGGTACAACCTTACTTTCTTCAGAACATATATTGGCAATCGTCTTGGGAATATCTTTATAGAACAAGATGGAGAGACCTTCATTCAAAAGACAAACATTGGCAACAGCCTAAACAATGGCATCGAATTCTATTTGGATTACGAGATTCTGAAAGGCAAAAACTGGGGGCTTAACTTCTACACCTCAACGAGCTTGATGGACGCCAAATACACCTCAGGTGAAGTAGCCGGATCAGAAGGAAACCAAAATATTGTAGGTAATCGAATTGAAGCTGCACCAAAATGGCTGAGTAGAAATGGGCTTTCGGGACACTTCAAATCACTACAAATTCTCCTCCAGCATCAGTTCGTGGGAGATGCCTATGCAGACGCTCTGAATACCAAAACTCCCCCGGAAAGCGGTGCAGTTGGGATAGTACCAGCTTATACTGTGTGGGACCTAAACACTTCCTATCAAATAACTTCAAATTTTATCTTACGTGCAGGGATTAACAACCTATTGAATAAGAACTACTTTACTAAAAGACCACAAATGTATCCAGGACCAGGTATCTGGACTTCGGATGGAAGAAGTCTTGTGGTTTCTTTAGGATTTAAACTTTAAGGAAAATAACCTCAGTCTTGAGAGAAAATTAACTCATGAAATAGCTCAACATTTAAGGTATCAAAAGGCCTTTTTCGGAATTTTCAAAAGGGTTTTTTCAGTTATATCAAATTTTAACCCCCTCCAAATTACCCGAATAACCCTTATTTTTATTCCATGACCCAACAACTCGGACAGCTCTCTCTTCTCGTCAGGGATTACGACGAAGCGATTACGTATTATACTCAAACCCTAGGATTTGAGCTTTTAGAAGACACCTCACTTTCAGAAACCAAACGCTGGGTGCGGGTTTCTCCACCGGGGTCTTCGTGTCATTTGCTTTTGGCCAAAGCAGCAAATGAAACCCAAGAAAAGCAGATCGGACATCAAGCTGGAGGTAGAGTCTTCTTATTCTTATATACCGATGATTTCTATCGGGATTATGAGAACTACCGTGCTAAAGGGGTTGAATTTATCCGGGAACCTACTCAGGAGAGCTTTGGAATTGTATCGGTCTTCAAAGACTTGTATGGAAATTTGTGGGATTTGATCGAGCGGAATCATTAAAAAATTGTCATTGGTTCAGCATTTTATTTAATTAAGCAATCTATGACAAAAGCTAAGCGCAAACTTACCGATGTTGCCCGTCAGATGATGAGCGGCGTCGTCCAAATACAAGTCGAAGGGTATATAGAGGAGGATATTCAGTCGGTATTGGATCCCTCGATCAAGATTCCCGGTCAATGGTCGGGCTCGGGATTCTTCGTAAAAATTAAAGATCTCGAAGGGTACATGGTTACCAATGCTCATGTCGTAAGAAATGCGGTCAAAGTCGAAATCAGTTCTATGCTTACCAGCGAAGAACGCTTTGAAGCAGAAGTAGTTGGGATGGTAAAACAGCTCGAACCAGATGTAGCTTTGATCAAACTGACAGATAAGGAGCTACTTCGCTTTAAAAAACTTGCTATCCAGCCTATTGAATATTTAGATCTTAGGGAAGGAACCAGTCCATCCCGTGGTGAGGCGATTAAAGCAATAGGATACCCAATGGGAATGATAGAACCCAATATTACCGGAGGGGAAATCACGAATTTCATCTCAGGCTCGGAGTTCTCCACAGAACGTTTTGTAACCAATGCCGCAATTAACCCAGGAAACTCTGGCGGGCCGAGCATCAATGAAGATGGCAAGGTAGTAGGCCTGAACACCGCAGTAATGGTCGATGCAGAAAATATCGGCTTTATCACTCCGGCAAGTTTTGTAAAAATAATCATCGAAAACCTATTGCTCCAAAATGAACCTCACTTTGCAGATATCGGTGGGAATCTGCAAAAAAATGCTGAAAACTTTAATCCATTATTGAAACAATCACAAGCAAAAGGAGTGATTGTCTCCAAGGTCTTGGCAAATGGTTTCCTTGAGGCAGCAAAAATTCAACCTAGGGATGTAATCCTATCAATCAACAAGGTCGAATTTGACCGACATGGCATTGTCATCGGTAAGGAAGGGTTATATAGACACAAAAACATCTATGATGTAATGAAGCTGGTGCCAATCGGGGAAGAAGCAGAAATACATTTTATGCGAAATGGGGTTGTTAAAAAAACCAAAGCACTTGCAATGCGTAACCCTGAAAAGGGCATTATCTCCAACCCAATTTTAAATGAAAGAACGTATCTGGAAGTATTTGGGATGATCATTCAACCCTTGAGTTATGAAATTATCCAAGCGATCCAATTCGTTGATCCCTTTGCACAAATCGAAATGCTGCAAACTATAGATCAAGAAAAACCGATGCTGGTCGTGACACATATCTACCAGGGAACTCAGACGGACGAGATGGAATGGCCTCTTGGTGAATTGATCATCAAAGCCAATGATCAGGAAATTCATACGATAGAAGCCCTGCAAAAAATTATTAAAAAGAACAAAGGTGGTACTGTGCTTTTGGAATGTCTCAGTGGCACTATTGGCTATTTTCAAGTCGATCTAGAACTTGAATCTCACTTGGTTAATCTTGAGGTGAAAAAATAGACTTAGCTGAATATTTCTTGATGAAATAAAATTAATTTTAGGTTTATCAAATGACTATGAAAAATCTGACTCGATTACTTTGCTTTTTAATCCTCACTTTTTCTTGTAGTCCAAAAGAAGAGAGTGGACCTGTAGCCACCATGTACTTTGGAGGTGATATCATCACCATGGAAGGCGATGAACCAATTTATGCCGAAGCTTTGGTAGAAAAGGAAGGAAAAATACTCTTTGTCGGGGCGATGGATGAAGCGATGGAGGTCTCGGGGAAGGGACATCAGATGAAAAATCTGAATGGGAAAACCTTAGTTCCTGGGTTCATTGATGGACATGCACATTTTGGTGGATTCGGAGCTCAGGCTGTCGCTGCCAATTTACTCGCAAGCCCAGATGGTGAGGTTAATTCCATTCCCGAATTGATTGAAGAATTGAAATCTTGGTTTGCAACAAACGGGACAGATAAAACTCAGGGCTGGATCATTGGTTTGGGATTCGACGATGCGGTATTAGCCGAAAATCGCTTTCCTACTAAGGAGGATCTGGATCAGGTTTCTACTGAAGTTCCAATTTGTATCATTCATATTTCCGGGCATTTTGCAGTGATGAACTCAAAAGGCCTCGAAATGAATAATGTCACCGCGCAATCAAAAGATCCAGCAGGTGGAGTAATCCGAAGGATACCTGGAACTCAAGAGCCAAACGGGGTTCTCGAAGAACTAGCAGCAATTCCTTTATTCTTTCCTATCATAGGACCTTCAGATCCGGAACTCGCTTTTTACTATTTGGATAAATCTCAAGAGATGGCGGCCAAGTTTGGCTACACTACAGCTCAAGAAGGCCGAGCAATGGGCAATCACGAATTGATGGCAAGCTATGCCGAGCAAGGTAAATTTTACTTGGACGTAGTTTCTTATATCGATTACACAGCACCTCAATTCTTTGAAAGCAAATGGTATGGAAAAGACTACACCAATCGCTACCGAATCGGTGGAATAAAAATGACCTTGGATGGTTCTCCGCAGGGAAGAACAGCCTGGAGAACCGAACCCTATTTGATTCCGCCAGATGGTCAAAACAAAGATTACAAAGGCTATCCTGCAATCGCAGAAGATTCAGAGGTACAGCGAATTGTCAATATGGCATTTGAAAACAATTGGCAGCTCCTTAGCCATGCGAATGGGGATGCGGCAATAGATCAATTGATTCGGACTCTTCGTCCTGCAATCCAAAAATATGGGAATCAGGATCGCCGAAATGTACTCATCCATGGTCAATATGTACGAATGGATCAATTGGACAGTCTTGCTGAGATGGATGTAATCGCCTCACTTTTTCCGATGCATACCTTTTATTGGGGAGATTGGCATCGGCAGATTATCGGCAAAGAAAAAGCAGATCGAATTTCCCCAATTCGTTCTGCATTGGATCGGGGCATGAAAGTAACTTCGCACACCGATGCTCCTGTTGCCTTTCCTAACTTGATGATGATTCTTTGGACTACTGTAAACCGAGTTTCAAGGAGTGGTGAGATTATCGGAGCTGAAGAACGTTTGACGCCTTATGAGGCTTTAAAATCTATAACGATTTGGGGGGCTTACCAACATTTTGAAGAAGATCGTAAAGGAAGTCTTCAAGAAGGAAAGCTTGCAGACCTTGTTATTTTGGATCAAAATCCTCTAAAAATTGACCCGATGAAGCTGAAGGAAATTCAAGTATTAGAAACGATTAAAGAAGGACAGACTATCTTTAAGCGTTAATTCAGAAATAGCAAATGGCTGAAAATTCAGAACATCAAACCCAACCAAACAATCCACTCCACGGAATTCGTCTAGATCATATTCTCCAGCATTTGGTGGAATTTTATGGTTGGAAGGAACTTGGGGAGCGGATTACGATTCGTTGCTTCACGCATAACCCCTCCATCAATTCCAGTTTGAAATTTCTCCGGCAGACACCTTGGGCTCGGGAGCGGGTCGAAGGTTTGTATTTGAAATCGCTAAGGGATGCTAAGAAGGATTAGGATATTTTAGAATCGATTTTTTAAAACATCTCTCGCGGCGACGCTGCGGCGCGGCAAAATCAGGAGATTAAAATCTGAGTTTATCTACTATTTTTTCTAGGAGTATCAGCGGGAAAAAAATTTCAATCTGTTGAATATTTTAAAGATTTAAAATTCGCTGCGCCGCTGCGCCGCCGCGAGAAAAAAACATTGTGCTTCTGCAGGGAACCTTTTCACAAAAAAAAACCCGAAGGAATCTCCGGGCTTTTGATTTATGGATTGTGGTTAGTTTTATACGTAGTTATTAAGCATTACCGGCATTACCAGCATTAAGATATCCTCGTTTTCGTCTTGCTCAGCTGGCAAGATCAAACCTGCTCTATTTGGAGCTGAGAATCTCAAGCTTACCTCTTTGCAAGAAAGATTGTTCAACATTTCTACCAAGAACTTTGCGTTGAAGCCGATTTCGATATCCTCTCCGTCGTGATCACAAGAAAGTCTTTCGTTTGCCTCGTTGGAGAAATCCAAATCTTCTGCAGAGATCATCAATTCCGAACCAGTCAATTTCAAACGAACCTGATGCGTGGTCTTATTCGCATAAATTGCAATTCTTCTTAATGAACTCAACAACTCCTGACGATCGATATTCATTCGATTTGGATTCTCGGTAGGAATTACGTTTTCGTAATCCGGGAATCGCTCGTCGATCAATCGACAAATCATCTTGATGTTATTGAATTTGAAATAGGCATTTGACTGGTTGAATTCAACAGTTACCGGCACATTCTCAGAAGGCAAGGTAGACTTTAATAAATTCAATGCTTTTCTAGGGATAATCAAGCTGGCAGCATCGGCTGATGCTATATCCACTCTTCTATATCTTACCAATCTATGCCCATCAGTAGCTACGAAAGTAGTATTGGTTGCACTCAAATTGATATAAACACCAGTCATTGCCGGTCTCAATTCGTCAGAACTTGTAGCAAAAATTGTATTAGAAACAGCGCTGGAAAGCACCTCTGTGGACATATCAACAGTTGTCGCATTGCTCACAGTTGGGATTTTAGGGAAATCCGTCGCATTCTCCCCCGCAAGTCTATATCTACCATTGTCTGAGCTGATCTCTACCGCATAGGTATCATGATCAATACTAAATGTTACTGGTTGCTCAGGAAGATTCTTGAGGGTCTCGATTAGTATTCTAGCAGGAACCGCAATATTTCCATCTTCCTTAGCCTCCACATTGATCTCAGTCATCATAGAAGTCTGCAAATCAGAAGCGGTAATGGTCAAAAGACTATCCTTAATTTCAAAAAGGAAGTTTTCCAAAATTGGCACTACCGGATTTGTCGTTACCACACCATTGATGGCCGAAAGCTGCTTCAGTAATGCAGAAGAGGAAACAATAAATTTCATATCTAAGGCTTATTTAATTTTAACTTTTGAATGGGGGTAAATTTATAAATAAAATCTTATTCGAACCGCTGTAAAATAGAATTTGCTGAAACGAATTTACATTCGATGTAATTTTTTTCATTTTAGAGATGCAATTGTATAAAAAAGCTGATTGATTATCCCCCAAAGTCAATCAATTCTTTCGACCGTAGTTATTTCTACGAACGGTCCAAACCATCCCTCCTATTCCCAAAAGAACCAAAACCGGCAAGACCACATTGATCAATTGCCAAAAGGTTTTTTCTTCAGCCACCTTCACTTTATTCAGCGGTCTAATTTGAAAGGTTCGGGTTCGGGAAGCAATAATTCCTTCAGGATCTGTCAGGTATTTGACCATATTTTTAAGCAAAATCTTATTGGCAAAAGTGGTTTGACTGAGTTGATCCTCTCCTAATGTTAGCGGTGAACCATCTTGAAAGCTCAATCGACTTTGAAAAAGCTCCCCATCGCCAAAAACCACGACTTTACCATTGCCACTTTCTTTGAAATCTGCTTTATCAAATTCTTCCGGAGCAAAACGATTTTTAAAAACTGAGGTAAACTCACCTTCCAGTAAATACCCCAAAGGAAGATTTTCCAAATCAAAAGTCTTTGGGTCTGGTTCGATAGACACCTCTGCCAGCGAAATCTGCATGGGAGCTGGAATTATTTTAGAATAGTCTGAAGTAAAAATTAGGGGGATCTTCTTGACGCCATCAGCCTTTACGGTATCCATGCTACTGGCATATTCAAAACTGACCAAATCCAACCCCTTGGTAATCGGATGATTTTGCATTCGGCCTGCTTGAAAAAAATAGAGCCAAGGCATGGGACGCATTTGTTCCTGGTTCCCAAAATTCCCGGCCATGGTTGGAATCAATCCAAAATTCATGTCTTGAATCAAATCATTATTGATGCGAATTCCATATCGAAAAAGTAAATTCTCCAATCCGGTTTCAAATGGCATTCCAATCGTAGTTCCTCCGGAAAGCGCTTGTTCCTCCACAGCAACGCCATTCAATAGAACTACCAGATTTCCTCCATTCAAGACATATTGATCCAATAAGTAAATTTCCCGGTCAGAGTAGCTTTCCTTTGGAGATTGAATGATTACTGTTTTAAAATTTGAGAGATCAGCAGTTTTTTTAGCTTGCTCCAAAGGCACTTTGAAAATCTCAAATTCACCATCCAGCGCCTCAACAATTCCATAACCATCATCTCTCCCATTTTCTCCATGCCCAATAATCATAGCTATAGAAGAAGATTCAGGAGAAATCAATTTCTGAATCGCGGCGATAAGCTCAAATTCAAGGTTCTCAATGGACTGATTTAGGATTTGCTCTGGGCTCATTCCACGTTCGCCTTTGAGTACCAAAGCTCCGGTTTCATATTCTGAATCGCTCACCAAAAATCCCGGGAAGATCAGCTGGGCCTGTTGACTGGAATTTTGATTTGAAAAAACATTGGTTGGATTAATTCCATAGTCCACCAAATCCAGAATAAATTCCTCTTGTTTTTCCTGATCTACAGATAGAGGATCGAAATAAGAATAGGTGATCGCTTCTGGACTGTAAGCATTGAAAGTCCTCACTGTCTCTTCGATTGACTTTTGAAGTCTTCGCATCCCACCTGGCAGATTTTCTCCAACTAAAAGTATATCCACATGGAGTGGTTCAGTCAATTGAGAAAGGACTTTTTCTGTCCCCGGGTGTAGGGAAAAGCGCTTTTCTTCAGTGAGATCAATTCTAAAGCGAACCAGCTGCGCAAGTATTATGAAAACGAAAACTCCCCCGATCAGGAAAATCCAAGGCTTGGCGGTATGGAAAAAAGATTTTTTCATTTGCTTCGCAAAACCAAAATAGTCCCTCCCAAAAACAACCAAATCACCCCGAAAAGAAAGAAAATATCTCTCGAATCAATCACTCCCCTACTCAAATTAATGTAATGATAACTTAAGCTCAACTCTTCTAACCAATAGGCAAAGTCTCCCAGCTGCAAATCTGCTGCAGCTGAAAACCCAAAGTAAATCACAAAACACAAAAATACTCCTACCACAAAAGCAAGTACCTGCTGAGATGTCAATGCAGAGGAAAAAAGTCCTACTGAAGTGAACACAGCACCAATCATGAGTAAACCTATCCAGCTTCCAAAGAAACCTGCCTGATCCAAATTACCCACTGGGTCTCCTAACGAGACCACACTGAAATAATAAATCAACGTAGGCAAAAGAGCCACGGAAACTAAGGCAAGCAACGCTAAGTATTTTGCCACAACGATCTGAAATATTGAAAGTGGTGAAGTCCGAAGAAGCTCCCAAGTTCCAGTTTTACGCTCCTCTGCAAGAACTCGCATGGATAATGCCGGAATCAAAAAAGTAAATACGTAAGGGGTATAGCTGAAGAGTACTTCCAAGTCCGCATATCCATATTGAAGGATACTACTTTCGGGAAAAACCCAAACGATCAGTCCTAATGCAACCAGAAACAAAGCAAGCACCAGATAGCCTAAAAGGCTTCCAAAAAATGCATTGATCTCTTTCCAAAACAGACTACTCATTTCGTGATTTCCCGGAAAATTTGTTCCAAATTCTTTTTGTTCTGATTCAAGCTAATCAGATTCAATTCCTTTTGTTGAATCAACTGCATGATCTCTTTTCTAGCATCTCCCGCATGAGAAACGCTGATCAAAACTTCATTCTTACCTTTTGATCCAAATTGAATTCCATTGAATTGCTGAAACCATTCCAATTCCAACTCTTCCTCTGTCTCTAAAACGAGTTGAACCTCGGTTGCTTTGGATTTGAGATTTTCTAAAGAATCAGCAGCTAAGATTTTTCCTTTGTTGATGATCACGACATCAGCACAAATAGCCTCCACTTCCTGCATAATGTGGGTGGAAAGGATTAATGTTTTATTCGCTGCAACTTCTTTGATTAGAGCCCGGATTTCTACCAATTGATTGGGATCCAAACCAGTGGTTGGCTCATCCAAAATAATAATTTGGGGATCATGGATCAAAGCTCTTGCAAGCCCCACTCGCTGTCGGTAGCCTTTAGAAAGCTGTCCGATTTTCTTATGCTGTTCAGGTTCGAGACCGGTTTTTTGAAGCATCTCAACAACTCTTTGCTTCAGCTTTTTCCCAGCCAGCCCATACAAACCACCTGAGAATTCCAGAAATTCTCGGACATACATATCCAAGTAAAGGGGATTATGCTCAGGCAAATAACCGATCAATGGACTGACTTGCTTTGGGGAATCAATTGCATTTTTTCCCAAAACAGAAACCGATCCACCATCAGGAGTCAAGTAGCCACAAATGATTTTCATCGTTGTAGATTTACCAGCGCCATTGGGTCCTAAAAAACCTAAAATCCTTCCGGGTGCGACCGAAAATGACACTTCATCAAGTGCTTTTTGGGAACCGTAAATTTTCGTGAGTTGGCTTACTTCTAGAGACATTGGTCTTTTTTGTCATTCAAAAGTAAGTAAAAATGTTTTGTTGTTTCTGTTTGAAAAAGCAATCCAAAGATCAATTAAGCTTTACTTGCCTTGTCTCAAGTTCTCCAGCAATAGATTAAGATCAGTGATCCCCACGTATTCTGCTACAAGCTGCTTTTCTGAATTGTAGCAATAGATGGAAGGCACACTTCTTATCTGATAGTAACTAGCCACTTTCATTTCAGCATCAAGCAAAAAATGAACATAGCTTTTGTCTTTAATCCCCAAACCATTCACAAAACCAATCATCTCCTCAATTGGCTGGACAGTTGTCAGGATTAAATTATAATCTTTAAACTCTTCAATTCGCTTTGAGATCGCGCCAAGTTCATCTTGACATAAATGGCAGGTAGAGCTAAAATAAATAAAGAGCGTAGGCTTATTATCTGCCAACTGGTGAATGGAACTCATTTTTCCATTAATATCATTAAGCGTAAAGTCCGGAAGCATACTAGGAGCTGCAATCTCAGGCTTTTGAACCGGAGGCTCATTCTTTGCCAACAAACTGATGTACGCGGTCCCTCCGAGAAGTACCACAATTAAAATAATCAGATTAAGTTTTTTCATGACAGGTCTTTATAAATGAATGACGAAAGTAAACACATAACCTAATCAAAACAATTTTAAAACCTTTTGAGCGGTAAAATCTAGGGCAATGTCTTTAAGAATTGGGTCTTAGAAAGGCTGAGTTTAAACTTATACCGTTTAAACTTTCCGGGAATGCCGAGGAAATTCTTATCGTTAAGAATTTCCTCAGCCCTTCTGAATTTTTTCAAATAATATTACTTCTTCCCTTTTGGTCTTAGCGGTCTACACTCCACGTCTGCCACGAAATAATTTGGGTGAGTTTCGAGTGTCTGAAGCATGGTCGTGGCCACATCGATTGGTCTCATCATATTTTCATTGGCTTGAACGCCTGGAATATCATCGAAGAAATTGGTTTGGATAGAACCTGGATAGATGGTGGACACTTTGATTCCAAAATCTCTAAGCTCCATATACAAGGAATGAGAAATTCCTCGAACTGCATGCTTGGTGCCTACGTAGCCGGCAAACTGATTAACTCCATTTAGTCCAGCGATAGATGCTACATTAAGAATATGTCCTTCGTCTGCAGCCTTCATCCCAGGAATAAGTCGCTTGACCGTATAGAAAATCCCATGAACATTGGTATCAAACATCGCTTTCCAATACTCAGAAGAGAAAGTTTCTGTTGCGCCAGCTACGCCAAATCCAGCATTATTCACAAGGATCCGGATATCTGTCCCTAACTTTTTTGTGGTTTCTTGAAATGCATTTTCAACTGAATCTTCTTTTGCTACATCGCAGGTGAAAAATTGAAAGTTGGCATGACTAAAGTCCGGAGCTGTTCTTCCCCAACCTGCTACGATCGTTCCTTTTTCGATTAAAAGTTTGACTAATTCAAGACCGATGCCTTTACTTACACCTGTGACTACTGCGATTTTGTTGGTGAGTTCCATAAAATTAAATTCTATTGTTTCCCTTTACAAGAGGATTCTGAGCCGAAATAGTTCTTTTAGATTAAGTTTTTGATACAATTGAACATAATTGGTTGTCGACTTAATCATTTTTTTAAATTTGGAATAGAACAAACCCCTCAACTATGAAAAAATTTCTACTTCCCCTGATCCTAATTTCGGGGACAGCCTTTGGACAATCAAGCCTAAGGCCAGCAATCGATAAACAAGCAACATCTATCGAATCAAAGGTCATCGAATGGCGAAGAGATATTCATCAAAATCCGGAGCTCGGAAATCAGGAAACCCGAACGGCAAAAAAAATAGCGGATCACCTTCGCTCCTTAGGAATCGAAGTCACTGAGGGTATGGCTGTGACAGGTGTAGTTGGAGTTCTTAAGGGCGGAAAACCCGGACCAACAGTAGCGCTTCGTGCAGATATGGATGCTTTGCCGGTAACAGAACGTGCTGATTTACCTTTCAAATCCACAGTAACCACAACTTATAATGGACAAGAAACAGGTGTAATGCATGCCTGCGGTCACGACACCCATGTGGCTATTTTGATGGGAGTAGCAGAAGTCCTTGCTAGCATGAAAGATCAGCTACAGGGAAATGTGAAGTTTATCTTCCAACCCGCAGAGGAAGGAATCTACGAACCGGGCGTCACTTCCTGGGGAGCTAAACAGCTAGTGGAAGAGGGAGTCATGAAGGATGTTGATGCGATCTTCGGATTACATATTTCTGCGCAAACTGAAGTCGGAAAAATAGGATACCGGTCGGGACCGGCTCAGGCTGCTGTTGATAATCTGGAAATCATCGTACATGGTACACAAGCACATGGAGCATCTCCTTGGTCTGGTGTGGATCCAATCGTCACCTCCTCTCAAATTGTTACCGGATTACAAACGATTCTTTCCCGAAATGTGAATATCACTCAAAATCCTGCGGTAGTTACAATAGGAGCTATTCACGGGGGTATCCGTCACAATATCATCCCGGAGAAAGTAGAAATGATTGGCACCATCCGAACCTTCGGTGACGAGCAGCAGGCACTTATTCATAAACGAATAACTGAAATAGCTACAAATATTGCCGAGAGTGCCGGTGGGACAGCTGAGGTAAACATCACCAAACTCTATCCTTCTACCATTAATGATCCAGAGCTAACCGCTAAAATGGTAGCAACAATTGAGGCTGCAGCAGGCAAAGAAAATGTGAATTATAATCCTCCGGTAACCGGCGCTGAAGATTTTAGCTTTTATCAAAGAGAAAAGCCAGGGTTATTTATAGGCCTAGGTGGAATGAAGAAAGGTGGCGATCCGACCAAAACTCCTTCACATCATACCCCTGATTTCTACATCGATGAAAGTGGATTTGTACTTGGGATGAGAGTGATGAGTTATTTTGTGGTGGATTATATGGGAATGAAATAATATGAGATTTTAGATTTATGATATCAGATTTGTCCAAGTAAATAGAGTTGACTTTGAAAAATACCTAGATCGAAAAGGTCTGGGTATTTTTTATTCCAAAAAATGAGAAACTTCGCCGAAAACAAGAAAGGTCAAATTGATTAGGAATAAAGCAGATTTATATAACTTGGAAAATCAATATACATTTTAGAACAACTCAATAAGACAGAATTCTAAATCGACTTATCTAAACATTAAAATATAAAATTTTGAAAAAGCTAGTTCTACCATTTCTCTTTCTTTCGATCGCCAGCTTTGGCCAATCTAGTTTGCGACCAAAAATTGATCAGTCAGCAGAAAAAATTGAAACCAAAGTCATCGAATGGCGAAGGGATTTTCACGAAAATCCAGAGTTGAGTAATCAAGAAGTTCGTACGGCAAAGGTAATTGCCGAGCATCTTCGCTCACTTGGTATGGAAGTTACCGAAGGGGTAGCAATCACAGGAGTTGTAGGTGTATTGAAAGGTGGAAAGCCAGGACCTATGGTGGGCCTTCGAGCGGATATGGATGCTCTACCGGTTACTGAGCGCGCAGATGTCCCTTTCAAATCTACTGTGACCACCACCTACAATGGACAGGAAACAGGTGTCATGCATGCCTGTGGACATGATTCCCACATGGCAATTCTGATGGGAGTTGCTGAAGTTTTGGCTGGAATGAAAGACCAATTGCAAGGTTCTGTTAAGTTTATTTTTCAACCTGCTGAAGAAGGAGTCTATGATGGAAGTCTGGCAGGAGCTGAGCTAATGGTGAAAGAAGGTGTCATGAAGGACGTAGATGCAATCTTTGGATTACACATTTGGGCACAAATTGAAGCCGGTAAAATAGGCTACAGATCAGGTCCATTTATGGCCGCAGTGGACAATCTTAAAATCACCGTCAATGGCACTCAAGCCCACGGAGCATCTCCATGGTCAGGAGTAGATCCAATTGTAACTTCCTCTCAAATTGTAATGGGACTTCAGACCATTCTTTCAAGAAACGTCAATGTCACCCAAAACCCAGCTGTTGTGACCATAGGAGCGATTCATGGAGGTATTCGTTCTAATATTATTCCTGAAAAAGTAGAAATGATCGGTACGATCCGGACTTTTGGAGATGAGCAACAAGCTTTAGTCCACAAGCGAATTACTGAAATCGCAACCAATATTGCTGAAAGTGCAGGAGCCTCAGCAAATGTAGAAATCGGAAAACTTTATCCATCCACGGTAAATCCTCCAGCCTTCACCGCTCAAATGCTTCCATCAATCCAAGCGGCAGCTGGCGAGGGAAATGTAATTGCAATGGATCCAATAACCGGATCAGAAGACTTTAGCTTTTTCCAGCGGGAAAAGCCTGGGATCTTCATCATGCTTGGTGGAATGAAGAAAGGGGGAGATCCTTTAACAACCCCATCTCACCATACCCCGGATTTCTATTTGGAAGAAAGTGGATTTAAGCTTGGAGTTCGGGCTCTGAGTTATTTTGTGGTGGATTACATGGGAATGAAATAAATTTAAGATTTAGGACATGAGATTTACGACGTTCTAGTGAACACCAGATATCAAACTAAAGATCATCATTTTATTAAAGTAGATTTAAAATCAAATATTCAGATCAAAAAAATCTATTTCAAACCCCGAATAAGTACCTTTGAGCGTTTGACCCCAACCTGAATAAACTGTGTATAAATCCATTTTAAAGCCACTCTTTTTTCTCAAAAAACCAGAAGACGCACATCATTTCACTTTTGATCTGACTAAGCTGACTTTTAACCTCCCTATCATTAAGTCATTGGTCAAGTCAACTTTCCAGTTTGATGATCCGAGATTAGAGCGAGAAGTTTTTGGATTGAAATTCAAAAATCCAGTAGGACTTGCTGCAGGTTTTGACAAGGATGCCAAGCTGATCGATGAGATGGCGATGCTGGGTTTTGGATTTATAGAAATCGGAACGCTAACTCCCAAGCCTCAAGAAGGAAATCCTCAACCCAGACTTTTCCGACTTCCACAGGATGAAGCACTCATCAATCGAATGGGCTTTAACAATGGTGGTGTTTTGGACGCTGTAGAACGATTAAAGAATCGAAAGTCGGATGTGATCATTGGTGGAAATATTGGCAAGAATAAAAATACACCAAACGAAAATGCAGTAGACGATTATCTGTTTTGTCTGGAAGCACTTCACGATTATGTGGATTACTTTGTGGTCAATGTAAGCTCACCCAACACGCCAAACCTTCGGGATTTGCAGGAGAAAGAGCCGTTAAAAGCCTTACTTCAAGCGGTCAAATCCGCAAATGATTTAAAAGAAAAACCAAAGCCCATTCTATTAAAAATAGCTCCCGACTTGACTGATGGACAGCTCGATGACATTGTGGAAATCGTGATGGACACCAATATTGACGGCGTTATTGCTACTAACACGACTATCGACCGATCCGGATTGACCACCGCCAAAGCGGAAGTAGAGGCGATCGGTGCAGGAGGCGTTAGCGGTAAAGTCCTCGCCAAACGAAGTACGGAAGTAGTTCGGTATTTGAGCAGGAAATCAGTTGGTGCTTTTCCTATTATCGGTGTGGGAGGAATTTATTCTGCCGAGGATGCCATCGAGAAACTAAAGGCGGGAGCATGCTTAGTTCAAGTTTACTCAGGCATGATTTATGAGGGACCTGGACTGATTAAAAAGATTAAAAAAGGATTATTGGCTTATTTTTCGAGATAAATTATAAATCTATTTTCATTAATCTTAACTTAAAATCGGATCTGAATCGCATACATGGCCACCAATTCACCCAGGACCAATACTTTTCGTAAAAAAGGAGAACCCCAAAAAAAGAAGGAGTCTAAGCCTTTGGGAACTGGATTTTCATTAGGAAAATTCAAGAGCAATAAGCTTGTCTTGACCTTAGGGATTCTATTGATGTCAGCATCAATATTTTTATTTATCGCATTTATCAGTTACCTACTTAATGGACCCACGGATCAAAGTTTGGTCATGAATAATCCAGATGAGGCTATTCGAGAAACTGCTAGAGAAACCAAGAATCTTCTTGGATATTTAGGAGCTCAAGCTTCTAATTGGCTCATTTACCGCTGGTTTGGCATGGCGGCCTTTCTTTTTCCCCCTTTCTTGTTTTTGCTTGGATTTAGATGGGCTTTTAAAGTTTCACTCGTCTCTTTGACCCGCTACACAACCTTTGCCCTTTTCTTCACATTCTGGATTGGCCTTTTTACAGGCTACATTGTGATTTTGGTTCAAGGCTATTCGTATTGGAGTTTTCTATCCGGAGGCTTTGGTTACGAACTTGCCAAATTATCCTCCGATTTTTTGGGTTGGGGTACTTTCATCCTAATTGGTGGAGCACTATTAATATTCGTTGTATTCTTTTTTGATATTGACAAATTGGAATGGTTCAGTTCCAAATCAGCTGATGAAGACACCTTAGATTCCTCGTTGGAAGAATCTATTCCCCTCAAAAATCCCTTTCAGGAGGAGTTTGATCTAGAGGAAAATGACGAAGAAGAGGAAGATGAAGACCTTATTGACGACGATGGTAGTGCCTGGATAATTAAAGGTAAAGAGGAAGTAAAACCTTCAGAAAAAGTAAAGGCTCCTATAGCTTTTGAGGTACCGCAATTAAACATCCTGGATCCTGAACTGGATAAGGAACCGGAAGAGCTCGAAGTAGCTGACAAAAACTTCTCGGTTGTGAAACCTGCAGGAGAAGAAAAAACAGCAGAAGAAGTACAAAATCTGGACGCTTATGATCCAACACTGGATCTTCCAAAATACAAGTATCCTACACTGGATTTACTGAATGAGTACGATGTCCAAAAAGTAACAGTTTCAAGACAGGAACTTGAGGACAATAAAAACAAGATTGTTGAGACCTTAGAAAATTTCAAAATTGGAATTCAGGAAATCAAAGCAACCATTGGACCGACTGTAACACTTTATGAGATCGTTCCAGAACCTGGTGTGAAAATCTCCAAAATCAAAAATCTTGAAGATGACATTGCTTTGAGTTTGGCAGCATTGGGGATCCGAATCATAGCACCGATTCCTGGAAAAGGAACTATTGGTATAGAAGTGCCAAATAAAAATCGTGAACTGGTTCCTGCTCGCGCTGTTTTGGGAACAGAAAAATTCATGAAATCGGATAAAGATCTTCCGATTGCACTAGGAAAGACGATTTCCAATGAGGTTTTTGTGGCTGATCTTGCGAAAATGCCTCACTTGCTTATGGCGGGTGCAACGGGTCAAGGAAAGTCCGTGGGGTTGAATATGATTCTAGCTTCTTTGATTTATAAGAAGCATCCTTCCCAATTGAAGTTTGTCTTGGTAGATCCGAAGAAAGTTGAATTAACCTTATTCAATAAAATAGAACGTCATTTTTTGGCTAAGCTACCTGGCTCTGAGGAGGCAATTATCACCGACACCAAGAAGGTAATTTATACCTTGAATTCACTTTGTATCGAGATGGACAATCGATACAATTTGCTCAAAGAAGCTGGCACTAGAAATCTTAAGGAATACAACGCGAAATTTATTGCACGCAAACTTAATCCAGACAAAGGCCATTATTTCATGCCTTACATCGTCTTGGTAATTGATGAGTTGGCGGATTTGATGATGACTGCAGGAAAGGAAATTGAAGGCCCTATAGCCCGACTGGCCCAGTTAGCCAGAGCGATTGGAATTCACTTGGTGGTAGCTACTCAGCGACCATCTGTAAACGTGATCACCGGTATTATCAAAGCCAATTTCCCGGCAAGACTTTCTTTCCGTGTAACTTCCAAAATTGACTCCAGAACAATCCTAGACACCGGTGGTGCAGATCAATTGATTGGTATGGGCGATATGTTACTTTCCCATGGATCAGAAATCACAAGGATCCAATGCGCATTTTTGGATACGCCGGAAGTGGATGCAATTTGTGACTGGATCGGAGAGCAAAAAGGTTACTCTGACGCCTATTTACTTCCTGAATTTGAAGGCGAAGATGGTAATAGTGGCGTTGGTGAAATAGACCTTTCAGATCGGGATCCACTATTTGATGATGCGGCTAGACTAATTGTGATGCACCAGCAAGGGAGCACTTCCCTGATTCAGCGAAAGTTGAAGTTAGGATACAACCGTGCCGGAAGAATTATTGATCAATTGGAAGCTGCAGGTATAGTTGGATCCTTCGAAGGCTCCAAAGCGCGAGAGGTACTCGTGCAAGATGACGCTAGTTTGGAACGGTTATTGAATAGTTTGTAGGAGCTTACAAAAGTTTCGCTTTACCTATTCAATGAAAAAAATCATCCTTCTTTTTTTCCTATTTATTGCGGTTACATTCAGTTTCGAAGCAACCGCTCAAAAAGACCCCAAAGCAAAAATCCTTTTAGATGCCATGAGCCAGAAATTTCAGACGATGAATGGCTTTACAGCTAGTTTTGATTTTACTTTTCAGGATCAAACAGGTTCCAGTGATCGCCAAACAGGAGAGATTGCAGTGAAAGGCGAACAATACAGATTGAAGCTTCCAGAGCAGGAAATCTACAATGATTCCAAAACCGTCTGGACTTTTATCCAAACTGATGACTACAAAGAGGTCACGATCAACGATGCTTCGCAAATGGAAGGTGAGCTTACTCCGTCTAACATTTATAGGATGTACGAGTCAGGATACAATTACAAGCTATTAGGCGAAAAGCAATTTCAAGGTAAAACGGCCCAACTGGTCGAACTTACTGCCATCAAATCAGGAGCTCCTTTTGAAAAAGTTACGCTAAGAATCGAAAAGGTTACCAACAACTTATTGGGTTGGGAGATGTATGATGGACAAGGAGGAGTTTTCTCTTATGCCTTCACCAATTTGAAAACCAATGTCAATCTTCCTGCAAACTATTTCAGCTTTGATGTGAAGCAGCATCCGGGAATCGAAGTGATTGATTTAAGATAATTTCGGTTTTTATCCTTAAAAAAAAATTCTTAAACTTATCAATGAGACACTCTAAATCTCATCTACTTTTTCCTTAATATCCTCAACAAACTCATCCAATTTATCTCTTGTGCTTTTCACGCTCGGAAACAATGGCTCAACTGCATCAATTACTGCTGGCGCTAAAGGTTTGATATAGCCCAAGATTTCTGAATTTTTCAGCCACTTTTTGGGAAGGTCCATTTTAAACTCAGAGGTAAACCAGAGAAATAAGCTGATAAAAAATCCTGCTTTGACTACTCCTAAAACTCCTCCCGCAGCACTGTCAATTCCACCCAACAGGATCAAATCCATCACTTGCTTGAGTGCCCACCCCACTATTCGAATTAATAGCATTGTAATAATAAAAATAACAAGGAAACCCACCAAAGGATATCCAAGGTTGACTTCTGTAACTGTTTCCCCCAACCAATCGGCCATGCTGTCCATGAAGTAAAAACCCAAAACAATAGCGATCACAAAACCGACTAGACCTACGATGCTCATGAGAAATCCTTGTTTGAATCCCTCATAAGCACCGAGGCCTAAGATGATCAATATGACAATATCAACTGCTTCCAATTAGCTATTCAATAGTGCTTTCACTTTTTCAGCAATCACCTTGCCATCTGCCTTTCCTGCAAGTTCTTTACTGGCAACACCCATTACTTTTCCCATATCTTTTGGGCTAGACGCTCCAGTCTGGACAATGATTGCTTGGATTGCAGCGGTAATTTCTTCCTCTGTCAATGCCTTTGGCAAAAACTCCTGAATGATGGCTAGTTCGGCCATTTCTACTTCCAAAAGATCCGCTCTTCCCTGCTGCTCATAGATCTCCGCGGAGTCCTTTCGCTGCTTGGCTGCTTTGGTAAGGATTTTCAATTCGTCCTCTTCTGTGATTTCCGCTTTGGCTCCACTCTTGGTTTCTTCCAATAAAATCAGGGATTTGATAGCTCTTAAGGCACTCAATCGAGTTTTATCCTTAGCGATCATTGCGGATTTAATTTCACTTTCTATGTTCTGCTTTAAACTCATAAGTCCTAAGTTTGTGTTACAAGGTTATTAATTAAGTCAAAAATACCTTTTCAGATCGAATATGACCAAGCTAAGTGTAAATATTAACAAGATTGCTACCCTAAGAAATGCCCGCGGAGCCAATAATCCCAATGTGGTTCAAGTCGCTTTGGATGCCGAGCGATTCGGTGCTCAGGGTATTACTGTTCACCCTAGACCCGATGAGCGACACATTCGCTACCAAGATGTAATGGACCTATCGAAAGTGGTGACCACCGAATTTAATATCGAAGGCTACCCAGACCAACGCTTTATGGATTTGGTGAAAAAAGTAAAGCCAGCCCAAGCTACGCTAGTACCCGATCCCCCAACAGCCATCACCTCCAATACGGGATGGGACACTATTGCTCACCAAAGTATGCTTAAGGATATTGTCGCAGAATTGAAAGAGGCCGGGATTCGGGTATCAATCTTCATCAATCCAGAAGTAAAATATTTCGAACCTGCAAAGCTTACCGGAACAGATCGGGTGGAACTCTACACTGAGCCCTATGCTGTAGGATTCCCCATAGATCCGGAAAAAGCAGTAAGACCTTACATCGAAGTGTCTGAAATTGCAAGGGAATTAGGCTTAGGATTGAACGCAGGCCATGATTTGGACTTGCATAATTTGGCCTTTTTGAAGAAAAGCATTCCCTATCTTGACGAAGTATCCATAGGACATGCTTTGATCTGCGATGCCTTGTATTACGGATTGGAAAATACGATTCAGATGTATCGGAGGAAGTTAGAGGAGTAGGAAGTTGGAAGTTGAAAAGTTTCGAAACTTCAATATTCACCATTCCATGTTCTTTATTTGAATTTTAGAACATCTGAATACAAAAGGTTTCGTTACTAAAAAAGTATTATTGAAAGTTATAACAGTTCGAATTTCTGGCAAATATTTAGAGTTGCTTCCAAAGTACCTATTAAATCGCTCTAGTTTCAAAAATGTCGTAAATCCAAAATCGTAAATCGTAAATCACACATGCAATTAAACTTCAAAAAAATAGGCTCAGGCCCTCCATTGGTTATTCTTCACGGACTGTTCGGTTCGGCGGATAACTGGTACAGTATTTCCAGAGAGCTCGATAAAGAATTCACCATGTATTTGGTGGACCAGCGTAATCATGGAGATTCACCTCATTCCGATGAGTGGAACTATAAAGTGATGGCAGCTGATTTACTGGATTTATTGAATGATGAAGGCTTAGACAAAGTCTTCTTGATGGGGCATTCCATGGGAGGGAAAGTTGCGATGACCTTTGCGGTCAATAATCCGGAACGTGTAGCTCGATTGATCGTGGCCGATATTTCTCCACGATACTACCCTGTACACCATGAAGTAATATTAGATGGGCTTCAGGCGATTAATCTAACAGAGATTCAGTCTAGAAAAGAAGCTGATGATGCCTTGGCAGTACACATTCCCGACTTTGGTACTAGACAATTTCTCCTAAAAAGCCTTGGCAGAAATGCAGATGGATTTTACTGGAAAATCAACCTTCCGGTAATTGTTGCCAATATTGAGGAAGTCGGAAAAGCTTTGGAAGAAGATGCGATCTATAAAGGTGAAACCTTGTTTTTGGCAGGAGAAAAGTCAAAGTACATTCAAGATAAAGACATGGAAAGCATTTTGGAGCATTTCCCCAATTACCAATTAAAAATCATCTCTAATGCCGGACATTGGCTTCATGCTGAGCAGCCAAAAGCTGTAGTGGAAGAAATTCGGAGTTTTTTGAAATAGATGATACTTAATTTCCTTCTCCTTTTTTCGCTGTTTATTACAGAAACTCCCGACTACGAAAAGCAGCTTGCTTTGCTGAATGAAACGCATCAAAATTGTCTAGGTGAAGGCAAGTTTATGATGAATTGTTCCATGGATTTTTATAATCAACTGGAAGAATTGATGAATCTTATTTTACTCGATTTTCAAGAAAATGCGAGTAAAGAAAAATTAAACTCAATTCTTGAAAGCCAAAAGGTATGGGAAATTAGAATACTACCCGAGTTTACTCTGATCAATCAAAAATTAGATTCTGCCACGGCTCCGAATGGGGCTGTGCCGCTGGACGAATTGATGTTCGCTTACAATGACCGAGCTAGAATAATTGAAGATCGGATCAACCAGCTGATTCTATTTTTTTTGAAATAGGTCCAAAGTCTTTCAAAATTTTCAAAGAGAATGAATGGGCTTATTTGATTGATTTGAATCGGTCTTATGGGTAGGAGAATCGGTCTTCGGTAATCTGAAATCATGCCACGAAACCAAAGAAAAAGAGGTCACTGCCATCATTGCGGAAAATCAGATACTTTCTAATCACTTCACCCGATTTCCATGCTTAATCACTAAGTCTACATCCTGAAGTAGGCTGATGTGTCGTAGCACATCACCCCGCACGGCGATAATGTCTGCATATTTCCCTTCGGAAATGGTCCCGTAGTCTTGGTCAACTTTCATCGCCACAGCTGGCCAGTAAGTCGCCGCTTTAATCGCTAAAAGTGGATCGTAGCCGAATTCATTCACCCAGACATCCAGCTCATTCCAGGTACTTTGACTGTGGAATTTCATTGGAATCCCACTATCCGTACCAATCAGCATTACCACGCCGCTTTGCTTGAGTTGGGAAAACTTTCGCTCCAGCGTCGGCTTCCGTACCGGAGTTAGTTGGAAGTAAGACATCCTACCCGGGTAACGAAGCGAGGCCTTGATATCCCGAATGATTGAATCCGGCAAACCCAAATGCCAGCTTGGATCATCCAATTTTTCGGGATTGTCTCTTACCGATTCATAATTGTATAAACCCTCCACAGTCGGAGTCCAAAATAGTGGCCCGCGGTTCATTTGGGCTGATCGCTCCTGGAGTGCCAGCATGATGTCTTCTGGATATTCCGGCGCCGAACTCAAGCCAGTATGCTCAAAGCAATCCACTCCAATTTTTAACCCCACACGGATTTCTTCCGGTCGATGGGAATGTCCAACTACAGGTAAGCCATATTTATGTGCCTCATCCACTACTGCCTGCGCTTCCTCTAAAGTCATCTGATCTTGATCGATGAGTTTGATTACATCTACTCCGGCATCTGCAAGTTTTTTAACTTTTGATTTGGCATCCGCTACGCCATTTACTCCCCAGCGGAAAGCTTCAGTCCCCGGATAAGCTGTTTTTTGTATAAATGGCCCGGACACATAGATGGTGGGTCCGGGAATTTCACCACGATTAATTTTATCTCGCACATTGATACTCGCTTCCAAAGGCGCTCCAAGATCTCGAGCACTAGTCACCCCAGCCATCAAAAGCTGATGTGCTGACGAAGGCATGATGACCGACTCAAACAAATCAATGTATGTCTTATCCCAATGGTCATAATCACTATGTCCGTTGATCATCAAGTGCACATGCATATCCCAAAGTCCAGGCAATACGCTCATTCCTTCGGTAGAAATCACCTCTGCACCGGCTGGAATCGCCAAACTACCCACTTGACCGACAGCAGTGATTTTATCATTCTCAATAAGAATTACTGAGTTTCTAATTGGGACTCCTCCAAAGCCATCGATCAGGGTTCCTCCCACTAGTGCTTTGGTAGATTGGGAAAAGCCTGAAGATATTCCTAAAATCACAGTGAAAAGCGCAAGAAGTAAATTTTTGAAGTTCATGGGTTCATGGGGGATTTGAGTGAATAAGTTAAAGATTTTACCCATTAAATTTTAACTTTCGGATATACCTCAATTTTTGAATCCACAAATGCCCAAAGGAAAACTCTTCCTCATACCCAATGTCTTGGCAGAAAATACTGCCCTGCACATCATCAGTCCTCAGATCAAGGAAGTAATCAGTCACACCAAAGTTTATCTGGTGGAAAACCTACGAACTGCCCGTCGATACATAAGCAGCTTAAAGCTTGGAGTAAACATCGAGGAACTCCATATGGAGATTCTAGACAAAAACACCGCTCCCGAGACCATCAATCGACTAATGCAACCTTTGCTGAATGGGGCCGATATAGGAATTATCTCAGAGGCAGGCTGTCCGGGAATCGCAGATCCAGGTGCTGTGGCAGTAGCTCATGCACATCTAAAAGGTATCCAAGTGGTGCCGCTTTCCGGACCAAGTTCCATGTTTATGGCACTGATGGCTTCGGGTTTTTCAGGCCAGTCTTTTGCCTTTCATGGCTATCTACCCATAGATAAAAAAGAGAAAACTATCGCTTTACGAAAGCTTGAAAATGAATCTGCCAAGGAGCAGCGTGCTCAGATATTTATGGAAACACCTTTTCGAAATAATCAACTTTTGGAAGATATTCTCAGCACTTTAGCCCCTCAAACCAAACTTTGCATCGCAAAAAACCTCACAGCATCCGATGAACTTGTTCTAACCAAAACCATAGCGGAATGGAAAAAATTACCCATCGACCTGCATAAAATTCCCACTGTTTTCATTCTTCAAAGTTTCTAAGCCATGTTTACCATCGATGCCCATCTTGATCTCAGTATGAATGCCCTGGAGTGGAATCGGGACTTGACCCGACCTGCTGCTGAAATCAATGCCCGTGAAAAAGGCCTGCAAGACAAACCAGATCGGGGAAATGCTTTAGTTTCGCTACCCGACCTACGGAAAGGAAATATAGGTCTGGTCGTGGCTACACAAATCGCTCGCTACGTCTCCCCCGACAATCCCCTTCCTGGCTGGAACTCTCCAGCACAGGCTTGGGCTCAAACTCAGGGGCAATTAGCTTGGTATCAAGCGATGGTAGATTTGGAGGAAATGCGACAGATCAGGAATTGGACTGATCTCCAATCCCATTTGGATTATTGGAATGACGGCGAACCCATATCTCAAAAAGCAATTGGATTTATCCTATCTCTCGAAGGTGCGGATTCGATCGTGAACCTTAGCTATTTGGAGAAAGCGTATGAATCTGGATTGCGCGCTTTGGGACCGGCACACTATGGGCCGGGCCGCTATGCTTTTGGCACCGATTCTTCTGCACCTATGAGTCAAGATGGCAAAGCATTGATTCGAAAAATGGATGAGTTAGGGATTATTTTGGACGTGACTCATCTCTGTGATTTGGCATTTTGGGATGCGTTAAATCTTTACAAAGGACCAGTTTGGGCAAGTCATAACAACTGCAGAGCCTTAGTGGATCATAATCGTCAATTTTCTGATGAGATGATCAAAGCGTTGATTGAGAGAGGCACTGTGATCGGATCAGCAATGGATGCTTGGATGCTAAGTCCTAATTGGCAGCGAGGGAAATCGACCCCAATTGAACGAAATGTGAACCTGGAAACCGTCATTGACCACATGGACCATATCTGCCAACTTGCTGGAAATGCAAACCACATCGGGATAGGCTCTGATCTGGATGGCGCTTTTGGCAAAGAGCAATCCCCACATGATTTGGACACAATTGCTGATTTGCAAAAGATCCCGAAGATTCTTGCCAGCAGAGGCTACAGCGATCAGGATATCGAAAAAGTAATGCATGGGAATTGGTTGCAATTTCTTGAAACCGCCTGGGAATAAAGACCTTATTCCAATAATCAGGGATTTGAAGTTATGTTTTTTGGTGAATAGTTGAATTAATCCCAGTAGATTTTTTGCTTAAGTTCATTTTAATCAATTATTTGCGTCAATCATTCTAATAAAAAATACTTATGAAATATAAATTTCTACTCATCCTATTTTCACTTTTTATTTTAATCCACCCCACATTTTCTCAAAAACTCCAAATTACTGCTAATCATTCAGATGCAAAATTCATTTTGTTAAATGACTATGATGATTCTGATAAGCAAGAACTCGGAACCGGTACCATTGAGTACAAACTTGAAAAGGATTCAAAGAATCGTATTAAAATCACTAAGCCTGGTTTTGAACCTATCATCAAAGAATACAATCGGGATTTAAAATGGGATAAAGACCAGAGAGTATCTCTCGATAGCAGAAGAGTGGAAATATCGGCAGAACCTTATGATGCAGAGATTCTTGTGGATGGCCGTCTAATCGGAAAAAAAGCAATTTATCTGGTTATTCAAAAAGATCGATTCCATACTGTGGAAGTCAAAAAAGCTGGCTTCGCCAAAATGGAAAAAACCTATTATAACTCCCCAGATAGGGAAACCCCTCCCATGAAAGATTATTTTCAGTTAAAGGATCGGGAAGTAAGGTTAGAAGTCAGTCCTGCAGATGCTGTTGTCAGTTCAAATGGGATTTCTTTGGGCAAGGGTAACCAAGACATTCAAATTCCATTAGGTGACTGCGTCACAGTGACTGTCAACAAGGATGGTTTTGTAGAGTACAACAAGGTGTTTTGTAATAAGGAATCTGATCCAGAGCCACCAACAAGGGAAATGGCCAAGTTGGAAGACCGATTAGTCAAAATCACCACTAACCCCTCTGATGCAGTGATCGAAATTGGGGGAAAAAGAGTTGGAACTGGAAATTATGATCTAAAGGTTTCGAAAAATGCCTGTGTTGAAGTAAGGATATCCAAAGATGGATTTGTTCGATATGTGAAAAACTATTGCAACCAAACAAATATGCAAGAGCCTCCTACTACAGATTTCATAGAAATGAATGTAGATGAAGCTTACAGCTCTTCTGTTTCATCCGATTTGGCAAATGTAAGAATCACTGTTCCGGTGAATACCATCCATAGCTCTGAAGAAGCATGGCGAATTCTCAGCTCCATCATTACAAGGTATTTTGATATTCTTGAGACAGTAGATTACAACACTGGATATTTAACCACTTCTTGGCAAGTACAGAACTTCCAATCCAGTATAATCCGAACAAGGGTAATTGTGAGTAGTGGTGGAAATTCTGACCAAATAGCCTATGCAATTAAACTTATCAGTCAAGAGGCTTACCTCGATGGTCAAAATCAAGTAACTGTCAAAGACGATGAGAAATTTGAGGATTGGGCAAGGATCCTGAAAAAATATGAAGGTCTAATCGAAGAAGTTCAAGCAAGACTTCAACAATAGCCTAATCCATTTATTATCAAACCTCGGTCAGAAATGGCTGAGGTTTTTATTTTTCCACAGATCTTCCCATCCCAAGCCCCTAAAATGCGGGCCTATTGCAGCCTCTTCCATATTGTAAGATGGTGTGACGGTATTCCATTCCATGATTTTCACCTGATCATTTTCGTCTACAATCATATCCCATGCGATCAGACCAAAATGTGGATTTTGATCGTGTAGCTTTTCGCAGAGACTTTTGATCTCCTCATACTTTGGGATTTGGCGATCCTTGATCGAAACACCTGTCTCAGTGTGTTTATCTACAATTTCCCAATTTCCAAAGAAACCAAAGTCATGGGTGCGACCGTCTTGAATTCTAATCCCAATTCGAATGCAGTGATCTTCATAGATAAATGGAACTCCTTCCAAACCCAGACGGATGGCTGACTGAACAACCCAAGCATCTTTTTGGGCTGGTTTGTAAGTAGTGACCCGTAGACTCGGCACACAAGATGGACTTAGCTCTTTAAATAATTCATGAGGTATAATTGGAGACTGAATCACAAAATTCCCCAACTGATTAAAGTCCAAGTTTGAAAATTGCACTTTATCAATTTTCATTACTCCACTCCCTTGTGACGTATGGTCTTGTTTTAAAAAAACAAATGGATAATCATCGAAAAGAATTTTCTTTAAGGCTAGCGGATTAGTTTTTTGCCCGGATGCTGTTAGCCAACTTCCATTAACAAAATAAGCCAAGTCAGGCAAAGCCTCCGAATTCAGAAATTTTTTTGTTAAGGTTTTTATTTTGCCAAAAGGCTGTAATGAACCATTTAGAGTAGGATATACTATTCGTGCCAAATAGTCTAATGGCATCCAACCCTCCAAAAATTCACCTCTACAAGCTGTAAAAACCTTGAGCCAAGTTGAAAAAGAAGCCGCCCCCAAGACATCTGCTGCATAGGTTTCAATTTCTTTCTCCTGTTTTTGACTCAGTTTATGATCGGGGTTTTGCCGGATAAGTGATTCATAGGCCTTTGTTGCACCTTGACGGTAATAACCATCAGTTGCCTGATTCTTCCTTTTCTGTTGATTTTGTCTGTAAAGTTTCTTTATCGTTGAGATCATTTCCTGCTTTTTCCTTTTTTTAAAAAGACATATGGATTTTGGTAAAACAAACGAAAATCTAGGATTTAATGAATGAGAAACAAAATGCTCTAGCGAATGAATAAAATAAAAAGGATGATTTTAAACAGATCTAGGTCTAAATAATAAAATCTAATCTATACTCTGGATTTAAGGTTTTTTTCAATTCTTGTTTTTAAACCTTTTAAGACACCTTATTTGAAAGAGTTGTCCCAAATTGGTAAGAAAAGCTCATTTGTCGGATCTCAATAAATCTTAATAAGGAGTAACAAAAAGTTGCCATACCAACCATTTCAAATGTTTCCTCTAACGTAGCAATCCAACCATAATAAATATCCTCTCCAAAAGCTTCAGCTCGAAGACCACCTAGCATTTCCATCCCTACAGCCCCTAAAAGGAATATTGCTCCTGACAAAATAAAAAGATTCCTCGTCTCACCTGGAAGACGCTTTAAAAACGGAATGAATACGATTATAAATAAAATAACTAGCATCATATAAGGAATCATCCAAGCAAAATAAAAAAGACCCGTTGTTTCAATTCTCGACCTTACCATAGAAATAAGAAGTTCATGAAACTGTGCTCCTTCGTCAAGAGATAGAAATAAGAATACCCAACCCATCAAAAACCAACCAACATAAGGCTCTTTGGATTCTTTCATCGATTTACCGATCAAATAAATAATAACAGCGCATAGAAAAATTAGAAAAGACGAAAATAGGGTGGGTATATTCCCTTCTCTGTCCATGTTAAACAAATTGATTGAATTTTCGAGGGAACGCTCTCCAAACAACCCAAAATGTGAATGTAATAGACCCAAAACATTTATTATTGCTAGAAGGCTTATCATAGCCAACAATGCCATATAGATTTTTGAAGGAATAATCTTTGTACTCATATATCAGTCTTCATAGATGAATTTTAGGTTATATGTATATCCGCAAAGATGCCAGTAGCCAAATAAGTTAGAAGTGACAGCCAGTGACAATCGCTTTCTTGCGATCTTAACGGGTACTAAATTAGGTCAAAATAAACGGTTTTGAC
>NZ_JAQWXX010000003.1 GCF_029254265.1 Algoriphagus sp. | reverse complement strand
CCACCGGACTGTTTTTTAACGCTCAGTTTGCTACGCACCTACCCGCTTGTCCGGCCCTTCGCTAAAACAGTCCACCGGACTGTTTTTTAACGCTCAGTTTGCTACGCACCTACCCGCTTGTCCGGCCCTTCGCTAAAACAGTCCACCGGACTGTTTTTTAACGCTCAGTCCTCTCCTCCACTGCAAAAGAAAAGCCTATCCGCATAGCGGATAGGCTTTTTGCGTTTAGGAGCCAAGCTTGCTTGAGCGAACTAATAAGCGAAAAAGCCCAATCGAACGAAGAGAGAAGGCTTTTCTTTTGATTCTCCCCAAAAATGGGATCGATGAAGTCAATCCCTCTTTATATGATATATAGACAAAATGCTTGAGTTTTTTCATTTCAGCTAAGCAGAAAAGGATATTTATGTTTTATAAGTAAGCCTTATAAAAGTCTTATTATCTCCTCATCCCCCTTTTCAAAAGCACTTCGGACAGTAATGTTGCCATACTTCTCCCGAATATCCTCAAAGTCAAAGAATTGGACTGGATGAAGAGATGTGATTTTAATAGCAGCATTTAATGCCTGATTTCTTACAAATGATCCCTCAAAAGAAAAGGGAATAGAGACCAAAAAGCTAAGGTTAGAGGATCCGGCAAAAGCTTTTGCAATAGAAGTACTCAATACGGTTCCTGTGTATTTGCCCAGGGCTGCAAGTATTAGCACTTCACCTTCCTTACTTCTTATTACCTCTGATAATTCTTCAGGAAGATCAATTAATGGATACGGTTCTTTCTTTAGAAGCTTTCTCATATCCAAAAAAAAATAGGCTTGATCTGGGGGAACATAGGAGATAAACCCAGTATTCTCTTGAAGGTCTGGATTATGATCACTGACTAAGGTGAAAGAATCAAACTTGAGCAGATTCTTATTTTTCATTACCAGATTGGATGCTGCACTACCCAAAGCAATCAAATGCCGCTTAGTGGATGGAGTTTTAGATTTACCTGTTCCCAAAGCCAATGGCATGGCAGCGAGGAAGGGTATCCTTTTTGCAAACTCTCTTCTATTCATATCAATCCATTATTAAGTTAAATTTCCAACCTCCTTTAAAATCCAGCTCCAACTTTTCTGGTCTTAAATTGACTCTCCTCGTCATTGATGCGTATTGGCTAAAAACCGGAAGGAAAAAATCAAATCCCGCTTGAAGTAGTTTAGAGTAGTTTAATTTTTTGTAAAACACATAAGCCAAGAAGTAATCCATGGCATTGAAACTTATTGAAACAGGAATGCTCAACAGCTCACTTCCTTTTCCTGCAAGGACTGAGGTTACTGCTTGAAGATCAAATGCCATTTGCGCATGAAAAGGACGATCTTTGGAGAAGAATATCAGTTCTTCTTGCTTGACATATTCTTTTTCGATCATTCTTTGCATCTCCTCAGGGACAAAGGTTTTCCTCAGCTGATTAAATCCTTCGATAGGATTATTCCATAGAAACTTAAGAAGGAGCCGGGTTTGAATAAAATCTTGATCTCCAAAGAAATCCAAAAAACTTATAATCAAAGAACCTCTACCATCACTGGATGGATGGGACTCATCAAATAACTGGAGTTCCTTTCGCTCCTTCAGAAAGGTTTTAAATTGAGGCAAGTACGAACAAGTTGCTGCCTCTCCATTAACCAAGTCTAAAAACTCCGAAAAGAAATCAGTGACTACAACCTTTGGGAAAACACGATAACTTTCTTGGAAATCTACCACTTGGACAAAAGAGGATGGAGATTGGAGGTCCCAATTTTGCAAAAGAAAGATTGAATCGCTTTGCCAATCGAGAAACTCTAGCAAGTCAATGATGATCTCTTTGGCTTTTTGCCTCTTCCCATATCCTATCAGATGAATGAAATGAGCTTGTTCTTTAGATTTGAGTCCCAACCAAAATGGTTGTATCAAATCCATCACCTCATCTATGAAAAGTAACCAAGAAGGATAGAGTTTTTTTAGGGCCTTTCTAGCCATTTGAAAATGGGAAATATCATTCATACCCCTAAAGTCAAAGTACCCTCAGTCAAAACATGTCCTGCTTAAAAAAAAATGATACTTTTCTATACTCAGCCACGTATTGGCTGAAGCTAACCCTTACTTTGAACTATGAGCAAACTCAACTCGCTTTATCGTCAACTTCAAATCATCAAAACAGCTAAAAAAGGACCATTTACATGGGATCAGCTACAAAGCAATTTGGAAGAAAAATCCAATGACAAGGAAATGGATCTCTTGATTTCTAAGCGTACCCTAAATCGGGATCTAAAGGAGATTGAAGAGCTTTTTGGGCTGATCATTGAATATGATTTCAAGTCGTCAAGCTATCGGATCAATATCGAGGAAAGTAGCGAAAACCATCTTGAACTTCTCGAATCCTTTGAGACGATTCAAGCTTTCAGGCGGGCTAATCGACTGAGCGGAAAAGTGTTTTTTGAAAAGCGATTGGCTAGGGGTACGGAATATCTGAAGCCAATCTTAGAAGCCATCGAAAATCAAGAGGTAATTCTGGTGGAATATGAAAAATACTGGCTTTGGAAATCTGAGATACGGGAATTACGTCCTATAGCACTCAAGGAATACCTGAATCGCTGGTATGTGATGGCTTGGACCAAAAAGGATGAACTCCACTTTTTTGGTTTGGATCGAATCAAATCTTTGGAACTAATCCCCGGAAAGGTCAGCATCCCTCCTGCCCCAGATTTAGAGTCAAGATTTCTGGAAACGATCGGAATTATCAATAACTCCAAAGAAACGGTAGAAACAGTAGTACTGACTTTTACTGAGTTCAAAGGTCGCTATATCAAATCCATGCCTATACATCCTACCCAGCAGATTTTAGTCGATGACGGCAACATCCTCGAAATCAGTCTCCGTGTAAAAATCAACTATGAGTTGATCTCGGTGATTTTGTCACATGGCGATGAGGTAAAAGTAGAAGAACCGGAGCGATTGAAGGAGATGGTAAAGGAGAAAGCTAAAAATATTATGGAATCAAAAATCAAATAAAACCAATTCAAAAAATCAGTATGAACGACTCAGATTTTAATAAAATAGATGGCTTAAAATGGCTTCCATGGATTGGAGATACCTTTTCAAATCTCCCTTCAGATCAGAAAATAATGATTATTGGTGAAAGCCATTACCATGACAATACACCTCAGTCGATAGAAAAACACAATCATCCTGAATATACAAGAGCAGTAATCAGAGAATTGGCAATTGATCGATTGTACTATGGAACAAAGATCTTCCCCAATCTGTATCGGGCGCTTTTTGGGAACGAAGCGTTTGACAGCACTAAACTTTGGGCAATGCTTTCCTACCATAATTTTATCCAGCGAACGCTCTCTACCAATGTGGATAGACCCTTAAAAACGGATTATATCGGTGGATGGAAGACCTTTTTTCATTTGGTTGGGCTGACCAAACCTACTACTTGCATATTTCTTGGAACCACCGCTGCAAATACATTGGAATTGGGAATTAAAGGAACTGGATTTTCAACAAAGGGAGTGAGATGGGAGGAACGCATTGGAACTTCTTATGCAAAGAATGCAACGGTCCAAAATGGTGATGGGGAATCCATTGAATTGATTTTCATCAAGCATCCAAGTAAGTACTTCCCTTGGCAAAAATGGAAAGATTATCTACATAAAAAGAGTCCAAAAGAAGTGAACTGGTTGAAAGAAAACACTGAAGTTTTTATGAAAAACTAAAACTGGTTATGAATCAGTAGACTTCAAAATAAACCTATTTTCCATTGAAAAATAAATTAACATGAACTATTGGCTTCATCGAATTTCTCACCATGCAGAGTTGTCACGTCCACTTTTAGATAAAGGATATTTATCCATTGGTTTCTCTGATTTTTCCAGCAAGGAATTTCTCTCTCAGGCATTGCAAGGAAATAGATCATACTTTGATCAACAATTTCAAGATTACTGGGGGTATGTGCCGCAAATGCGCCAAAATCTTTGGACATTTTTTCAATTTCAAAAAGGAGATTCCGTTCTAATTCCCGGGAAAGGAAACTTCACCGTTTGTGAAATCATTGATGACACACCCTTATTGATTCAAGAATTAAAAGTTGATCTACTAAAAACATGGGATGGAAAGCCTGTTGATTCAGATAGTACTTATCTATACTCCAATCAAGGCGTAAGATTTGACTTGGGATTTGTGAGAAAGGTCAAAATCCTTCACCATGACATTTCAAGAGGAAAATTTGCTGACTCAGCGCTTACTGCAAGAATGAAAATCCGTCAAACAAACTCATGCATTTCAGACCTGAAACTGAGCATCGAAAAAGCCATCAAGAACTATGTGGCAAACAAGCCAATTCACTTTCATTCTATTCTGCATGAAAAAACAGCCAGACTAGTGCTGGAGTCCCTCGCTACACATCTCAACCTGAGTAAATTTGAAAAGGTAATCAGCATTTATTTCAAGACTATCGGGGCCACGCAAGTCACTATTCCTGCCAAAAATACACGGGGAAAAGAAGGTAATGCAGACATCATTGCTGTCTTTGAGAAAATGAAGTTGATCATCTATGTGCAGGCAAAATTCCAAACTGGACAGATCAATCAATGGGCAGTAAATCAAGTTCTGGATTATGTATCCCAGCAAGACCGATTGGATGACGGCTACAGTCGAATAGCCTGGGTTATCACAACTGCTGATTCTTTTAATTCAGAAGCTCAAAAAACAGCAGCCATCAATCAAATACAATTGATCGACGGCCTTGAGTTTTCCAAAATGCTCCTCAATGCAGGATTGGATTTGTTGAGGGATTTTGAGTGATTTAAGCAGATTTCAAATTTTTTTTATTCAAATCACACCAATTATTCTTTGAGTATCTGACCTATTTTTTGAATATCTGATTCCAACTTATCGACAGTCTCAACAACATATTCGAATACCTCCTGAGCCATTTCTTTTGGATTTTTTTCGGAATTAACTAAACCACTTAGATCTTTGAACTTCCCAAAAGACTTTAAGAATTGTAAGTTTCCATTATTTTCATTAAGCAATAACCCCTGTCGACTTAAGGTTTTTAAAGCCTTAAGTTTGATTTCATCAGGAATTGGGCTTATAAAAACCCAAACTACAATTCCTTTTGTTAAAAAATTGGGATTCCCTTGGAACATAACATAGATTCCTTTTCCCCATTCTTCTTTTCTAATCCTAAAATCGCACCATTTTATATATATATCTTCAATTTTTAAGTGTGTATTCCATATGGGAGCTGGGTATTTTCTTTCTAATTGATCAAAAAGAATCTCATACATTTTCCTTATTTTCAAATCCTTCGCTTGATGAAAAGTATCAGCGATTTGTTTTGCCACCTCGTAGTTATTCAAAATCAATTCTTTCAATTTTTCATTCATTATTTTACTGGTTAAAATTCCCAAAACACCTTTAATTGAAATGATATATTGCTTAATTGTTTCCCTTAAAATGGGAGAATCGGCTGATTTTTCCATACAGAACTCAAGCCAGCCCATTAGCTGTTCGTACTTTACATGATGGAAGTCTTTACCCTCTTCCAATCCTCCCTGGTAAGTAATTCCGAATGGACTCAAAAGGATCAAAACTCTAGTTTTATAGGTTTTCCTGTTTAAAAATTCATAGTATCGCTCAAGTTGAAGATTACCTAAGCCAGAATAGATTTTATTTTCTACAGCAAGAGCAAATGTATCAGTCTCAAAATAAAGATCTATTGTTCCACCCTCTTGATTTTCAAAGTTTACCTTTCCAATGTAAATCTCCTTTTTGGCTTCAATATGAGCAGATGAGTAACTTGGAAAATTAATCTCTGAGGGAAGAATATCATTTATAACCCTTATAAATTCATCAAAGAAAATACTCTTCATTTCATGGCTTCCTTTGGGGTCTAACAGTTCAAAAAGAAATTTTGTGTGAAATTCAGGTTCTTTTCTTTCCCAATCCAATAGCCTGAAAATATTGAAATGCTCACCTCTCAGCCTAGAAAGTTGTTTTTCCTCTTTTTGAATCTCTTCTACTTTTGAAAAAAGAGATATTGCCTCGTTTATATTATCCATTATTACTTATTTAAATATCCCCACAATCCCCCTAAACCCATCCAATGCAGCCTCCACATCTTCCAGTATCTCTAAAGCCAACTCATCAGGATCGGGAAGATTATCCAAGTTTGCAAGGCTCTTGTCTTTTAGCCAGAAGATATCTAGGTTGGTTTTGTCTCGGGCGATAATCTCCTCATAGCTGAATTTCCTCCAACGACCATCAGGGTTTGATTCAGAATAGGTTTCTGTCCGCTTGTGTCGATTGGACGGATTGTAAAGCGTAATAAAATCACGTAAATCCTCTAGCTGCATTGTTCCCTTCTTCAAGGTGTGATGGATGTTGGTCCGGTAATCGTAAATCCAAACCTCCTTAGTCCAAGCTTCTTTTGATGCGGGCTTGTTATCAAAAAAACAGCACGTTTGCTTTTACTCCATTGGCATAGAAGATTCCTGTTGGAAGTCGCAGAATGGTATGAAGCTCGGTTGTTTTCAGCAATTCCTTTCGAACTGTTTCGCCTGCTCCACCTTCAAACAACACATTGTCTGGCAATACAACAGCAGCTTCACCTGTGATCTTCATCAGTGATCTGATATGCTGTAAGAAGTTCAGTTGCTTATTTGATGTGGAGGCCCAGAAGTCCTGTCTGTTATAGCTCAGGTCTTGTTTCTCTTGTTCTCCTTCTTCATTGGTGATCGTCATACTGCTTTTCTTTCCAAACGGAGGGTTTGCAAGCACGTAATCAACCCGAATGCCTTCGTCTGCTATCAATGCGTCATTTGGGGAGATGAATGTCTCTCCGTCGATTTCTCCTATATTGTGGAGAAACATATTCATCAAACACAGCCTTCTTGTTCCGGCCACAATCTCATTTCCTGAGAAAGTGCTGTTTTTAAGAAACTTCTTTTGATCGCTGTCTAGAGAATGGTGATTGATGATGTAATCGTAAGCAGCCAAGAAAAAGCCTCCTGTACCGCAACTTGGATCATGGATTTTCTTGCCTGGTTTAGGAGCCAAACATTCCACCATGGCTTGAATCAATGCCCTTGGGGTAAAATACTGTCCTGCACCGGATTTGGTATCGGATGCATTTTTCTCTAGCAGCCCTTCGTAGATATCACCTTTGATGTCTGCGCCTACCATAGTCCATTGCTCCTTGCCGATCATGTCGATCACCCGAAGCAATTTTGCCGGATCTTGGATTTTATTCTGAGATTTGGTGAAGATCTGCCCAAGAATTCCCTTCTCTGTCCCGAGCGAACGAAGCATCTGAGAGTAATAGGCTTCGAGTTCTGCACCCCGTTTCTTAGAAAGTGTCTCCCAATCGCAAAGCTCTCCATCTTCAAGCTCAGTTCCTTCGGTATCCTTGATCCGAGGGAAAGTCATTTTTTTGGAATAAGGGGGCTTGGACATTTCATCCGCCATCTTCAGAAAGAGCAGATAGGTAATCTGCTCCAGATAATCCCCATAGCCTACACCATCATCACGGAGCACATTGGCAAAATTCCAGACTTTTGATATTAATGCTGATTCGGTCATATTTTGGCTTGGATTGCTTCTTTAATTAGTTCATCTCTCATTGATAAGAAATGGTTGAATTTTTCTTCTACCACCTCTGGCAAAGTTGCCTCTTTTACCTCTTTCATTATCGAATACATATCTGAACTTATAAAATGTTTTTTCAACAGCTCTTTTGTAAAAATTTCTCCTCCTAACTTCCCGGTCATTACCTGAATGTAGGAAGCAGGCGATTTTTTGCTAATGCTACGATTTGTAGTATTGTGAATTAGGGTTCGGTTCAAAATTGAATTCACATTGTCTTTTATCCCTTTGCTATCCAAGAATGCTTTTGGGAAAATGTGGTGATCATCCAAATCCTTTCTAGAGAATTTGATTTTATCATCTTCATAAAAATCCTTCGCATCATTTATAAAAAGCAGGTTAAACACTCCTTTATAAACTGAATTACCAGCATTTACTTTATCTATCAACTTAAAAGTCTTGTCAAGGCTATTCCTGAAATCAGCAATCACCTCAGGTATTTTCTCATCATTAGTGAACCAACTCTGGACTTCTCTGTAATCTTTTGAGATTTTACTTTCAACAGAACCAGCATATCTCTCACTGAAAACTGAAGCCCAGTACCATTTATTTATTTTTGAAATATTATAATCTCCTTTTAGAAAAAAAGCTGAGTAAGGAACCAACATTGGAGAATATGGAAGCCATTTGTCTACTCTTGCTATTCCGTATTCATTGATATCCAATAATCTTTGCAATACATTGGACTCCATTTTTTCTACCAAATCATTCCAGTTTGACTCATTTATGATTGAATCATCAACTCCAAGCATATCTCTGGCTTTTATGCTTTTGCCATTTGAAAGAACCAATGCCTGAATGAAATAATAGGCAATCTGAGTCTCCCTCTTATTGTAGAGAACATATTTCTTTATGTTTTCAGAGTCATCATAAGCTTTCTCCCATACAGACCTCAAATTCAAAAACTTATAAAGCCTTGCCACCAATAAATCAAAAATTGAAAGCTTTATTCCTGTTCGATTTATTCTTTCAAAAAGTACTGCAATATTTTCAGCCTTCTCATTTACAGGAACATCAAGGGTCAATGCTTTATATTCCAACACATTCTTCACATAGGATCTTACCTTTTTACTTTCTTCTTTTTCAAAGTGATCTTGATAATTTTCATACCAGATATCGGAAAAGTCCTTTGACAAAAATGTCATAGGTATTAATCTTTGCTCTAATAATTTTTCAAAATCAAATTCTCCATTTTCAAGAATGAGGGATTTATATTCTCTGTAAGCCTTAGATCTACTGCTGACACTATTTTCAATATCGTCATCCAGCAGTGCCTGAATAGAGATAAAAAAAGCATACGGGTTTGAAGCATTTCTTAATGGGAAATCGGGAGCGTATAATGCGTAGAAAAAAGAACTCAATCTTTGTTGACCATCTAAAATCAAAATAGATGGCTTCTCCTGATAATTCGGGTTTAATTCTTTGGAACCCTCTATAGGGATTGGTTTAAATGGAGGATCTAGTGGATTAATGTTATGAATTAAGAAATTCCCAATAAACATCTTCTCTGAGAGTGTTCAGTTAAGTGTGTCTGCTAATTTTACAAATAGATGACAAAGAAACGAACACTTGAAGAATTATTTAGTGATCCTCAGACGAGTGATCGGCTGAAAGAGCGGCTTTAC
>NZ_JAQWXX010000005.1 GCF_029254265.1 Algoriphagus sp. | reverse complement strand
GAGGCAATTCAAAACGGAGATCTAACTGCTCATGGAAAAGAAATTCATGCGGTTCCCTGTCACCCCCGAATTGCCCACATGTTACTTTTTGCGAAGCAACATGGTCAGCTAGGTTTGGGAACAGACATTGCAGCTATTCTGGAAGAGCGAGATCCTTTGCCACAGGATTCAGGAGTTGATTTAAATTTGAGAATTGAGGCCCTACGTAGGTTTAGAAGTCGAGGAGTAAGTATTGCCCGAATTAAAAAAATTGAAAAGATCGCAGCTTCCTATCGTCGGATGTTTAAAATTGATCCAGAAAACTCGCCTGTTGACCCTTGGCAAACAGGCTTGCTATTGGCTTATGCTTATCCGGAGCGAATCGCTGCAGCCAAGCATGGAAATAATGCCCAATTTCAACTCGCAAATGGTAAAATCGCGGCAATAGGACATCGAGATGATTTGGCACATGAGTCATGGCTTGCAGTGGCTCATCTTGATGCTCGAGAAGGAATGGGTAAAATCTGGATGGCAGCACCTTTGAATCCCAAAGATCTGATGCCGATGGTCAAGACCAAAGAAATCATCTCTTGGGATCGAAAAAAAGGTGGTTTGGTTGCATTGACGGAAGTTCGGATTGGTGCCATTGTGCTAGGGAGTCGTCCTTTGGCCAAAATTGAGAAGGGAGATGCCAC
The DNA here is from genome assembly GCF_029254265.1 of Algoriphagus sp. Lineage (GTDB taxonomy): Bacteria > Bacteroidota > Bacteroidia > Cytophagales > Cyclobacteriaceae > Algoriphagus. The sequence continues at coordinate 4,078 of NZ_JAQWXX010000005.1, read as the reverse complement.
GCAAGCAATTTTGGAGGCAGTTAGAGAAGAAGGTGAATATTTATTGAATTTTGATGGCGATGCTGGGCAACTGATTCTTAGAGTAGCTAGTCTCAGAAAGTGGAATCCTGCCCAAGATTGGCCTGATTGGTCAGTGGCCAACTTATGTGAAAAACCTGAAGACTGGCTTGAGCCGTACCTAACAGGAATCACTAAAAATGAGGATTTTAAAAAACTTAATATTTCCAAAATCTTACTTCATAGTCTTGATTTTGAGCTTCAGCAACAATTGGATAAACTTGCGCCAGCAACGGTAAGAGTTCCATCAGGAAGTGAAATTAAGATTGAATATAGAACAGACGGTGACGCTCCTCTCCTTTCGGTTAGACTACAAGAGCTTTTTGGATTACTGGAAACCCCCAGGGTAAATAATGGTAAAATTCCACTACTGATCGAAATGCTTTCTCCGGGGTATAAACCTGTACAACTCACACAGGATTTGAAGAGCTTTTGGAACAATGGTTATTTTGAAGTAAAGAAAGAACTGAAAAGGAGATATCCTAAGCATGAATGGCCAGATGATCCTATTTCAGCTGAGGCCGTAAGGGGTGTTAAGCGAAAAAATCAGAATTAATCCAGATTATCCATGTTATCTAGGTAATCTAGAAATTGTAAGAATGAAGCCAAGGTAAATGGGGTCATGTCTTTTTCTTGGATTTGCGTTAGAAAACTTTTCCTCACTTCCTGGTAATCGTTTGGATTATAAATTTTACAAAGAGCTGTTGCTCTAAATGCGTTATAGACAAAATTTTGGGTTTTAAAGGAATTATTCCTTTGTTCTACGAAAGCACGCTCAAGATTTAGAGGGTTTATCATTTCATCCAACCACTTGAACCCGTCGGTTACAAAAAAGGACTCAGTCTTCATGATAGCTTCTGACAACTCCCAATCATTTTCAATTGTAAAACGCTTCGGTAATTTCTTCCCAATTTTATTGAGCGTTTGAATCATTGTGATAGACCTTTCCGCATAATCTTTTAAAGTTGGCAGGAACTTATGGATTATCATCTCTACTTTATCAATCCTCACTCCGAGGTTGTATTCCAAAAAACTCTGATCTGAATAGTCTGTATAATGAACAAAAATCACCTGCTTTCCATGAGGAAATTCCTTTTCGAAAAGCATTAAGGATTCAATGAATTTAAAGCCAAAATCTTTAAAAAAAAGGTCATGAATTGAGACTAAATCAATTTTGCGCATAGTATTTAAACAGCACATTTTTGATTTTGTTGCCTAATCCTCAGAAAATAATTCTCTCATTTCCAACAGTATGGGTTCGATTTCCATTCTTTTAATGGCAAGACTTCCTTCATCTTCAGGATTATGTAGGTAGTGATTCCAGTGCTTTTCTGCTTTTCTTATCGTGCGGGGGGAAATATCAAATTCCACTTCATCTAAATAGTCCTTGGCAAGTGTAGAGGCTTTGAAATTTCCAAAAAGATAAACCCGGAAGATATCAACAAACCGCTGGCTTAAATCAAACAATTCCAAAACCTGAACAAAAGCACCTTGGTGAGACCTGTTTTTTTTGTCATTGATTGCTTCAAAAATTGCATCCAAGGATTCCTCATTAAAACTTGAATTTGAAAGCGCTCGACAAGCTAAATACGCAACCTCCCATTGATCTCCTTTTACCAGTTCGATCAATCGATCCCTACCTGATTCATCAGCCAATTTCCCAACTTTATCTGCGAAAAAATAGGCTTCTTTCTCGTTAGGGTCAGACATTTTAGCTATTAATCGATCGATTTCGGCTTCCATTGATTTTAAGTTTAATTTGTACAAATATAATTGAATTGCTTCTCCTTGATTATGAATTCCGCAAATCCGACCAAGATTAGTTTAGAATCTTACTTTCAATTGATCCAAAAAGGGAAAGGATTGAATCTGGAAATGAATTATTTGTCAGACAAGCACCAACTTCAATTTTGGAATTCGACGGATTGGCTGGTCAAGGTGATGCTTCCATGGAATCGGCTTCCTAATGCTGAAGGAAATCTAATAGCCAAGGATGACCACCATTTAGGACTGGTAATGATTCGAGCCGGAATTGCTTCCACTGGCTATTTTCATAATGATGTTATGATTGATCACAAGGTATTCAGGGCCTACATGATTCGACAAAAACAAGGAAAAAGTCAAATCAAATATTTGAAAACCAAAGGAAAATCAAGAGCTGGTTCGAGATTAAGACTAGGAGAAAGTGACCGTTTTTTTGAAGAAATAAGTGAGCGATTGAATAACTATTCTGATGAATTTCCAATCGATATGTGGGGTATCAGCTGTGCTAAAACCTTATTACCATATTTTTTTTCTAGTGAACCTGCCCCGCCTTTTGCAAAAGATCAGGAAAACCTAATGGCTATCCCCTTTCATGTGCAGCAGCCTGATTTTGAGACCTTAAAAAAGATGCATCAAAAATTGAATCAAATTCATGTTATTTTTTCAGAGAAGGGAATGGAAGTCTTCGAAAATACACCGTTGGTAGGTGTCATTAAATCTTCTCCCGAGGAAGAGGATTGGTAATGCATTCTTCTGTGCAAAAAAGAAAAGCCAGAATTTCTTCTGGCTTTTGGTTGGTGGTGTTAAGTATTCAATCAGGTATTAGTTGGTTTCACCTGGGTAGTTAGCATTAAGCATATTCATAGTCTCATGTGCGACCTTGATATTGTATTCATAGGCAAGGCTTTTATAATTCACCAAATCCACGATCGTACCGATGAAACAAAGACCTACAGTGAGGATATAAAGGATTCCTAGTCCAATCTGTCCAAGGATGAATCGATGCAAACCTGCGAATCCAAAGAAACCAAGTAATGTCAAGATCAGAATCATTTGAGAGTCTTTTCTTCTTGCACGATATACTTGAGCAAATAGAGAAGCCTGATCTTCGTCCATGCTTTTCATCAGTCCCTGGATATATCCAAGTTCCATACCTTCCAATTCTGGAAGATGTCTCAATACATTAGCCATAGTTGTGTGTTGTTTTAAGGTTGTTTATTAAAGTCCAAATTCGAGAGAAAATCACCAAATAGGCGAACATTGCCAAAGGATGCATCGACCAGGATTCCTGAAAATCTCCTTTAAGAAGTAGATTCATGGAACGACCCAATCCACATCCAGGACACCAATCAAATCCCAACTGATCTAATGGGCAAAGGCTCATATGATCTCCGGAATATGGATTGATGAAATAGATTGCAATAAGGCTTCCGATCCAGAATATCAATTCTAAAGGCAGTTGCTTTATCCATCGGGTGATTTCTTTCATGCCAGTAGAATTACGAAAAAGATGCCATTTGTCAAAAAGTGGCTTTTTAAGCTAATTTAAAGGAATGCCAAAAAAAGAATGAATTGAATCGTACAAAAAAGTGTTCGTTTACGAACGCTTTAACTCCGGGAGTTTTATACTTAGCTTTCTTCCAAAGCTTGCTTTTTGATTGAATTCAAACTGCTTTGCGATTTGAGAATAGCTTTTATTCGAACCATAGTTTTTCCACCCATTAAATTTGAACACCAAACCCAGCAATTCTCCATTTACCGGTTGGGGAGTATAAATACTCAATGCTTTTGATGCTTCTTTTCCTAAGAAAAAATTTAGAATCGGGATTACCTGAGCTGCGATTAATTGATCTGGTATAGTTGATTTGTAATAATTGACTAAGGCAGTTATCAATCTGTTCCCTGCATCTGATTGGCGCAAATGACGCTTTCTGATTAGTTTTTCCAGTTCAAAAGCCTCTTTGGAATTATCCGGCCAAAAATTGGTATCGATTCCCATCAGCTTTCCCACCCACTTCCAATAGTTCATCAGCAGATCAACATCCTCATTTGAAACCTTAAAACCCATTTTTCTCCAACCTCGAATCACAATAAGACTAAAAGTCAAATTGGTACCAATTAAATCTTCTTGATTGATAGGTTTTCCAAATTCGTAATTCCAATCTTTTGAATAATGAGAAATGAAATACCTGCTAAAAGCATGAATCAGACGAACTTTTGCGCAGGTTAGGTAAGCCTTCTTTTTGCTCATAAAGGC
>NZ_JAQWXX010000002.1 GCF_029254265.1 Algoriphagus sp. | reverse complement strand
GTCTATAAAGATCTAAGCCCTTTTGAGATTACAAATATAGTGAGGCGAGTAGTATTAGACCTTAGTTTTTCAGCAATTTCTCTAGAATTTGTACACCATATTTTTTGTAGTTTGTACTATAAATTTATGTTGTTTGTAGAATGAAGTGCATCGAACAGCTGCCAATCCAAGACATGCCAAAAATGGCTATGACCAAAATTTTCGATTAAAAACTTCTCATTCTGGGCCATGTGAAAACATAAAATTTTTGGATTTTCCTTCCCCTTCAATTGATCGGAGATCTCCTGTGTTCCAAGAACAGAGCCAATGGTCTCTCCATAATCATAAATCCGGGAAAAATGAGCAAATTTTTCTCCCTCAAGAAAAAACACATAGTTGCTGCAAAGTTTATCCCCTGATTTTTTAACGTAACGTTTGACCTCAAGCTTACCCATAGGGATTTCCATGGAACAAATCACCGATGGGATCAAACCCTCTATATTAAGGCATTCCATGGCAGACAGTTCCTTCTTCAAACTGGGACTGGAATTTAAAACCCTAGATTGGGGATATTGAAACCCAAGATTTTTGAGCATAACAAATGGATCAAAAAGAACAGGCTTTCCCGCATATTGGTAATCTACCCTTAAACCATTTAAAATATGCGATTTAGACTTGTAGCCTGTCAAAGCTTTGTTGAAAAAATTGAGTAATTTCATAATTAGTTAACCTTCAATTCATTAAATTTTAGATATTAGTTGTACATTGAATTGTAGTTCAAACTACATATTTTATTTTATATTATACAATTAAATGAATAACTGTTATCATTTTTTGTATAACTGTGGTTAATAATCGAGGTAGTCGGAGAAAATCTATATTAAAGGATACTGCATAGTTCCCAGGATTTTTTTTTAAAATATAAATTTGGTTTTTGGGAATTGAATTGCCTTTAAAAAAATCTAAAGGATTGAAACAATTCATAACATTGGTAACGATAATTATCGGTATTATAACGATAGGTACTAAAGCAGTTTAAAACCTAGGAAAATCAAGTGACGATAAAATATGAAAATGTAGTCTCGCCCTTTCAGGGCTTCAGGATAGATGATGATTCATTTACCCTGCACTTCGTACAGGGTCATGAATAGTCAGGCTCCTTCGGAGCTGCCATGAAGATCCTAGAGTTTCGGCTCAAAAAATGAATTAGAGATTGTGTTCCGCTAGAAAGCATGATCTGTTTTCCCTTGCTTTTATGAGGATTGACTTAAAAAAAATTCAACTTGGCTTTTGTCTTCAAAAAAAGATCCGTTTCCAGCCTCCCGCACCAACATCTCTTTTCCAAATTGAAATCCTGCGCGGGAGCGAAAATGCTGTTTAATTCTTATACCCCACAGGTTAAAACCTGGGGCTATAATTGTATCACTCCTTTGGAGCTTCTGTAAAGCGCCAGCATTGGGACAATTTTTCAAATCTAGAGTTTTAGGATAGGTGATGATTCATTTACCCTGCAGTTTGTACAGGGTCATGAATAGTCAGGCTCCTTCGGAGCTGCCATGAAGATCATCGAGTTTCAGCTCAAAAAATGAATTAGGGATTGTGTTCCGCTAGAAAGCATGATCTGTTTTCCCTTGCTTTTATGAGGATTGACTTAAAAAAACTTCTGTCTGGCTTTTGTCTTCAAAAAAAGATCCATTTCCAGCCTCCGCACCAACACCCCTTTTCCAAATTGAAATTCTTCGCGGGAGCGGAAATCCCATTTAATTAAAAAACCCCAGGTTAAAACCTGGGGCTATAATTGTATCGCTCCTTTGAAGCTTCTATAAAAGGCAAGCATTTAGACAATTTTCAAATCTTTTAATTCCTAAAGACTTTAAAAGATTGAGCTACACTAACTTTAGTAACCCGGAATCCCCTATTAAAAATTAGGCAAAACCATAAAACGGAAATCCATCTTACATCTCATGTCTTACATCTGACATCTAACACCTGACATCTGACACCTGACATCTGACACCTGACATCAAACATCCCACATCTCTCATCTTCTTTTCAAAGCACGCTTCCACCAAGGCAACTGAACTTCCTCATGGTAACCATAGCTATTATTTCCATAACCATAACCGTAGCCATAACCATAACCATAGCCGTAGCCCTTGTCTATATGAACATCATTGAGAACACCATAGATCTTGGATACTCCTCCTTTTTCTACCAGGTTATTCAGAATCTGAGTATTCCCTTTCATGGAATATCCTTGTCTAAAGACAAAGAAGTTGATATCAGAAAAAGCAAAGAGCTCCTTAGTTTCGGAAACCAAGCCCACAGGAGGACAGTCAAAAATCACCACATCATATTCGGCTTTAATTTCCCGAAGGATTTGACCAAATTTATCCTGCAGCAATAATTCAGCTGGATTTGGAGGGATTGGACCTGAAAGAATAACGTCTAAGTGATTATGGCCCGATGATTTTACTACTTCTTTCCAAGAAGTATTAGAACTCAAACAGGTACTCATTCCCTTATCATTGACCAAGCCAAAGTGCTCCGCAATTTTCGGTTTTCTGAGGTCTAGTCCAATAAGAATGGTTTTCTTGCCCATCAAAGCATACACTGCTGCGACATTGATTGAAACAAAGGTTTTTCCTTCTCCGGAAATAGAGGAAGTGAAAAGTATTGCCAGATTTTCCCGATTTGGACTGAGATAGGACATATCCGCCCGGAGCGATCTGAAAGATTCCGTAACTGATGATCTTGGGTTATTTAAAACCGGAATTGCATCCTCTGAGGTATTTCTCCCAATCATACCGATTAAAGGCACTTTGATCTGATTTTCCAATTCCTTTGGATCCTCGATTTTAGTATTTAAAAAGTCCTTAACCGTAATAAAACCTATAGGTAGGATCAGCCCAAGAATCAAACCAATCAAGAGATTTAAGCTGCGCTTGGGTGCAACCGGTAACTGACCTGTTTTGGCATAGTCAAGAATTGAGTTTTTGGGCATATTGGCTGCTTTTGTAATCTCAGCCTCAGCTTTTTTCTGCAGCAAATACACATAGATATTCTCATTGATAGAGAATTGTCTCTGGAATCCCAATAGCTTTCTTTCGGTTTCCGGCAGGGAATTCACATCCTGCTCAAGCATTTTGATCTGACTGTTTAGATCAGCGAGAACATTTTCTGTATTTCGAATCGCAGAGTTTACATTCTCCTGTAATGCGTTTCTGGTGTTTTGGATACGGGTGGCATTCTCCTTAACCGCAGGCGCCTGATCCGAGAAATTTGATTTAAGCCTGTTCTGATCTGCCTGAAGTGTACTGAGAGATTCTACCAGTGAATTCAACAGTGGATCTGTTACCCCTATTATTGAGGGTGCAACAAGCTCCATATTTTGATTATTTGCTAAGTAAGTCCGTAGGGTTTGATAATACTTCAGATTGATTTCAGTCTGCCCTCTTTCTTTTTCTAATTCCTGCAATCGCTGAAAAATTACAGAACCCTCCTCAGAAAGATTGAAAACCCTATTTTCTGTTCTATATTCCTGAAGCTTGTTCTCAGAAAAGCGAAGTGAATCAGAGATGCCGGTAAGTTGCTCTTCTATAAATCGAATGGTACTTTCAGAGGCTCTGTTTTTCTCTTTCAGCTCTCTGTCAAGATACATCTCCATCATTTTATTGATGTAATTCTCACCTAGCTTCCGAACCGGAGTCTCCAGACTTAAGGATAATATCGATGCCTGTTTATTGATCGGAGCGACAGCTAGATCAGTTTTAAACTTCAGCGCCAAAGAAGGTGTATCCACAAAATTAAAAAGAAGCACATCTTCAGGAAGAGCAGATACCTGATTCACAGTAAAAGCATAATTCTCCCCTTCAATCAATTCCCCAAAGGAATAAATGGATTTCTTAAGGATAACCTCATTTTCAGGAATTGTTTTGTAATAAGGGTCTGCAGGGTTAAAAACTCTAAACTCATCACTTAGAATTTCTATCTCAAAAGAATCTTCATTTAGGACCTCAATCCTAAACATCCCTCCCACCAACTGTGGCTGATCCCAATCTACTGTAACAAGAACAGGGGTATTTAAATAAATCTGAGAGGTCTTAAAAAAGCCTTCTGCAAAGTACTGTACATTTAAGTTTAGCTCACTAACAGATTCCTCAGCCAAAGAAAATGACTTAAGAATCCCTATCTCATTTTCAATATTACTTTTCCCCTGGAGCATTCCCAATCCACTGGATTCAAATAGATCCGTACCAAGGCTTGGCTTATCATCCACAACCAAGACTGTTGACTCTACCTTATAAATATTGGTAGCATATTTATTAAAAATAAAAGCGGACGCTATACCCAAAAACATGCAGGTCGCAATGATGGGCCAATATTGTAAATAATTGAATAAAAGTACTTTCAAATCAATTTCATCCTCCTTTTGAGGCATAAATGGAGTTTGAGGGTTTGGTTGATTTGTGGAATTGGGATACATAAATAATTACTTCAATAAATTCAAGATCAATGCTAATGCTGTTACTGCTGAGATCACAAGGGAAATAGATTGGGCTGCATTCTCACCTGCTCCGATTTCACGAACTTTCATCGGCTCAGCATAAATCTGGTCATTGGGCTGAATAAAATAAAAGGGAGATTCTATCATACCTCTATCCAAGAGGTCTATTTTATGTAATCTGGTACCTTCAGGATATTGTCTGATCAAAAGGATTTCATCTCTTTTGGCAACAGGAGTTAAATCTCCAGCATTTGCAATGGCTTCAAAAATGGTCATTCTATCTTGCAGCACTACAAATTTACCAGGGCGTCTAAATTCCCCTAATGCTGAGTATCGAATTCCTCCAAGCTTCACTTTGACATAAAGTTCAGATACAACCAAAGTTCTGAGTTTCTTTTCAATTTCTATCCTAGCCTCTTCAATGGTCTTATCTTTCACCTGCACTTCACCTACAATAGGCAATCGGATATTACCTTGATCATTGACTGTGTATCCGGTCATATAGTAGATATCTCCTCCGGATTGCCCAGCCACCTGCATTTGCTGATTGCCTCCAGGTATATTCTTACTGTTAAAACCTCCTTCAATCAGATCATCAATGGTCTGAACGTTCACATCGATGATATCATTGTACTGAAGTTTATATTCAGGAATTTCGTAGGAAATCAACTGCCCCTCAGGAATGGACTCATTTCCTTCCAGATTCTGTAGATATATAATCTTTTCGTTTGAAACACAGCTAAAGGCGGCGATTGCCAAAAAAGCAATTGTAAGACCTTTCAGAAATTTCGGCATATAGGATTCTTTTTTTCAATTAAGATCGCAAAGTTAACCAAATTAGGTTGCTTGACTGATCTTGAAATCGATAATTATCAATTTGATAAACACTTTGGCAATTTGTTTTGTGCACATTCAACCAAATTGGTTTAAAACAGTTTGTTTATTGCACTAACTGATTTTCGGGATTTTAGTCCTTGCGTTGGCTAAATCCTCTGCGGTATCGATCGCAATTGGTAAATGATCAGTCTCCACCATTCTGATTTTATAGCCATTGTCCAGTAATCGTAATTGCTCCAGCATCTCGATTCTTTCCAAAGAACTTTTTTCAAGTTGGGTGAAAGCCAATAGCGCTTCCCGACGGTAAGCATAAACTCCAATATGCTTCCAATAATACACATCAGGCAAGCCATCCCTGTTATAAGGAATCATTGCTCTGGAGAAATAGAGCGCATTTCCTGCCTGATCAGTTACCACTTTTACGAAGTTGGGGTTTTGGGCTTCTTCAGCAGAAATCCTAGTCATTAGTGTTGCCACAGATACAGATTCATCTTGAAAAGCATGCACCAGGTCAGTCAATGCCTTGGTGTCCTGATTGGGTTCATCGCCCTGCACATTTACAACCAATTCCCCTTCAATCTTTGAAAGTGCCTCCGCTATACGATCAGAACCGCTTTCATGCGCCTTTTGGCTAAAAAAAACATTCCCTCCCAAGTCCTGAATTTGAGTCTGAATGGTTTCATGATCAGTCACCACCCAGACTTCATCAAAAACTCCTGTTGCCAGGGTACTCAAATAAGTACGTTGAATCACGGATTTCCCACCCAGATCCTGAACCAATTTGGCAGGAAGTCTGGTAGATGCATATCGGGCCGGAATCAAGGCGATTTTTTTCATCAATTAAGAATAATCTTTAATGTATATCAACTTTTATGACCGTAGATTGATTTAAAGCTTAGAAAATTATGGTAAAACCCGAATTAGGCCTTCTCTGGTCTTCGGTCTTCCAAAGTAAAGTAAAAGGCATTATTAGGGATCATCATAATCATTGAAACAGGGTATTTTACTATCTAGGCAACTAGCGGGTTTTGAATAACTTTTTAAGCTTCTGTCTAAAATTCAATGATTTCTTCTTTAGCTTTTTCTTTTTGGTATCCAGGTCATCTCCATAGTAATTGTACATATACTTATTATTCTGAGAATACAGATAGGTATTTCCATAACCATAATTGTAGCCTTCATAATGGTATCCTGAATTGATAATTCCATTGAATACCCCATAGACATTTTTGACCTGCTTGTTGTTAAAAAGGTCATTGATCATCACCAGGTGATCCTTTACGGTATAATTCTGGCGAACTACATAGAGATTAATATCAAATAATCGCATCAAATCAATAGTCTCAGATACCAGTCCCATAGGTGGTGTATCAAAAACAATTACATCAAACCTAGACTCAAGATAGGTTAAAAACTCAGTCAATTTTGGAGTCTGAAGCAATTCCGCAGGATTTGGAGGGATGACACCTGAAGGCACATACCATAGGTTTTCATGATCTGTAGGTAAAACAATCTTTTCTGCCTCCACCTTACCAATCAAAAAGGTAGAAAGTCCTACTCTATCAGACTCTCCAAAATAAGAGGCCAATTTAGGTCTTCTCAAATCTCCTCCAACTACTACTGTTTTCTTCGAACCCAATGCCATGGCAGATGCCAAATTCAGTGAAGTAAAGGTTTTGCCTTCACCTGATACGGATGAGGTAACCAAGATTTTTTTGGTATTCTTTCCCGAAGCCAAATAGGTAATCGCGGAACGGAGGGATCTAAATGATTCCGCCACAGCGGATTTTGGATGCTGAAGCACCACCATATTGGTGTCTTTTTCGCTGTAACCAACAATTCCCAATTGGGGAATCATAAAATGCTTCTTGAGATCCCTTTGATCTTTGATGCTATCATCAAACATATCACGCAGGATTATAAAGCCAAATGGAAGCAAAAATCCCAAAACAATTGCTAAACCGTAATTCTGCTGTTTTTTAGGAAATACCAGCGTACCCCTTTTTGCATAATCCAGGATGGTATTATCCGATACATTGGAAGCCCTGGCAATTCCTGCTTCCGCACGCTTTTCAAGTAAATAAGTAAATAGGGACTCTCTTAATTTAAATTCTCTAAAAATCCCCGTGTATTCAGATTCTGATTCCGGCAAAGTCGAAAATTCAGCATCATAAACCTCGATTTCTGCCTGAATACTACGTTTCTTTTTCTCAGTATTTGAGATCAGATTTAATACGTTTTCAAAAAGAACATCCTGAATTTTCTCCATTTGAACGTCAATCTTCAACACTTCCGGATGGTTTTCATTGACAGTAGCCAATAATCTTCTTCTATCCTGAGAGAGGGTTACCAAGGTTTGGATAGAGCCATTCAAAAGCGGATCAGGTACACCAATAATAGAAGGAGCAATTACTTGGGAAAAATCCTTGCTCTTTTGCTCCATGTAATTCTTAATCTGGTTGAAATATTCCAGCTGATAGTCAATCTCAGCATTCATCTCATCCAGTGTATTCATCTTGCCCAGAATATTGGAGAATTCTGCAGAAACATCGAGCAACTTATTCTCGACTTTGAAATCCTGTAGTTCCCGCTCCTTCTCCTGCAGGGAATCCTGTAAAAAACCCAATTGCTCCTCGATAAAAGCCAGTGTATTCTCCTGAGTTCTATTCTTCTCTCTCAGGTCATAACCTATGTAAGCTTCCATCAGACTGTTAATGTAATCTCTTCCTTTCTCCACCACTTTGCTGGTTGTGGTCAGACGAAGTACAGAGCTATATTCATTCTGAAGGGTAACCTGTATAGCCTTTGTATAAATATCCTCCAAAGTGGCCGGATTTATCAGTTTAAAAACTATGGATTCATTGGTTCTTGCGGGATTGACAAGGAATACTGTAAACTTGGATCTGCCTGTTTCTATTGGATCCCCGAAGGTATAGGTCTTATCGTACAATGCATCATCCCCTGCGGCCATAGCAGAGTTGAAATCCATCATTCCGGATTCCTCCGGCAGAATTCGGAAATTAGTTTCCGATAAAATCTGTAATTCCAATGGCAAATCGGTTACCTGTATATGTGACCAATCCACATCAATCCGAATCGGAGAGCGATCATAAAGTTCTATAGCCTTAATCGTAGTTTTGGCGTAGTATTCTACATCAAAATGCACTTTGGAAAGCGCTTCCTGAGCCAGGGCCTTGGACTTGATTCGGAGAATGTCATTTTCCAGATTGAGACCAGAGGAAAAAATATTGGATCTATCCAGAATTTTTGATTCCGGAGAAGTATTCGTTTTGATCAGCATGGATCCGCTCACCTCATACTCATCCACAGTATAGCGGTGAAACATAAAAGTGGCAAAGACAAAAAGAAAAATAAATACCACATACCAAGGCCAATAGCGAATGTATTTTGCTACTACATACCTAATCTCGAGTGCTTTCTCCTCATTATCTAACTGGCTGAGATCTAATTTCTCCATAGTTTAATTCCCTGTGACCAAATTAATCATCAACAAAGTAGAAGCCAAAAGTCCAGCAAACAAGGCCAAAGAAGCAGTTAAATTATCTGCTGTACCAATTTGTCTGATTTTCATTGGCTCCATATACAAGATATCGTTGGGTTGGATAAAATAATAGGGGCTGGCCAAAAGAGCTCTGTCATTTAAATTGATCTGGTGTATTTTGCTTCCCCCATCATATTGTCTGATTATAAATAGCTTGTTCTTCTTTCCTAAGAGTGTGGTCTCCCCCGAATTTGCCAAGGCATCAAAAATGGTGGCTCTATTCTTGAAAATAACCTGAACTCCAACTCGATTAAACTCACCCAGGGTAGTATATCGAATCCCCGCCATTCTCAGTTTGACATAGATTTCCTCTTTGAAAAATTTATTGATCTCCGTTTCCACCTTTACTTTGGCTTCTTCTTCCGTCAGTCCTGCGATCTTGATTTTCCCCAGCTTAGGCACTTCCACATTTCCCTCCTGATCAATACTGTAACCTCGGAAATAAAGGGGATCAGAACCTCCTCCACCACCTCCACCGCCGCCCATTCCCATTCCTCCACCTGCACTTTGAGAATTCTGAAAAGAAAAGGCTTCGATCAATTCTGCATCTGAAGATGCAAAATCAATTTCCACTATATCAAATGGCTGAAGGACGTACTGATAATCAACTGTTGCAAAGGGAATAAATTCATCCAGATCAATAGGTGTATTATCCGGAAGATTTTGGAGATAGGTGATACGCTTATTACTGATGCAACTTACTGACAATAAGAGCAGTAATGCAAAATAAAGGGTTTTTCTCATACTTTTCTTTAAGGAAAAAGATAGCCAAAGATAGAAAATACTTTTTAAGCTTCTCTTTATATGATTCTAAGTAATATACCTTCGGTGAAATAAGTTTTCAACGAAATACGCTTCGCGAAATAGAGCTTTCCTGAAATACGCCTGCGGTGAAATAAGTCTTCAACGAAATTCGGTTAGCGAAATACTGCTTCGCAGAAATACGCCTGCGGCAAGATATGCTGCGCGAAATAGAGCTTTGCTGAAATAGGCCTGTGATGAAATAAGTCTTCAACGAAATACGCTGCGCGAAATAGAGCTTTGCTGAAATACGCCTGCGGCGAAATATATTTCCACCGTATTTCAGATGTATTTCCATCTCATTTCTAGTCGCTTCTACCCTTAATTTAGTGGCATTATGTTTTTTATAGGGCTAAAAATTATTCTCCAATACAGCGATTTTAAAGAGTGAAATTTGATTATAGCTCCAAATGATAAAGTTGAGAATGACCACAGAGTGGTCAAATATTAGTAGCCCCGGGTGAGGTACGAAACCCGGGGTTGAGAGAAATAGATTGATTGTACTCCCGCGCAGGATTTACCTTTGGGAAAGGAAGGTGTGTGCGGGAGGATGGAAACGGATTTTTTCCATCACGAAGAACATAAAGGCTTCGCTGAGTTATTTTTTTTTCATAATAGGGTGATCACAAGATGTAGAAGAGATTTACCGCGATGTATTCCTAAAATGTTCCAAAAAATGTTTTTTTGCTATTTTATCCAAAAACCCCCAAGCCGCCTCCACTAAATTCGTGGTAGTTCCTTCCATCCTATTTCTCCAAGCGAAGCGATGGAGTATTTCTATCGTATTTCCACTTTATTTCTCCGAGCGAAGCGATGGAGTATTTCCATCTTATTTCTATAGTATTTCCATTATATTTCAATTGTATTTCTACCTAAACCGACAAAATCTCTTTAAATGCTTATTCGAGTTGCCACTGAATCCGATATTCCTCAAATCATTGAACTGCTCAAAGTTTCTTTGGGAGAATCTCTGATCCCCAAGTCGGAGGCGCTATGGAGATGGAAGCATCAAAATAATCCTTTTGGGCCCTCTCCTGTCATTGTCGCTGAATCAGATGGAAAGCTGATTGGAATTCGAGCTTTTTTACGATGGGAGTTATCCTTAGATGGCATAATCAAAAAAGCCTGCAGGGCTGTAGATACGGCCGTGCACCCGGATTACCAAGGTCAGGGAATTTTTAAAAAATTGACGCTGAATCTGATTGGGGAAATGGAAAAGGAAGGCATAGATTTTATCTACAACACTCCCAATGCTGACAGCCTTCCGGGTTACCTAAAAATGGGCTGGGAAAAGTGGGGTAAACTGCCTTTGAAACTCAATTTCCATTTCAGTCAAGGAAAAAATAATCTTCCTATCAATCCAGAGTCCTGGAGCAAAATCAAAAACATTGTCGATAAAATAGAACAGGAAAAACTCGCACTTGCAGGATTGAATACTCATCTTTTGCCAGGATATCTAGCTTGGAGGTATAGGGATTGCCCGCTATTCCCCTATCATTTTATTTCTGATGGGGAGTCTTATGTATTATTCTACCGAATCAAAGAAGGTAAAATGGGCAGGGAGTTGAGAATCGCAGATTTCTTTACCTGTAGAGAGTTATCAAAAAAGGAAAAAAATGAAGTCAGGAAAAAGTTGAAAGATGCTGAAAAATTGGCTGCTGCCAGATTTACTTCCTATTCAGGTTTGAAATATGCCAATCAAAAAATATTGGATTTGGGGATTTTACCAATTATTCCGATGGGGCCTATTGTAACCCTTCGGCAGGTTAATCCCTTATTTAATCCCTTGGATCAGAATTGGAATTGGAGCTTAGGGGATTTGGAGGTTTTTTGATTTTTTAATTCTTCATTTCGAAGGGGTTATTCGTCATTGCGAGGGGTTAATCGTCATTGCGAGACTTTAGAACAAAACTTCCTTTTTTTAGGATAATTCAAAGTCAAAGCAATCTTTTTGACAAGGAGTAGAAAGCTAACAGATTGCTTCGAAAATGAAAGTCAACATATAATTCAATGAGTCAATTATTTCCTCGCAATGACGGTAAGGGCTAACAGATTGCTGCAGTCGTTCCTCCCTCGCAATGACGGGACAGGTGAAGCAATCTTTTTAACTCGTCATTGCGAGGGTTTTAATCAAACATTCGGGAATAATGGAATAAGCAAACCCGAAGCAATCTTTTGATTGGAGTAATTAGCAAACAGATTGCTTCGGAAATGAAAGTCAACATATAATTAAATGAGTCGATTATTTCCTGGCAATGACGGTAAGGGCTAACAGATTGCTTCAGTCGTTCCTCCCTCGCAATGACGGGACAGGTGAAGAAATCTAGTCGTCATTGCAATGGTTTTATAGATTTACTCAATGAGTGAAATCTATTAATTGGGATTCCCAATGCACTTGAATATCTTTAGAGAAAAATTCGATTCCCTTGCTCGGAGCAGTCATTCTTATATTTGTTCTTTTTGGTCTCAGCCAACCCATCCTCTCTAATCTCCAAAAAGAGCATAAATGGATCAAGGCAGGTCTGCTAAACCAGATGTTCTGGTACCATATGTTTTTTGGTTTGGTTTACTGGACTTATGCCCAATTAAATAGATCTGATTCTGTTAATTATTTTAATAGCCATAGATATTACAGGAATTGGATGGATGCCTTTGAGCCGGGCACGCTTTTTATCGAATGGGTGAATTATCCCTTTGCCACATGGCTGGGGTTCAACTATGATATGATGATGTTTTTCAGCTCTTGGGTAGGATTCTGGGGTTTCGTCTATTTCTATTGCTTTTTCAAAGAAAACCTTCGATTCAATCCAAAATTTGAGGGTTGGGATGCGATCACCATTTTTATGTTTTTGCCAAATATGCACTTCTGGACGGCATCCTTGGGCAAAGGAGCCTATATTTTTGCAGGAATAGCCATATTAACTTATGGGCTATCTTGGCCGGGAAAAAGAATACCTTATATACTCTTAGGTGGTTTTATATGTTATATGATTCGACCACATATTTTATTTGCAATTCTGATAGGAATGGGCGTTGGATTTGTTTTAGGGAAAGAAAAAGTACCTGCATATCAGAAGTACCTTGTTGCAATTGGGGCCATAGCCATGAGCATTTTTGTATATGAGGATCTATTGACTTTTCTTGGATATGACCCGAATAATGTAATTGAAAGTTTTGAGGAGGAGACTGGCCTAAATGCTCAAAGGCTACAATCTGCTGGATCTGGGGTAGATATGTCATCCTATAGTCTTCCGATGAAGTTATTTACCTTTTGGTTCAGACCCTTATTCATTGATTCTCCAAATGTCCTTGGCATCGCCATTTCATTTGAAAATGCACTATACATCTACATGTTTAGCAAAATTTTAAAGAAAAGTTTTATCGATTACATTAAGGTTGCACCTGCAATGGTGAAAATGTCAGGAGTAGTTTTTATCTCTATTTCCATTTCCATGACCTTCGTGATGTCAAACTTGGGAATCATCATACGCCAAAAATCTCAAATCATGTATTTTATGCTTTTTGTGATTATTGCATTTATGGATTGGGAAAAACAAAACCGAATCAAAAAACGAGGGGAAATATTCAATCGAATTGTAGAAGAAGAAAGAAGCCGTATCGCGGAGGCGGAATTGGTGGGGAAGTGATGGTTTAGTTGATTAGTTGATTGGTAAATTGGTTGATTGGAAAATTAGTAAATTAGTGATCAGGAGATTGGTTGATCAGTAAGTCAGTGATCAGTAAATTGGTTGATCAGTAAGTCAGTGATCAGTAAGTCAGTGATCAGTAAATTAGTTGATTAGGAGATTGGTTGATCAGTAAATTAGTTATCAGTAAATTAGTTGATTAGGAGATTGGTTGATTTTATTTCGTAATCGAGTTTCGGGAGGATTTAACTCAGAAAATGATTTTATGGCTGAACTTTCAGATTTTAGGACGCTCGAGTGTTGGAAGAAATGTAGAGATTTGAGGATCGTTTTAAAGCTTGAATTAATTTCAAAACTTCCTGCTGATGAAAAGTATAAACTCACTGATCAAATTATTCGCGCTTCAAGGTCTACTACCAATAATTTAGCTGAAGGCTGGGGAAAATTTCATTATAAAGATCAAGTCAAATATTGCTATCAGGCAAGAGGATCCTGCGCTGAACTTATTGATCATATTCTTATTGCAGAAGAGGAAGGATATTGTTCAAAAGAATTGTGTGAAAAATTGGTACCCCAAGTACAGGAAGCCATGAGATTGATAAATGGATATATTAATTACTTAAATAAAAGATCAAAAGAATAAAGCTCGAAAATTGAATTAAATAAATCTACATGATTATCAGCAATGCTAACTGTAGCCTTATTTTCTTTGCTTTTCTAGACGGATGTCGGACGACCGATAACCCATGCATACCAAATCATGTCTTATACTGATTCATTGATTCACAGTTTACTGATTACTGATTAACTGATTACCAATTTACTAATTACCCATTTACCGAATACCGATTTACTAATTACCAAATCCCTAACATGTCTCAAGCTATTTTCACAATAAGTCTCGACTTTGAACTCCTTTGGGGGATTTTTGACAAAGTGGGCACGAAGTATAGTAAAGATTACTTTTCAAACACCAGAGCACTAATACCAGAAATGCTTGATCTGTTCGCGGAAAATCAGATTGCAGTTACCTGGGCTACGGTTGGGATGCTATTTGCAGAGAATGAGGAAGAATGGAGGTCATACTCCCCTGCAAATCTTCCAAGCTATCGCGATAAAAGCCTCTCTGCATACGAATGGACTAAAGCAAATGGGATACGACCTGAAGTTCATTTTGCACCAGAATTGATTAAAAAAGTTCTTGACACCCCTCTTCAGGAATTAGGTTCGCACACATTCGCACACTATTATACCTTGATGAGGGGACAAAGCCCTGCACAGTTTCGGGAAGATTTACGTGCGACCCAAAAAATTGCCCAAGAAAAATTTGGAGTAAAAATGAACTCGCTGGTTTTTCCCAGAAATCATGTCAATGAACTTTACCTGCCGATTTGTCTGGAGGAAGGTTATACTCAGGTACGGAGCAATCCCAAAAACTGGTTTTGGCAAGAAACCCAACATGAAGACTTAAGCAAGAAATGGTTTCGGTCTGCGGATTGCTTTTTCCCTATTGCTAAGAGGACCTCTTTCCAAAAAGAGGAGTTAGTCAAACTCGGAAATGAACCCCTCCTAATTCCAGCTTCTCGAATCCTTAGACCTTATTCCAAATCCAATGTTTTATTTAATTCTGTCAGGCTAAGCCGAGTAAAAAATGAAATGAGTACTGCTGCCAGAAAGAATGAAGTCTATCATTTATGGTGGCATCCTCATAACTTCGGTACAGATCCGAAGGGTGCATTATCAGAGCTTAAAACCATTTTAATTCATTACCGCCGGCTTAATGAAAAATGGGGAATGCAAAGTATGAATATGGGCCAAATAGGTGAAATGATGAGATTACCTGATTAACTTCGGTTACTTTTGCCTCTATTTCAAACTAGATATGAACAAGAATTGCTGATTTAAAAAGCAAGAAATACCCAATTGATGACAGACCCCATTGCTAAAAATAAAATAAAAGTACTTCATCTGATTAAAAGTCTTGGGCGGGGTGGTGCGGAAAAACTAATTCCGGAGACGGCGTTGGTACACGATCAAAATCGATTTGAATTCCATTGCCTTTATTTTTATCATCAAGAAAATAATATCGTAGATGAATTTGAGCGGGCTGGGATTCAGGTTCATCTTTTCCCCTCCGGAAATCTGGGCTTATTCCTTCAAGTTCGAAAGGTCAGGGAATTTGTTCAAGCACATAAGTTTGACTTAATCCATGCACATCTTCCTTGGGCAGGAATTCTTGCTCGATCCGTTGGTAATACGCTGAAAACTCCAATTGTCTATACTGAACATAATACTTGGGACCGATACAATAAGGTGTCCTATTGGGGCAATCGAGTTAGTTTTAAAAAGCAGGATGTGGTAATAGCTGTATCCAATGAAGTAGCACTTTCTATGCGGCTCAACTCCATTTGGTCCCCTTATGCAAGAGGAGGTAGGATGAAGCTAAAAGTAATTCAGAATGGAGTGAATACTGAGATTTTTAGGAGAATTGAGAATGAGAGATTAGAGAGTGAGAGAATTGAGAATGAGAAGATAGAGAATGGTCACGATAGTTATCGGGAATCTCCCACGACAGCTATCGGGGCTCCAAATCTTCAAGTCTCTAGTTCGCTCAAATCCCAATTAGGAATTCCTGAAGAAGCCAAAGTAATCGGTAAAGTGGCGGTCTTTCGCTCACAAAAACGACTCTGGCTATGGGTGGAAATTGCTTTAGAAATTTTAAAGACCTGTCCAGAAGCACATTTTGTTTTGGTAGGTGACGGAGAGTGGAGAGAGCGTATTCTAAAACAAATTCAGGATTCAGGAAAATCTTCAAATTTCCACTGGGTGGGAGTTCAAAAAAATGTGATCCCCTACCTTTCCATTATGGATATCTATCTCAGCAGCTCTGAATTTGAAGGCTTACCCATAGCCATGTTGGAAGCTATGTCATGCGAAATAGCAGTGGTTGCTACTCGTGCAGGAGGAATTGGAGAAGTGATTACTCAGGGAAATGAAGGGTTTCTTACAGCGATTGAAGATTGGAGTGAGCTCGCAAATTATTGCATACAATTGATCCAGAATCCAGAAGAATTGAAAGCAATGAAGCTAGCTGCCCGAGATCGGGTGATTAAGGAATTTAGTATGAAAAAAATGGTAGCCGAATTGGAAAAGGTTTATCAGGATCTAGTTCCTAGGTAAGGGAATCCCCATCATTTAATAAAAATGCACTAGCCTTATTAGTTCAATTAACCAGTTGAAGTTATTAATAATGGTACTGCATTTAAATGACTTTTTGATCCTTATCAAGAATGCTTAAAAAATTATATTATAGCTCCTAATTAAAAAAACTTCCCTTATTTTTTAAATCAAGAATTATAAATCGCCCCCCCTTCCCATACTTTTTTACCGATTTACAGATATACTTATTTACTGACTTACTGATTTACTAATTTCTATTCTTTCATTCTCTATTCTCCCCATCAAAAAAAAGAAGCTAGGACAGAATCCTAGCCTCTCAATTAATCAGATATTATTTTAGATTATTGTTTTTCAGCGTTACTCTGGAAGACTCTCTTCAACAGTCAACTGAGAGATAGTCACCAAAATAGTTCCGGCAGTTATGGCATGGCCTGCCCAAGTCAGCAAAATGACTGGTACAGTTCCCGGTGCCGTTAATACTGCTGTTCCCACTGCTGCTACGACCAAACCAATCCGCTTCAATAGCTGAAAGAATGGAGGCGTAGGTGCCATGGCTCGATTTTTTATTTCATTCAATATATTCATGCGGCTTATTTTTTTGATTTTTAGAAGTGAAATAGATTAATATGTATATCCGCAATTACAACAGTAGGGAAATTTGATTTTTAGGCTGGAAGACCGAAGACCGAAGTTTGCTAAAACTGAAATCAATCGGGATTTAGGCCCTTAAATCAAGCTACTGGTAAGAAATCGGATAATCATATAGGTTAGAGAGGAATTGACCTCTTGCCCAACTGCTTTTTCATCAATTGCAGTACCTCAGAAATCCTTTTCAATTCACCCTGATGCAAAGTTTGCCGGGTTTTCATTTCAAGGAAATCTTTTTGCATTCCCCTAAAATCCTGAAACAGGTATTTCAGGAAATAGGCAATAATGGAGAGCAATAAGGATATCACCACTCCCAAAACCGTCAGCACCGTGATCGACTCCTGCATTTAGCTAAGCTGTAGGGAACAGGGATCCCGGAAATCAGCAATTCAACGACTGAGTCATTTGCCCATTCCAGCTCCAATCGCTCAAACAATTTGGAGAAGGCCAATCTTGAAAACATTGGCACCTTCGCTTCATTAAAGCAACTGAAAGGAATAAGCTCATTGCTGCCCGGGTTTAGTTCTGCCGATTTCGGGAGGATCAAGCCCTTTGTACCTAGACTAATCATCCACCCTTTGTCTTCAGTATGGATTGGCATTAAGGAATAAAGACCCTCCGACAAGCATGAATAAGCTCCATTAAAGCATTCTTTAGGAGCTTCGCGAACAATACAAATAAGTTTTGTGCCTAGCACTAACCTACCGATCGTTTCCCCGGGCTTATATCTTCTGATTAAATGGAGCCTCATACTTAGGATTTTTGTACTGCTACAATTTTTGCAGCATTGTGAGCTCCATTATTGATAGAATACTCCACGGTATTCACCAGTTGTACAAACTCCACACTCAAGACAAAAGCCCAATGTGTACCCTGCAACTGCGTTTTGTCAACCACCAAATCGAAGGTTAATGCAGGTTCGATTACAGAAAGAAGCGCTGATGTGGCCACTTGCACTGATCTGGATTCAGTATCAAAATCCAAACCTACCCCGGTTGCGCTGAGTCTCATATGGGTAGCGCCCGATGGAAGGGCGACAAAGTCCTGAGGAGAGAAATTCGGAATCCTCACCAACCAAGAGGCTGGAGAATCCACATAAATCAGTTCAAAGAACAGTGTACTTCCAAGTGAAGACAGGGCGTTTAGCTCCTTACCATTCAAGAGTGTCCAATCTCCGTCCTTAACTCTTCGATCCCCCCGAACATTACTTTCATCTGCTTTGAGAACCTGCATCATAGTCTGGGTGACTCTTTGACTCAGTCGCTTATCTCCTATTTTGGAGATTACCGGTCTTAGGGCATCCCTGAATAATTTGGAGGATTTCGCATTATCGGTAAACTCTCGGATATTCTCCCGAGTCCTCGCAAATCGGGGATCATTCTGAATTCGAGATCTTGAAACCCCACCTTTTTCCCTGGCCAAATAGCCGTCCTTTGTTTTATAGAAGGAAAGTCTTCCAACTCTTCCCTCTAAGGTTAACACACTTGTTTGTTTTGCCATTTTTTACATTGGTTTAAGTAAAACATGGTCAAATCTGTATTTAAATCAGTTTTTCATCAACTCAATGTGCAGTTTAAGTCAGTTTTTGCAGATTTAGCAGGAAAGTGGGAGGTCGGAAGTGGGAAGTGGGAGGTTGGAGGTTTGTACTTCCCTGAATAGCGTTGACCGTTTGGTTCAACATTTATTTAATTCCATCGGGCAATTATGAGCCAGAGGTTCTTCTCTTGGGTAAACTTCCAAGGGGCTCGATGCCTCTTGGAAGTTTTGTCTTCCTTCGGTATAAATATTCACCGTCGGTCTTTCTTGGGTAGGTAAATCTATTAGTTTTTTGTAAAACTCCATTGGGGTATAGTCCATTTTAAAAGCCCGATGGAGTCGGTTTTCATTGTAATGGTTGACCGCTTTTGTCACTTTTCTCTTCAGATCTTTGAAGTCGCGGATCACCCACAGTTTCAGGTATTCATTTTTGATGATTCCATTGACCCGTTCTGCATAGGGGTTTTCCCAGGCAACTAATCCCATACTGATGTGAATACTTTGTTTGGTCAACAACTCTGTATAGGCATGACTTCCATACTGAGATCCCCGATCTGAATGATGAATAGTACTCCAAGGTTGACCGTTCATTATCTGAAAAGCCATCTTCAATGCGCTGATATTCGCTTCAGTGCGCATATGGTCGCTCACTGCGTATCCTACAATCAACCGGGTGTAGACATCAATGATAAATACTAGATAATAATGCTCCCCGTTAAGGTGGAAGTAAGTGATATCACTCTGAATCACTTGGAAAGGCCTGTTGACACTCATTCCTTCAATTAGATTGGGATAATATAAGTCTCCGCTATAAGTGGTCCGATGGTAGTTTCTGACCCGCTTAACACCGTAGCCCAGCTCGAGAAAAAGCTCACAAAACTTATCCCTGCCCATCCAATTGGGGTTCAGGGTATGACTTGTCCTAGAATGAGTTTACGTAAACCGTAAACTATGAGTAGAGAAAAAACAAGAACAGGCGGTTCTTTAAGCCTTTCAGAGAGAGAGTCAATGATTAAAGAATTTTTGACAGGT